>CAYYWZ010000075.1:0-19174 GCA_964475415.1 uncultured Saprospiraceae bacterium | reverse complement strand
TTTAATCTTTCCAATATGCTCTACAATAAAAGAGCTCATAGTAGGCTGGGCCTACGGTATGTAAATCTATATGGAATAGACTTTTATGAGATATGAATCGTAGGCTCAGCCTACTACAAACGATGTATAAGATATAGACTCAAAAAAATTATTAATTGTCAATCTCTCCAATCTCTTCCTGCCCCGCGTTAAGGATCGTAGGTAATCGATGTAGTGTAACGGAAGCGATGTGCGCAGCACCGCAGCGAACGCGGAGTACCGCAGAGCCTGAAACCGAAGGATGAGGTGAAACGCCCAAATCCTTATAATCATCTATATTTTAGGACATTTTTATGTGGTTTTCTGCTTTATACCTCTCATATTCCGTTGTTTATATTAATTAGGGGCGATAGATTATTGGGAAAAAGCAGAAATTGCTGTATTTTCGCGCCGTTTTACAGTAATCAATAAAAGAAGTACTGCGTAAGAAACTCTAGTTTTCTTTTTGTAAGAATTTGATTTCTAGAGACTTATAACTTACTCAAAACTTATATAATAATCAACAAAAGTTAATAAAACATGGGACAAAATTTGATTTATGCCATACCTGTATTTGGAGTAGTGGCATTGCTATTTACATTCTGGAAATCTGCTTGGGTTACTAAGCAAGAGGTAGGAACAGAAAAAATGGCTCGAATTGCAAAAAATATTTCTGACGGAGCAATGGCATTTCTAAAAGCTGAGTATAAAGTCTTAGCGATATTTGTAGCTGTTGTAGCTTGTTTAATGGCATGGAGTGGTATGAATGAGGGATCTTCCCCGCTTGTAGCATTATCATTTATCTTAGGTGCTATCTGTTCAGCATTAGCAGGATTTATAGGTATGAAAGTCGCTACTAAAGCGAACGTAAGAACAACCAATGCAGCTAGAACAGGATTAGGAAAAGCCTTAGAGGTTGCCTTCGGTGGTGGAGCTGTAATGGGAATGGGTGTTGTAGGATTAGGAGTACTTGGATTGGGTACTTTATTCCTAGTCTATTCAGGAATGTTCGGTATAGAATCACAGGCTGATGTTACTAAGGTCATCACGGTATTGACTGGATTTTCTTTTGGAGCATCTTCTATAGCCTTATTTGCTAGAGTAGGTGGTGGTATATATACTAAGGCTGCCGATGTGGGAGCTGACCTAGTAGGAAAAGTAGAAGCAGGTATACCTGAAGATCATCCTCTGAATCCAGCAACAATTGCAGATAACGTTGGTGACAACGTAGGAGATGTTGCGGGAATGGGTGCAGATTTATTTGAATCATATGTAGGATCTATAATAGGTACGATGGTACTGGGTGCAGTATTCATAGGAAGTGCTACAGTAGGTGGTGGAACCTGGGCTGATGACTTCGGTGGATTATCTGCTGTGTTATTACCATTAGTTCTTGCAGCTGTGGGTATCATAACATCTATCATCGGTACTTTCTTTGTGAAGGTAGGTGAAGGAGGAGATCCACAAAAAGCACTAAACAGAGGTGAGTTTATCGCAGGAGGAATCATGATCGCGTTGACTTATCTTATAGCGACTTGGATGTTGCCTGCTTCTTGGACTTTCAACGGTGAGACATACACACCACTTGGAATTTTCGGAGCGGTGATTATAGGTCTTGTTTCTGGTGTATTGATAGGAATGGTGACAGAGCATTATACAGGTACAGGTACAAAGCCAGTTATGTCTATCGTTAAGCAATCATTGACAGGATCGGCGACTAATATTATCGCTGGTCTAGGTGTGGGAATGATTTCTACAGCTATTCCGATTTTGATCTTAGCATCTGCGATAATCGGGGCTCATTATTTTGGTGGACTTTACGGTATTGCGATTGCAGCAGTAGGTATGTTATCTAATACAGGAATCCAGTTAGCAGTAGATGCTTATGGACCGATTGCGGATAACGCAGGAGGAATTGCTGAGATGGCAGAACTAGAAAAAGAAGTTAGACAGAAGACAGATAAACTAGATGCAGTAGGAAACACAACGGCAGCGATCGGTAAAGGTTTTGCAATAGGTTCTGCAGCATTGACTGCCTTAGCTTTATTTGCAGCCTTTATGGCAACAGCAGGGATTACTTCCATAGATATTGCTCAACCTAAGGTTATGGCGGGTCTATTATTAGGAGGTATGTTACCTTTCTTATTCTCTGCATTGTCTATGAATGCAGTAGGTAGAGCAGCGATGGATATGATCAACGAGGTAAGAAGACAGTTTAAGGATATTCCTGAATTGAAAGCGGCTTTAGCTCTTATGAAAAAGAATGATGGGAAAGATATGTCAGAGTGGAGTAAGGCGGATAGAGCAGTATTCGATGCAGCAGATGGAAAAGCAGAATATGATAAGTGTGTAGCTATATCTACAGCGGCTTCTATCAGAGAGATGGTAATTCCAGGATTGATAGCAGTTGTTTCTCCAGTAATCATTGGCTTCGGTGGAGGAGCTGAGATGCTAGGTGGATTGCTTGCAGGTGTTACGGTATGTGGTGTATTGATGGCGATCTTTCAGTCTAACGCTGGAGGAGCATGGGATAATGCTAAGAAGATGTTCGAGGAAGGCGTGGAGATCGATGGTAAGATGCATTACAAAGGATCAGAAGCACACAAAGCAACGGTTGTAGGAGATACTGTAGGAGATCCGTTCAAGGATACTTCAGGACCATCTCTAAACATCTTATTGAAATTAATGTCAGTGGTAGCGCTAGTAATTGCTCCATTTATCTAGATAAAGAATTCTAAAAACAGTAATTATTTTTTAGCCTTTGCCTCCCAGCAAGGGCTATTTTTTTGTTGTGTGTTGCGGGATTATAAAAGGGAAAATGATTTGGGCGTAACCCTTCTCAAGCAGTTGCACAAAGCTTCACACTCAGGGTCGGATTATTTCAGGCTCGCAAGTCTGCTCGGTCCTAAGGGACTAGTCACTACGTTCCTACCTTACATGTTCCTTACGCGAAAATGTGTTCTGACAAAAGTGCTCGAGGAGCAAAGGTGGATATAAAAAAAAGTAATAGGTCGTGCCCCATTGGAGAAAGAAAAGTAAGCTTGTTCCATTGGGACACGACCCATTGTTATTATCGAAACGTTAAGTAGAATGAAAAAAATTGAAATTTGACATTTATACCAATATTTGGCAAATGCTAGCGAAGTAATTAGGGCAGGACTTAGATTAATAGATGAACGTGAACAAAAAATACAACTGTTAAGAGAGGCTATCGAAGCTGGCGAAAAAAGTGGTTATGTAAAAAAAACTTTGATCCAGTTAAGCATTCAGCAGAATTAAATGCCAAACATGCCAGATAAATTAGACTTTGAATTAAGCAAATTGGCACTTCGAGACATTAGTAATATTTGGCTTTATACAGAAAGCAAATGGTCTAAAACACAAGCTAACAAATACTACAAAGAGATATTTAAAGAAGATAAATTCAATTTGTTTAAATCCTGAAATAGGAAAAAGAATTGAAAATGTAAAACCTCAACATCAAATAATTCAAGTTAAGTCGCATTTAATAATACTTAGATACAAAAATGATAAAAACAAAATTTTAATCGGACGTATCTTGCACGAAAGAATGGATGTTGAAAATCGAATAAATGAATGACACCCTACATAACACTATGTAAGATTATCATATCTCATTTCTTACCTCATGAGAGACGACGCTTACAAAAATCGGATAAATTCATATTAGTTAATAGTGACTTTTTAGGTGAGGTAAACATTTAACTAATTAGTTATAAGATATAACTTAAGAAGATGTTTAAGTTTTTTGACTGCATCCCGTCAAGAATTGCAGATTATGTAACTTTTTTCAAGATTATCGTCTATATTGTAGTTAATTAATACAATCTACATTAATGGAGGCAGTTCGTCTAAATTTTAGGGGAGTTGCCTTTTTTTTGGTTCTTTAGCATCAGATTAAACGTTATTGTATCGTTAAAGCTAAAAATGCATTCCTTTTTCGAAAACTTTTTACGTTCAAAACGCATATATTTATACGGAATGTTTTTTGATTAAAATAACATGACTAAGAAACTACAAGCAATTTCTCTAACACATAAGAACATATGAATTTAAGATCATTTATAATTGTTGGATTACTACTAGGAACACTAGCTTACGGAATCTTTTCTCCAGAGCAGGATCCTAAGGAGAAGGAAGGTCTAATTTTACATGCCGTTCTTAATTATCTGGATGCATTGCACTTCGAACCAGTAACTTTAGATAATGATTTTGCAGAGAAAACATTTGATGCTTATTTAGAATCTACTGATCCAGGAAAGCGTTTCCTTATACAATCAGAGGTAGATAAGTTAGCCTTTTTTAAGACAGATATTGACGATCAGGTTAGACTTAGAACTTTTGAGTTTTTTGATTTCTCTGTTGGATTGATAGAAGAGAGTTATAAGAGGGCAGAAGATATATATACCGAACTTATAGATCATCCGTTTGATTTTGACAAAAGTGAAGAAATAGAATTGTCTCCTGAAAAAAGAGCATTTGCTAGTGACGAAATAGAACTAAAAGATTTCTGGAGAAAATACCTTAAGTATGAAGTCCTGATAAGATTAGAGAAGAAAATAGAAGATCAAGAAAAAGCAGCTAATAAAGAAACCGAGGTTGAGGATAGCGATGAGGAAAAAGCTGCAGAGCCAGTAGAAATAAAAACAAGAGCAGAATTAGAAAAAGAATCTATAGAAGAGGTAAAAGAAACATTCGACGACTGGTTCATAAGGCTTAAAAAAATAAAGCGTTCAGATAGATTCGAATCTTATATCAATGCGATCACACATATTTTTGATCCGCACACAGATTATCTTAACTATAAGGAGAAGCAAGATTTTGATATCCGTATGGGAGGTAAACTAGAAGGAATAGGAGCGAGATTGTCACCAGAGGGAGAATTTATTAAGATCGTTTCTATCGTACCAGGTGGTCCAGCATGGAAAGGAAAAGAACTAGAGGTTAATGATGTTATAACAGTTGTGAGTGAGGAAGGAAAAGAACCACTAGATATCAAAGGTATGACATTGCCAGATGTGGTTGTTCATATCAGAGGAGATAAGGGGACTAATGTAACGCTTACTGTAACTAAGGCTGACGGAAGTATTAAGGATATAACGATAGAAAGAGATGAGGTAATTATAGATGAAGGTTTTGCTAGATCTGCTATCCTTAACAAGGAAGGCAATGATGATAAAATAGGATATATTAAGCTACCTAGATTTTACTCTAGCTTCGAAGGTAACAAAGGAAATTCTTGTTCTGCTGATGTAAAGAAAGAATTAGAAAAACTTAATGCCCAGAATGTAGATGGTGTTATTCTAGACCTTAGAAATAATGGAGGAGGATCACTTAGGGATGTGATATCTATGTCAGGACTGTTTATCAAAGATGGTCCTATCGTACAGGTAAAGCCAAAGGATAAGAAGCCTAGTATCTACAGAGATACAGATAATGGTGTGGTCTATGATGGTCCACTTATCGTTATGGTAAATAATTATTCTGCTTCTGCATCTGAAATACTAGCTGCAGCATTGCAGGATTACGGAAGAGCAGTTGTAGTAGGTTCTAACTCTACTTTTGGTAAAGGGACGGTGCAAAGATTCTTTAATCTAGACGATGCCTATAAGGACAAAGGGAATGATGATTACACGCAGCTCGGAGAGCTAAAAGTAACGATGCAGAAATTTTACAGAATAAACGGAGGTTCTACACAGCTCAATGGTGTAACACCAGATGTAATTTTACCTGATAACTATCATTACCTAGATCTAGGAGAAAAAGAGTATGATTATGCTATGGACTGGTCAGTTATAGATCCAGTAGAATATGGACAAGATGTATTCACGGTAGAGAATAAGGATGATCTTATAAGAAACAGTGCAGAAAGATTAGCTAAGAACGATGAGTTCAAGCTAATTCTGGAAAACGCTAAACGTCTTAAGAAAAACAGAGATATTTCTACAGCTCCTCTTAGTCTGGAAGATTATATAGCTTACCTAGATCAGAGAGAGAAGGAGGCTAAGCAATTCGAAGATATCATGGAGGATGTAATTGCAGACCTAGAAATCTCTAATCTTCCTGATGATGTAGAATATATTAATTCTGACGAATCTAGAGTAGCAAGAAATGACGACTGGATAAAGTCCTTGAGTAAGGATATCTATATAGACGAAACGCTAAAAATACTTTCTGAGATCAACAAAAAAGATCTAGTAGAAAGACCATAAATTGCTAGATAAAAAGTATAACTAAGGGAAGTATCAGTAGGTACTTCCCTTTTTTTTGCCGTAGTGCGAGAATTCTAAGCCTTCTATTCATTACTGCGGAAACAATCCAAATAGGTGGTGGACAAGCATTAGGTATATAATGTAAAAAAAATGTTTTGAGTTATGAGCTATTATAAAGAATGGTTCAAGTTGTAAAAATATTTTTAATTAAGTATAATACTAAACGAGTCGCTTAGAATAGTCTAGGTGCTCGTTTAGTTTATATAAGCCTAATCCTATTCTTTAAAATTGTAGTGGATACTTCTTAGAGAAAAAGCAAGAATAAGAATAGACTTATAATTATCTTAGCATCTCATTTATAAATGGAATAGATTTTAAGATTATATTTAGAAAAGAATAGATAAATAAAAATTATAAAATGAAAAAAGTTGTCACATTTGGAGAAATTATGTTGAGACTAAGTCCTCCAGGATTTAAGCGTTTTTCTCAGGCACATACTTTTGATGTTGTGTACGGCGGAGGTGAAAGTAATGTTGCAGTATCACTTGCTAACTACGGTATGAGCTGTGATTTTATTACTAGACTTCCAGAAAATGATCTTGGAGATTGTGCACTGATGGAGCTCAGAAAAAGAGGCGTAGGTGTTTCCAATATAGTCAGGGGAGGAGAGCGATTAGGGATTTATTTTCTGGAGACAGGGGCAGTATCTAGAGGAAGTAAAGTAGTATATGATAGAGCGAACTCAGCAATGTCTACTATAGAGAAAGGTATGATAGACTGGAAGACAGTATTCAAAGACGTGGACTGGTTCCACTGGACAGGAATAACACCTGCGATTTCCCAAGGCGCTGCTGATGCTTGTCTAGAAGCTATAAAGACAGCAAATGATATGGGCGTAACTGTTTCTACAGATCTTAATTACCGTAAGAAATTATGGAAATATGGTAAAGATCCTATGGATGTTATGCCTGCTCTTGTAGAAGGTTGTGATGTAATATTAGGAAATGAGGAGGATGCTGAAAAACACTTTGGATTACATCCAGATGGCGTAGATGTTACCCACGGAGGATCAGTAGATGGAAAGGCTTATCTATCCGTTCTTAAGCAACTGATGGAAATGTTTCCAAGAGCTAAGAAGGTAATAACAACACTGAGAGGTTCTATATCAGCTTCGCATAATACTTGGTCAGGTGTATTGTATGATGGTACAACCTTGTTCGAAGCACCAGGATATGATATTACTCATATCGTAGATAGAGTAGGAGGTGGTGATAGTTTTATGGGAGGTTTAGTCTATGGTCTTTTAAACTATGAAGGAGATGACCAGAAAGCACTTAACTTTGCTGTAGCTGCTTCTTGTCTTAAGCATACGATAAAAGGTGATGCTAACCTAGCTACTGTAGAAGAGGTAGAAAAACTTATGGGTGGAGACGCCAGCGGAAGAGTAAGTAGATAAGTTTGAAAAAGCTTGTAAATCTTCAAGCGTATTAAGATAAAACATGAGATTTAGTCCTCTTTCTGGTTTATGCTGGAAGAGGACTGTTTTTTCTATATGCCATATTTGAAGTAAAGGTGAGGATAAGAATAGTGGTGTTAAAGATTAATAACTTTTATTTATTGACATCATTATTTTTTATTTCGGATTCTATATCTACCCATTTTACGCTCCAATTCTCTTTTTGCTTTTCTCCAGTAACATAAAAGAGAAATTTGTTATCTGGAGTAATATAGGGATTCCCTTGACTCATAGAGTTTATCTTTTTACTCAACTTACTTGTTGGAAACCAATTACCTTCTTTAGTTCTAAAGCTATTATATAAGTCTAGTTGATTTCCAATAGATGCGAAAACGAGAAACTCTTCAATTAGCTGAAATAAAAGGAGTGCATATCCATTCTCAAATTTTTGTTCAATTTCTATTTTAATTGCATCTTGAAATTTACCATCTATTAGTTGCGAGTGATAAATATCCATTTGGCTATAATCCAAATTACTGGTATGAAAATATAGTTTATTAGAATTGGTAATTGTAGGATGTGAGGTAAGTTTATTGGGCAAATTTGGAATATCTACATATTCTGATTCAGTCCAACTTTCATTGATTTTTTTTAAACTCCAAATATGCCATGTATTAGAACACTGTCAATATTTGTAGGTCTTGTAGAACTAAAGTACATTGTATTTCCATCAGGAGAAAAGCTCATTCCATGTTCACTATAGTCACTATTGAAAAATGCTTCTTTAGGACTAGACCATATACCATCTACTTTTTTGATCATATATACATCGTTATGGACAATTGGGGGTTCAATAAGAATAGTTATATTAGAGAAGAAATAGAACATTTTATTCAATATTATCTAAGTCATATTCAATTTTATCGTTACGTGAAAATTCTATTAGCACTATTAATTCTCTTTCCTTATATATCTATAAACGCTCAATCAAATTATGATTTAACTTTATTGCTGGGTATAAACAAAACCATTTTTAATAAATCCGATAGTTTTGCGGAGTCAGGTTTTAGTTTAGGAAATCAATATGAATCTGAATACTCTAACTTTGGAAATAAATTTGGATTTAGATTAGGACTTGAAAAAGAAAACCAAATAATCAAAAATACTAGAATTAAAACTGGTGTTTCTATAAATTATATTCAGTTTGATGTTGATAGAATCTATGAAAAACACGAGAGCATGGGGCTTTTGATATCAGAATCAATTGGTTTTTCAAAGCATAGAGAGTTAAGCTTGGCATTAAATGCCTTGTTTTCAATTGGGATTCTAAAGGATAAAATTGAAATTGCTATAGGGCCATACATACAATTAAGTTCCTTAATGTTCAGAAATAGCCAATCATCAAAAACAAAATATTATATATCTAATAATGATCCAACTATGAACGGATTCTGGACAGAACTAAGTCAACCAGAAATAGTTGAAAGTAAACGAATGGATTCATCACAGATTAGCTTAGGTTATCAGTTCAGAATAAGTTATCAGATAAAACGAAATTATAAATTAGCAATTATGTATCAAAGTAATTTTATTGAAAGAATGTATGGTCAAAGAATTGAAATGTTTGAAATGCAAATTGCAAAAATATTATAAAAAGTAAAAGTCCATAACACATGATATAATGACCATATCTCCCTCGTAGCTCGTGAGAGACGGCATATATCTTAACCGAACTTCTTAAAGTGTATATCAGAAAGGGTATAATACTATTCGTCTAAATTCGGATTAAAAATTCTTCTATGTATAAGCTTTTCATTTGGTATTGAGTTTGGTTTAAATTCAGTAGGATTATTATCAGGAATTTTCATGTCTAAAAATCTAGTATCTGAATTTTGGTCTACATTTTTACAGCTTACTATCGATATAGAAAATAATATGATGTAAGGCTTTTTCATTTATTAATAACAATAGAATTATATATACCATATCTGATACAATAGAAAAGATGCAAAACCAATAAGACCTGCTCCACTAATCTTACTTATCCACGCTACATGCTTAGGTTCTATCCTGTTCCTGATAAGCTTAGCCAATATTACCTTAAATGAGTCAGAAAGAATAATAACGGTTAGGATGGTAAATAATAAGATGGATAAATCTTCTGTACTTGCTAACTTCCCAATCTTATAAGTAGACATTGTTCCAAGCCAAAAAATAAAAGTAAATGGATTTATAGTATTGATCAGAAATCCTTTCATCCAATAGTTCATAAAATTTGACATAGATATCATGTCTTGATTAATAACTAAATCAGGTTTTTTCGCTATAAGAATAATTCCAAAAACAGTGAGCACAACTACGCCTGCTACACCCATCCAAAACTGGAAAACATCACCATTGACAACTTCACTAATTTCCTTAATCATAAAGAGACTAATGATAACGATAATGATATCACTTACCCATACGCCGAATCCTACAGCAAATCCTGCTGTAGCTCCTCGCGCTATACTTGCCTGTGTAAGGGCTACAAATATTGGACCCATAGATACGGCAAGTATTAGTCCCAAGAATATGCCTTCTATAACAAATTGCATTAGGTATAAATACTTGCGACTAGAGTCCTAGCTCTTGCCTGGTTTCTAAATTCACATAGA
The DNA here is from genome assembly GCA_964475415.1 of uncultured Saprospiraceae bacterium. GTDB lineage: Bacteria > Bacteroidota > Bacteroidia > Chitinophagales > Saprospiraceae > CALCMJ01. The sequence goes on along the minus strand of CAYYWZ010000075.1, from coordinate 8,810 downwards.
TATATTCCCTGCCAAGTTCCAAGCATCAGCTGGTTGTCTTTAATCGGGATAGAGACTGAAGATCCTACCATACTTGCTTTGACATGTGCTGGCATATCATCAGGGCCTTCTATAGTATGTTTAAGAAAAGGCATATGCTCAGGTACGATATGATTATAGAAAGATTCGAAATCATATAGTACATCAGGATCTGCATTTTCATTGATTGTTATTCCTGCAGAAGTGTGCTGGATAAATAGATGTAAAATACCAGACTCAGGAAGTTCACCGATAGCAAGGAGCACTTCGGAGCTTATGATATGAAAACCTCTAGGATAAGCACGTAAGGTAAAGCTACTATGTCGAATCATCTATATAAAAATACTTCTTTGTAAAGATAAAAGAATTGATTACATCGAAGCTTACAGTAAAAGACATTATGAGTGATCTACAGATATTATAAATATATTCCTTGTTTGTAACAGACAGGGTGAGCAACGAGCTATCGCACATAATGACCCTGCGTAGGAAGGTGTACGATCTGATAATAAATTATACTAAAATTAAAAGTTAGAAATCTTAGGGCAGGGTAGTTGACCAAAATATTTCATCAAGCCGATACCTATAAAGTGATAGGAGTCTCTCGTAGTGCTGTCACCTCGTTGTTTTCCTTCCGTTGCGAATCCTTCTATACCAGACCTATCTGATAAGGCTACTGCGGTGGCACCACGGGTTCCTTCCAGTTGAGCAAGTAGCGGATAGGTCGTACTGACATCGTCGAGATAATCTGTGCGCGTAAGTCTAGAACCAAGGAAAACATTGAAACTAAGATCTTCTGTTATATCCCACTTATATCCTATACCTATATTGAAAGCCATACTGATAGAGCCATATTCTTCTCCTGGGAATTGTCCTTCTGTACCAAAGTTTCTAAGCGTAAAAGTATTACCATCAAGTTCTGTCTTAGGATTGTAATTCAGTATAGAGATGCCACCAAAAATGTAAGGCGTATACCACTCATCAGAGCTGCCGTGCACATAATTGAAAAAATTAAAATCCATGGAAACGCTGAGGTCAAATACGTCGGAATAAAAGGAAAGATTTCTTTGGATTTCGAAGGTGTTTTTCGAATCACTATCACTGGCTCTTATTCTACCGTAGTTAAGCGAAAAAGTTGTAGATACTCTGGTATTAAAATTATTTCTTGCTACGATGCCCCCAGCTAGGCCAGGTTTGTTAAGCCTGTAATCATTATTGAGATCACCAAAATAATAACTAGCACCTAGCCATCCACCAGCTTCCCAGCCTTTCTGACTGAAACCGCTCATATACATGCATGAGCATATAAGTAATAATATACTTGTCCTTTTCATGAGTAGCTATAAAACGTATTTATTTTGGATTAAGTACCTTTTTCAATTAAGAATACGAAAATAAGGAATTTATCCTATAAAGCCTAAATACTAGATCATCACTACAACCTTAGCTCCTTGACTTGACTGCAAAAATTGCTTTTAGGTTTTATTTTTTCTTATCCTTGTTAGCTTCTGATGAAATAAGTCTGCCTAAAGACCTGCTTTAGCGCTTATCTCTAACATCCTATCTATGCAAGCTCTTCCTTTCTCGATAACCCAATCTTCTAGTTCGATTTCAGGGAGACCATATTTCATAGAGAGATACAATTTCTCCATATTGTTACGCTTCATATGTGGACATTCATTACAAGCACAAGTATTGTTGGGTGGTGCAGGCATAAATATCTTTTCAGGAGATTTTTTCTGCATCTGGTGCATAATACCTGCCTCCGTTGCTACGATAAATTCTGTAGCATCAGACTCCACTGTATACTTGATCAATCCACTTGTAGATCCTATAAAATCTGCTTTTTCTAATATATGTGGCTCACATTCTGGATGCGCGATAAACTTAGCATCAGGATGCATCAGTTGTAACTTAGTGATTTTCTCATTGGAAAAAATCTCATGCACCATACAGGTGCCGTTCCACAATACTAGATCTCTGCCTGTCTTTTTCTTTAGGTACATACCCAGATTTCTATCAGGCGCAAATATGATCCCCTTATCTTCTGGTATGCTATCTATAATATGTACAGAGTTAGTAGATGTACAACATATGTCTGTAAGCGTCTTTAACTCAGCTGTACAATTTATATAACTTACAACAACGTGATCTGGATATTTCTCTTTGAATTTTCTGAATAAGGGAGCTGGACAAGAATCTGCTAGCGAGCATCCTGCTTTCAGATCCGGAAGTACCACTGTCTTAGAAGGATTAAGCATCTTAGCCGTCTCAGCCATAAAGTGTACACCAGCAAATACAATCATATCCGCTTCAGTCTTCTCCGCTTGTTGCGCTAGACCTAAACTATCACCTACGTAATCAGCTATATCCTGTATATCACCCTCTACATAGTAGTGAGCAAGTATGATAGCGTTCTTTTCTTTCTTAAGTTTATTTATTTCCGCTTCTAGATCTAGGGTCGGATCTACCTCTATATCTAGGTATCCATTTTTGTGTAATTTTTCTTTCGCAGCGGTAAGTATAGCTTCTGACATTAGGTTTTGTTTTTTATATGATAATCTGTAAACATTATAAGAGCTAATTTCATTCCAAAAAAACAAAATTATCTAGAATTCTTTTGCATTTATCCTAACAGGAAAACGGTATTTTGCTTACCTAACTCCAGTTTTTCTTTTTTCCACTCAGATATAGCCTTAGTGCGGATATTTTCGTGGGGTGCAGTAAGCTCTGAAGCAATGCATAGTTTCAGCCTAGGAGAAAGATGTTTAAGCATGGATTGTACTAAGCGATCATTCCTATAAGGGGTCTCAATAAATATCTGTGTTTCTCCTCCTTGAAGGACCTTTTTTTCCAGCTTTCTGAGCTCATTTATAAGCGGTTTATCTTTGATAGGTAGATATCCATTGAAGGCAAAATTTTGGCCGTTCAGTCCTGATCCTATAAGCGCTAGCAGTATGGAAGAAGGACCAGACAAGGGACTTACTATATAGCCTTGCTTATGTGCCTCAGCAGTATATAAGGCTCCCGGATCTGCTATTCCTGGACTACCTGATTCCGACATGATACCTACATCATGGCCTTCTTTTAATAAACGGCTCATCTCAGCTAGATGGATGCCTGGATTATTCTTATCCATCTCATATATATTTAGAGAATCTATGGTGTAGGGAGGTGATGTAGATTTGATAAATCTTCTAGCGGTGCGCGCACGCTCTACAATGAAGTGGCTGGTGTTATGGATGATACTTATGGCATGACTGCCTAGGGCAGATGGATCATTTTCTACAATAGAAATAGGAATCATATATAACTTAGACATAAAAGAAAACTTAATTTACCTGTAGTCGAATGTAAGAAATCTAGAGGGAAAGCTATTGCCTTTTGTAGAAATAAAGACTTTTTTTTATGATGTGTAGGGAAGAAATATTGTGTAAAAAGGAGTACTTATTGCAAATGTTTTACGTCAAAATATAGTTCTATACCTGTACTATATTATTTTTGTAAAAATTAATCTCAGATATAACAATCATAAGCTTTAAAATCTATTCATGGATATACTTTGTATCAACAGACAGATCTTACAAACAGAACAGAAAGCGCTAGAAATAAATCTTAATGATAATATTTACGGGACGTTCTCAGAAATAGGCGCTGGTCAGGAAGTTGCCCGAAATTTCTTTCAAGCGGGAGCTGCGGCAGGAACGATAGCTAAGACGATGTCTGCTTATGATAAGACCTATTCTGATGCGATTTATGGGATGGAAGAAAGCAAGCGTTATGTCTGTGAGAGTCGACTCTACAAGATGCTCGATCATGAGTATGGATTGATGGAAGAGCGATTGCAAGAAGAGCGACCCGAGACTAAGTTTTTTGTGTTTGCTGATACAGTATCAGCCATAAATTATCAAAAGACCATAAAGGGTCAAGGGTGGTTAGGTGTGCGCTTCCAGTTATCTCCAGATAGTGAACCCAATGATCTTGTTATCCATACAAATATGAAGGATAACGATAACAGATTACAGCAAGAAGCAATAGGAGTGCTGGGTGTCAATATGATTTATGCCTGCTATTTTTACAATAAAGACCCTAAGTCATTTATAGATTCTTTGTTAGATGGAATAAGAGGAAGGATAGAGATAGATATGATTAGTCTTACAGGTCCAGATTTTGAATATCTAGATAATAGACTGTTATCTCTTTATCTAGTTCAGTATGGTCTTACAGAGGTAGCAATATTTAATGCTAAAGGAAATAATATACACGGATCGGAATTTCTGTATAAAAAGAATCTCATGGTGGTAAGAGGTCACTTTAGACCACCTACTTTGGTTACGATGGACGTTATAAAATCAGGTTTTGCTCAGTTTGTCAAAGAGGATACGGTAGATGAGGATCGAGCACGTATAGTTACAGAGATAACCTTGGACAATCTTAATGTTGACGGAAAGATAGACGAGGATGATTTCATCAGTCGTGTAAAATTACTGAGTGTTCTAGATCAGATCGTAGTTGTTTCTAATTGTAGTAATCACCAAGGACTTATAAATTATCTTTCGGATTTTAAGATCAAGAATCTAGGTCTTGTTATAGGAGTAAATGAGCTCGAAGAGATCGTAAGAACAAAGTATGAGAATAACTTAGACGGTAGACTGCTGGTTGCATTTGGAGAATTATTCAATAGAAATATAAATGTGTATGTGTATCCTGCAGTAGATGCTAACAAAGAGATTGTCACAGCTAGTACAATGCCGGTGCCTGATGGCATAAAATTTTTATACAAACATCTTATAGATAGTAAGCAGATAATAGAAATTACAGAGTACAATAAAGAAAACTTAACTATATTCCCCTATTATATATACGATCTAATTGCAAAAGATGAAAATAACTGGGAAAAAGCACTTCCACCAGAAGTTGCAAAACTTATCAAAGAGGAAGGCTTACTGGGTTACAAAAAGAAAATCTCACATCAAGCTGAATAATCTACTATACATTATCACACTTTGTTTCTTTGTATCTTGCAAGCAATCGGTAGAAAAGCCCAATCAAGTACAGAATACAATTGTAGAGCAAACTTCATCAGTGAAAAATGAAATGAATAATGAATATCCATATATCGATCTTACTTATATAATGGGGCAGTTTGATCCAGCTAAGGATCAACATTTTGTAAAAATAGATGAGCAATATGCTGATCGACCAGGTCTCTATCTCCATAAGGAAACTTATGATGCTTTTATCAAAATGTATGAGGCAGCAAGTAAGGCGGGCCTAAAGCTTGAAATAAAATCAGCTACAAGAAATTTTGATTATCAAAAAGGCATCTGGGAACGCAAGTGGAAGGGCGTTACAAAACTAGAAGGCAATATCGATGCAAGTAGTTACTATAAAAAAGGAGACGAAAGAGCGCTTGCCATTCTTAGGTATAGTTCTATGCCCGGAACTTCTAGACATCACTGGGGTACAGATATAGATATTAATGCATTTACAAATTCTTACTTCGAATCAGGAAAAGGAAAAACTGAATATGACTGGCTTAGAGCTAATGCTGCCAACTACGGTTTCTGTCAGCCCTACACCCCTAAGGGGCCTGACCGCCCACACGGTTACGAAGAAGAAAAATGGCATTGGTCCTATCTGCCTATAGCGACGATTTGTACAGAAGTAGCACAAGAAAAGATGAAAGATAAATTAGTAAAAGGATTTTTAGGAGCTGAACAAGCTGCTCCCATTTCTGTTGTAAAGAATTATGTATTGGGAGTCAATACTTCCTGTTTACTCAAATAAAAATAATAATTATGTCTCTTACAGAATCTAATATGTTAGATCTAGGAATTCAAGCACCTTCATTTACCTTGCCTGATGTAGTCTCAAAAAAGGATGTATCATTTGAGGAACTTACAGGGACCGTAGGTACGATGATTATGTTTATCTGTAATCACTGTCCATTCGTATTACATGTCAATGATGCACTAATAAAATTGGCTAATGATTATAAAGAAAAGGGTATAGGATTCATAGCGATATCTTCTAATGATGTAGAAAATTATCCACAAGATAGTCCAGAGAAAATGAAAATTCTAGCCGAAGAATTGGGCTATCCTTTTCCTTACCTCTATGACGAAACCCAGGAAGTAGCTAAGGCCTATGATGCAGCATGCACACCTGATTTCTATGTTGTAGATAAGGATGCTATTCTTGTATACAGAGGAAGAATGGATGCTTCAAGACCTGGTAACGGAATAGAAAATAATGGTGAGGATATTAGAAATGTATTAGACGCTATAGTAGCGGGAAATCCTATTACCGAGCAACAGTATCCTAGTGCTGGATGTAATATTAAGTGGAAGACAAAAGTATGATTTAGCTTAGCTTTTTTTCTGCTATCTCAAAGGCTTTATGAAATGAATTTACAGAACGGATAACATCCTCTTCTGTTGTTGTCCATGAGCATACACTAATTCGTATTATTTTTTTGCCATTCCAGATAGAACCACCTACCCAGCATTCATTTAGGTTTTGGATTTCTGCAATTACTTGTTCGGTAAGTTTATCGGATTTACATTGTACGATTACTTGATTGAAAACAACCTCGTTCAACACAGAAAAATTAGAAGAGCTATCCAGTAAACTAGAAAATTGTTTGGCTCTCTCATGAAGGCCATATATCATATTATCTATGCCTTCTTCTCCTAGATATCTAAGCGTAGCCCACAATTCTATTATCCTAGATCGGCGAGACATTTCAGGTGTGTAAAACATACCATCTCGTTCTTCACCTAGAACTATATATCCTCCAGTCATATGAAGAGAAGAAGTCAGAGCATCAGCATCATTACATAAGACTATTCCAGAATCGTAGGGCGTGTTCAATGTTTTATGAGCATCGACGGCCCACGAATTTGCTAGTTCAAAACCTTTTGTAAGATGCTTTAACCTTTTAGTTGCTCCAGCCCATAGACCGAAGGCTCCATCGATATGTATCCACGCACCTTTTTTACTAGCCGCTTTACATAACTTATCGAAGTTATCAAACGCGCCACTATTTACATTGCCAGCCTGAAGAATAAGAATAGTTAGATCATCGAGCTCCGGCATGTTATCAGGAATAATTCTTCCTTGGTCATCTACATCTACCCACTCGATATTACCTTTGCCCAGTCCTATTAATGAGATAGCTTTTAGTATAGAAGCATGGGCTTGTCTGCACGTTACAACTCTTATTCTCGGAGCACCGAACATACCTTGCTCTGTGATATCCCAATCTTTATTTTTAAGTAGTCTATATCTTGCAGCAGCTAGTCCGCAAAAGTTTGCCATAGAAGTTCCGCTAACAAATCCTGCTACAGTAGAACTAGGAAAACCAAATAAATGAATTAGCCATTGTTGTACCACTACCTCTAGTTTGGATGAAATTGGAGAAATAACTTGTAGTGCGGTATTCTGATCCCAGAAGATGGAAAGATTCTTGGCAGCAAGTCCCGCTGGAATTACACTACCATTTACAAATCCAAAATATCTTCCGCCTATTTGTGCTACAGTTGCGGGAGCTCCATATTTGTATAATAGGTCTAATATCTCATATGGATCTCCAGACTTGATAGGTAGTTTTTCCTCAAATTTGTCAAGATCTTTAAGTGCTTCTGGAGTAGGATATACTGTACGATCTAACACCTTAAATAGGTAGTCTATTCCATAGGATTCTGCCGTACTAAACAGTGATTTATCTCGAAGATCCTTGAACATTTTTTCTTGTATTCTGGTCATTTTCATTTTTTTGATGCAATCGAATATAATATTGCCTTATGGATATATGCTGAGGCTTATATATATAGGCATTTAGAACTTATTAAGGCTAATTTTCATCTGTACACACAAAATAATATACAAAAAGTGCAAATTTTAACATTTGGTAGGGTGACCCCTTTAAAATTATGTGGTCTAAAGGGTGTAATTAATGAGAATTACCTTAGCTAACATAAGCTATTAGCAAACAACCTTTTCGATACGAATGAAACTGATGTAATTAGCTTGAGAAACTAGTTACCAAAAAAGCCACTTTTTTTTAAGTGGCTTTTTTTGTACGTAGTGGTGAAGGTTTGCTTTAATTCTAGAGGCGCATTTTCAACATAATTAGAGGACATATTTGTACTTTTGGGCATTAATCATACATATAAGTATTCTTTTTACTTATTTATCGTACATATTTGTATATATTTTTATGTCCTTTTACATTTTTATTAGGTACTTCACTAGTGGAGGGTTACTGTCTCAACTTTTTTAATGGATATTTTTCTATTATAGTTACTCTAAGTATTTATCGGTAGTTGAATCTTGTTCTAAATCTATAGAGTTACATCTTAGCTATCTTAGCATCTTATACACCATGTTCATACTAAGGGGGTTAGAAAGGAATGCAGAATAGGATTTATAAGATGTACAAGATAAATGACAATAAAAATATTCTGACTATGCTAGAATCTTATAGATCGTGTGTTCAGACAAAAAGAGAGAGACGTAAATTGTCTGAATTAGGATTTGCTTGATTAAAGGATGAATAGGATTAAAAAAAAGGGAAGATAAAACTCAAGGTAATCATGAAAATCCTATAAATCATAGTTCTGACAAAGGGGGATGGGATTGTTAATGTCTTAACTTTTGGAAAGGAGACTAGATAGAATTTTTCTTTAGTGATTAGGGGGTTGGAAAAGATACGTTGGAATTAGAAAAAGCTTAAAGAAATGATTTTTTTGTATGAATAGGTATAATTATGATCTAAGGAATTCTAT
>CAYYWZ010000074.1:0-19701 GCA_964475415.1 uncultured Saprospiraceae bacterium | reverse complement strand
CTAGAATATATCTTTACTTAGGATGCTATTATCCATTTAGTCTGTATAACCTACTACGATTATCTTATAGCTTAGGAAATAGGGATTTCTTTTGGGAGGATTATGTAAAAGAAGGATTATTTTAGTTCTTTTATCAGTAGTTATTCATTTTTAAATTATCTTACCTGTATGTTATTTGATAACCACGGTCGAGTTATAAATTATATGCGCCTTGCGGTAACGGACAGGTGTAATCTTAGGTGTTTCTACTGCATGCCAGAAGAGGGAATCAAGTATGTACCTAAGTCTAACCTTATGAGTTATGAGGAAATGCTAAGGATTACTCAGATTTTTGTTGCTCAAGGAATAAGCAAGCTCAGAATCACAGGAGGAGAGCCATTTCTCAGAAAAGATATGATGGCTTTTTTAGAGGCAATTAGTGCTATTGAAGGTTTAGATAAAATTAGATTGACAACTAACGGAACCTTGGCTATACAACATCTGGAAAGGCTTAAAGAGCTAGGGATTGATGAGATTAATCTAAGTCTAGATAGTCTGGATCGCAATAGATTCTTTGACATAACGAGAAGAGATGACTTCGATAAAGTGATGGCTTTTCTAGAAAGGATGCTGGAACTAGATATCACAGCTAAGATAAATATGGTGGTAATGCAAGGTAGGAATGTGCAGGATATTTTACCCATGATAGACCTTACAAAAGAGAAAAATATTACCGTAAGATTCATAGAAGAAATGCCATTTAATGGCACCGAAGGACAAGGCAACAAAGGTTTTATGTCTCATGTCAAAATATTAGAAACAATTCAGCAGAAGTATACGGAGATAGAAAAATTGGTAGATCCACTTTATTCTACTTCGCAGAATTATCATGTCAAAGGGCATAAAGGTAATTTTGGAATCATCGCAGCCTATAGTAGAACCTTCTGTGGAACTTGTAATAGGATAAGGTTGACACCTCAAGGAAGTATAAAAACCTGTCTATATGATCAAGGTGTGTTTAATGTAAAAGATATGTTGAGAGCTGGTGCAACAGATGAGCAGATTGTATCCGCACTACAGGCCGCATTGGCGATAAAACCCAAAGATGGATTCGAAGCAGAGCAGAATAGAAAACTGCAGTCGCCTGTTTCTGAATCTATGTCAACGATAGGAGGTTAATAAAATCATGATAAAAGTCGAAGAAGCAAAAGAGATTATCTCAAGAGCGTATAAAAGTTTTGGGGCAGAGACTGTAAGCCTTAAGGAAAGTATCTTTAGAGTCTTACAAGAAGATTGGTATACGGATAGGGATCTTCCACCTTACAATAGAGTAACGATGGATGGTATAGCTATACAGTATAATTCAGAGGATCCTACAAAAATGATTTTCCCAATAGTAGGTATAGCTCCCGCAGGTGCTGAACAAATCCATCTAGAAAATAGTAATGCTTGTCTAGAAGTAATGACAGGAGCTATCTTGCCTAGTGGTACAGATACCGTGATAAGATATGAGGATGTAGAAATAGAAGATGGTGTAGCCAAAGTTATAGCAAACTATACAGAAGGACAAAATATTCACACACAAGGACAGGATAGAAAGTCAGGAGATTTGATTGTACAATCAGGTGTCAAAATTTCTCCCGCCGAGATCGGTGTGGGAGCATCTATAGGAAAGCACGAAGTGCAAGTAGCTGCCTTACCCAAGGTGATGATTATCTCTACTGGTGACGAACTGATTCCAGTAGATGAGCAGCCATTACAACATCAGATAAGGAAGAGTAATGTATATCGTATAGCAGCAACTTTAGAGTCTTATGGTATAAATTATAAGCAGAGCCATCTGAATGATGACTTAGAAAATATAGTTATTGCACTAGAGGATTATGTAAAAAATTATGATGTAATTATATTGAGTGGAGGTGTATCAAAAGGTAAATATGATTTTGTTCCAGCAGCTATGGAGCAGATAGGTGTGCAGAAATTATTTCATAAGATTCAGCAAAGACCAGGGAAACCTTTTTGGTTTGGAACTTACAAAGAGCAGTGTACAATATTTGCCCTACCAGGTAACCCTGTATCTTCCTTTATGTGTACGCAGATATATTTTATGGAATGGCTGAGAAATTGTCTAGGAGAAAAAACAACTACGCAACCCAACGCAATCCTACAAGAAGAAGTATATTTCAAACCAGATCTTAGTTACTTTCTAGAGGTAGAAATTAAGTATAATGATTCAGGGCAGATTCTAGCTTTTCCCAAGAAAGGAAATGGATCAGGAGATCTAGCTAATCTATCTACTGCTGATGCATTTATAAATTTGCCGCAGGGTAAGGATACCTTTGCAGTAGGAGAGTGCTATCCCATATACTTTTACAGATAAGACGACTTGAAATAGGGAGTTACTTTTCTAAACCTATTTCTACCTATCGAATATATAATGTTCCAATTTTAAACGATCAAAGTTTTCAAGATTTTGAAGATGGCATTCATTTTTATACTGCCTTAGAAGCAAATTGTAAGGCAATAATTACACGTAATATCAGAGATTTTAAAAAGTCAAGTATACCTGTATTCCAACCTAAAGAATTCCTCACTAATTTAAATTTAGATAGCTAATAAAGCGAGGTGTTATATTTTCTAATCTTTGTTAATAGGATATATGACGGTTATTCTATATGTCAAATCATAAATATAAAACAGATTATTTTGTGAACATTAGCTATTAATCTACTGACAACAAGTTATTTACATATTAAAAAACATCTTTTACAAAATAAGCGTACCTTTGCATCATATTTATTAATATCCACTCTTATTAAGTTTCCCAAGATTAAGGAAGAGCAGAAATAAAAAAGAAACATGAGTTTTGAAGATCTAGGAGTTTTAGAGCCTATATGTAGGGCTTTAAAAGAGAAAAATTATATTGAACCTACAGCTATACAAGCAAAAGCAATACCTCCCATTCTTAAGCGCAGAGATATATTAGGATCAGCGCAAACAGGAACAGGAAAGACGGCAGCTTTTGCTATTCCTATTATACAACTGATACATCAGATAGAAAAAACAGGAAATAAAAAACCTGTCATAAGATCGCTTATAGTGACGCCTACAAGAGAACTAGCCATACAGATAGATGAGAATGTAAGAGAGTACAGCAAATTCACTAATATAAAGCACGCCGTTATTTTCGGAGGTGTCAAGCAGCACAAGCAAGTAGAAAGAATCAGGAGAGGAGTGCATATCTTAGTTGCTACTCCAGGAAGATTATTGGATCTAGAAAACCAAGGTCTTGTAGATCTTAGTACTGTAAAAATATTTGTACTGGATGAAGCAGATAGAATGCTGGACATGGGATTTATCCATGACATCAGACGTCTACTCAAGTTGTTGCCGGATAAGAAACAATCCTTATTCTTTTCTGCAACAATGCCTGATAATATTGTAAAGTTATCTGCTAAGATTTTAGATAATCCTCATAAGGTAGAAGTTGCAGCCGTATCTTCAGCTGCAGACACCGTCCAGCAGTTCTTGTATTACACGAACAGAATGACAAAGAGATCTCTCCTATTGCACATTCTAGAAAATCCAGAGATGGATCAGGTATTAGTTTTTGGAAGGACGAAACATGGAGCAGATAAGATTGCAAGGAATCTAAGAAGTAAGAATATTAATACTGCCGCTATACACGGTAATAAGAGTCAGAACCAAAGACAGAAAGCACTCAAGGATTTTAAAGATGGAAAGATCAGAGTTCTGATTGCTACGGATATCGCTGCAAGAGGAATAGATATCGATAAACTCAGTTGGGTAATCAACTATGATATTCCTAATCTTCCTGAGACCTATGTTCACCGAATAGGCAGAACAGGTAGAGCAGGAGAAAACGGAGTTGCTATTTCTATCTGTGAGCCAGAAGAAAATGCTTATGTTAAGGATATCCAGAAACTTATCAATAAGAAACTGACAGTTATTTCTGAAAATCCATTTCCACAAACGGATAAGCCGATGACGGAAAGAGAGAAAAAAGAATTCAATAAAGAAAAAAATAAGCGTAAGCAAGAATTCTTTGCCAACAGAAAGAAATCAAGATCTGGAGGCGGCGGTGGTGGATCTCGAGGATCTAATAATTCTCGAGGTGCGAAAGGTTCTAGAAGATCCGGTGGTTCTCGTAACCAAAGATCTAGGTAAAAATTTTAAAGCTTAACTTCGAATTTACTTTTACATACGCTTTATCTAAGTTCTAAGAGATACATATTGCTTTGGATTAAACCCCAAAGTATTTAGTTCTAGATTAATGCTATATTGCTCTGCCTAGTTGGGCCTTAAGTTATATCATTTAATGTATACTTAAGTTCCAGCCATTAAGGACTGTTAATATAGCTCCTAAAGCTACTTCGACAGATTTTGCTTCTCCATTCATATCTACGCTAGGAGAATAATATGTACCTGATGGAATTAGTACGTTATCACTTGCATTAGGTATTCGATTCTGATCCCAGTTACAAGGATTACTCCAGTTTATACTATAGTTGCCATCCCAAGAAAGAATACTTGTGCAATTACCATATGGTATATTATCGATTAGTGCTTGGTATTTCTTTGCAGTTTCTGAGTAAGGTGGTAAGACATCTATGTCGGGTAAGACACCCCAGGATCCATAGACACTTTCTTGTACGGAGGATAGGCTGAAATTTGCTGCTAATTTACAACCCCACATACGTATGCTATCATGTACTGCATTATACATTTCGTACATTTCGTCACTGTTCTGTGCCTCCCACATAGCCTCCTGATACGGATAAGGAATACCAAAAACATTCCCCACAAAATGTTGCCCTCCCTCATAAGTTATAACCTCTTTGCCATACACTTGCACGTTCCTATAGTCTTGTTTTACATCCTGGCTAAAGGCTGCAAAGTCGTTACTTGCATTAAGCATAATATCTTGATAGGAACTTGCAGCTGTAAGTACTGGATTACCCTGATCACTATGGTCCAGTCCAAAATAATGAGTAGGAGATCCATAATCCCATGCATCTGATGGAAGCTGAGATAATATTTCTTCATTAAGAGAATTAAATCCTGCTTGTAACCCAAGTACTCTTTTGACTCGGCACTCTTCTCCATCGAATACATCATGCCAGATATCGAATACATTTTTTGCCTTCATAGCCATAGCCCTTCCATAAGAGAGATTAGAAGGCTTATTTTCATTATTGTAATGTGCTTGTTCGAATATCCAGTTCCATACCTCATTAGAATATTCTAGATAGATCGTTCTGTCTTCATCTAGATTATCTTTAAACAAAGTTGCCATCTGTAAAATAAAATCATTATTAGCCTGATGTGGCACGCAGATCCATAAATCTTGTTCCAGCTGATTAGCTAGTTGAGCCATCATTTCATAAGGAACACCGGCACCAGTTCCATAAGTAAAATAATTTGGAGTAGATCTTTCTGACCATTCTGATAGTGGACTATTATTAGTAGATCCCCAATCCATAAATCTCAAAAGTTTGAAGGGTGAAACCTTATCGATAAAACTTTGGTAAAACGGCTCACTATTAAGATCTGCAAATTCATCTGCAAGTGTCAATAATCTAAAATTTCTGAGGTGATCGCCATCGGTAGACTGCTCTAAATTTATTATTATGTTACCAGGTCCAGCTATAAATTCTAATCTATTAGGCTGATTGTTTTCTATAGTAATTCCTTGGATATTGAAAGTTCCTAATCCATCATAGATCAAAACATAGGTACTGTCAGATCTAAGATTCCCTCCTTCAGAAGAGAGTACATATCTTACTTTTGTCTGACCTATGGATGTAGTTTGTGGTAAATAACTAGGATAACCAGACTCATCAAAAGACATTTCTTCTGTAACCTCTGCATCCCAACAGCCGCAGTTATCGGAATATGTTATTATATCTGGACGAATATTCTTCATTAGGTTTCTGAAAGGACGCTCTACACTCCAATCAGCTAGACCAGTTATATTAGTGCCTATATCCATAGCACAATCTGAAGGCTCCCATCCTACACAACTTGTACTATCTGTTCTTATTTGTAAGTCAAAGGAGTCCATACAAGTACTATTATTTCCTGATATTGTAAGAGAATAGTTTTCTGCTGCCAATCCATGAAATTCATTTGCGTTCGTAGGCGTAATAATCTCACCTAAAGTATTTCTAAGTGTAAAAAAATTATCTTCACTATTAACTCTTAAGATTCCATCATCAGCATTACAAGAAGCCATTTGTATACATGTAACTGTAGATTGACATGGGAAATTACCTTGGGGATCTAATAAAGTAAGTACTTCATAGCTTGTATGTTCTTGGCCTAGATCATCAGTCACAGTCAAAGAAACTGTGATCTGTCCTAATTCATCATATAGGTGAGCTGGAGGATTTGCTAAATCTGATGAAGGACTTCCATCTCCAAAATCCCATAAATAACTCAATGCTTGACTTTCGGGATCAGTAGAATTACTACCATCTAAGGTAACTGACAAGGGAGACATACCTGTACTCGGCGTCATACTTATAGCAGCTGTAGGAGGTAAATTAATCATTACATCACTATCTGGTGTAACACATGCATAGCTCGTACCCATTCTTATTTCGTCCACTCGGGCATTTGCGGGTGAATTACCCAGGTAAGTAGCCAAACTTCTAATATGATTTCCAGCTCCAGTGGATGCACTAATGCTAGGAGCAGGAATACCATCATTACCTAGCGTAATAGGATTAACAAATAGATCTACCTCTGTATTTCCTGCGGTAAATATAGTTCTTACCACCAGTAATGCCCCTTCGTCGATAACCACTTCTACAGGACTCAGATGATAGGTATAGTTCAGTAACAATGACCAATATCTTTCTCCGCCACTATTAGAATTTGATCCAAAATACCCTACGGCAATCCTTTGGAATGCGCAGTCATGACACCATCCCGTATTGTCATTATGTAAGCTTACAAACATTTGCTGATCATTGTCCTGATCTTTACTGACTACATAACTAGACCATAATGTATCTCCAGAAGCTGTACCTATCGCGTCGCTTCCTGTGGTGATATAGTTAGCAAAAGGTCCATCATCAGAAGTGTTTAATCTTCTGCCCATAGTAAGAAAACTATTCCCTCCAGTACCGGCATTACCTTGTACCTGTAGATTGTTATAGCTAAGGGAATTTGCTATTGTATTATATCCAGGAATTGTCATATCTGCATTCTGTACTCCCCATGGAAGCCCCCATCCTGTGCCTCCTGACCTACCATCCATAGTCAATCCTGAATCATAATTAAAACCATCATAAGCTAGGTAATTACACTGGCTACTAAGAGAGAAACTAGTGATTATAGAAAGTAATAAAAATGCATACTTCATAATGTAAAAGTTTGTGTACCAAAGATATAAACAAAAGAAGATTTGATCTGATCTTTTGCAGAAAGTATTTATTGAAAAATGATTTAGAATAGTTAGTACTTAGAAGACGACCTATGATTCTTTTAAAATTTTTCTGACCGTTTGTTCTTCTTCAGGCGTATTGATATTCATAATTTTTCTAGGATCATCTAATTGTAATTCTTCTATTTCAGAATTGATGAGAACCTTTCGGGGACAAGAATAACCTTGAGATAGGTATTGCAGTAATTTAGGATAAGCCCTAGGTTCCCAGATTGTAATTAGCGGTTCTGGAAAACCTGTTTCTGGATTATGAAAACATGTAGCTAATTTGGAAGGGTTTCTATTTGCAATAAGTTGCTCTAATATTTTTTCATCTATTAGAGGTGTATCGCAGGGTAAACTGAGATAAGCTTTATTAGGGTCGTTTTGGAATGCTGTCAATAGTGCACCGAAAGGTCCGAGACCTACGAATTTATCTACTAGTAAATTATCCTCATCTGGAAATTTGTTTTTATCCGTAACACTTAGATGTACATCTTCACAATACTGTGCCATGAGTTTTTTGGAATATGTCAATTGGTCTGTCCCATGATATTGCATCATCACCTTGTCCTGACCCATTCGTCTGCTTTCTCCGCCTGCAAAGAATAGCCCATGTAGTGGAGCGATATTTTCTCTAATCGTATTTTTAAAATGATCGCCTATAGCTGAAAGGTCACCGACCGGGAAAGCAGGAACATCTGTTAAGTCTAGCGTGTCCGTTTTCAGAAAATCATATAGTGCAGACTCATCTACATCATATAGGATCATAGCTACATTCGTCAGCCGATCTAGTTTTTTGGATAGGGATTCTTTTTTCTTCTGATTGATAATTACAACTTGTCTCTGTGCGGTATAATGATTTCCGTTTAAGAAAACACCGTCACAATTTTGGAACAAGGATTTGAATCTTGAGCTAGGATCTTCTGACTTGAAGGCATAGTTGTAATGACTTATTCTGTATTGATATGCTTCATGAAAATCTAAGGGTAGCGTGTCGTCTACATTATGATCATCATCCATATAGGCGATCTTGTATCGATTCCCGATTTGTTTATTGATCTCGGTTACTACTTCTTTTATTCTGTCACAAGGAGCTCCTATAAAAGACCATTCTAATCTATGATATTTTCCGCCATCAGGTCGTGTTAATTTTGTATGCTTCTTATGCTCTTTCGTAGTCATTTTTACCTCCAGTTTTTTTCATTAATTTAGTTTCCTTGATCAGGATATTATGAGAAAATCCCTTGCACATATCATAGATAGTTAGTGCAGCTACACTTGCTCCTGTCAGCGCTTCCATCTCGACGCCTGTCTTAGAATGTATGATACAAGTGCAGTCGATAATAATTTCTTTGTCCTCGTTGATATGAATATTGATCGCGCTTTTGTCTAAAGGTATAGGATGGCAAAGTGGAATCAGCTCACTCGTCCGTTTTGTTGCCATAATACCCGCAAGAATAGCAGTCTGGAATACAGGTCCTTTCTTAGTGTGTATCTCATCGTTCTCTAATCTATCTATGATCTCCGCATCCATAACCAGAATGGATCTTGCTACAGCCTCTCTTCTGGTGATTTTTTTTTCGCCGACATCTACCATTGTAGGATCACCTGTTTCGGATAAGTGAGAAAAGTTTTTTTTCATGATAGATTAAGTTTTAGTGTAAATGTTTCAAATCTTCAGGAGTATCTATATCTATATTTCCTTTTTCGAAATTAACATAAATAATTTTGTCAGAATGTGAGCGAACTACTTTTTTAGCTCCATCATCACCATCAAGATCACATAACTCACTAAAATATTGCTGAGGAAAATAGGACGGTGGACCTTTTCCTTCTGTGTACTGAGATATTACTATATGATCAGGATTTTCCTCACGCTTCTTATCTATAGTTTTTAGTAAATGATGATCTAGAAAAATCTGATCTGATAATACGATATAAATACCTTCATATCTATTCGATTCACTAATTTCTCTTACTGCTTTAGAGATACTATTCCCCATACCTTTTTTCCAGTCAGGATTATGTAAAAGCTGATAATCGCCAGGAGATAGTTGCGTCTCTATGATATCCTTATTAGCACCCAATAGAAGATAGACATCTCCGAGCTTACTAGCAAGACATTCTTTTAGGATATGATTAATAAGCTTATTTCCCTTGTAGTTCACGAGTTGTTTAGGGCGACCCAGTCTAGAAGAAGAACCTGCTGATATGATTATAATTGCTTTTGACATTCTGAATTACAGCTTGTGCGTAGTAATACTTATATTGAGTTACAAATGTAACTATAATATAAGTGAAGTTCTCAGAAAAAGAAAAGCTCAGATACAGTCGCCAAACTATTTTGCCCGATTTTGGAAAAGAGGGTCAGCTTCTGCTTAAGGAATCCAAGGTGTTAGTTGTAGGAGCTGGTGGTTTAGGAGGTCCAGTGTTATCCTATCTAGTTGGTGCTGGGGTAGGGAAGATAGGCATAGTAGATTTTGATACTGTGGAGCTTAGTAATTTACATAGACAAATTCATTTCACAGAAAATCAGATAGGACTAAACAAAGCAGAAGCTGCCAAGCATAATCTAGAATTGCTTAATCCAGACATTGAAATTATAGCTTATCCGATGGCTATAAAAAGCAGAAATGCTGAACTACTAGTATCTGAATATGATATTGTTATCGATGGCTCAGATAATTTTCCTACTCGGTACTTATTAAATGATGTTAGTTATTTTCAGAAAAAGCCGTTGATCTATGGAGCGATACATCAGTGGGAAGGTCAGGTTAGTGTTTTTAATTTGATCGATGAGAATGGAAATATGGGACCTAATTACAGAGATCTTTTTCCGCAGCCGCCAGCTCCCGACCAGATTCCGAATTGTGCTGAGGGTGGCGTGTTAGGTGTCTTGCCAGGAATTATTGGTTCCTTACAGGCAGTAGAGGCTATAAAAGTATTACTCCAGAAACCTTGCTTATCTGGTAAGTTACTTATCTATGACGCTATGGCTACTTCATTCACAAAGTTGAATATTAAGCCCATCCCTCAGAATCCTATAAGTGGTGAGCAATCTAGTATCACGAGACTGTTAGACTACGAATTGTATTGTGGAACTAACTTAGGAGATGATCTTGTGCATATAGATCCTATGTATCTTATGGATTTTGTAAAAGAGCAGACCTGTCAACTGATAGATGTGAGAGAAGAGGATGAGTTTATAAGGGATCATGTTAAAGCAATAAATATTCCCTTATCAGAAATTGTTACTCGTTTATCAGAAATAAACCCTCAGGGGCCGACAATTCTTCTCTGTCAGTCAGGAAAGAGAAGTGTTCAAGCCATAGAGTTATTGCAGCAACATAATTTTGAAAATTTATATAACTTACGCGGAGGAATGAATGCCATCAGATCTCAAAAGTTAACATTGTGATTCTGTCTCCATTATCTATGAATATTCCTACATTTTTTCTGTTAGTAAAATAGATTTGTGCACTTAGAAAGTAGTTAAAGTAACCTCTTATTTTGAGATTTCATATCCAGACAAAAAATATATAATATATTTGCAGCAAAAATATATAACATGTCAGCAGTAGATAAAATAATTAAACAAGAAATGCTCGATCTTATAGCGGGAGCGAGTTTTGACAAAGATGTAGAAGTAACTATTAAGACAACGCAAGGGGATATCCATCTGGACCTTTATGCTACCAAAGCGCCTAAGACAGTTGCTAACTTTCTTGGGTTAGCTAAGAAAGGATATTATGACCAATTGTTTTTCCATAGAGTAATTCCTGATTTTATGATTCAGGGAGGTTGTCCTTTAGGTATGGGTAACGGTGGTCCTGGGTATAACTTCGAAGATGAGTTTCATCCTGAATGTAAGCATGATAGCCCTGGTATTTTGTCTATGGCTAACGCAGGACCCGGAACTAACGGTTCTCAGTTCTTCATTACACATGTAGAAACAGCTTGGTTAGATGGTAATCATACTGTATTTGGAAAAGTAAAAGGAGATGCAGATCAGGAAGTTGTCAATAAGATTGAAAAAGGTGATCAGATCTTATCTATATCCATAAGCGAATAGATCAGAAATTAACTTTAATATAAAGAGAGGTAAGAGTAAAGACTATTTTTACCTCTCTCTTTATTTTTCTTTGTGCGATAATTCACAAAATAAATATAGATGGACTCAACACGATTATCTAACTTAAATATGGCGCACTCCGTAGTGATAGGTCTTGTATCCTACTGGGAGTTTAATAATACGATATCTCCAAGTCCTGAAATCTATTTTTCTCTGTTCTTAGTATTTCTAGCATTGACCTTTAGCAATACCATACGTTCTGGTAATAGGTCTATGGTAGTCGTTGCATGGGTATGTATTTCCCTTGTTTTTTTCTTTCAGCTTTATTATTCACCAGCTGTTTTTAAAGGAAGATTTCTAAATGAAAAAATAGCAAAAGGAATAATACTAGTTTTCAGTGGTATTACATTTCTATATTTCAGCAAAAGTATTTTCTTTTCAAAAAATCGTTGAAGATCTCATAGGTTGTAGTTAGAATTTATAATTATGAAAAGTCACTTACCTTCTAACCCCCTAAATAACTGGAGAGCTTTAGCAGTTTAAAATTAATTAAATTCTAGTAGTTTAAAGTTAGAAAGTGATTTTATTGACACTTGTCATTAAAACTATTTTATGGATACAATAGTTCTAATTGGAGTGTAAAAGTACCAATGATAATTAGGTCTCAATATTTGATTAAATGCAAATGTTACTATTGCTATCAAGAGAGGCACTTATCCCTGTGGTGCTTTCAATAACTCAAAGAATTCATCAAGCTTAGGTAATATAATTATCTCTGTTCTTCTGTTTATACTTCTGTTAAAAGAATTGTCATTACTTGCCTTAGGGCTATATTCTGATCTTCCTCCAGCAGTTATTCTACTAGGATCGACTGCATACTTTTGTTGGAGTACTCTAGCTACAGAGGTTGCTCTTTTTACACTTAGATCCCAATTGTCCGTTATACAAGAGTTGGCGATAGGAACATTGTCGGTATGGCCTTCTATAAGAATATCTAGATTTCTATGATCATTGACAACCTTAGCTATTTTTGAGAGTACGATTTCTGCAGAGGGTTTTACAACAGAACTTCCTGAGTTGTACAATAGCTTATCAGACAGAGATACATAGACAACTCCTTTTTTTACTTCTACATTTACATCCTGATCATTGATATCAGATAAGGATCGCTTTAGATTCATGACAAGGGATAGATTTACAGAATCTTTTCTTTGTATCGTGCCTGTCAAATCTTGTATATATCCGCTCTGTCTATTGAGCGTTTCCAATGAGTTTTTTATGCTGGCTGCACCTTCTTTACTTACAATAGAAAGATCCGATAATCTATCTAATAGATTGGTATTGGTTTTCTTTTGATAGTCTATCTCATTTTGCAGGTTTTTGTTTTGTTTTTCTCTTTCTGCAATTGTTTCTTGAAGATATTTATTTTTTGTTTGAGATTCATTTTCCTTATTTCTTAAGGCTAGTTTATCTTCTTCGCACTGTTTTCTGTATAAATCAAATTCGATAAGGGTATTATCATGATCTCTTTTGAGCTGATCTTGCATGGCTTGTATTTCAGCCATCTTTTTCTTACTGACACAAGAACTCATAAGAAATAACATCATCACGAATAAGGTACAAATACGTAACATACAATTTGATTTTTATTGACTACGATTAGTCATGGGTTATAAAATAAAGTCTAGTTGGGTTTTGTTGCTTCGCGTGCTGACGGAATTACAAAAATATTATAATTCTTGAAAATGAGAAAATAATTACTCATCATTATAGGATTCTTGTGGTAGAACGAATTATAGGCTATACAATTGTACAAATACGAGTTTATTCATTGAATATAAAGAGCTAGAGTATTCTATTCTGATAGTTTCTAGGCAAAAAGAACAATATATATTAGGGAACAAATAGTTTCTTCGAGATAAATCCAGATTCTCCCCTTATAAGTAGTGTGTAGACACCTGAAATGAGCAAGCTGACATCAATCTGATTTGTATGATCCTCAAGTGTATCCGATAAAAGCTTTATACCAGCGATGTCATAAATAGAATAACTTAGTGACCTTCATTCTGATTCTGATTCTGATCTATCTGGAGCATACTATAATGAATAGGATTTGGAAAAATATTAACAACTAGCTCTTTATCAAGATCATTGGTATTTACTAGAATTATTGCAGATGTAAATATATTAAGATTGTCATCTTCAGGCTCATTACAGCTACTTCCATTTATTATTACTGAAGGAGCGATATTCATATTTACACCGGCTGAAGGATTTGTCTCATTAGATTCGGCTGTTACCAGAAAACTAGTAGTCAAGCTTATACATTCGTTAGGAGGAAAATTTTTATTCTGGTTCAGCGACCGAGAATTGAAATCTTCAAGGTAAGTAATATCAAAATAGTTCTCAGCCTGCTCTATACCCTGAGGTGTGGTATTTACAGGATTCATTTTTGCCGGACTTATAACTATATCTACCATATTCGTTTCATCAAGTGGTAACTCATCATTATCATTACAAAAAGAAAAAGTTAATACTGTTTCATCACCTACGATAGCGGGATTAGAAGGGGAGAAAGAACCATTGCTAAGCGATACATCGTAACACTGGGCGAAAGATAATTGACTCACAAAAAATAGAAAGACAAAATGCTAAGGAATTTCATAAGAGCTAATGTTTTTCGAAATATAGTACTAATAATTGATTTAGATAAAATGATGAATTCACAATTTTTTATTGTTCACTAATAATTGACAAGTCTGTCAAATTTTTTAAGTTTAGAAAGATTATAATCATATGTCTAAAAAAAACAAATGGTTTTATATAACCTTAGCTGTACTTACAGCAAGCTTGGTAGCAAGTTTTCTACTTGCTCTTTCTGAATTCGATACTAGTCATTCATGTCCCAAATTTTTTTCTGTACCGGTATGTTATGTGGTTTTCATACTTCTTTTAATTGCCTTTGTTTTTCATTTTCTTAAATCTACCGAAGCGCTTAAGCTATTTTTCTTTTTTATAAGTGTTCTTTTTCTACTAGCTTTTTTTGCTACGGTAGGAGAGATTGCCGGATCTATGGAATGTCCTAGAGGCCCAGCTAATATTCCTACTTGCTATATTTCTCTGGTACTTACGTCTTTGCTACTTGTCGGCAAAATAAAATCACTTAACCATAAAGTAGTATAATAAAAATATTCCGTACAAACTTAGTAAGCTAGCTTTTACTCATATACTCTCATGGATGTCTACTATATTTACAAAAGATGGCATTATTACAATTTACAAATAAGGGCATATGGTGTGAGCAAGCTGATGTATATATAGATCCTTGGCGTCCTGTAGATAGGGCTTTGATCACTCATGGACATTCTGATCATTCTAGATATGGTAGTAAGCGCTATTTGTGTACTGAAATTGCTGCTCCTGCGATAAAGTATAGATTGGGTAAGATCAATTTACAAACTACTCGATACGGAGAAGTAACCAATATCAACGGTGTTGATTTTTCTTTCCATCCTGCTGGACATATAATAGGATCGGCTCAGATAAGAGTAGCTTACAAAGGAGAGGTTTGGGTAGCATCAGGAGACTACAAGACAGAAGATGATGGGCTCAGCACAGCTTTTGAACCAGTAAAATGTAATACCTTTATTACCGAATGTACTTTTGGCTTACCGATTTACAAATGGAAAAATCAAAAAGAGATTTTCAGTGATATTAATAATTGGTGGAAGCGAAATAAGGAAACTGGGAAAGTATCCTTTATAAGTGCTTATTCCTTAGGAAAGGCTCAACGGGTTCTTCAGGGTTTAGATAATGAAATAGGCAGGATTTACACCCATACAGCTGTAGAAAATATTAATCAGGTTATCAGAAGTCAAGGTGTATCTCTCCAAGAAACAATTCAAATTTCTAAGGATACAAACAAAAAAGATCTGATCGGAAATATAGTAATCGCACCTCCCGCAGCCATAGGTTCTAACTGGTCAAAGAAAATGACTCCGCAGTCAGTAGGAGTTGCATCAGGCTGGATGGCTATCCGTGGAGCCAGAAGACGAAGGGCTGTAGATAGAGGTTTTGTATTATCTGATCATGCTGACTGGGATGGACTGAATAGGGCGATAGAAGCTACAGGAGCAACTAGGGTAATATGTACTCATGGTTTTACAGATGTATTTGCTAAGTGGCTTAGGGAAAAAGGATTAGATGCGAGGACAGAATACACAGAGTTTGAAGGAGAGACGAATGAAGTTATAAGTGAAGAAAAAGTTACCGGTTCATGAAAAATTTTGCGCAGCTTTTTACGAATCTAGATCAGACAACTAAGACAACACTCAAAGTGGAATCTCTAGTGGATTACTTTTCTATAGCTAGTGATCAAGATAAAATGTGGGCTATCGCCATCCTTTCTCATAGAAGACCTAAGCGAAGTGTAAAAGTAAGTTTGCTCCGAGAATGGGCTGCGGAGCTTGCAGAAATTCCGGAATGGTTATTTGACGAAAGTTATAACTCAGTAGGGGACACAGCAGAAACCATAGCGTTGGTCTTGCCGCTTGCGACAGAGACTAATGATTTGCAATTACATGAATGGATAGAGCAGCTTATGGCACTCTATGATAAGGAAGAAGTGGAAAAGAAATTATTTGTACTTAGTGCATGGTCTCAGATGAGTTACGCAGAACGATTTGTTTTTAACAAATTAATAACTGGTGGCTTTCGTGTTGGTGTTTCCCAGAAACTTATGATGAAGGCCTTAGCAAAATTTACAAATCAAGAAGAAAATGCAATAGCTCATAGGTTGATGGGAGATTGGACGCCTCAGTCTACAACTTATGAACAACTGATTCTTTCTGAAAATATACTAGATGATATTTCTAGACCCTATCCATTTTATCTTGCCTATGCACTGGAAACAGAAGTCGATAAATTAGGAGGACCTTCTGAATGGCAGGTAGAACGCAAGTGGGATGGAATCAGAGGACAAATCATTATTAGATCAGGAAATATTTTTGTTTGGTCTCGAGGTGAGGAATTAGTGACGGATAAGTTTCCTGAGTATAAGGTACTTGTGGATTTAGTTCCGGACGGTACGGTGCTAGATGGAGAAATACTGCCATACAAAGATGGAATTCCGCTTTCTTTTAACAAATTGCAAACTAGGATAGGTAGAAAAAATGTAACCAAAAAAATATTAGAGGAGGTTCCAGTAATCTTGATGGTCTATGATATTCTAGAATACAATAATGTGGATATAAGAGAGCAAGCTTTATACTATAGGCGTGATATATTAGAAACCATGATTTCTGAGATAGAGGAAAATAGTATTATACAAATATCAGAAAAAATAGATTTTTCTGAATGGAAGACTGTTGCGGATGAACGTGATCTTTCTAGACAGTATGTAAGTGAAGGACTTATGCTTAAGCGATTGGATTCTCCTTATCGTATAGGTAGGAAAAAGGGAGACTGGTGGAAATGGAAATTAGACCCACTAACTATAGATGCAGTGATGTTGTACGCGCAGAAAGGATCAGGCAGAAGAGCTGGTCTATATACGGATTATACTTTTGCAGTTTGGGATGGAGATAACTTAGTACCTTTTGCAAAAGCTTATTCTGGACTGAAGGATGTCGAGTTTAGAGAAATAACAAGATGGGTCAACAAGCATACAAAAGAAAAATTTGGTCCTGTGAGAAGTGTCGTACCGGAGCTTGTATTTGAGATTGCCTTTGAGGGGATTAATGCTTCTACAAGGCACAAGTCAGGAGTTGCATTGCGATTTCCTAGAATGCTGAGGTGGAGGAAAGATAAAAAAGTGGAAGAGGCTAATACCTTAGTTGATTTATTACAAATGCTAGAACAGTATGGCTAGGAAGGTCTCAGCAATATCTATTAAACCTGGAAAGGACTGGTTCAAATCTCAAGGATGGAAGATATTTCCATTCCAAAAAGAGACCTGGGAAGCTTATCTTACGGGAAAGAGTGGATTGATCAATGCGCCTACTGGTAGCGGTAAGACCTATTCCATACTAATGCCTATTTTATTAGAGTCATTGCACAAAGAAAAAAAGCAAGAACCAACATCTGGTTTGCGTGCTATTTGGATCACGCCCATTAAAGCCTTGGCAAAGGAAATTTTGCTTTCTTCAGCGCGTGCTATAGAAGGATTAGGTATGGACTGGCAAGTCGGAGTGCGAACAGGTGATACGACTTCAGCACAGCGACAAAAACAAATAGCTAAACCACCACAAATTCTTATTACTACGCCAGAAAGTTTACACCTACTCTTAGCTTCTAAGCATTATAAAAAGATATTTGCTGATCTAGAAACGATAATTGTAGATGAGTGGCACGAACTTATTGGTTCTAAGAGGGGAGTCCAGATGGAACTTGCCTTATCTCGACTTAGAGGTATGAAACCCACTCTTAGAACTTGGGGTATTTCTGCAACAATAGGAAATATGGATGAGGCTTTGCAGGTGCTTAAAGGATACACGCAAAGAGACAAAGACTGGATAGTTGTAAAAGCAGATATAGAGAAAAAAATAGAAGTACATACTGTTCTTCCAGATACTATAGAGAAGTTTCCTTGGGCTGGGCATATGGGGATTACCTTACTAGATAAGGTAGTTCCTATCATAGAGCATAGTGCTACAACACTTATTTTTACAAATACAAGAAATCAATGTGAAGTCTGGTATCAGCGTTTGCTTAAGGAAGTTCCTGATCTAGCAGGATGGATGGCTATGCATCACAGTTCCATAGATAAGGCGCAACGAGATTGGGTAGAACAAGCATTGCATAGTGAGAAATTAAAAATCGTTGTCTGTACCTCGAGCCTAGATCTTGGCGTAGACTTTAGACCCGTAGAAACCATTATTCAGATAGGTAGTCCTAAGGGTGTGGCAAGGTTTATACAAAGAGCTGGTCGTTCTGGACATAAGCCAGGCGCGGTAAGTAAGATCTATTTTGTCCCTACCCATTCATTGGAACTGATCGAAGCATCAGCGCTCAGAACGGCTATAGAAGAGAAAGATATAGAGAGCAGAATTCCTTATATCCGTTCTTTCGATGTGTTGGCTCAGTATCTGGTGAGTCTGGCGATAGCAGATGGATTTGATCCTTCTGTGATCTATAAAGAGATTAAAGGAACCTTCTCTTACGAAAGTATTTCTGAAGAAGAATGGAGTTGGGTATTAGAGTTTATCAAGACAGGAGGAGATGCTCTTAGATCCTATGATGATTATAGTAGAGTAGGTCTTCATGGTAAGAAAATTATTGCTATGAATAAGCGGGTGGCTATGCGACATCGCATGGCTATCGGTACTATAGTCTCTGATGCATTGATGAATGTAAAATATAGGACAGGAGGAAAAATAGGAACGGTAGAGGAAAGATTTCTTATGGGACTCAGTCCTGGAGATACTTTTGTTTTTAGCGGACGTGTTTTAGAATTAGTAAAGATTCGGAATATGGAAGCTATTGTAAAAAAGAGTAAAAAGAAGACGGGGAAAATTCCAGCTTGGGTGGGCGGAAGGATATCTTTTAGTTCAGAAATGTCAGAACAGCTAAGGCGGAAAATAAATTTGATCGGAGAGGCTAAGTTTACTGATGCAGAATTAGAAATGATCAGACCTCTGGCAGAACTACAAGAAGAACGATCCCGTCTCCCTAGATCGGACGAATTTCTTATCGAGTACTTTAAGAGTAGAGAAGGATTCCATATTTGTTTTTACCCTTTCGATGGTCGATACGTTCATGAGGGTATGAGTACGCTTTTTGCATGGCGGATTGCTCAGAAACATCGTATCTCATTTTCTATAGCTATGAATGATTATGGCTTTGAACTGTTGACTGATAAACCTATAGATGTAGAGGAACTGATAGAACCATCTCTCTTTGATTCCAAGCAATTATATACCCATATTCAGTCTAGTGTGAATTCTGTAGAAATGGCTATGCGTAGATTTAGAGATATTGCCGTCATTGGTGGTTTGGTACATAAGGGGTTTCCAGGAAAGCAAAAAAAGGATCGGCATTTGCAATCATCATCTCAATTATTTTTTCAGGTATTTAAGGATTACGAGCCAGATAATTTGCTTCTTAGACAGGCTTATGAAGAAGTTATGACATTCCATATAGAAGAGGCGAGATTGAGACAAGCACTAGATAGAATCAGTAGACAGAAAATTATAATCAG
>CAYYWZ010000073.1:0-19774 GCA_964475415.1 uncultured Saprospiraceae bacterium | reverse complement strand
GAAGAATCAAGGTTTACATTACCATTTATAATTTCGACCGCAGTGGAGAAATCTTACTACATGCCAACGCAATTCCTAATATTGACATATACTTCTCAAAATATCCGTAATTTTACGAAATGAATAAAAAGAAAATAATCCGATATATATTGCTAGCATTACTTGTGTTTCTGATCCTAGCTCAGTTTAAGCGTGTAGATAACGAAAACCCTCCTATCACTGAAGGACAAGATTTTCTTGTAATGAATCAGACTGATCCAGCGATGGCTCAGCTGATCCGCGGAGCTTGTTATGATTGTCACTCACATGATACCGATCACCCATGGTATACGGAAGTTGCACCTATTTCTTGGTGGATAAAAGGACATATAGATCACGGTAGAGAATCGCTCAACTTTTCTACTTGGGGAAATTATAAAGCAAAAAAACAAAAACATAAACTAGAAGAATGTGCTAGTAGAACGGAAGCTACTGAGATGCCTTTATTGACCTATATCATCTTGCACTCAGAAGCTAGAATTAGTAAGGAAGAACGAGCTGATATGGTACAATACTTCTCTGATCTCTCACAATAGCATTAGATGAGTGGCCAAAACCATTTTTCTGAATATCGTAAAATAATACATATAGATATGGATGCCTTCTATGCATCTGTAGAACAAAGAGATTTCCCAGAATACAGAGGAAAACCTATCGCTGTAGGCGGCG
This sequence comes from uncultured Saprospiraceae bacterium, assembly GCA_964475415.1. GTDB lineage: Bacteria > Bacteroidota > Bacteroidia > Chitinophagales > Saprospiraceae > CALCMJ01. Next base: position 19,066 of record CAYYWZ010000073.1, on the reverse strand, counting down.
GAGGAAAAAGAGGCGTCACGACTACTGCAAGCTATGAGGCCAGAAAATATGGTGTAAAATCAGCTATGCCAGGTTACATGGCTAGAGCACTTTGCCCCCACATCATTTTCGTCCCACCCAGATTCGATGCTTACAAAGAAGTATCTCAACAGATAAGAGCACTATTCAAAGAATATACAGATCTCATAGAACCCCTTTCCCTCGACGAAGCTTTTCTAGATGTAACCATCAATAAGACAGAACATCGTTATGCCATTGATATAGCTCATGAGATAAAAGATAAGATCTATCAGAAAACATCCCTCACCTGTTCAGCAGGTATTTCCTATTGTAAATTTTTAGCAAAAATCGCTTCTGACCTGAGAAAGCCTGACGGTGTTACTATTATCAAACCACCTCAGGCCATTGCTTTTATAGAAAAGCTAGAAATTCAGAAATTCTTCGGTATAGGAAAGATGACAGCAAGAAAGATGCAAGCTCATGGTATACATACAGGTGCTGATCTAAAAAAATATTCTAAGCTAGAACTAGCACAACGATATGGCAAATCAGGTATCTTCTATTATGACATCGTTCGCGGCATAGATGATCGTCCAGTAAAAGCAATGCGTAAGAGAAAATCACTTGCAGTAGAAAGAACCTTATCAGAAAATGTATCAGGACTCGAAAACCTTATTCCCATTATGGATATGATTTGTGATAAGTTTATCGAGCGACTAGACAAGGCCGAAAATCACGGAAGAACAATAACGATGAAAATCAAGCATGCTGACTTCAGCAACTTTACCAGAGGAACGACAAGAGATTATTTCATCAAAGACCCTAAAGAAATAAGAGCCATTGCTTACTTGTTACTAGAAGACAATATAGAATCTATGGGCCCTGTACGACTGATGGGATTATCTGCATCCAATTTAGAAAAGGAGCAAGAGGATAAAAAAGGTGGGCAATTAGAAATAGATTTCTAATTCAATTTTGCACACAGATAGGTATATATTGTATAATACTTTTTAGAATACTGTATATCTTAAAATCTTATAAATCCTAGTTCTGACAAAAAGAAGAACCTTGACAAAAGGTAATCAAGAAAATCCCATAATCATGAAAATCATAATTCAGACAAAAAGAATGTAGAAGAAGACAGAGATAAATTTCAATTAGATAGGTCTTAAAAAAAATTACCCGCTACCGTTGTAGCAGGTAAAGACACTTTAACACCCTTAAATATTGAGAATAATCTTTATATCAATTAAAATTGATTTTTCATTTTTTTAGTGTAGGGAAGGATAAGCTTCTTTACTTATCCTTCTCTAGTAAATTACCTTTGCCTAAAGGCTTTGAATTCAGTTTTTCTAAACATTACTCAAAATTAGTACAGAGTAATATTTAATTTTTTTAGTACGTTTTGTTCCGGTCATCACTCCAGAACAGTTTCATTAACATTTTTATAAGCAACCAGCGTCGATCGGATTAGCAGTCCGATCATCTGTATATATTTAAGAAGATTAAGAGAAAAAAAGCAGCTCTCGAGTAATCAGCTAAAAAACAAGAGAGCTACAATTGTTAACACCCTTAATCTTAAATATTCAATATTTCAAATTTTTCTAAGTTAATCCGTCTCCCTAAAAAAAAAAATCAACCTTGTAGTTTCCTCAAAGTTGATTAATCTTTACTCTATTTTTTTTTCACCCTTTTATTATCGATAGAATTTAGAAGTCTCCTTCATCCTCTACCACTCCAAGAGCGATTAAGATTAACATTATAATATCCATAGCTTGTTTAATTATTAATATCTAATAATACTATAAAACTAAGGATAAAATCCTTTCAAAAAAAGTACAGAAACATAAAAGATGGGACATGCATTTATGTGGAAATTATTAATATTTATATATATTAACAACTCAAAGACAGAATATTATTAATCCGAATAGCTTAAAAAAGAGGATATTTCTGTTCTCTATTATTTCAATAACACAAAGATGTAGGAAGATTTATTGAGAAAAAACTATAAATTTAACCTAAATAGGACATGCTTATGAGCAAAATTTATAAGTATATATTTGTAAAATAATTGATTATCAATTAATTAAAACTAAATAATTGGATGATTTAATAGCATTGGTGAGTATAGTATCTAAACAAAAAGTGAAACAAATAGAGATTATTTCAGAGAATGCAAAACTTTCGAAAAGGACTAAAGAACTGTATGAAGGGATTAGATCTGGACTTATTAAGTCTGACAGTGATGCAGTTCAAATTCTTTATAATCAATTCAGTGTTGATTCTAAATACAGAAAACTAAAAGGTAGGTTAAAAAACAAATTAATAAATACGCTTTTCTTTATAGATGTTCAAAAATTTAGTCGTTCTGATCAAATAACGGCTACCATAAGGTCATATCATCTACTTTCCGCAATGAAAATATTAATCGGAAGAGGCAAAAGAAACGCTGCTATATCATTAGCTAAAGAAGCAATAGTATTATCTATTAAATACGACATAGTTGAGTTGACTTACTTACTTTCTAAAGAACTTTGCATGCACTATGGTTTATTTGAATTCAACAGAAAAAAATATGAATTCTACCTAATTTTAAGTAAAAAGTACTTAGACTTCATAACTTTTGAGGATAGAGCATCAAAGGCGTTTATTTATTTTGGACAACAAATGCTTAAAAATAGATATTCTAATAATAAAATGCTAAAGCATTATAAGTCTGAATTAAAAGATTTAGAAAAACATAAATACAAAATAAATACTTATAGCTTCAACTACAATCTTTTCAATGCTTTATACTTCTGTTATTATTTAGAAAAAGACTACACGAAATTGGAAATTGTTTCCAATAAAGCAGTTTTATATTTTCAAACGAAAAAAGGTTTTTCGCAAGCTGGTGAATTTAGTTTCTTACAAAAACTTGGATTATCGAAATTTATAATAGGATCTTTTTCAGAATCAATAGAAGTATACAATAAGGCACTTTCATTAAATCCAAGAACTGGTTCTATCGCTTGGTTTAATATTAGAAACCACCTATTCAACGTTCATCTAACCATTAAAGAATATAATTCTTCATTTAGATACTTAATTGAAGCAATAAATGAGAAATCATTCAAAAAATTATATGAAACTTTTCGTGAACCATGGCTTATAAAAGAAGCCTACATGCAACTGCTTATAAAAATGGGAAAGGTTACAGAAGCAGAAGATTCAGAAAACAAACTACGCCCTTTCCGGATTAATCGTTTCCTTAATGAAGTACCCCACTATTCTCGTGATAAGTCGGGAAGGAACATCGCCATCCTGATTATCCACGTACTTTTCCTCTTTATTCAGAAAAAAGACGATGAACTAGATCGACGGCTAGATGCCCTAGGGCAGTATTCCTTCCGATACCTTAGAAATGATGAGACCCTCCGTAGCAATGCTTTTATCAAGATGCTACAAAAACTCCCTGATGCTCATTACCATCCTATTGGCATTCAACGTCGAGTATCCAAATTCTACAAACGACTAACAGAAACTCCTATGAACATCTCTGAAGATTCTGCCGAGACAGAGGTGATTCCTTATGAGCATCTCTGGGAGATCGTACTGGAGTTGTTGCAGATGCGCTTGGATAAGGAAATATGATTGGGTATCGGGTATTGGGTGCTTTGACTAGATAGGATTTTTGGCAGTCTATTAATTCCTGTAAGTTGCACCCTTGATATTTAATTGCTGATTACAACCTTCATAAATTCTATATACACTTAGGATTACAAACAAGGAGCGAAATAAAAATAATATGTTATACCACATACTGAAAGTGATATAGAAGTAATCGACTGTATGCTAATCACATATCAGAGAATACTTTCTTTCATTAGAAACTATAACGGAAGTCAATTATAAAGACTGACTTCCGTTATGAGTTAACTATTTTTCACTTTGATCTATCGGCATGTGTCTATTTCTTTTGTTTAGATATCTCAAACCTAAAGCTGTAATAATAAATAAAACATCAATATAATATCTGGTTGGTAATATATTTAACTTATCATGCAACAATAGATTACCAAAAAACCAAAAACATAGTAGTAGGAAAAACTGAATAAAATAAAGTCTTATTCTGATTTTATCACTACTGACCTTGCCAATAATGTGTGTACTGAAATATATAATCAATACTAAAAACATTACAAGAAAAATAATACAAAACACTATTTTCATGATATTAAATTTTAATATGCGGCTCCTCCCAGGGCACCTAATCCAGTGCTTATTGCAACTTCTTCCCAGGACAAATCACTACATGATCCACACTCGACGTGCTGTATAACATCACTTACAAAGGCAGAAACAAACCCCCAAGCTGCGCCGCCTGCAATAGTAGCAGCTTTCCATGGAGCTGCAAGTATTACATCCTCATCTTCAACACCTTCGATATGCTCAAAATATGAATTAGTTACTTCTAAGACAATTGCGCTATAAACATTTTGATTTATCTCATTAGTAGGTAGATTATACCATTCTTCTCTTAGTCGATAAATGTCAAAATTACTTATGCCTGATTCAAAAATTAATTTAATAAAATCAGCTTCATGAATACTAATCTGTGGAATTAGAACGAAAGCATCTAAAATTGCTCTTTCAAATTCTTGCGGGGAATCGTATGAACACGATGGTCTAAGTTTATTTCTTAACTCATCACATTCAAAATCAGAATTCCAAATATCATTATGGAACTCTTTGAAATCTTTGTGTAAATACGATCCACAATCTATTTGAATTTCCTGAATTAAATTGATACTACTACAATCACAACCACAAATTTCCTCAATTGAATACTGGCTAACTGCGCATTCCCAATAATTACTAATAGACTCAGATAGATCCTCTAGATTAAAATCAGAATCTCTTAGTTGGACTACCTCATTAAAATTAATTTGTTCTTGGTTCTCATCTTGGCAACCTATTGCCAGTAATAATGTAAAAAAAATATTACTCTAATCATAATAAAAATAATAGTGAACAGACCGTCTGTTCTAACGCCAATGGGAAAATTCCCTTTTACAACTATCAAAAGTTACTTATGAGTTATGCAACTCTGTTCTCCTTTTAACTCAAAGCGTCATTCTTGATTTTGTCCACCTTTTTAAAAGTTTATCTTGGATATATAAGTCTTTCAGTCAAACAATAGCTTATTAGTTGTAATTCACATTTAAGTGTTACTGATTGTAAAAAAATAAAAGGGCCCTTTTTTGCTAATGGAACTTATTCCATATCTGTGTCAAATATAGAATGATAATTAGTTGAAAAAAATGACATAATTTATAATCTTACTGCATATCTTTTATAATTATTTATAATAAATATAAATTTAATAACTTGTAATTCAATAAGTTAACTATTATCATTATATAATAATCTCTACAAAAATTTAAATATGGAAGATCTATTAGCCCTATCAAGTGTTGTCAGTAAGCAGAAAATTCAAAAAATAGAAGTTCTCGGACAAAGTCCTAATCCAAATCTTCTCACCAATCAATTATACGAAGGACTCATCAATGGATCTATAAAGAATGACGCAGAAGCATTAGACTTATTATACCAAGATCTAAATGCTAGTAAAAAATTATATGCTATTAAATCAAGACTTAAAAACAGGTTAATCAATACTCTGTTTTTTATAGATGTTCAAAAGTTTAGCAGGGCAAATAAAGTAACAGCTAATATCAAATCATTTCAACTTTTATCAGCCCTTAAAATCTTGAAAGATCGCGGAAAAAGAAGTACGGCTATGAATTTAGGTGAAGACGCTATAAAATTAGCAATTAAATATGATTTAGTTGATTTAGTTGTAATTCTATCAAAAGAACTATGTATGTATTATGGAGTATTTAATTTTAATAAAATAAAATTTGGGAAATATTTAAAACTTAAAAATAAATACATTGAAATATTTAAATACGAAAACATTGCAAGCGAACTTTATATCTACTATGCACAAAAGGTTTTAAAATTAAAATCTCCAACTACTGCTCCTCCAGTAAGCCTAGATTTACTCGTAGATAAACTCCCTTTTATCAAAACAATGCAATTTAACTATGATACTTACAACTCATTATACTTTTATCATTATTTAGATAGGAATTACCTTGAGTTGATAAATATTTCTCAAAATGCTGTAACTTATTTTGAAAGTAAAGAAGGCTTTTTATCTTCTGGAAAATTTAGCTTCTTACAAAAATTAGGTATTGCAAAATATCTTTCTGGTGATGTTGAGGAGGCTATAGAAGTGTATTTGAAAGCACTAGAAATGAAACCTAGAATTGGAAATATATCGTGGCTTAATATACGGACGCACTTATTTAAAGCATATCTTAATATTAAGAATTATCAAAGTGCCTATGTCTATTTAGTTGAAGTATTTACTACAGTCAGTGTAAATAAATTAAGTGTCGCTTTCTCTGAACCTTGGCTTGTTAATGAAGCCTACATGCAACTGCTTATAAAAATGGGAAAGGTTACAGAAGCAGAAGATTCAGAAAACAAACTACGCCCTTTCCGGATTAATCGTTTCCTTAATGAAGTACCCCACTATTCTCGTGATAAGTCGGGAAGGAACATCGCCATCCTGATTATCCACGTACTTTTCCTCTTTATTCAGAAAAAAGACGATGAACTAGATCGACGGCTAGATGCCCTAGGGCAGTATTCCTTCCGATACCTTAGAAATGATGAGACCCTCCGTAGCAATGCTTTTATCAAGATGCTACAAAAACTCCCTGATGCTCATTACCATCCTATTGGCATTCAACGTCGAGTATCCAAATTCTACAAACGACTAACAGAAACTCCTATGAACATCTCTGAAGATTCTGCCGAGACAGAGGTGATTCCTTATGAGCATCTCTGGGAGATCGTACTGGAGTTGTTGCAGATGCGCTTGGATAAGGAAATATGATTGGGTATCGGGTATTGGGTGCTTTGACTAGATAGGATTTTTGGCAGTCTATTAATTCCTGTAAGTTGCACCCTTGATATTTAATTGCTGATTACAACCTTCATAAATTCTATATACACTTAGGATTACAAACAAGGAGCGAAATAAAAATAATATGTTATACCACATACTGAAAGTGATATAGAAGTAATCGACTGTATGCTAATCACATATCAGAGAATACTTTCTTTCATTAGAAACTATAACGGAAGTCAATTATAAAGACTGACTTCCGTTATGAGTTAACTATTTTTCACTTTGATCTATCGGCATGTGTCTATTTCTTTTGTTTAGATATCTCAAACCTAAAGCTGTAATAATAAATAAAACATCAATATAATATCTGGTTGGTAATATATTTAACTTATCATGCAACAATAGATTACCAAAAAACCAAAAACATAGTAGTAGGAAAAACTGAATAAAATAAAGTCTTATTCTGATTTTATCACTACTGACCTTGCCAATAATGTGTGTACTGAAATATATAATCAATACTAAAAACATTACAAGAAAAATAATACAAAACACTATTTTCATGATATTAAATTTTAATATGCGGCTCCTCCCAGGGCACCTAATCCAGTGCTTATTGCAACTTCTTCCCAGGACAAATCACTACATGATCCACACTCGACGTGCTGTATAACATCACTTACAAAGGCAGAAACAAACCCCCAAGCTGCGCCGCCTGCAATAGTAGCAGCTTTCCATGGAGCTGCAAGTATTACATCCTCATCTTCAACACCTTCGATATGCTCAAAATATGAATTAGTTACTTCTAAGACAATTGCGCTATAAACATTTTGATTTATCTCATTAGTAGGTAGATTATACCATTCTTCTCTTAGTCGATAAATGTCAAAATTACTTATGCCTGATTCAAAAATTAATTTAATAAAATCAGCTTCATGAATACTAATCTGTGGAATTAGAACGAAAGCATCTAAAATTGCTCTTTCAAATTCTTGCGGGGAATCGTATGAACACGATGGTCTAAGTTTATTTCTTAACTCATCACATTCAAAATCAGAATTCCAAATATCATTATGGAACTCTTTGAAATCTTTGTGTAAATACGATCCACAATCTATTTGAATTTCCTGAATTAAATTGATACTACTACAATCACAACCACAAATTTCCTCAATTGAATACTGGCTAACTGCGCATTCCCAATAATTACTAATAGACTCAGATAGATCCTCTAGATTAAAATCAGAATCTCTTAGTTGGACTACCTCATTAAAATTAATTTGTTCTTGGTTCTCATCTTGGCAACCTATTGCCAGTAATAATGTAAAAAAAATATTACTCTAATCATAATAAAAATAATAGTGAACAGACCGTCTGTTCTAACGCCAATGGGAAAATTCCCTTTTACAACTATCAAAAGTTACTTATGAGTTATGCAACTCTGTTCTCCTTTTAACTCAAAGCGTCATTCTTGATTTTGTCCACCTTTTTAAAAGTTTATCGACAATGATAAGCGGAGGCCATCCCGAAAGGGTGGCTTCCGTCTTATCTACTGTTATGTCCTTTTTTTTGATCTTACCACATATAGCCAATAGTAAAATCAAGGTGTAATGGATTACTCCATTCCCATTTCTGGTCTACTCTTGGGTCTCTAATCAAAGAATTGAAAATTATCTTATCAATCATCTGGTAGTTAATCATTCTAGATTTTATTCCAACCCAAAACTTATTGACTAAATAAACCACTCCCAGATCCAAACAAATTCCATCAAAATTTAAGTTTTTCTCAATATATGGAAATACTGCGGGGTCACTCGCCGAATTTTCAATACTCTTTGAATATACGAGGTTTGAAATAATATCTCCTTTTAAGAAGAGCCTCTCTTTAAGTTCCCAAAGTGTTGAAATTGATAGTGGTATTTGAGCTTTTTTGTATGTGTCCAATGCTCTAAGTATAAAAAAATTATCCTTTTCAAAATGCAAATGATTGAATGGTCTATCAAAAGTTGCTTTTTCAAAAGAAATTCCTGTGCCAAGGAAAACCGACAATCTATTTTTCCTCCAAATTTTTCTTTGAATATCTAAACCATAATGATAAGTTCCCCAAAATTCTGGCTGCATTTCGAGTAATGCCTCCTTTTCCGAATAATCAAAAAGCCTCTTATCATGTGCTTCAATTCCTGATGATATAGTTAACATCCATTCCTTTGAATAAATTGATTGACTATATATTGCAATACTGCAAAATATTATCAAATTACTTAATAATAACCTTTTCATAATTTATATATTTTTTGAATTTCTGGGACACCATCAACATCTATTTCTAGAATATATAATCCAGTAGAAAAATCCATTAAATCAATATCAAAATTTGATTCATAGAATGCTGATTCATGTACTAATAAACCAGTAGTTGTATAAATTCTAGCTTTTGTTACTCTTGTCTCATCTTTATTACCTAACGATATTTTAATAAAGTCCTTTGCAGGATTTGGATAAACCGTGACATTGTTAGTTGAGTAGTTTTCTCTTATTCTGATAGGTCCACAATCATCTAAATTTACAATAACATCTTCACATTGCGTTCTAGAGCCACACTCATTAGTGACGGTAATACAAATACGACCGATTCCATTCGAAATACCTGTATAAGTAGTTCTTCTTGATGAATTGTTCATCCCTGTAATTGCACCAGAAAAGTTCCAAGTAATTTGTGAATCATTTAGACATTCATTCGATGATCCAATCCATGCATACCAAGTCTCTCCCTCACATACCTCATCTCTTTGAATGAACAAATCAAAAGGACAAGGGCTACCAACCAAAAATTCATGATCAATTTCAATGTCATTACAACCATCGCTTGTTAAAAAATAGGTAATAACTGCATTTCCATTTGCATTAGGTTTAACCGATACTGATGCTATATTTCCAACTCCTGTTGTTGCCGAATTAAACAAACCACCTGGCTCAACTACCCAAGAGATATCTTTGTCACAGACTAAATTGTTAAATAAAGTAAATTCTCCTGCTTCGCAAATCACATTAGGTCCATTTATACTTGGTAGACCAGTCATTCAGTCCAAATTATTAGGGTTAGTTGAAGCTCCGAGCCAATCTCTTAATCTTGAATTTGCTGTTCCACCGCCATCCCAAGAAACACTAAGTTGCCCATAGTCATTATTATCAGCTAAACCATGATCACCATCACAACCTAGATTTAGGTCACCTCCAGATAGATCACCTATTACAAGTCCATTCTCATCGAATAGTGGACTGCCAGAAGATCCAGGCTCAACCAATCCTGCCTCAAACTGCTCGATAAGCCAAAAGTTCCCTTGGGTGCCAACACCATTTGTATTGATTGCGATTTTCTTAACATCTCCTGCTGGATGATGAATACATGTAACTTCATTGGTTGGTGGATTTGCTTCTCGGTTCCAACCAGCATAAGAAATACCTTCAACGCCTTCTTCAAACAGTTCCAATAATCCAAAATCAGTCCCATTCCAGTTGGATCTTAGCTGACTACCTGAAAACACAATCCATTGCGACGGATTTGGCTCTTCATTTGAATCACATTGGGGACTCTGATAGTTGAAACGAAATGTCATATTGGCAGGACTGGCTCCAGTTACACAATGGTTTGCAGTCAAGATATATGGTGTAAGGTCACAACAATCATTATTTACTAAAGATCCGCTACAAGCACTATTGCCAATAATGATTTTGCAAACCGAACTAATCTGGCAATCCCAGCCAATACCTTCATCACATGCGACATTAATGTTGCAGGGTAATGATGTCCCGAAGGCGGAATCAAAAGCATACGTCGTTTCAAGACCTAAGTAAATGTCATTTATCACAATATCATCTTCTTTAATCTCTAACTCGCTATCTGGGGAAAATAGGATGATTGGAATGTCTTTTTTTCGCTTGTTAATCAATGCGTCTGATTTGCTGTTCAATACCCGATTCAGACTAGATATTCCTTGATCTAAATTTCCAAGTTTGACATTCGCCAAGCCCATCTGCATATCTGAAATTATAGCCATCTTCTGATTACCGATTTCTTTGGCTGCTAGATTAGCTTCTTTAGCACGGGCTTTCATAGCTTGATAATTTTCTTTTTGATTAAATACAATAGCCATATTGGAATTGAGATATACCATTGCTATCTTCGAATTTATTCCTCTGAAATAGTTCTCGGCTTCTTTGTACACCAAGAGAGCAGAATCCGGAAGCTCTTGTTTTTCAAATGACAATCCTTGATTCATCAGACAGTTTCCAATCTCAAAGCTATCTTTTATTGCTCTTGCCAATTCGATCGACTCATTAAAGTATATTTTTGCATCATCGTGCCTGCCTAATTCGTCCATGATATTACCAAGTCTTGCCAGTGGTACGAGACGAGCTTTTGGACGATCACTAACAGAAATGTAACTAAGTGACTTTTTATAGTAGGACATACTTTCAGCATATCGAGCCTGATCAAACATCAATGAACCTAAAGTGCTATTTACACCAGATAATCTTACAGAATCATTTCTCGGTTCGAAAAAACTCCGAAATCTTAAAAAGTTTTTTTCACTCTTTTCAAATTGAGAATCATTCTTATATAGGACCCCAGCGTAATAGACCAATCTAGAATAAGCAGGTAAAGCATCGAATCCACCTCTCTCCATAGCCACACTATCGAGAAGAGATATGGCCAACTTTACATCCTTAGTTCTAAAAGACCAGATCTCATTTTCCAAAAAGTCCTGTCGCTCAGTAGAGTCTAAAATTTCTTCTGCTTTTTGGAATACCGTCTTAACAGTTTCTATCTGTCCAAAAATTGCGGATGAACACAGGAGAAATCCTATGAACAATAGGGGGCTAAGTGTTTTCATATATCCTAATTTACAAAGATAGTAGAACACTAAAAAACTTAAGAGTTTATAAAAATTTGTTTCATTACACTAAAACCAAAAATCGTATAATTTATTCATCTTGGATTATCATCCGAAAAAAACACACTTTCGTCGGTAATTTTTTCATTCTCTATACAAAGACGTTATAATACGGACAGTTTCAGAACAAGCATTAAATTATTCATCTCAGAATTAAAAAAAATACTTAAATGAAAAAACTAACCAATTCTTTTTTATTTATCATTGCAGTTCTAATTAGCTTTAATATGAACGCACAAGAAACAGAAAAACAACTGCCTGGAAATACAGATCTTCCATCATCGAAAATGGAATTAAACAAACTTGCTGAACTCGACAAAGGCACCTACAAATACTCAGTATCTGACTACTTCGCGAGACCTAAGCAATCTACATTTAGATTTTCTCCAGATGGAAAATATTTCTCTTACAGAGAAAAGGATGAAAATGCCAAGAATCATGTCTATGTAAAAAATACAATAACAGACGAGGTAAAAAAAGTAATCGAAGAAACAGAAGAACTGGTCAGAGGTTATGGCTGGGCAAACAATAATCGCCTTATCTATGTAAAAGATCAAGGAGGAGATGAGAATTACCAACTTTTTGCAGTCAATGTAGATGGTTCTAACCAAAGAGCACTTACGCCCTTCGATGGCGTAAGGGTAAATATATCTGCCATAATGAGAGATGTTCCCGAGGAGATGATTATAGAAATGAATAAAGATAATCCTCAGGTATTCGAGCCATACAGAATCAATATCGAGACTGGTGAGATGGTCAAATTGTATGAAAACAAAGATGCCACAAATCCTATTGCAGGATATAATTTCGATAAAGATGGTAATCTCAGAGCTTATACACAGCAGCAGAACGGAACGGAATATGTCCTATATTATAGAACAAGTGAAGATGCTCCGTTTAAAGAAATTGTAAAAACCAACTGGAAGGATCAGTTCTCGATCTCGGGTTTTGACTATAACTCTGATAATCCACATCAGGCCTATGTTATGAGTAATCTAGAAAATAATACGCTAGAAATATTACTCTATGACCTAAAAGAAAATAAGACTGTCAAAAAAGTATTTAAAGATGAGACTTACGATGCTAGTGGTATCAGCAGATCTAGAAAAAGAAATTACGAAGTAGATTATTATTCTTACGAAGGGGAAAAGGATGTCATCATACCTGTAAGTGAAACATACAAAAACTTGCATAGCAAATTCGAAAAACAATTCGGAGATAAATCTTTTTCTATAGCCAGTGCTACTGATGAGGAAGACAAGTTCTTAATCTATGTATATAGTGATAAATTATATGGTAGTTATTTTCTATATGATAATACAAAAGATGAGTTCAAGAAACTGATGGACCTCATGCCCCAACTTAAGGAGGAAGATATGGCGGAGATGAGACCTATCAAATTTAAAAGCAGAGATGGCCTTACGCTTCATGGATATATCACCATCCCGAATAAAGCAGCAGCTGGTAAAAAAACTCCTATGATTGTCAACCCACATGGAGGACCATATGGACCAAGAGATAGCTGGAGTTTCAATCCAGAAACACAACTTTTCGCTAGTAGAGGATATGCCACTTTACAGATAAACTATAGAGGTAGTGGTGGATATGGAAAAGAATTCTACCTAGCGGGATGTAAGCAGATAGGTAGAAAAATGTTAGACGACTTAGAAGATGGTGTTGCGTATGTCAAAGAACAAGGATGGATCGATGAAGATAGAATTGCTATCTATGGAGGATCTTATGGTGGACTTGCTACACTAGGCAGTTTAGTTAAAACACCTGACTTATATACTTGCGGAGTAGATTATGTAGGTGTGTCGAATCTATTTACCTTCTACAAATCCTTTCCTCCTTACTGGAAGCCATACCTTGCACAGGTATTCGAGCAATGGTATAATCCAGAAAATGAGGAAGAAGCAGCAATCATGAAAGCTGTATCGCCAGCGCTCAATGTAGATAAAATCACCAAGCCACTATTTGTAGTACAAGGGGCCAATGATCCTCGTGTCAATATAGACGAGTCTGATCAGGTAGTATCTAATCTAAGGGCTAGAGGTGTAGATGTTCCCTATATGGTAAAGTATAATGAAGGACATGGTTTCGGTCATGAAGAAAATAGAATAGAATTATATACTGCCATGTTAGGTTTCTTTTCTAAGTACTTAGACCAGTTACCTACAAAAGGATAATAAGAAGAATTTACTGTTTTATAATCTTTTAGATTATTATTAGTATGTTGGTTTTTGACCATTAAGTAATTTAACTTAATGGTCATTTTTTTTATGCTAGCTACTAAGCATTTTGTAAAAATAGAAACCTTTTAATAGATCCATAATATAACAAAGAATAATCCAAGGGTCACAACCCCTTGATATTTATACGGTAGAATATTTATAAAAGTTGCCTAAGGCATTGTCTAAATATATCGATCACCTAGCTCGAATGCATTGGGTCATGACCCAATGTAAAAGGCTCTATACTTTTGCAAATAAAAAAAATTATTCTATTCCATTATCAAAAATTATGTATCTTCTTCAACAGAAAAAAATACTATGAGTTTATATTCTAGGAGAGCAGCTTTAAAATCCTTAGGTCTTTTAGGACTGACTGCACCTGTGGGCATCCAACAAATTATTCATAAGGATTATAGACCTTCAGTTGCATTCAACAAGGGACGTACAAAAAAGAAGTTAACAGCTATAACAATGGGTGCTGGAAGCAGAGGAAATACCTATGGTGGATACGCAGTGAAGTATCCTGATGAACTTAATATCATCGGTGTTGCTGAACCTATACCTATAAGAAAAGAAAGATATAGTAAGCTACATAATATCCCTAGAGAAAATCAATTTACAACCTGGGAACATGCCTTCAACAGACCTAAATTTGCAGATATCGTTATCATTACTACACCTGATGATCTCCATTATGGCCCAGCGATGGCCGCACTAGAAAAAGGTTATCAGGTATTACTAGAAAAACCTATAGCTCAGACCTGGGAAGAATGCTCGGAAATACTTCAGAAACAAAAAGAAAAAGATGCTATCGTAGCGGTATGTCATGTACTCAGATACTCTCCCTATTTTAGAAAAGTAAAAGAAGTGATTGACGAAGGGACCTTGGGGAAAATGGTTTCTGTCCAACATTTCGAACCGATAGAACACGTGCATATGGCACACTCGTTTGTTAGAGGCAACTGGAGAGTAGAGGCGGATACGAATCCGATCATACTCGCTAAATCTTGTCATGATCTAGATATACTGCGATGGTGGATAGATAAAGAACCTAGATTTATCTCTTCTTTCGGATCACTATCCTGGTTCAAAAAAGAAAATGCTCCTGAAGGTGCTCCCACCAGATGTACCGACGGTTGTCCTATAGAATCTAGCTGTCCTTACTCTGCTATAAAAATATATCACGAAAAAAGACAAAGGACTTACGTCTTCGACCTTCCCGATGATAAGACCAAACATGGAGAAGCTATAATGGACTATATAAAAGAAGGGCCCTACGGCCGTTGTGTCTATCATTGTGATAACGATGTCCTAGATCACCAGATAGTATCTATGGAATTTGCTGATGAAATAACAGCAAGTTTCAACATGGAAGCATTTACAAATTATGGAGGAAGACGAACAAGAATAATGGGATCTATGGGACATCTATATGGTGACGAAACAGATCTCTATGTTTCGGATTTCCGTACAGGAGAACTAACACACTGGAATGTTCATGATCATGTAAAAATAGACTCTGGCCACGGTGGTGGAGATTAT
The DNA here is from genome assembly GCA_964475415.1 of uncultured Saprospiraceae bacterium. Lineage (GTDB taxonomy): Bacteria > Bacteroidota > Bacteroidia > Chitinophagales > Saprospiraceae > CALCMJ01. Next base: position 3,368 of record CAYYWZ010000073.1, on the reverse strand, counting down.
GGTCTTGTCCAAGATTTTCTTAACGCCGTAGATAAGAATGATGTAAGCTTACTAAGCTCTAACTTAGATGCTTCTATGGAAAGTCATCAAATGGGATTCTTAGCAGAAAAAAGCAGGAAGCAAAAAAAGACGATGAGAGTTAACGATGAGGACTAATTGATTTGAAGATTGATTATATGAGGAGAAATATTAGTAATTAAAATTACAAATAATTATCATTTCGAACGAGTATAACGAGCTGAGGAATCTAATTGTAACTTATATATTATCATATCGACCTTGCTGAGAAATCTTGCTATTATAAAAGTATATACTAAGCAAATAAAATAGTCGAATCCACCTTCAAAAATAAATTTCTCACCTATTTTAAATTGCAAGAAATTACCTGCTATACAATCCATTGTACCTGCGATACAAAGACTAGCAATATTTTGATCTTGCCTCTTTAAAAAATCATTAAATATTTTAATTATGACTATCATGATTCAATCCCTTCGCGTCAGTGATAGTAAGGAGCCAATAGGCGTCACGCCTAAAGCGGGACCGGAACGAATGTGGAGTCCTGAATAGCACGCCCGGACGCCCAAATAACAATCATAATAAAACTACTACTTATTAAGAGATTGTAAAATTTCCAATGACCTTAAATCTTTAAATCCTTCGACATGCAATTTATAAAAAAGCATAAGCTGTTCTAAGAGTCTCTTCCGTTCTATCTTTGAGAAGTCTAAGTTTTTGATCGTTTCCATATTAGCAAACATGAGTAAATAGAACTGATTGCTGTCCTCAGCATCCAAGACATATTTTTCGTCCGAAGCAGATACAAAACTACCATGTTGCAAACTAAAAAATGTCTGGCTTTCCGAATGGTCATCTCTTGGTTCGAAGCCCAAGTAACTCGATAATTTCATAGCAAAGACAAGCGGAATAAATTTTAGAACTGCAGAATCAGCCTGATCTACATAAACTAGCCACTGGAAAAGAAAATTAAATAATGTCGGATTAGCTTCTTTTTCCTTTATCGTATTTCTCGCAAGGTCAATAATAAATACCCCCAGATTAGATCTGACAATCTGAAAAGGCAATTGTCGATAGATATAAGCATTGTTAGCCTCTCTTATTCTACTAAGCTTGTTGCTATCTTTTTCGTAGGCAAGAATTTCGAGCACGTGCATAACTTGGTATAGACTAGCTTTAGATTTAGCTCTAGCAGTACGCACACCATTTACGATAAATGAGCGAAGTCCTTTTTCCTCGGTGTAGATATCCATAATAAGGCTCGTCTCTCCGTATTTTATATTTTTAAAAACAATGCCTCTCGATTTGTATAACATAAATTATTCTATACCCCAGTTGTCAATAGGATCTTGTTTGTATTTCTTTTTGGTTGCTATTCGCTCTTTTTGGCGTTGCCATATAAGTGTAGCTATTCCAACATGCGGAGGGATAATAGCACTGAGATCTAAGGCAGCATTTATCTTCGCTTCCGCTACGTCTAGCCTATACAGATAACTCATAAGTAACTCTATATTGCGCTCTAGAAGTTCTTCTACACGCTCAGAAATCATCTGGATCATTTGCTCATCAGATGGTGTTTCTTTACCATCCGTTATCTCGTTGAATATACTATTAATTTCTTGTGACACTTAGTGTTCTATTTTATATTCTGATAATATAGCCTCTACAAATTTTCTATCAGGACTCAGTCTTGGGACTTTATTCTGTCCTCCATATTTACCAAGTTTTTTCTGCCACCTGAGAAAAGTCCCAGGAGGTAATACTTTTATTTTTAAATTTTCTAAAGCTATAGACTTGTAGCGCTTAGCCTCATAGTCAGCGTTCAAAGTTTGTATTGTTTTATCCAGCTCCTCCGCAAAAGTAATCATATTCCTCGGAGCCTCCACAAATTCTATAAGCCAATCGTGATAACCTCTATTGTCCTTGTCCATATAACTAGGGGCAACGGTATAGTCTTGTATTCGCAGATTATATTTTTTGCATAATGCTCCTAGCGCACGCTCTGCAGTATGGACCATAAGTTCTTCGCCGAAAGTATTAATATACTGTTGCGTCCTACCTGTAACCCGTAATCTATAAGGTAAAATAGAGGTAAATATAATCGTATCTCCTATTACATATCGCCACAATCCTGACCGGTTACTGACTAGGATAACATAGTCTATCCCAGCCTTGACCTCTTCTAGTGGGATGGCATGTAAAATATTATTTTGGTAATCTGTCAATGTAATAAATTCGAAAAAATTCTGATTGTCCACCAGCAAGAGCATATCATCTCTATCAAGCTGATCTTGCAAAGCAAAAAATCCTTCCGAAGCATTATATATTTCTAAAAATTGAAAATCTTCCCTAGGAAAAAAAGCTTTGAAAGTTTCCCTGTAAGGTTCGAAAGATACACCCCCGTGCATATAGAATTTCACCTCTGGCCACACCTCATGCATATTACTTTTTCCAGTTTTCTCTAATATTTTATTGAGCAGTACAATACTCCAGGTAGGAACACCTGCAAGTAAAAAAACATCTTCCTCAGAACAGATATCAGCCATCAATTCTATCTTCTCTTCCCAGTCTTGCAACAAAGCCGTTTCGAAATCTGGGGTATATACTGGTCTTCCTGCTGGCGGAATATGCTTTATCGTTATAGCTGAAATATCTCCTATCATCGATTGCGAATTAGCAGCGTAGGGTTCTAAGGTGCCGCCCATCAATAAATTTTTCCGCGCAAATATTTTAGTCTCTGGCAAATGATGATATATAAAGCTCACCATATCCCAGTTTGCCTTGATATGGTTACGGAACAAAAATTCTTTTGTGACTGGAATGTACTTACTCTTATCTTTTGTTGTGCCAGATGACTTGGCATACCACTTGACTTTACCTCGGCACAAAACATTAGACTCACCCATCATCATACGTTTAACATACGGAACCAGATCATCATATGTGTTTATAGGAGTAGCTTTCTGGAACGAAGTATAGTCAGCTATACTAGACAAGTCATTAATACAGGCATAATCTGTATGTAAATTATAATGCAGTATTTTTTTGAATATATTTCTCTGTGCCAGGATAGGCTTTTCCATCATATATACCACTTCTCTGTATCGGTACTTGAGATAAGTATGGATGATATTGTTAAATATATTATTGACTAACATATAAAGAAACTACTCCAGTGTTGATGAGAACTCAATGTAAAGAATAAAAAATTGTAATTGCAATTCATTCTTTAAAAACTTAGCTTCATGCGAAATAGATCAGGAAACTTATTACTGGCTGATAATATTAACATAGAGACATAAAAAAAAGATCTCAAATCATTACCTGAAATCTTTTTTGTAATACATAAA
>CAYYWZ010000072.1:0-21415 GCA_964475415.1 uncultured Saprospiraceae bacterium | reverse complement strand
ACCCCAACCATTCCTTAAATCCCTTCACTCTATCTCTACTGACAATGATCTCGTGCTTGTCCGCATTTTCCATTACTACTTTCAGTCTTGAGTTACTGTAGGATACAATATCCTTTATATGATCTATACAGATAATATAACTTCTAGAAACTCTAAAGAATTTAGACTCCTCTAGCTCATCTTGTATGATTTCTAAGGTCTGCTCTATTGGATAAGAACGGCCTTCTACATTGTAAAGGTAATTTACCTTATCACTGCTGTAGAAAAAATGTATTTCTTCTATCTTGATAGACTTTATGCGATCCCCAACGCGGACACTGATTCTTTCTCTTATTTTTTTAGCAACACCAGATTTAGCTTTGATAAGTTCGCTAAGGATAGAAAGATCTACAGACTGATTAGTCTGTCGCTTAAGTTTATTTATTGCAGCAGATAATTCATCGGCATCTACTGGCTTCATTAAGTAATCTATGCTATTCTGCTTGAATGCTTTTATGGCATACTGATCATAGGCTGTTGTAAAAATGATTGGAGCCTCTATCTCGTGCGCATCGAGTACATCAAATACGACACCATCACTTAGATGAATGTCTATAAAATATGCATCCGGCTTAACCTCAAGTTCTAAGAATTCATAAAACTGTTTTTTAGACTTAATATGTTGAATTACTTCTATAGACAAAGCTTCTAACATTCTTGTCAACTTCCTAGCCGCCACAGCTTCATCTTCTATAACTACAACTTTCATACTATAGGTAATTCTACTTCGAAATAATTTTCTGAATCCTTAGTTTTAAAACCTTCAATATTATGAAGTTTATATCTGGATGCAATATTCTCTAGTCCTAGTCCATTAGAACCTGCAAGATTTGTACGCTCTCTCTTATTATTTTTTACAACGATATTTCCATCCTTTACACTTATGTCAATGTTCAGAGGCTGCTCTTCATCGAAGGCATTATGCTTTATTGCATTTTCCAGTAATAGTTGCAAACTCAGTGCTGGTAACTTTCTACTCATATACTGTTCTGGAATATCTATTTTTAGCTCTAACCCTTCTTCGAATCTAGCTAGCTGTAAGTTCATGTACTGATCTGCAAAAGAAAGCTCATCCGCGATGTTGGTTAGGTCTTCATTTCTATTTTCTAAGACATAACGATATATTTTTGTTAGTCCTCCAAGAAATTTCTGCGCCTTGTCTTTATCTTCATCAATAAGTCCGGACAAAACATTAAAACTATTAAATAAAAAATGTGGATCTAACTGGGCCTTTAATGCATTGAGCTCAGCAGAAACAACTTCTTTTCTAAGTACTTCCCCCTTTAGTTTTTCCTCTTCGGCCTTCTTAAAAAATCCAACACTATGAAAAAACAATGAAATAATAATTGTAATGATAAGCGCTATCAAATAATACATAGAATATTTTGCGTCAAAAACTGACGCGACACCATTGCCAAGATACAATCCAAAGTAAAGGATGTTAAGTACAAGAACAATAACAAGATTCATAATTACAGTAACTACAAAGCCCAATATTGCCCTTTTCCTAGGAACTTTATCCCAAGGAAACATCCTGTTAAGATAATCGAATAGCAGACCATTAAGAAGTGCTAAAGGCATGCCATAATAAAAATTAAAGAAGAAAGATATTTTGAGATCTTCCCAAGAAAAATGATTACCTACAAATAATTCTATAAGAATAGAAACAATACATATGACTAGAACTATTTTAACAGCACTGTAGATACTTAAAATAAAATCTTTCATTCGTTTCTTACTCTTTAAATTATATTCCACACTCTTTGACAACCTGCTCTACCCTATCTTTTCCGTAAGAAGGAGCAAAGGCAACAGTAGATTTCTGCTTATCGAATAAAGGTAATATTTTTTTCATCTTGGCACAGAGAGGCGCTGGATCTTGGTTGAAGAATTTAGCACTCCCCATCTCATATTCTATTTTGTTCGCATGAGCTCTAGGGTTCTCAGCATCTAGCATAATCGCCCTGCTGTGCAACTCCATAATCTTTTGAGAATATTTCATTCCATAGGTGCCCGGATCCATTGCTACATATCCTGTATATAATAATCCTTCTAGTGTAGTTACTTCAGAATTATTAGGAGAACGTTCATGCGCTGACTCTACAAATACTTTTGCCTTTTCCAGTATTTCGTTTTTTAGGCTAGCATCTCCATTTTGAAAACTCTCTGTTATTAGTGTCTGCGCAGCATAATAGCAAGGAATCCAATTATCTTTTTCTGCAGAAGCTATTCTTTCGAAGAGAGCCGATGCTTCCATCGCTTTCCCTTCCTGCCATAGATTCATACCTTTTTTCATTCCTTCTGTGTAAGCACCCTGAGCTGATAAGCTTACGCCTGATATAAGAATTACGAATAGAATAATATAATTTTTCATTTTATGTGTTTTTAATAAACTGTTATTAATATAAAATAATTTCTGTTGTACTTTGAGCTTCTACCTTAAATACTGCATCATTCCACTTAGGAGGTCCAAATGTACCTTTAGCTCCTCTAGAAGATGCATAAGGCTCTTTAGGGATACCAAATAACCCTGCGTCTAATTCGTTATTTTCATTTTCATCTTGATAAGAAGAAATAGCGTAAGATCCATAAGGCACATCCTTGAAAGTAACCTGAGCTTTTCCATTTTTTATATCCGATACTTCTCCCATAATACTCTGACCGAGCCAGTTGTTCTTGGAATCATAAAGCCCAACTAGTAATTTACCTTTGTCCGTCTTTAGATTTTGAATTTCTACAATTAGCTCACCAGTCTTTTCCTGAGCTGAGATACTTGATATGAATGTAAAGCAACTAAAAAGTACTAAAAATAAATTTTTCATGATTTTAATTTTTGATGGTTTATAAAGAATCTAATTGATTTTTTGTTTTGTCTTTGCTCATCGTTATAAAGAATCCTACAAAGACAAATCTATCTTCACTAGGTCTTATAAGTTCTGAGTTATATTGTCCTGATACATCTGGGCTGTTAGCATATCTGTATCCATAATTATTTTTGAATCCTGGTGCATTAGATAGCGATACAAACAAGATTTTTTGTTGTGTAATCAGATATGCCCAACTCAAACTAAAATTGTTAAACATATCAGAACGTTCTGTCATAAACGATGTAGTACGTGGATCATCATAAGGTCTTCCGCTAGCTAACTGATACGTGAAGCTTAGCTGCGAATTCATCTTAGAAATCCATAATTTTCCTACTACAGAAAGGTTATGATTTGTAGAAAAAGAAGGTGCCGCCTTCACAGGAAAATTATTGTACAATCTATTATTACTTAAGAAACTATAACTTACCCAGAAATTAAAATTCTTAATCAGGTTATCTCTCCTCCAGAATACATCGAATCCATAGGCTCTTCCACTACCTACATTCTCTACATTACTAAACATATTGTTCTCCTCATCATAAGTCAGTAAGTTTCTGTAATCCTTATAATATGCCTCTAATCTTATAATCTGTTTGTCATTTTTCAGATTATAGTTAAGCAAATAATGTGTCGACGATTCGTTCATCAGATTAGATGCTAGAGAAATAAAATTACTTTCTATTTCTTGTCTATAATTACCTACCGCTGCACTTATCTGACTACCCTTCCCTACCTTATAGGCAAGTGTAATTCTAGGATCAAATTCTATCTTATCTATAAGCGTAGAGTACTCTGATCTAAGTCCTAACTTGAAGGCTAAGTTCTTATTAACAAAATAGTCTGCTGATAGAAAAACTGAAGAAATCCCTCTACTTACTGGGATAGAAAACCCTTCTTCAGCATCTACTAGTTTCCTTGTTAGAATATCTTCTTGGTACATATAATCAGCACCATAGTTCATAATAAAGAAATCACTAAATACTGACTTAAATGCAGCTTTGACATGAGCGCCTCTAAGCTTATTTACCAACTGAAAACTATCTACTTTTGTCTCATCATTATTTATTCCCCAGCTTAAACCAGCTTTTACAGAAGTCTTTTTGTCTAGTATACTACTGTAAGTAGAATTACCATATACATTTCTATTGTCTATATCTACACGTTGTTCTTCTCGCGTATCTAGATCCGTTCTATTAAGGCTAATGATACCTCCATCCGCAGCAAAATAATTTTTCAGTAATCCTTTTCCTAATTCCACACGATGTACCATCTCTGCACCAAAACCTCTGAACGGTGTATTCCAGTTAAGCCTGCTATTAGCTATCCAATAATAAGGCGAGAGATCTATATAAGAAGCACTAAGACTGATAGAACTCTTTTCTTTCTTCGTTGTATGACCGATTCCTAATCCTACTGTCATCAGAGAAATATTGGTTTCTGTATCATTAGGCTCGTCTATAGTCGACATATCTAGTACACCTGATAATGCCTGCCCAAACTCTGCATCATATCCTCCCGTACTAAAACTGATACCTTTAAAAAGAAATGGAGAATATCTACCTCTGCTCGGCGTACCTTGTACACTTCTAGTGTACGGAGAAAAAACACGCATACCATCTATAAATATTCTTGTCTCTCTTGCATCTCCACCTCTGACAAATAGTCGTCCATCCTCTGCGTTAGATTGTGTTCCTGGCAAAGTTTGTATAGCTGCGATTACATCCCCCAGACTTCCTGCCGTAGTGACTACATCTAGTGGATTCAGTACAGACACCTTAGAATTATCTCCAGCTTTAAAGGTGCTTGCTGTTATCTCTACTGCATCGAGTGTAGCTGCCGATTCTCTTATTTCTATTTGTAAGTTTGCAAAAGTGCTGATTTGATCTTTTATCTTTTTAGTCTCATATCCTAGATAAGAGATACTAAGGACTTGTTCGCCAGTAAGGCTAGTTGTAAAACTAAAGCGCCCATCTACATCTGTTGTCGTTCCATCATAAGATCCTTCTATAAAAACATTTGCCCCTATTATTACAAGTCCAGACTTATCCGTAACTAAACCACTTACTGTAGACTGTGAACTAAGTATCCCTGTTAATAGGCATAAAAAGCTATATGTCAATAAGAAGGATCGTATAGATAGCATTGTCAAATGTTTCATGATCCAAATATGCAGCAAGAATGGGCCTAAAACTAATTATATAGGACGAACCGTAGAATAGCTAGGATGAATTGTAATAATTGCTTAGTGTCATCCTATGTATAGGCAAAGGCACTCGATATTGATCGTCATTCTAATATGAAGATGTGATCCTTATGCTATTAGGAGCAATAGTATTCTATGCAACAGATCTATTTGTTATTTGCTGGCTTTATTCATTTCGTTTACAATATTTAATATTCTTTGTTCTAATATTATTGATTTGTGTTTAAACCAGTCTTCTCTTAATTCACAATTATGTATTATTTGATTGAATTTTCGAAATGGTTTATTTTGATTAAGAGCCTTGGTAAGTAATCTTTTTAAATTCTGTTCTGGTAATTCGTCTACAAATAAAGCCATAATCTCAAAAGACTCGTTGGAACAAGGACATTCAATCTTTTCAATATCATGCCAATTCTCATCTACTTTTTTAATATCATCTGTATGGTATTCATTAAATTATAAAATTGGACCGTATAGTATGTTTGGCAATTCTATTATTTCTTTAGTTCTCAAATTAATGAATATATCATTCCCCATGTCATTTGCCTCAGCAAATTCTTTGATTTGTTTATTTGTTAGTTTTAATTTATCCATAAAAGCATCCGTAAGCATCCGATTCGATGCATTCAATTATTTTGTCTAATGTACTCGATTCAGGAAATGGTTCATATGATTCCCATTTGCCTGATGCTCTCATCCAATAAAGTTTCCAAATTTTCTTTGATTTGATATATCTGAATTTTGCGAAACCTATTTTTTGATAATCATTAGAATCTAGACTGTTCCAAACTGGTCTAATTTGAAATATTTCAAAAGTATTCTTTTCAAATTTAAATCCAAAATCAAGTTTATCCCGTACCTCCAAAGGAGGTCTTTTTGACTTTACGTAGGATTCAACTTTTACGTAATTTATATTTATGATTTTTTCTTTCATTTTGTCATTTGTATTATAAGGTACATAACGGTTTTTGATATCGGTCGTCCTCTGAAGTTCGAAAGAGATATGACCTAATCATGCGTTTTTATCTTTTCGGCTTTTTTACGCCACGATTAGCTCTTTCTTTTCAAGTTCGACTGTCATTTTTACTTTTGCTCTCAATGCCTCCAAAGCTCTTAGAATCGTTCCTATTCTAAAGTCTTTAGTGTTGTTTTCAAGTTTTGAAATTTGAGCTTTCTGAACACCCAAGAGTTCACCGAGATCACCTTGAGTCATATTTTGTTTAATTCGTGCATCATTAATCATCGTTCCGATCATATCCATGCGAAGATCATTTTCAAATATGTCACGTTCTGCAGTTCCTTTTTTGCCGACAACTTCATCTGTTAAGTCCTCTATTGAAGTGAGTTTCATATCTTAATTATTTAAGTACCTTTTTCTAAATTCCAACGGTTTCTTAATTTCTAATTTAGGAGTTTTTCGTGTCTTCTTGACAAACCCATGAGCACAAATATTAGAAAAGTTTCCTTATTGGGAATATATGTTTTCGTCTTGCTTCTCTATAACGGCTAGTACATTCGGCGTGTGACGTTAGGAGCATGATCGTCATGTACATTGTTATGTTTTGTTTCTTTCTTTTTGCTGATTAATTAAATCTAACAAAATTGTATCATATTCTCTTATTGAAATAGGTCTATTTAGTGTTTTGGTTATTTGACTTTTTGCAAATTCACACTTGCAGAAGAATTGGGCATACACCTTATCAAAATTATGATTACCAAGTTTAGCTTTAATTTCCCTTCGAGAAATTTTATATTCTTTTGGCAGCATTCTTAATGCATCTACGGCTCTAGTATCGTAGATGTAAAATTCTTTTGGCATATGAAAATGAAGATACTTTGAGCTAAATGACCTTTTATCATGACCAGTAATACATCTCAATTCTTTTTGCAAATCTTTATGCAATTTGAGTTTAGCCTTCATTTTGTTTACTTCATCCTTTTCAGAATTTATAGTAGCGAGACCTTCATCAATTTTTGCAGATTGTATTGCCTTAATAACTTTACTTTTGTAGAATGCATCATTATTAAGATTGTCTTTTATTTTCCTTCGTTCAACGGCTGCTGCATAACACCTTCCTAATATCCATACTTTTGCTACAATTTCATCTGATTTCTTATTCTTTGGATAAGTTTCGAATAACTTGTATAGCCAAGAATTTCCTAAATCCCAAACCGAATTACGACTTAATATTTTATCTATTTCCACAACTTAATTAATTTTAATTAGACCTAACTAAAGAATATTATCACCTATTTGCACTGATAAGATTAGCATTAAAAAAGATGATATTTCATTTTATTTCTTTAATAAAGTAATTCTTTTACATGTAAAAGCAGATCTACCTGTTTCTTCCTTGCAGTGATCGTTTCATCGTGAATTCAAATGCTTTATATTCTATATCGCTATTATCTTTGGGCTCTACTTCGATATCTAAAGTTTCTGTCAAATCTTGTTGACTGTGAGCTGAACCGCCTCTAAAAAGTAAATCAGTTACAAAGACTGTATTACCTTTGCTTTCAAAACAGACTAAGGCATTTATTTTTTTACCACTGATGACCTTGGATGTTCCTAAATCAAACATTTTTTGCAAAATCAGGTACCTGAACAACCTCCCTCTTATTTATATTCTCACTGACCTCATTGTTCTTGATATAATCTGACATGGCAAACTGTAGATGATTATACATATAGAAGTCACGAGCTTTCTTTTCTATAATCTCGAGCTTACTGCTATCGTCAGTAGACTTAGAAGATGATTTACAACTATAAAAAAATAGAAATGCAAATAGAAATAATAAATTGTTGCTCATAATAATTTAATTTAGAAGATATAAATACTTTCTTTTACTAGATTCGTATCTATGTTATTTGCTAATAAAATAAAAGTACAGAAATAAATTGGATTTCAAAATTTACAAATTATTATGCCTTCTCCTATGGACAAGCTACCTAGTCTCTTGTACTAATTCCAAAAATTCCAATTTTGTAAAAGTCGAAAAATCTCCAGAACTATACATCCATCTCCTAGGCATTGCACAAGATGCAGGTTACCCACAAGCTAATTGTCAAAAATCTTGTTGTACAGATATATGGAATCAGAAAGAAAAACATCGATACGTTACTAGCCTAGGAATAATAGACAAGAAGAGTGGTCAGCAATGGATTATAGATGCTACTCCAGATTTTAAGTATCAGTTGGAAATGATAAAGCAGACCTCCTCCATAGATTACTTAGCTGGCATCTTCTTGACTCATGCTCATGTAGGTCATTATACTGGACTTATACATCTGGGTCGAGAAGTTATGGGAGCAGATGCAACTAGTGTATACGCTATGCCTAAGATGTCGTCCTTCCTCTCTAGTAATGGCCCTTGGGATCAACTAGTGAAATTAAATAATATCAGTTTACAAACCTTACAAGCAGATAGCACTGTCATACTTTCTAATGATATAAGTATCATACCTATAATTGTTCCACATCGAGATGAATATTCTGAAACCGTAGGATACAAAATCATTTCTCCTGATAAAAAAGTACTCTTTATCCCAGATATCGATAAGTGGGATAAATGGAATCGTTCGATCATAGAAGAACTAGCAAATGTGGATATAGCTTTATTGGATGGTACCTTTTTTAAAAATGGTGAGATAGCAGGTAGAGATATGTCAGAGATCCCCCATCCATTTGTAGAAGAAAGTATGAGTCTGTTTAAAGAACTTAGTAAAGACGAAAAAAATAAAATTCACTTTATTCATTTCAATCATACCAATCCTCTGCTAAGAGAAAATTCAGCAGAAAAGAAATCGCTTACAGCGTCTGGATTTCCGTTTTTAGATGAAGGATCTATTATTCCGCTAGAGTAAGTCATTTATTATTTTTAGCGTATCCCTTAGGGACCATGAATAACCTTCTGAATATCTCGCCAAGTAATCAATTTTATATTATTCTTTAGGATCAGATTCTTTGCATTTTGGCTCGTGAAAAAGTCAAAATCCTGTTGCCTCCATTCAGCACCCCAATTAAGATGGTCTATTGTAAGCGCCCGCATTTCAGTATTATTATAAGCAGTATGAATTAATAGGATCTGTACTCCAGGCTCCAGGGAGTTGAGTACGTTTTCATAGAATTGGGTCATTCCATCTAAATAATCTTGAGGTCCAGCCGTTATCGATTTTTCTATAACTATATCTTCCTCTGTCAATAAATCTAAAAATGACTGCGGAGCTGCTTTAAGAAAAAAGCGACCCACCATGACGGGAATTTTATATTCTCTGCCTAGTTCTAAATATGTTCCAAACACCTCGGGGGATGAAAAAAGAAGACAGGCCATGTGGGAATCCAGATGTGTAGGATGGATGCCCATTTTAATGGCTTTCTCTATTTGCGCTCTAAGTTCAATCTTTACCTCTGCTGGATCTGCATGCTGGCCAAACTGAAGACAGTCGCTGTAGAAATATCCATTTTCCGAAATTAGAGATGGGACTTTACTCACTGGTGCGACTGGGCCCCATTTCATATATTTCCATTCTGCTGTAAGCGTTAGATGCAGACCCAAATCCGCATCCGGATGAGCCTTAACATACTCGGCAACTTCTGGTACCCATGGACATGGCATCATGATACTTCCAGAGTTTACTACTCCTGTTTCCATAGCTAGAAAACTACCTATATTTTCAGAATGACTCACACCTATATCATCCGCGTGGATTATTAGTAATTTTGCATTTTCATCATAACCAAGTTTAGCTGCCAGATTTGTCTGAGCATCTGTATTGAAAATGAGAAAAAGAAAATTAAAGAAAAAGAAAACAAGCCTTGTAGATTTCATAGTTAGTGCTATTTAAGTTCTTTGTAAAGTACAATTTTGATTGAATTTTATATTTAGAATGTCAATTAATCCACTCTACGATTATGACTCTCTTAAGATTGATATTGTTTTCTCTAGATGCCTATATATTTTGTAGTTCTACAACAATTTCATTTTTCCTATTGATAATTTCATAAGGAGGATTATATCCAAAAAAATAAAACTTATTAATGTAAGCAATTCCTTCTCGGTCTAGAGCAGCTATTAGTTTTTCTTTATGACTTTCTATCTTATCTGCATTTGCCCATCCTCCAAAAGTAATAGCGGCCATACTTTTTTCTGGAATAACTTTAAATTCTATTTGTGATTGGTCTGGTGTTGGTAGATTATCTTTCTTAAGGTCTCGAGGAACCATAAACATCATAGTCATAGAATCATCTAGAGAAATAGAAACTGGAGAAGTCATTGCTATTTTTTCTTTTTTGTCATTGCCACCAAAAATATATCCAGCCAAGATAGAAAAGCCTTTACTCGATGCAATTTTATAATCATTTGTTGGTAATTCTACGCTAGTAAACAAGCTGGATTCATATTTTCTAATTTCGATATCACTATATTTTTCTATCAGCTTATAAGGGTATTGCTCAATACCTTTCTGACTTCTCATGGCAAATATTTGAATAACTAGAAATATGCTAATTAACACTGCAAGAATTATTATAAATGCCTTCATTGAGAATTGTTTTTCAGTTTTTATTCAAAAGTGAGAACTACTAGAAGAAACACCTTAACAACATAAAGGTTATTGTCACAATTCAACTATAAATGCTAAAAACAATAAATAACTAATCAAAAATCAGCCTACTTCCCATATCTATTTTACAGAATAACCATCTGTCGCAAAAGAGAAGGCTTGATTTCCTTTTTCTCCTATCATAATAGCTTGGATAAGCGGCTTGACATTTGTATTGTGTGCGCTCAATTCTATTATAAAGTTGGCACCTGGACCTCCCGTGTCATCTTCCTTTTCGATTACATAATTTAAAGTTGCCATAGGGGGTAAGCTGATAGTATTATTTATGAATCTCTTCACTCTCTCTCCACTTGTGTTATAATAGTCTATTGTAGAAATGAAAATTGAATCTTTAAAACTAGTATTACGGATACTTAGGGTTGCCGCTAATAAGCTTTCCTGGTTTAGCTCATCTAGATATATATCAGAATAAATAGGTACGTATATTAGGTCCCTATACACCATATTTTTCGTTACAATGTTAGGATCTACTTCTAATACCTGTAGTTCGTCGTTACCTGTATCATCTTTATTTGGATCTGGCGTTGTACAGCCAGAAATGATTATGCTTAAGAAAATTGAAGATAAAAAATACAATTTGTTCATATTCATCGTAACTATTCTAAAATATTTTATATAATGTTCTATCTCTTACCACTATACTAAGTTAAAGTAATATTTGTTCTTTTGCATTCTTTTCTTTTTATAGATATAAAGCTATAGGATATATGGACTTGATAGAACATAGAGCCATAATTTTTTGTTACATTTGTATAACTTGCAGAATTTTCGATTGATAGTAGTAGATATTATTTATTTGTTTACCCATCAGATCTATCTTCAAGTGGTAAATAAGTTAACCAAAATTTAATATATGGCTAAATCGCAGCAATCGTTTAATAAGAAAGAAAGAGAAAAAAAGAAAAGAAAAAAGAGACAAGAAAAACTAGAAAGAAGAGAGCAGCGCAAGTTAGAGAAAGATGCAGCTCCTAAAAAAACATTTGCAGATCAAATATCTTATCTAGATGAAGATGGAAATCTTACCGATACGCCACCGGATCCGACTAAGAAAAAGAAAGTAATCAAATTAGAAGACATTATCATTTCTACTCCTCCGACGGTAGACGTTGTAGTTGAAAAAGTTAGAAAAGGAATTGTCAAATTTTTTAATGATGATAAAGGCTATGGCTTTATTGTTGATAGCAAGACTAAAGACAATATTTTTGTCCACATCAACAATTGCCCAGGTCCTCTAAAAGAGCACGATAAAGTGAGTTTTGAATTAGAAGAAGGTCATAAAGGTATTGTTGCAGTGGATGTCAAATTCATTTCTGACGAAGAATATAAGCCAACAGCTAAAAAACCAGCAGCACCAAAGCCAGTGGAAGAAAAACCAGCAGATGAAAATGCAGCTACAGAAAAGCCTAGCGAAGATAATCCTGCAGAATAGTCTTAATAACTACAAAGAAAATTGAAAAAGCCATGATAAAAATCTTGGCTTTTTTATTTTATTTAAGAGTCAAAAAATACGCTGGTAAAACACTCTAGAAAATACTAAACTAACTAACTCTTTACCATCTATAACTAGGACATAAAGTTTAAATAAAATGATACTACATTATTTAATATTAATTAATTCTTTGTTTATGACAGATATAAAACCAAAAGATGTAAAACTTATTTATGTAGGAGATCCTATGTGCTCTTGGTGCTATGGCTTTTCGGATGAGTTGACACAGGTAGTAGAATATTACTCAAGCTTGGAACTAGAGATGGTTATGGGTGGCCTCCGTCCGTACAATACACAATCGATGTCTGATTTGAAAGATTTTTTGTCACATCACTGGAAAGATGTACAAGATGCAAGTGGACAAGAGTTTAGCTATGGCATTTTAGATCGAACAGATATCACCTATGATACAGAACCACCATGCAGAGCTTCATTAGTTGTTAGAAGCCTAGCGCCAGAAAAGGAGCTGGCCTTTTTTAAAAGCGTTCAGAGATCTTTTTACAAAGAAAATAAAAACTTGCACCTAGTAGAAAGCTATCATGATTTGCTGAGTAATCTAGATATCGATATCCAAGCATTTGATTCTGCCTTCAATTCTGATGACATGAAGACCGCTATTAAAAATGACTTTGCAAGAGCTAGATCGATCGGTGTCAATAGTTTCCCTACCCTGCTTATAGAAAAAGAGGGTAAAAAATACATAGTAGCTCAGGGATTTAGAAAGAGCCAAGATATAATCAAAGATATCGATGAAATTATATCAAAATAGAAAATATTAAAAGATATCAATCTTCAGGCTCTATACCGAAAACTCTTAGTTTAGCTCTTAAACTATCTATGTAATCCAAATCGACTGAATCTATAATATCCCTAGTTTCATATAGATCTGTTCTAAGATTGTACAGCTCTTGTTTTCTAGTTTTTCTATTATAAATATATTTAAGCTGTTGGTCCTCTTCTGTATGTATAATAGCATAATTTTCATCCTTCTGATGATAAGTATATGCTCTAGGTTTATAACTATATAAAGACTGCCCTTCCCAAGTATCCGGCACTGGTAATCCCAGCCTATCTATAATTGTAGGAGCAATATCTAATATGGTAGCATAGTCCAGATTTTTATACTCCACACTGTCACTATCGTATATAATGATAGGCACTATAAGCTGATCCGTATATACGTTCTTACCATGTCCAAACTGTCCTCTTTCGCCAAGGGCTTCTCCATGATCTGAACTTATAATAATTATAGAATTATCTAGATATCCTTTGGCGGATAGTGCTTGGAAAATACCCCTTATAAAACTATCTGTCTGGAGTACTCCATTATCATATCTGTTTTCGTAATTATCAAATTTATAGCCTTTTGCACCTGCTGGCTTAAATACTTTATGCTCTTCTAACCTAACACCTAAATTATGAGTGGACATTAGATGAAACTGAAAAAAAGAAGGATTCCCACCATACGATTGTATATTATCTAATCCTTCATATACAATCCTATCATCATTAGGATCTAAATAATCCTCTGTTGTAGCGCCATCGATATAATAATTAAAATCAGTATTCTTTCCATAAAAAGATTTTAACCCATAAAAATTTGTGTGGTCTCCAGAAATAATAAAATTAAGATCATATCCCTGATCGCCCAATAGCTGTGGAAGGGAGAAATTATTATATCCCATATTAGCCCATATCTTGGATCTCAGAATTCCATTAATACCAGCAAAAGATTCTCCAGCTACAGAAAAAGATAATTCTACTTTCTTTAACTGTCCCTCTGAATAAAGGCTATCTAGAAAAGAAGAGGTTTCTCTTTCATAACCAAAAAGACTAAGATGGTCTGAACGTAGAGCATCAACAACAATAATAATGACATTCTTCTTGTCAAATTCTAATTGCCGAGGATAATTTTCTCTGGTTCCAATTTCTTCATTTCTATTAGAGATTATCTGTCCATCAAAAGGATTATTATTATGTAAAAAAACAGATACAAAAGGTTCTTGCATTCTAAATAGACGATTAGAAACAGAATCTTTGTCAATTATAATAGCAGTTATAACAAGAAGACATCCTACCACTATAATAGAACTCCACCATCTAAAATATCTAGTATTTCGATCTGAAATAAATTCTATAAAGTATTTTCTCAATTGCAAAACACCCTGATAAAATATATCACTCAGCCATAAAAATAGAATAAAAATAAACAGAGGAATAATGAATAAAACCCCATAAACTAAAAAAGGACTAACAGAAAAATTATGAATGATTTCATCAAGATACTTAAGATAGCCTATAACAATCTGAGATGTGAAGATTCTAGAGTTATAGCTTTCTCCCATAAAAGCAAAAAGGTAAGAATAATAAAGTAACACCCAAGAAAGTCCATACAAACTCGAAATAAAATATTTGTAAACTCTAGGATAGCTTAAAATCTTATCATGAGATAAAATTAAAGCTACACCCAAAATCAAAACATTAAAAAAACTAATAACGAAAATATGACCCAATACTACTATAGGTCTTAAGTGAAAAGCTTGCTGAAAAATAACTATAACACCAAAAGAAAAAATTAATTGGATAATAATAAATAAAGAAAATTTCCAGAGACTATTTTTCGAATCCATTCAATTTAAACTTATCTCAATAACTGTTTGTGATCAGGAAGGTTCTAATATCAGATGCTAGATTAAATATATATAGGTAGCTATCCAAATATCATACCTCTTGCCTAGTATTTTCAGTTACAATATCCATTTTCATACTTAGAACTAAATTATCAAGCTGAAATTACCAAATTACTGCCTAATCCGTAAAAATCGAATTCCCTAATGTCTATTAACCCATCTAATACATTGATAAGCATGAAGATATCTATATTGCATAAATTTATAACTATATTATTTTTAGTTAATCTTAACAATAATTACGAAACTACTTAGATCTATAACTCGTTCTACTATTAAACTTATATCCATGAAAAGATTAATTGCTATATGTATTGCTATGACCATGTTACAATTTACAGGTTCAGCACAGTTTGGGAAGTTACTAGACAAAGGCAAGGAAATGATAAGTGCTGAAGGAAGCACTAGTACTGCAGATGCCCTCAAGCAAGCCCTAGATATAGGTGTCGAGAATGCAGTCAAAACACTATCTGCACAAAATGGATATCTAGAAAGTCCATACAAGATCTTAATTCCTAAAGATGCCCAAAAGGTTATATCTAAAGTTAAGATGGTGCCAGGATTTAAGAATGTAGAAGAAACTATGATTTCCAAAATGAATGAAGCAGCAGAAATAGCAGCAAAAAAAGCAAGTCCCATTTTCTTAGATGCTATAAGAGGCATGAGTATTCAAGATGGTGTATCCATTCTTATGGGTGATAAAAATGCAGCAACACAATATCTAGAAAGTAATACGAGAAAAAATCTCTATTCAACTTTTCTTCCTGTAATACAATCTAGTCTCAATGAAGTAAATGCTCTTAGCTATTGGAAAGATGTTGTAGGTGCTTACAATAAAATTCCTTTTGTGAAAAAGATGAATCCTGAATTAGACGATCACGTCAACAATAAAGCGCTGGATGGTATGTTCAGTCTGATAGAAACCAAAGAAGAAGGGATTAGATCAGACAAGTCACTGAGATCCACTCAGCTATTAAAAGATGTATTTTCTAAGCAAGATAAAAACTAAGTAATTACATAATAAGAAATTGCAACTGCTAGAACAACAAGCAGAATGATAATAATAAACTCAAGTCGAAGTAAAAATTGACTTGAGTTTTTTTTATAAAAGATTACGTAGCTGAATCGTCTCAAATAAAAACGAAGGTTTTATCTTTTCTTAAGTCATACCCCCATATAGATGTTCAGGACTGGTAATTATCTAAAAGGAACCTATAGCATGATTATTTTTGTAGTAAAAAATAAAAAAATAAGCTTGTTTTTGCGCAACGCTTCCAACGTCAAGATCGTAAAGTAAGTATAAAAAATAAATCAATTATGAACAAACTTACTCGTTTTCTTAGCATTTGTGTTTTTTCACTTACCGTTTCCGTTATACTTTTTTCCTGTTGTAGAGGTGAAATTTTAATTACTGGTGGAGGTGAATTAACAACAGATTTCAATATTGATCCATCAGAAGTAATCAATGAACCATTTAATTTAGTTAATAATTTTGAATCAGAAATAGTATATGAAGAGGCTTCAAATTTCAGTTTAATCAATTCAGCCTTGGCAACTACTTGTGACTATGACTTCAGAAATGAAATAGATATGGCTGCGCTAAGCCTGACTGTAGATCAGAATATAGAGCTAGAAGACTTAACTATACAAGCAGGAACTAACCTTCTTGCTTTAGATCAATTTTCTCCGGCTATTGAATCAGGGTTTGCCGCTCTATATATAACTATAGATGCACAATTTTTTGAAGATGCTACTTTCGAAAAAAGCGAGCACACATTTCTCCTTACAGCTAATATGGATGATGGACTAACTACTCAGACAAGTTTGACCTTAGATTTTGATTTCTAGGCTAACATAATTTTTAGCTTAGTTTTTATATCTAGTCATAATACAAATGGAGGCACGACTATAGTATTAGATTCACATTAGATCTATCTCCATTTTACTTTAGTACTTCTATAGAAATTAATTCCCATAAGTTCAAAAACAGGCGCTTGCTTGGCCAGCCTTAGCTTATAATCATTCCAATTTCTATCTTTTGATTTACTCCACCCTATTTCCGCATAACCTAAAATTCTAGGGAAAGCTAAAAATTCTATATCATCAGAATCATCTATTGTTTCTGACCATAGTGGCGCTTCTACGCCTAGTATATCGTCTTTAGAAATACCATCAACATATTTTTCCGGATACCAATCATAGCCATGATCTACCTCGATCAGTCCAGCCCATTTAAGTCCCAGTTCTGTAGTTGTATCATACTTCATATCTAGATAAGCTCTAGATGCAGGAGACATGATCACACTACCTCCCTTTTTCTTAGCTGCAATTCCGTTCTCTTTTTTATGCCAGTGCTGAGCTACCCAATTTTCGCTAAGATCTGCAGTGCTTATATCATCCCATCCGATCATTGTCTTATTATTCTTTTTTACAATCTCAGCTACCTTGTTGATAAACTTGACATAATCCTGTGGCTCAGTTGCATCAGATTCATCTCCTCCAATGTGGAAGTACGGCCCTGGTGTTATCTCTGCTATTTCTCTCACTACATCCCCAATAAATTTATAAGTAATATCCTTGTCCACACATAAACTACTGAAACCCACCTTTGTTCCCGTATACAATAATGGCGCCTTATCATCACAGTTTAGTTCTGGATAAGAAGCAAGAGCTGCATTGGTATGACCTGGCATATCTACCTCTGGTACAATTGTTATAAACCGTTCTGCTGCATATCTTACTAACTCTTTATAATCTAACTTCGTGTAGTAAGATCCATCTCCTCCACCAACTTCTTTACTTCCTCCTATTTTAGTAAGATTAGGCCAAGCATCTATTTCTATTCTCCATCCTTGATCATCCGTAAGATGTAAGTGTAGATAGTTTATTTTATACATTGCAATCTGATCTATAAATGCTTTCACCTCCTCTACAGAAAAGAAATGTCTAGCAACATCAAGCATTACACCCCTATATTCATAATAAGGTTCATCCTCTATCGTTCCTGTAGGTATTATATACACAGATTTTCCGTCCGCTTTCTGAAATAAAATAATCTGGTATAAAGTCTGCCACCCTCTCCATACACCTGCAGCATCTCCCGCAGTGATAGTAATATAATCCTCTTCTATCTGCAGTTTATAGGATTCTTTTTTATCAAATTTGGATTCATCTATTGACATTCTGATATCACCTAGCAACTCTGTATCGCTAGATTGTATAGAAAATCTATTATTAGAAATTTGTTCCCAGTTGATACCCATAATACGACATATGGGCATCATAGCCTCCTCTTGTGGTTGTAGTATAGCAAGTTTTGGTTTTTCCTTCAGGGTGTAGAATTTGCCAGTAGAAGAGATCTTCTGCGGCAGTGGAATAAAGGCTACATTTTCTAATAAATCTGTCTTAGACTGGCCATATAAATGAGTAGAAATCAGCAAAGACGAAACAATAAAGAAAGAGGTCAAAAAAAATATTCTAAGATAATTCATATAGGTATAATTGAAAAAACCGTTTCTCTGGTCGTAAAGAATGCGTTAATAATTAATCAATGATCAAAATAATAAAAGGGTTCCAATAAAAATAATACTAATTTTACTTTCAGCAAGAAAATTACTCATTTTACATCTTTTCTATCTTGCCAGGAAATTATATTATGATTCTACATAGACACTTTATATTGCATAAACCTTGTGGATACTTATCACAATTTAAATACAATCTGAAAAGAAAAAAGAAACTGCTCGGAGAACTATACGACTTTCCTCCTGGTACTATGTCAATAGGAAGGCTAGATGAAATGTCAGAAGGATTGTTATTGCTCACGACAGACGGCAAGGTAAGTAACTATATCACAGGTAGAAAGGTCGAGAAAGAATATCATGTACAGTTAGATGGTATGGTGACAGAGGAGGCTGTAGAACAGATGCGACTTGGTGTAGAAATAGGTTTTGCTGGGCAAAAGTACATGACTAAGCCCTGCGAGGCTATGAAATTTATAGATCCTCCAGTATTCCCACCTCGCTCTATAAGAATAAGAGATGAGCGGCACGGCCCCACAAGTTGGGCTTCTGTCACGATCCGCGAAGGTAAATATAGGCAGGTGAGAAAAATGACTGCAGCTGTAGGTTATCCCACTTTAAGATTAATAAGAACACGTATAGGAAGTATAAGACTAGGGCCATTAGAGCCCGGTAAGGTTATAGAAGTAGAAGGTTTTGATGCTTAGTTTAGTGTATATTGAGGATCCTATTTATACTGTAAAATAAATGCACGTAATGAAAAATATATATTTCTTTATTCTTTGGTTTGCTCTCACAGCTTATAGCTGTGGATCACCAGAGAAAAAAACGACAAATAATATTGACATGGAGTCCTCCACTTTAACTTATGTACAAGATCATCATTCCTATGCTCAGCCAAATGAAGCGGTCATAAAAAACATGGATCTAGATATACGTCTTGATTTCGAAGAAAAGAAAATCATAGGAAAAGTTAGCTATGACATCGTAGCAAAAAAAGATGCTAAGCAGATTGTACTCGACAGCAAGTATCTAGAAATAGAAAAGGTAGAAGCAAATGATAAAGCTACTAACTTCACCCTGGGCAATTTTGACAAAGAACTAGGACAATCCCTTACGGTAGATATTCCAGCAAGAACTAATAAGATTACCATACATTATAACACAACTGACAAAACTGAAGCCTTACAGTGGCTGAGTCCTCAACAAACTGCTGATAAAAAACATCCATTCTTATTTACTCAAGGTCAGGCAATACTAACAAGAACATGGATACCTATACAAGATAGTCCTCAGATAAGAATTACCTATCGCGCAAGCGTAAAGGCACCTTCAGATCTCCTTGCTGTGATGAGTGCAGAAAATCCTCAGCAAAAAAATGAGTCCGGCATTTATGAATTTAAAATGCGACAAGCTATTCCTCCTTATCTTATAGCACTTGCTGTTGGAGACATTGCATATAAACCTGTAAGTTCTAGAACCGGTGTCTATGCTGAGCCCTCTATGCTGGATAAGGCTCAGGATGAATTTTCCGATATGGAGAAAATGGTACAGGCAGCAGAAGGCCTATATGGAGATTATGATTGGGATCAGTTCGACGTTATTGTATTACCGCCTAGCTTTCCCTTTGGTGGTATGGAGAACCCAAGACTTACCTTTGCAACACCTACAGTTATCGCAGGTGACAAAAGTCTAACCTCACTTATAGCGCATGAGTTAGCACATTCTTGGTCAGGCAATCTAGTCACCAATGCAAGCTGGGATGATTTCTGGCTGAACGAAGGATTTACTGTATATTTCGAAATGAGAATTATGGAAGCTGTCTATGGAAAAGAACGTGCAGATATGCTAGCCATGATCAGTAGACAAGATCTAGAAGAAGAGATAGAAGGCATGCACGATCATCCTGAAGACACCCATCTGAAACTTAATCTCAAAGGTAGAAATCCTGATGACGGTATGAACAGCATCGCTTATGATAAGGGCTATCTTTTTCTGAGAACCTTAGAAGAAAAAGTGGGGAGAGAAAAATTTGACGCTTTCCTTAAGCAGTACTTTTCTAATCACGCCTTCTCTACCATATACACAGAAAAGTTTCTAAATTATCTGAATAAAAATCTTTTAGAAAAAGAAAATATAACTTTCAATACAGATGAGTGGATATACGAAGCTGGTATTCCGGATAATCAATCGATCATTAGCTCGGATAAATTTAAGAAAGTAGAAAAAGTACTTTCTGACTTCGTAGAAAATCAGCAGATCAATAAAAAACAAACTGAAGAATGGACCACTCAAGAATGGGTACATTTTGTTAGGAATTTTCCAAAAGACATGCCAGTAGAACACTTCGCGGTACTCGATAAAGAATTTGATCTATCTCACTCTGGTAATTCTTATATAGCCATGGTCTGGTATGAGCAGTCTATTTTGAATAATTATGATGGCAATGGCGTAAACCAAGCTATAGATTCATTCCTTACTACAGTAGGAAGAAGATGGTATGTCTCTACCCTCTTCAGGGCTTTTGCAAAAAGCAATAGACTAGAGGAGGCAAAAAATATTTATAAAAAATCTAGAGACAATTATCATTCTGTAACTGCCAATACTATAGATGATATCTTAGGCGTCTAAAAAATAAATAATGAAGAAATTAGATATAAATGATCCCACTGACTTAGATATTCTCAAAGGTCAGTTCGATATGGTAAGCAGAGAAGAGTGGGAAGAATATGTGGAGCTAGCAGAAAGCCTCAACTATAATTATAAGAATGTCAATATTCTAAAAACCGCTGCCCGAAAAGCAGGTATCTCAAAATATCTCAGCCCAAAGGTAATCAGCTGGGTGATGTCACTGGTAGACCAGCTAGATGCTGAGGATGACGACGAGTATGAGGATGAAGAGGAATGATTTTTATGTTCTATGCATTGGATTAGTGAATTGCATTTATCAAGCCTAGAATAAGCTCTATTACAAATTCTACAA
>CAYYWZ010000071.1:0-21472 GCA_964475415.1 uncultured Saprospiraceae bacterium | reverse complement strand
AACGGCTCTGATATCGATCGTCTCCGACCGAAGGAAGGATATGGTCTGATATCTATTGTTATGCTTTCGTGTTTCATTTTAAAGTTTCCATTAATTTATGATTGATATACAATTTCTCCTTTCCAACCTTCTTAGATCGGAGGACACCTAACTTCTCTAGCTCAATCAAATAATTACCAACAGTTTTTGGCGTCCCTAATTTTGCTTCTATCAAATTCTTTCTTTTCGTATAAGGCAGTTTAAAAATAATCTCTAATAATTCTTTAGAAAATAATTTCGGTTTAACTTTCTTAATTATTGCTTCTATTTCATCCATTAGAACTATAATTTGATCTAGCTTATCTATAACTCTCAAAGATGTCACTTCAACCATATCTAACATGTATAGAATGTAATTTTCCCATTTACTCTTTTCTGTTACTTCTCTTAAGTATTTGTAGTACTTCGTTTTGTTTTCTATTATGTACTCACTTAAGTAAATCGCTGGAATATCTAATAATCCTTCAAGTTTTAAATATAATAATAACAATATTCTTCCCGTTCTTCCATTTCCATCTAAAAATGGATGAATTGCTTCAAATTGATAATGTAAAATTGCCATTTTTATTAAAGGGTCGATTTTATCATTTTCATTTATAAATTTCTCAAGATTAGACATTTTCTTTCTAATTATATTCTCTCCACTTGGAGGCGTATAAACCTTTTGACCTTTTCCATTCAATAACGTTGTTCCTGGAGTTTTTCTAATTGAGGAAATATTTTGTTTTATTTCTTGAACCAACTTTATACATAGATTTGTCGTTATAAAAGGTCTTCTATCTATTTCATTCAGTCCCTTGAACAAAGCCGATTTGTAACTAAGGATTTCCTTTGCTGCCGGGTTGAAACTCTTTTTATCTGCAATCATGGATTCAAATAATTCGTCATTGGTTGTTATAATGTTTTCAATTGCCGAACTTGCTTTTGCTTCCTTAATCTGTATAGTATCAAGAAAAAGATTGGGATTAGGTAAATTTGAAAGTGCTCCGTTTAGCTTCCCTAAAGCTCTACTTGCTTTTATTGTTTTTAATAGTATCTTCTTCGTTTCTACATCGGTCTTTGGAGGTAAAACCGGCAATGAATTATAGGGTCTTGATTTATCGAATTTTATCATTTGGACAGAGGTAACAATTACTTTCATTAATTAAACAAAGGTAATTTAACTATAATTTTACACTTGTTTATAACACAAGCGTAATTTCTACCTTCTATCTTATTCCACATGAAGCACAACTTTATAATACTTACAACAATTCTTCAAGTAGTTGCTTCATCCCCTCGGTAGCAGTCTTAGTTATAATTTGTAATTTTAAGGCACTTGCTTGATCCTCTGAAATGGCTGGCTTGGGATCTATGTAATATTTTTTAGAAAAATTAGGAGCATATTGTATCAGACTGGCAGCAGGGTAGACCTGCATCGAAGTACCGATGATAATGACGATGTCTGAATTTTCTATTTCTATAATAGCCTCTTCTAGTTTAGGAACCTGCTCTCCGAACCATACGATGTGAGGTCTTAGTTGATAGCCATCAGCACATCTATCTTCCAGAGACAAATCCTTGATCCAGTCATAGACAAGCTCAGGTGTTCCAGTAGATCTTGCCTTCAGTAGTTCACCGTGAAGATGGATAATTTTTGAGCTGCCTCCTCGTTCATGAAGATCATCCACATTCTGTGTTATAACTACTACTTCGTATTTCTTTTCTAGTTTAGCGATATCTACATGAGCTGAATTAGGCTCAACTTCTAAGAGTTGTTTTCTTCTTTCGTTATAGAAGTTAAGTACGAGTTCTTTATTCCTATACCATCCTTCTGGACTGGCTACTTCCATAACATCGTGACCTTCCCATAAACCATCAGCATCACGGAATGTTTTAATTCCACTTTCAGCGCTTATTCCTGCACCACTTAATATGATTAGTTTTTTCTTCATTATTCTCTGTTATTAAGATAAATAATATTCTTCAAATTCTAAATTACTAGAAGTACAGATACTTTTCTATTTTGACTAAGTTATATCCTAGATAAAATAATAATAACAATATGAAAGGAGAACTTACAGATTATCTTACTGGATTGAAAGTAGTAGAGTTAGCCTCAGTTTTGGCGGGTCCGACTGTAGGTATGTTTTTTTCTGAATTAGGTGCTAAGGTAACAAAGATAGAGTCTCCAATAGGTGATGTTACTAGATCATGGAAGTTAGAATCTGAAGATTCAGAAAATAGGGAGAGTGCCTATTTCTATAGTGCAAATTATAAGAAGGATTATCTGACATTAGATTTAAGGCAGGCCCATGATTATGAAAAATGTGTAGCTGTAGTAAAAGATGCTGATATAATTATCTCTAATTTTAAGCCTAGTTCAGCAAGTAAGTTAAGCGTAGATTACGATCAGATCAAACAATATAATAATGAAATTATATATGCACAGTTGTTATCCTTTGATAAGGATATAGATCGCCCAGCTTATGATGTGATCATACAAGCTGAGAGTGGATTCCTTTCTATGACTGGATTAGATAAGCAGCAATTATGTAAGATGCCTGTAGCACTCATCGATCTCATTGCTGCACACCAGATGAAAGAGGCTATATTACTTTCTCTTATAAAAAAAGTACTTACAGGAAAGGGGAGTTATATAGAAGTATCTTTGTTGGATACTGGAATAACTGCTCTAGCCAACCAGGCATCTAACTATCTGAATGCAGGATCCATCGCAAAGCCTATGGGCTTATTACATCCTAATATTGCCCCTTATGGAGAAACATTTACGTTAGAAGATGGTACGCAGATCGTATTAGCTATTACAAATGATACCTTCTTCGATCAACTACTGAAAACGCTCGGACTACAGAAAAAGGAACAATATAGTAGTAATACCAAAAGACTAGAAAATAGAGATTCTTTATTTAATTATATCGAAGATGGAATTAATTCCTTTGCTACTAGTAAGTTGCTTTCCCTTTTTGATGAAAAGAAAATTCCCTATGGAGTTATTAAAAATATCAAAGAGGTTATGAAAGTTGCAAAGGATAGAAATCTTATATTGTCAGAAGATATAAATGGTAGAAATAGCCATCGATTAAGAACTATAGGTTTTAATATAGAGTAAAATAGTGGCAATGAAAATCATAATAAATTTTCTTTTGGGCAATTTTGTTTTGCTTGTTATGATAAGTTCTTGTTATGAGAAATCAGTCAGTGTTACTAATACGGAGACTGTTATAACTTTATCAAATTCAAAATCAAAAGTGTCATTATCAGATACACTGAATTTTAAATCTGGTGTCAGATCTATTTTGCATGATAGTAAAGGAAACTATTGGTTTGGAAGTGACAAAAGTGGTGTCTGTTTATTTGATGGGGATTCATTTACTTATTTCAAAATGAAGGATGGACTAAATGATCACCAGGTAAGAAGAATCAAAGAAGACAAAGATGGTACAATTTGGTTTGGAACAGCCAACGGGGTAAGTAGTTATGTCAATCAAAAAATTATCAGTCATAGCGCCCTAGATCTAGGGATTTTATCATCTAATCAATGGGAGCTAAAAGAATCGGATTTATGGTTTAATGCAGCTAATAGTCCAGGAATATATAGAGTTTATGATGGCTCAGTGCAATACCTTTCTTTTCCAGTAGAAGATAGCAAGAACCGAGAATTTGCCTTTGGTGTGACAGGGGTTTCTGATCAGAGAGAGGGAAAGCTGTGGATCGCTTGCTATTCAGGAGTATACGGATATGATGGGAATACATTTGACATTATTAATGATAAGTACTTGGGGTATAATTATGGTGAGCTACATGTGAGAAGTATATTGGAAGATACAAAAGGGAGATTGTGGATCGGTAATAATGGATTAGGTGTGCTCTTAGTGGAGGATGGGAAAACTACCAACTTCTCCAGCAGCCAAAATCTATCTAAAGGTAAAAGTGTAGGAGGGAGTCGTTCAGCGCCAGGAACACTCGAACATGTTTTTGAAATAGGAGAGGATAAGTATGGAAATATTTGGTTTGGTGATCGCGATACAGGCGCTTGGAAATATGATGGTAAAAAAGTAATCAATTATACTGTAGATAAGAATCTAAAAGATCAACATATCTGGGATATCTATGAAGATAGGAATGGCGATCTATTATTTGCTATGCATGCGGGTGGAGTATACCAGTATAATGGAGAATCATTTGTAAGACGATTCTAATAAGAGTCTGTATTTTACTAGAGGAATTATTATCGCTTCTTTAGCTAGCGATCTTATAATCTGAAAATTGTATTTCTACCTTTGTACCACTGTCTCCTGTTTTTTTCATCGTTCCATCTAGCTGTTCATTTAGTGTAGAAATAAGTTTGTAGCCAAAAGAATTTTTTGTGTTGAAATCCAGAGGTAACCCTATTCCATTGTCTGAGACCCTAAGTATAAGCTTTTTATTTTCTTCCTTTAGACCAATAAGAATTTCGCCGGCAGCGTTTTCAGGGAAAGCATATTTAAGCGCATTAGTTAATAGTTCATTGATGATAAGTCCTAGTGGTACAATAGTGTCTATGTCGAGATCTAAATCTTGAATATCAGTCCTAAGCTTGATTTGATTACTATCTATCTGATAGGTGCTAACAAGTTCGTTACATAATTTCTCTAAATAATTCTTGATACTTATACCCGTAAGGTTTTCTTTGTTGTATAGGTTTTGGTGTATTAAAGCCATAGACTTTACCCTAGATTTTCCAGAATTTAATGCTTCTAGAGCTTTTGGATCTTCTATATGTCTGCTCTGTAGACTGAGAAGGCTAGAGACAAGCTGTAGATTGTTTTTCACTCTGTGATGTATTTCTCTTAGTAGCGTATCTTTTTCTTTTAGTGAAGAAGAAATAATTTCATTCTGCTTATTCGTTTTTCTATACAGTTTGTAAATAAAATAGGAGAGGAGAGAAAATAGAAAAAGAGCAAAACCACTGCCATAGAGTAATCTAGATTGTTGTACATTTTTTGTTGTAAGAATATTCTTCTCACTTAAGAACTGTAAGCTATCTATAGCGGCTTTTTTATCAGACTCATATTGATAGGTTTGTTTTAAGACATTTCTTATGTCTTCTTTTTTGTCTAATGAATCCTTGCTTGCTGTATAGCTTTCATACATTTTGAGCGCATCTCCTGTGTTTCCTAGATCTTTATATATATTATAGAGTGTAAAGGATAATGATTTTTTGTGTCGATCGATACCTAATTCATCAGCCATTTGTAAGCCTATTGTAGCGGAAGCTATAGCTTGGTCTATACTGTCTTGTGCATGGTGGATAGCGCTCAGGTTAGTTAGACTTGTAAGTGTTATAGGTTTGAAGCTTAACTTTTTACCTATTTCTAAAGCCCTATTTGATAAGTTATATGCTTTATTATACTGTTGGAGTTTAACATAATTGCCAGCAAGACTATTGCAGCAATTTGCTATAGCTGCTTGATCTTTATAACTTTCATGTATCTCGAGACTCTTCTCGTAATATTGAGTACTCTTTGGTAAATCACCTTTTTGTGCATATATATAAGCAAGATTTTGATAGGTGCCTGCTATGCTATTTTTCATTCCGTTTTCTTCCGCTGTTTTTATGGATTTAGAGTAGTATATAAGGGCTTGGTCATAATCTTCTTGGTATCTATATATATTCCCTATTATATTGGTGAAGCCAGCAGTTAATCGCATATCATTAATCGTTTCACTGATCTTGAGTCCCTCTATACCGTATTTAATTGCCTCACTATAATTTCCTTGCTGATTATTCAATATTAATAGTTGATAGTAAGTCGCAGATTCAGATCTCTGGTCTTTAAGACTTTTTGCAATTTCTAAGACCCTATTATAACCATTAATTGCCTGATCATTTTCTCCATTTTTATATTTTATTTTTGATAATCCATATAAAGCCCCCAATATTTCGGTAGAGTCATTAAGAGATTCAGCGCGACTTAATGCTTTCTGATAGTAATTTGAAGCCTGGTCATAATCTTTTTTGACATCATAGATATTTCCTAAATTTTTGAAAGCCTTAGTAATAGAACCTTCATCATTTAATTCTTGACTAATTTCTAAGAATTTTAAAAAACTAGCTTCAGACTCATCATAGTTTCTAAGGATAGCGTTTGCAGTTCCTTGTAAGTTTTTTGATCGTCCCATATACCTCTTATTATTAATAGAATCGGCAAAGGCATACATTTTATTAGCTAAGATTAAAGCTGTATCTGTTCTGTTATATAAATAAACTTTTTCAGTATAGGCGAGAAGTGCATCCATTCTCTTCTCATTTTCTACAGATGGATTTTTCCACACAGTCCAGAGAGAATCAGTGTTTTGTCCAATAATATTTATAGTAGATAGTACAAATAATACAACGAGAGAAGAGGAAAGTCTGGTTAGCATGTGATTGTATTGAGGGTTAGTCTATGTTGGTTACATCTAAATATAGGTTAGAAAACTCAAATACTAAACTTATATCAAGCTCTTTTTTCTTTACAGGAGGGTTTCATTGATTCTTGTGTAGCGATTTGATAAGTCTAGTATGGTTTTTGCATATGTACTCTTTGCTTAGTGAAGTGTAAATCATTGATAATCATAATATTAAAAATCAATAAGATATACATTACTATAATTTATAATATGTAATAAAAACAGAATATAGCTTTTGAAAAAATTATTATCAGGCATATTATTTTTCATCTTTTTGCAAAACTTTTCATTTGCTCAGGATTTGCATTATTCGCAGTTCTATAATTCACCTATGAATATAAATCCTGCATTGACGGGTATATTTAATGGCGATAAAAGAATTATGGCAAGTGTAAGAGACCAATGGGAGTCTGTACCAGTTCCTTGGTTGACCTTTAGTGGATCTTACGATCAGAAAATTTACAGAAATAATAGTTCTAATTTTTTTGGTGTTGGGCTTTTATTCAATTATGATAGACAGGGAGATTCTAGAATACAGCTAACTAATGTAAATCTGAGCGCCAGTTACAATCATCTTATCAATAAGAATAACATCCTAACCTTAGGTTTACAAGGAGGATATGCTAACAGAGGTTTCAGTGAATCTGCACTAACCTGGGATAGACAATGGAATGGAGAAGTTTATGATCCTAATTTGTCCAGCGAAGAAAATTTCGCTTTTGACATGGTAAATATTTTCGAATCAGCTATAGGTATTAATTATAGATTACAAGAACATGAACGTTCTAAGTTGGACTTAGGAGTAGGGTGGTTTCACCTTATAGAACCATCTACAGATTTTACAGGTGGAAACTTTAATGTCAATCTGCCTAGAAGAATATCGGCTTATGTAATGGGTAAATTCCAGATAGCTGATAATTTAGATCTAGATCTTTCGGCATTGTATCAAGATCAGGTTACTTATAACGAATTTATTATTGGAGGACTCTTAGATATCTATGTCAATAAAAAAAGAGGTAAGGAAACTAATGTACATGTAGGTGTAGGCTATAGAACGAGTAATTCTATTTTCCCTAAGATAGCTATATCTTATAATGATATCTATGTCAGTTTTAGTTACGATGTAGATCTTTCTGCATTCGAAATTGCGACTGATTCTAAAGGTGGACCAGAATTACATTTCAGATACATTATAAAATCAGTAAAACCATTAGGTGTTTTTAAAACCTGTCCTATATTTTGATTATGAAGATCGATACATTAAAATATAAGATACTTGCCTTACTCATCATGATGAGTGGAACAGTTGTATTTGGTCAGAGTAAATCAAAATTTTTGGATGCGGCGGAAACTGCTTTTGAAGACAAAGATTATTATAGTTCACTAGTCTATTATAGTAATGTGTTAGAATTCGACGAGAATGAGACTGAGGTGCAATACAATTATGCTAACTCTGCAAGACTTTTTGATGCTTATAATTTAGCGGATAGTATTTTTACTAAGGTAGTAGAAAGTGATAATAACAATGATTATCCACTTGCTACTTTCTATCTAGCAGAGATGAAGCAAAAGAAAGGAAACTACAAGGAAGCTTTAGATATGTATAGGATATATCTATCTGAGCATGAGGGAGAAGATGAATATTTTACAACTAAGGCAAACAAAGAAATAGAATCTTGTACCTGGGCAGCAAGCTTACAGGAGTATGATGAAGAACATATCAAAGTAGAACGATTAAGTAGCCAGATCAATACGAAGTATAGTGAATTTGGTGCTACAGATATAGGAGATACAATTATCTTTTCTTCACTTAGGTTTAAAGAGCAGTCAGGAAGACATAGTCCAGATAGACTGAGCTCTAAGTTGATGATCAAGGAACAAATTGGAGAATCTTTATTATTAGATTCTGAGATTAACAATAACCGACTAAGTACTGCTCATAGTGCATTTACAGAAGATCAGGAAATGATGTTTTACACAGTATGTGAGTATGAAACAGCTAATGATATAGTATGTGATTTGTACTTTACTATGATCAAGGATCTAACAAATATCATGGAAGGGATGCCACTGCCTGCACATATAAATGTGGATAGCTTTACACAGACACAACCCTTTGTACTAGGAGATACTTTATTTTTTGTATCCGATATGACAGGAGGAGAAGGTGGACTAGATTTATGGCAGACAACATTTGACAGACAGGGGAATTTTACAAATCCAGTAAATATTTCTGATGTCAATACAGCTGCTAACGAAATAACACCATACTATTCTAGAGTAAGCGAAACACTGTATTTTAGTTCAGATGGTTATACAGGATTAGGAGGTTATGATGTATATGCTGCACTACAGAAAGAAGATGAATATCTAGAACCTGAAAATGTAGGAGCTCCTATCAATAGTAGCTACAATGATGTATACTATCATCCTATAGGCGATGATGAGGAAGAAGCCTATTTTTCTTCTAATAGAACAGGAACCATATATCTAGATGATAATGAGGAAGCATGTTGTTACGATGTTTTCAAAGCAGAGATAGGTGTACTAGATTTACAATTGAATGCGCAGACTTTTAATGAGGAAACAATGGATTCCTTATTTGCAGCAACTGTAAGAGTGATAGATCTAACAACTGGAAAATCTTCCCCAATAAAAATTAATAAAACAGGAATAGATCATCTATTTCCTTTAGCGAAAAATAGAGAATATCAGATCATAGGAGAGAAGTCTGGATTCGAAGCAGATACAATACTGCTTAATACGAAGGGAATTATGAGTCCTGAAATTATTATCAGAAAATTATATCTTAAGCCTAACACATTACATCTCGATCTATTTGTCTTCGATGAGAAAACACTAGAAGCGTTGAACGGTTCTTCTATAGTTATAGAGAACTTAGATGATCCAGATATGCCCCTTATCAAAGCGTCTAATTTCAATAGTAATGATTACAAGATTCCATTGCTTAGACATACAAAATATAGAATTAGTGTAAGCAAAGAAGGGTACGAATCTACAAGTCTATTGTTAGACACATCTGAAGCAACAGGTGATAGTATGACTAAGAAAGTATATCTTAAGAAGAAGGAGAACTTGAATTATTTCTTACCGGTAACCTTATATTTCGATAATGATAGACCGAATAAAAAGACATTAAAGACGACAACCACTTTGACATATACAGAAACTTATTTCCCTTATGTGAATAGAAGAGAATACTTCAAATCTAGATATGCCAAATCCTTGATCGGAGAAGAGAAATTTATAGCAGAACAGGATATGGATAATTTCTTTACCAACTATGTCAACGAGGGTTATAATAAAATGGGTATTTTCTTAGATGCCTTGAGTGGAAGATTAGCTAATGGAGAGAGCCTCACCCTGGTGATTAAAGGTTATGCAAGTCCTGTAGCTGGCAACGAATACAATAAGAGTTTAAGTAAGAGAAGAATAAGCAGTATCAAGAATGAACTGAGAAGATATAAGCTAGGAATGCTAGCGCAGTACATTAATAATGGAAGTCTAGGTATAAGAGAAATTCCATATGGTGAAGATCTTGCACCTAAGAGTATAAGTGATTCTAGTAGAGATACAAGGAGATCTGTATACAGTATAGATGCTTCTAGAGAAAGAAGAACTGAAATATTAAAAGTAGAAAGCAACTAATGAAGTGGACTGACTACATATCGAAAAATATATTGACAAGTAGAGTAATAAACTTTGTGTGTTTACTCATATTACTTTGTTTTTCTTATCAGGCTGATGCTACGCATATAGTCGGAGGAGATATAACTTATAGATGTCTGGGAAGTAATGTTTATGAGGTAGACCTTCTTGTAAGAAGAGACTGTGAGAATGGAGATCCTAATGCAACTTTCGATAATCCAGCTTCTATCGCTATCTATTCTAAGAGCGGAGAGCTTATGATAAACCTTGCTATGGAGGGACAATTGTTTCTTCCTTTTGTTGCTGATGATACGCTGACCAATGATATTTTCGATGCATGTGGATTTGTAGGATCTGAAGTCTGCGTCCATGAGACTAGATATACTGGAGAAGTAACGCTTCCTTTTTTAGAAGAGGGATATATACTTGTCTATCAGCGTTGTTGTAGAAATGTATCATTAGATAATATAGTAGATCCATTAGAGACTGGAAGTTCTTACCATATAGAACTTACCTCAGAAGGACAAAATCTTTGCAATAGTGCAGCTGCCTTTCAGCAGTGGCCAGATATTTATATTTGCTCTGATGAAGAATTGATATTCGATCACAGCGCAATAGATACAGATGGTGACTCACTTGTATATAGATTATGTACGCCGAGTACTGGAGCGTCTTTTGATGATCCTAGACCTCAGCCAGCATTTCCACCACCATATGATAATATTGTATGGCAAGCTGGATATGATGATGATAATATGTTGGGTTTTGGTAATCCACTAACTATAGACGCTGAGACAGGATTGCTTACAGCAAGGCCAGGTATAGTAGGTCAGTTTCTGGTGGGCGTGTGTGTAGAAGAGTATAGAGATGGTGTCAAGATATCTGAGACAAGAAGAGATTTTGAATATAATACTAGAATATGTTTAGATCCGATTATTGCAGAGTTCAGTACAGTAGAAAATGATTGTACAAGCCTTACCATAGAGCTAGAGCGGGGCCCTAATAATAATGGTGCTACCTTCTCATGGGAGGTCAGTGATCTCAGCGGTAATTTACTTTTTACTTCTGATGCACCGAATCCAAGTTTCACCTTCCCTATGGAAGGATTTTATGAGGTAACATTAACCGAAGAAAGTGATCTTACAGATTGTGAGGTTATAACAACAGATATAATTCCGGCTTTTCTTTCGGGAATAGAAGCTAGTTTAGATTTCTCACTTGCCTCATGTGTTAGCAGTGATAATAGTGTTATGATCCTGCTTACGGATGATGGTTCTAATGATCCTAGCACAAATACACCTATCGCTGAATGGATATGGACAGTAAGCTATGATGGTAATGAAGAAATATTTAATGGACCTTCAGTAGTAATAACGATTCCACAAAACACGGTTGATCTAACAGTGGAGCTAGAAGTTATATCAGAGGGAGGTTGTATGACAACTACGGAGTCTAGTATTTCTGTCAGCGATTTATTGCCTCAAGTTAGTTTTGATTTTGACTTAGTAGGATGTGATGACGATATATATACGATCAGTCTTACAGATCAGTCAGCTATATTGAATACAGATTTTACCCCAGTTGCTTGGGCTTGGACGATAACGAATAATGGAAACATAACAAATCTAGATCCTTCCGGTCCTTCTATAGAGATAGATGTAGCCTTAGGAGATCTTACAGTGGAAAGTATCGTAACTTTTGATAACGGTTGTGTTATAAGTTTTGTTAATGATGCTGTCTTGACAGATCTAATTCCTGAATTAGTTATTACAGCTTCTTCTGGACTATGTGATGAAGGGGGATACGTGATACACCTTCAGGGTAATCTTGTAGATGGGAGTATATCAGCAGGTTTAGAAAATATTTTATGGACGGTTACGACACCTGATGGTATTATAAATTTAGAAGGTATAGAGGTGGTTTTTGATGCAGTGGAGCCAACAGATTTTACCATTTCAGCAATAGGGATATTAGATAATGGATGTCAAATAAATACAGAAGAAATAGATAACATAGAGATATTGTTGCCCAGTACAGAGGTGCTAGCAGAGATAGGAGCGTGTACAAATAATAATATTGTCCTTACACTTAGTAATCAGTTTGAGAATTTCAATGGTTTCGATCCTATTGCATATGAA
This sequence comes from uncultured Saprospiraceae bacterium, assembly GCA_964475415.1. Taxonomy (GTDB): domain Bacteria; phylum Bacteroidota; class Bacteroidia; order Chitinophagales; family Saprospiraceae; genus CALCMJ01. Next base: position 9,191 of record CAYYWZ010000071.1, on the reverse strand, counting down.
TGGACGGTGACTCAGGAAGGAGTTGTACAGACTTTCGATACAGAGGTTGTAAATTATGAAGTTGTAGGAATAGGATTAATAGAAATTACTACAATAGTTTCTTTGACAGAATCGTGTACCATAAGTAATACACTGACCTATGATCCTACTGGACAGATGCCTATCTTAGCCTATGAGTTAATGGTTGTCAGTTGTCCTAGTTCTAATTCGTTTGAAGTGCAGCTAATCAATCAAGATCAGATACCTTCAGATTTTGTCATAACAAGTCAAGAGTGGATTACAGATATTAATGGTGCAATAAATACTTTTGATACGGCACCGTTTAACTTTACGGTTACGATTATAGATCAGCTAATTATAGAACATAATGTGAGTTTCGAGAATGGATGTATGCTGTCTATCAGAGACACTATAGATGTAGATGATCTTATTCCTGAGGCTACGTTTGACTATGCCATAGAAGAATGTGAAGATCAAAACGGAGATTTAGTTGTCTCTTTTACAAATACGACGGAATTATTCGGTACAACTGTAGAAAACATAAGCTGGTTATATATCATAGATGGTGTTTCTAGTACCTCTAATGTCGATCTATTAGTCTTAACCGTTCCAGAAGGCACATCTATAATCATAACGCAGATGGTAGAATTTGACAATGGTTGTACAACTTCTGGAATTTCTACAGTAGTAGTAGAGCGACCAAGTATTGAATTTTTTGCAGATAATATATTAGCCTGTGGAGTTGATTCTGTATTCTTAATTGCGAATCCTAATCCTGACTGGACCTATGAGTGGACGCCAGAAGAAGGCTTGATATTTATAGATGGTGATATGAGTAATCCTTATGTCAATGTTGATGGTAATATGACTTATATGGTGACCGTAAGTTTTGGTGATTGTTCTGTTACGGATACGGTCAATATTATTACTACTCTAGATGAAGAGATTATTCTTTTACAAACTGATACGGATTGTAATGATGGAGCAGTTGTAGAAGTTCAGAATGCTTTTAATTTTGTAGAATATGGATGGTCTACGAGTCCAGATTTTGAGCCTATACTTTTTATGGGTGATTCTGTGGATATACCAGAATTTACTGGGAACTCTATAGATTATTTTGTAAGTGTGATAGATACTTCTGGTTGTGTTTCTGGAACAGGAATGATTACAGTTGTTAATAATGAATTAGAATTAGATATAGTAAGTCCAGTAACAATATGTACTGGTGATACAATTATATATGCGGTTACGCCAGGTAATCCTTTACAAGTATTAGAGATGATATGGAATACTGATCCACATATCATTGCTGGAGAAAATACAACCACACCGACTGTAACTTCATTACCAGGAGATAGTGGTTTTACTTTATCTGGTGTTGTTACAAATCAGTTTGGTTGTGATAGTTTGATCATGGTAGAATTTATAATTGGGCAGTCGATACCTCTAAGTTCTACAACGGATTTAGAGATGTGTGGAGAACTTACAGTTTGTTTTGAACATACATCGGGATATGATGGAAATATATTTTGGGACTTTGGAGACCTTACAAGTACAACAGACACTTCTAGTCTACAAGAAATTTGTTACACCTATCCTTCACTTGGAGAATATACTGTAGTCCTGAGTTCACCAGATAGTCTATGCGCTGGCGAGACGGTAAGTTTTAATGTAGAACTAAATGAAGAGCCTATCCTAACGATAGAAACAGACTCTGTATCTTATTGTAATGGTGAGATGGTAGAATTATCTGCTATATCTAATAATATAAATTATATCCCTGAGTGGTTAGATTCCGAGATGAATCCAATAGGAACAGGATCTACTATTAATGTTACTCCCATGGATATAGATAGTTTCTTTGTCTTGCTATCAGATGGAGTATTCTGTACGGATACAGCTATCATATATACTTTGCCCTTTGAGTTTATGTTAGACCTGATTGGACCTGATGTATTGTGTTCTGGCGAGGAGACGACCTTAGAGCTGTTTGCTAATATGGATGATGAACTTATCTATATGTGGGGTCCTGCGGATTGTATAGTAAGTGGAGAGAATACTAATATGCCAGTTGTACTAGCTGATCTTTCTAAAGACTTATTTGTAACCGTAACTAATGTAGATCTTAACTGCGTAGCGGAGATGACTTTCCCTATAGAGGTGAGTCAGATAGATGTAGAAATTACTGCCGATGCAGACTTTATCATACTGACAGAAGATCTTGAATTATCTGTTGTAGATCCTAATGATGATTGGACCTATGAATGGTCTACAGGTGAGCAAGGAGAAAGTATAATCGTAAGCCCTGAAGAAACGACTATATATACTGTAGTTGCTACAGATGAGTTCGGTTGTATGGCGACGGACACCTTTACTTTAGAAGTGAGATCTCCTGATTGTGATCAGTTCGATGTATTTTTGCCTACAGGGTTTTCTCCTAACGGTGATGGTGTAAACGATATCTTATTTGTCAGAAGTAACTTTATTAAAAGTATGCGTCTTGTTATTTACAATAGATGGGGTGAAAGAATGTTTTACTCAGATATGCAAGAAAGGGGATGGGATGGTACTTATCAGGGTAGTGAGCTTCCTCCTGATGCGTACGGTTATGTCTTAGATGTAGTCTGCGTAGATGATCAGACCTTCTCTAGTAAGGGCAATGTATCCATTATAAAGTAAGTCAAAAAAGATTTAATTCGGATCTTAATTGTAATCTAGAATTTCTAAGTTTTCTCTGTTAGATGTTAGCCTTAAGGTAGTTCCTAAAGAATCTTTTTCGGAGATTTTCAGATTTATCCAGCTAGGTTCGAAAGCCTCATAATCAGAACTTGGAAGAGAAACTTTTAGGAGTAAGGTGTCATAGGCGTAGTTGATATCTTTAGTCAGTTGGTTTAGAGGAACTGGTATTTCTTTTTCTACCAGCGCCTCAACCTTTATTTCCATTAAGGATTTGTCTTGACCAAGGGTGATTAGCTTGCTGTAACTCGGCAGTAAGGCTATGGAGTCTTGATAGTTTTTATGTAAATCTTTGAGTACTAGTTTACTTGAATTAATCTCTTCTATAGTTCTGATTATTCTAGCGGGCCCTGTTATGCTTACCGTGCTAGGGGAAAACTTGGTAGAAGATATGCAGTAACCATCTCTAAGTTCTAAGTCATTATTAGCTGTAATGCGTACTATTTTATTTTGGCTAGTATCTATGGAGATAGATGTAGGTGCAATATCTATTTGTACAATTTTGTAAATGTTAGGATCCAGCAATTTCAGAAGTTGGGCTTCTATGATATCTGGTGTCAGTGCTTTTTCTTGTACAACAGAAATTTCTAGAGGAGACTTCTTGAGTCTAGATTGTGTAAGCAATAGTTTGTTTAGATCTCCTTTGATTCCTACAGTTATTTCCTCAGGTAATGGAGTAGTAAGGATATAGTTGTTAGGGACAATGTATTCTAGCGGGATGGTGCAGTTATATACTCCTTCCTTGTTGAGTTGAATACTTAGCCATAATAAAATGGATAGGAATATGCAAACGATAAGCGCTAGCCTGTTGTTGGTAGATTTTTTTTCTTCTAGATTCTGTGAATTACTTTTTTTCTTCTTCTCCACCTTTACGATAATTGATAGTCATTTCTCTAGAGATGGCTGAGCTTAGCATTTTTATAAATGTCTTCTGATCTATCTGTAGCTGTATCACCTTGCCTTCTATTTTGTTTATCTTCCCTATGATACCACTAGCGGTAACGACTTCATCTCCTTTCTTTAGATCGCTAGAAAAAGCCACTTGTTCCTTTTGTCTTTTGTTCTGAGGTCTGATAAAAAATAGATACATCACTGCCATAATAGCAAATAGAAAAACAAAGTTAGTTACAGCTGGTGCAGATGATTGCAAAATAATTAGATTCATTTTTAGTTTTATTTTTGAATTGTTGGATATACATGTCCTGCTACTTTTAGCTTGTATTGAGCAGGATTACAGTTTGTAAATATAGTTACTTTTTTTTCTTGACCTTTACTTTTCCCCTTAGTATCAAATTTGATTTTTATAGTTCCACTACCTCCTGGAGGAATCGGTGCCTTATCATAATAAGGTACGGTACAGCCACAGGAAGACTTGGTATCTAGAATAACTAAATCTTTCTTTCCGATATTTGTAAAGTTATAATCATGTTCTACTATTTCTCCTTCGTTAACTTCTCCAAAATTAAATGTTGTCTCTTCGAATTCTATTTTGGGAACATTTATCGTATCTACTGTATTTCCTGATGCAGTAGCGGGGATATTTATAATATCTTCATAACCGCTCTTGTTAGATAAAAGAGAACTTTTAGCGGGTTTACTTTCTTCACATGAAGCAAAGAAAATAGCAATTAATATATAGAAAATAAGCGAAGCCTTATTCATATCTTGTACTTTCGAATTACAAATGTAATTATTTTAGTTAGATGAAGATATTTCTTATTGGTTTTATGGGGTCGGGCAAATCAACAATAGCTATTTTATTAGCTAAACAGTTGAAGATGAAGACTGTAGATCTAGATGGACTTATAGAGGCTAAAATGAATAAAAGTATAAATCAGATCTTTGATGAGGTAGGGGAGAAAGGCTTCAGGATAATAGAGCGAGAAGTATTAGAATCTCTAAAAGACGTAAAAAATACGGTAGTAGCTTGTGGCGGAGGAACGCCTTGTTCTAGAAAAAATATAAGATTCCTAAAAGATAATGGAACGGTTATATACCTCAAAACCTACAATACAGATCTGCTTAAGAGGCTTAGCACCAAATCTAGTATAGCTGCTAGACCTTTGTTGCAAGGCTTATCAAAGACTGCAATTGCTAAGCTCATCTGCAGCAAGATGGAAGGAAGAAGGAAGTTCTATGAGCAAGCACATCATATCGTTTTAAATAATACTACTCCTAATAAGATGGTAAAGAAGATCGTAGGATGGATCAGGGAAGATTAATTTACTCAAATCAAATTTCCTGATGATGATTTTGATAGAAAAGGTTTTATGAAAATTGGTGAAGAAGAGTATTGTATCCAACAAAGTATATTAGGAACGAATGTATCCTTAGTTAAAGATGATGAGGTATAATTTCTACATAAACTTGAGTATAGACCACAAGATACAGATGATATCATATTAAATATATATGATAAATCTTCAAATTCTGGACTCTACAATTATTTCTTTATAAATGTGCTGATGAGGTTGTTCGGATATTTTTGCAAGTTCCTTAGCTACGAAGTTATTAACTCGAATTATTTGAAAAAGCTTATTCATTTGGTTACTTAAATTTTATTTTAATGGCTCATCACAGCAGTTTGTGAATATACTCAATTCTATTTTAAGAAATAGCTGGGGATTATTAACATAAGACTTGAGTATCGATTATTTATATATAATAGCCACATGGAGGCTTATGGAGACACAGAAGCCCCAAAATCTATTTATTTGTACATTTAGGATGTTCAAATTCCGATTGATAATGATCTATCGATTGGTTCTTTGAGGTGCGAGGAGAACTGATTTACTTTATATTCTTGGGCACAATTATTTTCTGCTTTATATAAATAACCTGCAGGGGCTTTATTCATTTTTTAAAAGTCGTCCCTAACATCCAGTATTAATTCTAATTTTTAAAAATAAATATTCATTTTACATAGTAAAAACAAGTTTATTTAGTCTCCTTATTGTGTTGATTCTTATTATATTGATTTCCTATTGACTAGGGTTACTAAAGCAACAGATAAAATTAACTTAAATTTTACTGAAAAATTGGAAATATAACTTTCGAATAATTAATAGGTTTCCAATAAATTAAGAAGTCATTGTAATTAATTTTTTTAAAAAAAACAAATGAGATATATTTTAACTCTATTTATTAGCCTTTGCTTTTTGTCGCTTTATTCTCAAGACATTATCTATGAGGATCGTTTTGATATTGGAGTTCTTTCTGTTGGAAATAATCCCACTGGATATACTCAAACCTTAAGTGATACCACTTACCAAATTATAGGCAACGGAGCAGCAGGCCCATGGACTGCCATGAGTTATAATATGCATAATGGTTCCGGCTCACCTATCTCAATAGATGCGAGCGATTCCCCCAAAATTTATATCCGTGCAAGGGGGCAAAATCAACCTAGTTTAAGAATTGATTTTCAAGATGAACAAGGTTATGTCACTAATCAAAATCCTATTGAAGTTAGCCTTACCAATAATTATGAACTTTATACTTTGGATTATACTGGTAACTTATTTGACGGGGGATATGGTGGCCCATGTACTAATGCTCCCTGCCTGTTAGATGCTTCTCGTATTAAATCACTCATCCTTTTTGTCAATGCTCCGAATGGGGGATACACAGGAACGATAGATATTGATTGGGTTTCTATCGGAGCTCCACTATCCGCCGGTGGTGCAGATGATATTGATATTCGGTATAATCAAATTACATATTTGGTGGGCCGGCCTAAGATGATTACTATGGCCGGTAATTTACCATTTTCAGATGTGAGTTACTCGATCTACAAAGAAGGTGAACTCGAACCTATAATGGAAGGAAAAAGTAGCGGAAGTATTTGGTCGTCAAGTCAAGAATATGTAGCCACAGTTGATTTTAGTTCAATTAATGAAGCTGGTAATTATATTTTCGAGACACTTACTAAATCAGTTGAATTTTCTATTAGTTATGATGGCTTCGAGGACTTATGTGAAGCCTCACTTAAATATTATTATTTCAATCGAGCATCTCAAGAATTAATTGCTGAATATGCTGGGCCTTGGCAAAGGTCATTGGGACATCCTGATGATGAAGTCATCGTTCACTCGTCCGCAGCTTCTACGGATAGACCCACTGGAACGATTATATCCTCCCCAAAAGGGTGGTACGATGCTGGCGATTATAATAAATATATTGTCAACTCTGGAATTTCTACATATACGCTTTTGGCAGCCTATGAACATTATCCTGAGTATTATGATAACCTAAGTATTAATATTCCTGAAAAGGGAGGTGATATTCCTGATTTGCTGGATGAGATTATTTGGAATTTGGATTGGATGTTGTCCATGCAAGAACCATCGGATGGTGGTGTTTATCATAAACTGACCGGACTTAATTTTTCTGGAATTGTAATGCCACATCAATATAATTTTGATCGTTATGTAGTTCAAAAGACGACTTCGGCGGCCTTGAATTTTGCAGCGGTGACTGCAGTTGCTTCTAGAGTCTTTGCAAATTATGAAGCTACCAAACCAGGTTATAGTGCAGAGTTGTTGTCAGCATCAGAAGCTGCTTACGCATGGGCTAAAGATAATCCCAATATATATTATAATCAACCTGGAAATGTTTCTACTGGAGAGTATGGAGATGGAAATGTGACAGATGAGTTTGACTGGGCTGCAACAGAATTATTTATAACTACCAAAGAAGATATTTATTTGTCGGACATAAATGAAAATGGAATTGGAAATGGAATTCCTTCTTGGCAATATACCGCACCTTTGTCATTGATTTCCTTAATGCATCATTCAGATGATATCAGTGAAGACATAAATATCAATATAATTGAGAATAAGTTGTTATCGACAGCTAATCAATTAAGAACAGGAGTTAATCAATCTTCAATGCGAGTTGCTATGGGGACAGGTAATAATGATTTTGTATGGGGAAGTAATGGTCAGGCAGGTAACCAAATCATGCTATTAATTCGTGCTTATGAAGTTACTAATGACGAAACTTATTTGGACGCTGCCTTCATAGCTATGGATTATTTGTTAGGAAGAAACGGTACAGGGTATTGTTATATTTCAGGTTTTGGAGATCAATCACCTCTCCGCCCTCATCACCGACAATCGGAAGCTGATAATGTCAACGAACCAGTACCTGGTATGGTGGCTGGTGGCCCTAACCCCGGACAACAGGACGGCTGCTCTGGCTATCTGGGAAATCAAGCTGCAGCCTCTTATGTCGATAGTTGGTGTTCTTATGCTTCTAATGAGGTAACTATTAACTGGAATGCTCCATTGGCTTATTCCATTAATGCTTTACAATTTTATCAAACTGGAATTACGAGCTCTACAAGTAATATTAGTTTAGTTGAAGAGGAAATACTATCAGTTATTCCAAACCCTGGGACAGACAAGATTTATTTACCTCAAATTAATGAAAGTTCAAATCAAGTGCTTCAGATTATCGATTTAGCAGGTAACGTAATATATGAACAAAAGGGGAAAAGTATTTCGCAAAATATTGATGTATCTGATCTATCTACAGGTGTTTATGTATTCAAACTTTTCGATGACGAAAAGATAATTTCTACAAAATGGATAAAAGTAAATTGATCTAATGATCTAATATGTAGGAAAGGCATTGTTAAATCCAGGAAGTGCCATACTTTTAGTAAGCTCTATGTCTATGGAAATGTAAACATATCGTTATTCCATAGTAATTATAAATTTGACAATCTACCTATCAAAAACTAAAGGAACTTAAAAGTTGAAAATCTAATGCAAACACACTTTATGGGGCACTACCTTCGATCAGTTCACATTCTGATTTATTATTTATGATATTATTTTTCTGCCTTTAAGTTGAGAATCAATAAAAATAAATTCTTCTTTAAATCCATTGAGTTTGGCCTCTTCAATATCTTCTAATAATGTTCTGCTATTTGATAAAATCATTTTTTTTATTTTTTTCTTCTTCATAATGCATATGAATGATTTCAATAAAGTTTAAGATGATTCCCAATCCTATTATGATATAAAATATGGTGAATATTTTGCCACCCGAAGTTGTCGGAGCAATGTCACCATATCCGACCGTTGTCAATGTAACAACTGAAAAGTATAAACAATCAATCCAATTCCAACCTTCTAAATATTTGTACATTATTGTTCCTAAACCAATTACAGAAGATGTTAACATTAGCAGTTTGACGTATTGCCTATCTTTTAGGAATGAGATAATTATTTTAATGAAACTCATTGTTTTGTAGACGTTGTGATTTTGAAGTTCTTTAATTTTAGAAGAAGGCCACCATCAAGTAGCTTTCTTATTTCATTTCTATGATAGATTATTTTTTTATTTAAGAAAATCTACGCTACCATCATCCATGTCATAAAGTGCACCAATAATTTTAATCTCACCTTTTTCTTCCATTTCTTTTAGAATTGGACTATCACTTT
>CAYYWZ010000070.1:19983-21535 GCA_964475415.1 uncultured Saprospiraceae bacterium | reverse complement strand
TTTTTGAAGATTTACCTGCTGGTGACTATACTGTAGAAGTTACACCTCCTGCTGATTTTGAGAATACTGCAGATCCTGATGGAACAATGGATAATACCACAACAGTAACTCTAGGTGCTGGTGAAACAATTATGCATCTTGACTTTGGATATGATCAAATAGTCGTAGCAGTAGATATATTATATTTCACTGCAGAAAAAGTAAATAATGAAGTACTACTTAAGTGGGAACTAGCTTATGATCGTGATCTAGACATTGTAGAGATTCAGCATTCTACTGATGGTTCCAATTTTAGCACTATAAAAACTGGAAGTAGAAATCTTATATCTTATTCAGATCAAAATGCTGTAAGTGGTTCAAACTATTATAGACTTAGGTTTGTAGAATATAATGGGGAGCTTACTATTTCGAATATAAAGGTTGTTTCTTTCTTAAGAGGGGAAAATGTAAAGGTATATCCTACTCTAGTTAGCGGTCAACTAAATATAGAAGGAACTGAGATTGTCCAATACTCAATATTCGATCTAAGTGGAAAACTAGTTCAGAAAAGTAGTACTGATGAAGTTGGCCATGAAAAGATAGATATGAGTGAGATTCAAACTGGTAATTATATAATCAGATTAGAAAGTGAATCAGGTCAAATTCACAGCAAACGATTTGTAAGAATCCAATAAAAAAAAGTGATAAAAGAAAAGGGCTGTAAATAATTACGGCCCTTTTTTTTGACATTTTTTAATCCTTCAGATATCCTGAATTATTTATCTAGATAGAATAATTTTCTCTGTGTACTCAGCACCAGATTTTGACCATAACTTAGCAAAATAAATTCCTGGAACCCAATTGGAAGTATTGATTTGCGCAATACTTTTCAATTCCTCTTCATAAACAGGTACTCCTAACTGATTAAATATTTGGATACTAAAAATTTCTTCTCCTTCAACTTCTATATTTAAAAATTATGAAAAAGGATTAGGGCCTAACTTATATTTACTATCAGTTTCATTACTTCGCTTTTCAATTTCCTTATCCTCGGAATTAGTTTTTCTTGATAGCGAACAAGAAAATTCACTTTCTCCGCAGTCTAAAATACTAACAGGAACATTTATATCAATTAGATTCTCTAACAAATCAAAACATATAATATTATATATATTAACGTCAATTGAATTCTTGGTGATCATCGATTATTATATCAGCCTTTAAAAAATGCGCTGCGAAAATCAAAAATAATACTAAAGAAATCTTATTCATAATATCTAATTTTCTCCTTTATACCATAGCTAAAAGAAAAGGTAACATCATGAAAGGTTGTTCATAAATCTTATTAAATACATTATGTTCGAAAAAAATATTTTGCAGATTATTGTATACGATTCAAAATAAAAAAAAGGGACGTATAAATAACGATCATTATTTACTAATTGTGATACTTTATAAGTATGCTCAATATCTAATTTAAGGATTGGAAATAGGTCAGGAGAAAACACTAAATAATTCTAGTTTAATATTTTACTCAAATAAAAGGATCTAAAAAACAATCAGGACAGAAATG
>CAYYWZ010000070.1:0-19883 GCA_964475415.1 uncultured Saprospiraceae bacterium | reverse complement strand
TACATACAACGGCATCAATTTTGATATTCTAAGGTCAAAATTTAAATACTCCAAAATTATTTATTTTCTAGATTACGAAAATAAAAGAAATGCCTACACATGTAAACTGACATGCGCAATTAATAACCGAATCGGAAGGTCAAAAAAATTCTAGAAGGAATTATCTGTACTTAAGACTTTTCTACTAAATCCAACCCTAATTCCTCTAACTGATCCGTATCGACAGGGCTAGGAGCATCAATCATAACATCTCTACCCTGATTATTTTTAGGAAAAGCTATGAAGTCTCTGATAGAATTCTGGCCATTCAGTACAGCACACAATCTATCGAACCCAAAAGCAATACCACCGTGTGGAGGTGCTCCATATTCAAATGCTCCTAAAAGGAATCCAAATTGTGCCTCGGCTTCTTCTTTAGTAAAACCAAGAAGATCAAAGTTTCTTGATTGTAAAGCTCTATCATGTATTCTTATAGAGCCACCACCGATTTCTACACCATTAATAACAAGATCGTAGGCATTAGCCTTTAGTCTTTTCATAGTGTCGTGATCCCCAGTGAGCATCTTATCCTCATCTTCTTTTTTCGGAGCTGTAAAAGGATGATGCATAGCGTGGAAACGCTCCGACTCTTCATCCCATTCTAGCAATGGAAAATCTACTACCCAGAGCGGCTTGAATACTTTAGCATCTCTAAGACCTAATCTTGTTCCCATTTCAAGTCTCAGCTCGTTAAGCTGTTTTCTTGTTTTTTCTTCTTCCCCACATAATACAAAAATCACATCTCCTTTCTCTGCACCGGATGCCTTCCCCCAAGCTTGTAATTGATCATCTGTAAAGAACTTTCCAACTGTAGACTTGATAGTACCATCTTCCATAAACTTAACATAGACAAGACCCTTAGCTCCTATCTGAGGACGTTGCATCCATTCAGTAAGCTTTTTCATATCCTTATTAGAATACTTTTCAGCTATACCCTGAGCACAAATTCCTATTACAGACTCCGCATTATCAAATACAGAAAAACCGTGTCCTTGTGCTATATCGTTCATCTCGACAAACTCCATCCCAAATCTTACATCAGGCTTATCACTACCATATCGTTGCATCGCTTCATCATAAGGCATAATAGGGAAATCTGGCAGGTCTATACCTTTTGTTGTTTTAAATAGATGTTTCGTCAATCCTTCAAAGGTAGCAAGCACTTCGTCTCTAGTGACAAAGGCCATCTCACAATCTATCTGTGTAAATTCTGGCTGCCTATCTGCTCTTAAGTCTTCATCTCTAAAACATTTGACAATCTGAAAATACCGATCATAACCCGCTATCATCAGCAGCTGCTTAAAAGTCTGTGGAGACTGCGGAAGTGCATAGAACTGTCCTTGATTCATACGACTAGGAACTACAAAATCCCTTGCTCCCTCAGGTGTACTCTTGATAAGAAACGGAGTTTCCACTTCAACAAATGAAATACCGTCAAGATATTTTCTCGTCTCTATTGCAAGCTTCGATCGGAAAATTATATTCTGTTGTATTGGCGATCTTCGCAGATCTAGATACCTATATTGCATTCTGATTTCATCCCCTCCATCTGACTCATCCTCTATCGTAAAAGGTGGAACCTTAGACACATTAAGGATTTCCATCTCTGTCACATCGATTTCTATATCACCCGTTTCACGGTTAGGATTTTTACTTGATCTTTCTTGTACATTTCCCGTAACTCGTATCACAAACTCACGCCCTAATTTTCTCGCTTGACCACAAAGTTCCTCATTCTTTTCCATATCAAACACCAGCTGCGTAATTCCGTACCTATCTCGTAAATCCACAAAGGTCAGTCCACCAAGGTCTCTAGAAATCTGCACCCATCCACTCAGGGTCACCGTATTACTTTCATCTGTCAATCTTAATGCGCCACAATTATGTGTTCTGTACATAGTTTAATTTTTAGTGCGACAAAGTTACATTATTAGATTATAAAGTAATAAGAGTAGCGATCAGAACTTTAGCGAATATTCCACATTATGCATTTTTTCTGTTTTAATGATTATGATTTGGGTAGTACTAAACCAATATCAAAAAATAGAGAGCTCAGTCTCTGTAGTAAACGCTTCTAAGAACTTCATTCCTCTGAACGAATTTCCTTTCTTATTAAGCTTAGGACTCCAGACAGCTATACAATATATTTCAGGGTAGATCGCTACAATTCCTCCACCTACACCACTCTTACCTGGCAAGCCTACCTTGAAAGAGAATTCTCCTGATTCATCATAGAAGCCACAGGTCTGCATAATGGCATTTATCCTTTTAGCTTCACTTAAGTTTAAAAAGGGATTACCACTTTCCGTCGTGTACTCACAAAAAGCTAAAAAGCTTATCGTCTTAGCCAATTCCTGACAAGTCATCTCTATAGAACACATATGAAAATAAAAATCCAGCACCTCGTCTGGATGATTTTCCATATTTCCAAAAGATTTTATAAAATTACAAAGCGCTTTATTTCGATAGCCTACCCTTTCCTCTGATTTAGCTGTAGCTAAAGAAAAGTTGATATATCGACAATTACTAACCTCTCTAACAAAGGCTAGAAAATCTTCTTTAGGATTGTCTAAGTTACTGATCAGCATATCACAAATCACCATCGCTCCTCCATTTATAAACGGATTTCTAGGTATACCATTATCCGTCTCTAACTGCACTAAGGAATTGAAAGAACTGCCGGAGGGCTCCACACCTACTCGCTCCCATACCTTATCTCCTAGCAACTTATAAGCGAGACTAAGAGAAAGCACCTTGGCAATACTCTGAATAGAAAACTTAGTCTGCCAATCTCCAAAACCATACGCCTCTCCTTGTTTTGACAAAAACGAAATTCCAAAGTTATCTGGATTTACCTTAGCCAATTCAGGGATATACTTAGCCACCTCTCCTCTATCTTCCACTTGTCTGACAGACTTGTATATTCCTTCTAATACTTTTTTATAGTCAATGGTATTTTTCATTTTATCAAATTTGATTTGCTTTGATTAAAGTACTAGCAATAAGCATAAGGTACAAAGTAATCATTCTTTCTTATGACTTGAAAACTTAAGTATATATTTCTTAAGTAGCGTTAGGGTTTCTGCATATTGGCAGCATCAGGATTTTCTGAATGATCTCGACTGAGTGACGACAAATGAGCAAACCGAACGGAGGAATCTACAATAGTGAAGCATATTTTTATTTCGACTAGAATGGAGGAATCTTGCTTATCGGAAAGTTAAAACTTATTGTCTGAATTAGGATTTTTTCAGCAGACGAGCTGAAGCCTCGAATACATCTTTTTTAGTCATTTCGGCCTGTGGGAGAAATCTTCTAAATCGAGGCTTATTCTTATCATTATAGCTATAGAGTTATTAATAAGTGTCTTACATAAAAGTACATAGATGTCTCCTTGCGCCGACATGACGAAATGGAAGGACACCTATCTATCGCACTTTAAAATCATGCAACCTTAAATCAAGGGAATCAAGGTTCAGACAACTAGCGCTTATGTCAGAATTAGGATTTTTAGGATAACTGGATTATAGGATTCTTACTACCTGTTTCGCAGTCGAGGCCAAAGCCTCGAGTACATAATAGTACCTATGGAAAATACAGCTAAAGGTTATTATATCATATCAATAAAAAGGGACATGCATTGCGCATGTCCCTCTTTAAAGAGTGGTAAAGTCACCAATTATTGTATAACAATAAATGGTTTAGTTACAGTACCCGTGTCTGATTCCATTCTGATTAGGTATGATCCGTTAGTTAGGTTTTCTGCTGATATCTTTTCGACACCTGAAGAAGCATCTTTTATATTTATCTTTCTTATTAGTTCTCCAGTATTACTGTAGATAAATAAATCTACTGGTTTGTCACTCGATCCATATTCAACTATAATATTTTCTGCAATAGAAACTGGATTAGGATATACCTTAAAATCTTCTACTGCAGAACTAGTTATGGTGTTCATTACTTCTGGTGCTCCTGCTGGAGAAAGACATCCTTCTATCTCTATATCATCTAGATAGATGAAATCATAATTACCAGAAGCATCACATCTGAATCTCAATCTTGTTTGGCTAGTAAATGGTCCTTCTATTGTTACATCATCATATTCTCTAATGTTATTCTCAAACTCATCACCTCTATTCCATTCCTCTACTGTTGTATAACTGCTTCCTCCATTAGTAGATATTTGTAACCAAAAATCTTCATTACTATTATCCATACTTCTAGGGTAATAGGTAAAGCTTACAGAAATTTCTTCGTATCCTGCAAGGTTTAGATTATCCGTTGTAGCTGTAGAAGTATTGGTGTTATCTCTTAATCTTACGCAGTAAGTTCCTGAATCGGTATAAGCCTGGTCTGAAGCAGAACGTCTACAATCCGAACCACCATCATTCCATATTCCCCATCCTGATTCGAAATTATTATTATCTATAGTTACATAGCTACATTCTCCTCCTCCATCTTCTCCTAGGCAGAAATCTGTACTTTCTACTGACCCAAAAGCACCACCAGAAGCCAAGGTTACTCCTCCAGAACTAAGTCCATATGATCCTAGTCCATATGCACAACAAATACCATCACCATAACTATCATTAATGGTGAAAGTATAACATCCGTCTACTAAACAATTGTCTACAATAACAGTAGATCCATTAGCTTGAGAACCATAACTTCCTCCTGAAGCTACAATGCTTCCACTTTCACTAGCGATCGTCCATGTCGTTTCTCCAGGATAATTATCTAACACAATAGTAAGGCTTACTGTGTTTTCCTCACAGTCTGCTGTACATCCGTCATTATTACTATTAGGATTACAAGGATCATTATCATCTGGATCTTCTCCTATACAGAATCCATCACCATCATTATCTACATAATTACCTACACAATTACAAGCAGCATTTATAACATCACCTGTGGTACAAGGATCATCGTCATTACAAGTATCTCCCACATTAGGACATCCATCTCCACATGCTGTTAAGCACGTAGCATTATATACATTATTTCTAATCAGATCTCCTGGCTGAGGTCCAAATCCCAAACTAGGATCTATACCTACTCCACCTAGTAGGTGGCAATAACTCATTACGGTTCCAGCATTAGGAACTGGGCCATCACATCCATCACTATAGCCTGCAGCTGGACCACATCCGTCTATAGGTGTATTGTTTCCATTCCAGACACAAGAGTGTGTATGAGGTGATCCTAAATTATGACCTATCTCATGTGTAATAACATTTACTGTCCAAGAATAGGTAGGTACATTCTGATAAGTAGAATTAATACCACTATATCCAACACCATAAAAAGAGTTGCACAGTACATTGACATAAGCAACTCCGCCTCCGCCTCCATATCCCACGAGGTGTGCAAGGTCTCCGTTATAGTTTCCATTGATATTATCTCTAAACTGGGTAAGATAATTTCCAGATGAAGGACCAGTGTAAGGATCTGGTGTATTCCATATTACTAATTCGTTAAGGGTAAAGTTAATCGCTTCGTTAGCATACATGATGGCAACTTGGTTAAATACACCTGTAATATAATCAGTTGTAGCTGCAACTGTTCCTTTGTCTTGATAGATAGTATTATCAACTTCTACATACATTTTGACACAGTTGTCTGGACCCGTAGCAACCAATCCACTAGTGCTCGGACCTTCCATAGTCATACTATCATCATCAGTATAACAAGCTAGGGCAGGTTTATCTTTTACATCCTTTTCTCTATATAGAATGTGCATATCTTGGTTCTTGATTTTACCAAGATTATAAGTGTCACCAGCATAAACAATCATTCCAGAAATCTCATCCTTAGTGATGGATATCGCTACTAGTGACTTGTCATCACCTGATACCTGTCCCCAGTAAAAAGCTGGTCTCTCGTATTCTATAGCTTTCTTTCTGTTAGAGCTAGCATATAATTTAAATTGAGGTGAGAAGATATCAGCTTTTACCAATTGTAGTTCCAGGTTTTTTCCACTAGCTTGGGGTAAGGCTAATTTGATGACTTCATCATTATAGGCCATCAGTTTAGTAGCATAAGCTTTGTCAATTGTATACAGTGTTTTTTGGGTTAATATTTCGTTGCCTATCATTAATTCTTGTGTCGAAATTTGGGTTATGGAGAGCGGATTATCTACTCTTTTTACTTGTAATTCCTGTTGGGCATCAGCAAATTTTTCGGGTAATGAGATTTGCGCAAAACTAGTTGCACTAAAAGCAAAACAAAGAATAGTGATTACAGATAGGTATGTAATCTTGTTTTTAATTAGAAACATAGATAATTGTTTTATTGGTTAAATAAAAAGGGATGCTATAGATAAGTCCAATATCTGCATTTGTGCTAAGACGATGCTCAGGGAAAACACTAATTATATCTAGAGAAACCCTGATTTTTAATTGAATGGTTCGTATTAAACACTAGAATTTCTACATACTGCTACTCGGTAGAAATTATAGTTTGTCTTATCTTATCATAATCGCGATTTTCAGGATTATTTTTTCGGAAGTATTAATATTAGCTTATATCGAAGCTATTGTCACTCCTACTAATGAAGTGAGCGTAGAGATCTGACTGAATTATAGTTTCATAATTTCGACCTTATGGGAAAATTTTGCCATCTACTAAGAAGAAATTTTATAATTGGATTATAATATTCTGGTACTTATGCAGTATTACCATCTAGGCATAATGTTCGATTTACATTATATGCTTTGTATGTAAAAATGATTGTAGAACTCTATAGTTGCGAAAAACAATTACTCGAGTGAGTAGAACAGGCAGGGCGTGAGGCGCATAAGCAACCTGGAAGGGAGTGATCGGAGGGAGCTAGTCCGTGATGAGTTATAGCGGGATGCTAAGGACCGAGCCGAAAGGCGAGCCTGCAAGACTGCGACCCTGAGGTACGAAGGGTTATGCCCAAATCATTAAAAAAACGCTTATTAGGTTGATAAAAATGAAATCTTAGAGGGAAATCATGCTTTTACGACTAAATTCGGATAGATTAGGCTAAACTGATGTAGGTGAGATGAAGAAAAATATGTCAGGAAAATTTATCTTTGCTGCATCTTAGAAATTTCATTAAAATAAAGTCATATGGCATTTGATATAGACATGATACGGGCGCATTACGATCGTCTACCGGAAAAAATTAAAAAAATAAAAGCAGAGCTTAATAGGCCGCTTACCCTAGCAGAAAAAATATTATATGCTCACTTGCATAATGATTCTCCACTCCAGAATTATACGAGAGGAAAGGATTATGTTTTCTACGCTCCAGATAGAGTGGCGATGCAAGATGCAACCGCACAAATGGCTTTACTTCAGTTTATGATGGCTGGAAAAGATAAGGTTGCTGTTCCTTCTACGGTACATTGTGATCACCTTATACAGGCAAAGATCGGTGCGGATGCAGATTTGCAAAATGCGATCAATACAAGTAACGAGGTTTTTAATTTCCTAGAGTCTGTATCTGACAAGTACGGGATAGGTTTCTGGAAGCCTGGTGCTGGAATTATACATCAGGTAGTATTAGAAAATTATGCCTTCCCTGGTGGTATGATGATCGGAACTGATAGTCACACCGTGAATGCAGGTGGATTGGGTATGGTTGCCATAGGAGTCGGAGGCGCCGACGCGGTAGATGTAATGGCGGATATGCCATGGGAGCTGAAAAATCCAAAACTTATAGGGGTAAAACTTACAGGTAAACTTTCTGGCTGGTCATCTCCTAAAGATGTCATTCTGAAAGTAGCAGATATTCTTACTGTAAAAGGTGGAACAGGTAATATTGTAGAATATTTTGGTGAGGGTGCAAAAAATCTGAGTTGTACTGGTAAGGGTACCATCTGTAATATGGGTGCTGAGATAGGAGCTACTACTTCTACGTTTGGATATGATGAGAGTATGGACAGATATCTTAGAGCAACGGATAGAGAAGATGTGGCTGACGCTGCGAAGGCTGTACAAGAACATCTTGTAGCTGATGAGGAGTGTTATGCTGAACCAGAAAAATATTTTGATCAAGTTATAGAAATCAACTTAACTGAACTTAAGCCTCTAATCAACGGACCTTTCACACCAGATCTTTCTACCCATACTGGAAAAGAAATGACGGAAAAAGCTACCTCTAATGGGTGGCCACTGGATGTGGAATGGGGACTCATAGGATCGTGTACTAACTCATCGTATGAGGATCTATCTAGAGCTGCTTCTATAGCGAAACAAGCTGTGGAAAAGGGACTAACGACTAAGGCAGAGTTCGGTATCAATCCGGGAAGTGAGCAAGTAAGATATACTACAGAGCGTGATGGTATCCTTAAGATATTTGAAGATCTTAATGCAACAATATTTACCAATGCTTGTGGACCATGCATAGGGCAGTGGGCAAGATATAAAGATCCTATGAATGCTCCTAAGAACAGTATCATACACTCGTTCAACAGGAATTTCTCTAAGCGTGCAGATGGTAATCCTAGCACACATGCCTTCGTAGCGTCACCAGAAATTGTTGCTGCAATCGCTATAGCAGGTAGACTGGATTTTAATCCTATGACAGATACACTGACTAATGACAAGGGAGAAGAGGTAAGACTGGATGAGCCTACTGGACATGAGTTACCGCCTAATGGTTTCGATGTAAAAGATAGAGGTTATAATGCACCAGCTGAAGATGGAAGTAAAATAGAAGTAAAAGTGGATCCGTCATCTGATAGACTGCAATTGCTTACACCTTTCGTACCTATTACTCAAGAGAACATGACAGATATGAGAATCCTGATCAAGGTAAAAGGTAAGTGTACTACGGATCATATTTCTATGGCAGGACCATGGCTTACTTATAGAGGTCATCTACAAAACATATCAGAGAATTGTTATACAGGTGCTATCAATTACTTCAACGATAAGGCTAACTCGGTGCTGAACTATATCAATAATGACTATATACCTGTACCTGATTCTGCTAAGCTTTACCAATCTAAAGGTATCGGCACGGTTGTGTTCGGAGAAGAGAACTTAGGAGAAGGATCATCTAGAGAGCATGCAGCTATGGAACCAAGATTCTTAGGCGTAAATGCTGTAATCGTAAAATCTTTTGCTAGAATACATGAGACTAACCTTAAGAAGCAAGGAATGCTTGCACTGACTTTTGTAGATAAGGCTGACTATGATAAGGTAAGACAGGATGATATTGTAAGCATCGTAGATTTTGATCAGATGGCACCAGGAAAACACCTTACCATAAAACTAGATCATCACGACGGCACCAATGATGAGTTCAAGGTAGCACATACCTACAACCAAGCTCAGATAGATTGGGTACGAGCAGGATCAGCTCTTAACAAGATCAGAAAAGATATGGGTGTTGCTTAATAAGTACAAACTTATCTGAATAATAAAAAAGCATCAAGTTTCTACTTGGTGCTTTTTTTTATGTTGTATTGCCTTGCTAATACTTATCCCGAATTATGCAATACTATTACCACAAGATTAATCATGAAAAATTAAAAACAGTATTTTAAAAAAAAACCTAAGCTTAGCTATTAGATTACTTATAGGAATAAAAGGAATTAAATACCTTGAGTTATCAAATAGTAAACTAAGCCAAACAAGGCACTAATACCAATCCAAATAAGCATATTAATTTTGAAACGATACATAGCTATAAAGGATACAGCGATCCATCCTAGCGTTACATAATCTATCTGGCTAAGGAGAAGTTCATTAGGAAAAACAACTGCTTTACCTAGGTATATTGTTAGGTTAAGGATTACGCCTACTACAGCTGCAGTAACAATACTTAAAGCTTCTTTTATTTTTTCGCTATTCCTTGTTCGTTCTATAATAGGTGCGCCAACAAAAATAAATAAGAAACAAGGAACAAAAGTGTAAATTGTTGTAGTAATTAAACCAAGGGAGCCCATCAATAGTGAACCGCCAAAACTATTATAACCTGCCATAAAACCAACAAAAACCAAAACCATAACCAATGGACCTGGAGTTGTTTCCCCCAAGGCAAGACCATCGATCATTTCTAACTCTGTAAGCCAGTGTAGTTGCTCCACACTTACCTGTGCCACATATGGCAAAACAGCATAAGCTCCTCCAAAAGTTACAAAGGCAGCCTTAGTAAAAAATAAAGAAAGATTTTTCCAAAAAGGAAAATCACTAGTTATAAAATAAAAGAGTACTAGAGGTACTAACCAGATACAGAATGCAATAAATATTTGCTTTGCGATTCTACTTAATTTAAACGCTGAATCACCTCCTAATACTGACTTGTCATTTATATAAAACATCTCTTCATCCTTGGCTAGTTGTTGTTTAGCTGAAGCTGTATGTACAAACAACTGAGGCATTACCCTCCTGATAACAAATGCTAGAATTAGTGCTCCAATTATAATAAAAGGAAATGGAATATTTAAAAAGAAAATTCCGATAAATGCTGCACCTGCTATAAGAAAATGGAATATGGTATGTAGTGACTTCTTTCCTATCTTAATTAGTGCCAAAATGACTATAGCTATAACTGCAGGTTTGAGCCCTGCAAATAAAGCATACACCCATGGAATATTCCCGAATGAGACATAAACAGCTGACAAGCCAAGTAAAATAAACATAGATGGTAAAATAAAGAAAATACCAGCTACCAAACCTCCCTTAGTTCCATGTAACATCCAACCTGTGTAGGTAGCTAATTGTTGTGCCTCCGGACCTGGGAGTATCATAGTGAAATTCAGCGCATGTAGAAAACGACTATCTGAGATCCATTTTTTCTTTTCTACCAGAAACTCATGCATAATAGCAATCTGTCCTGCTGGACCTCCGAAGCTAATAAATCCAAGCTTCAACCAAAACCAAAAGGCTTCTTTAAATGATGGATTATTTACTTTGCTAGGATTATTTATTACTCTAGGTACTTTCAATATTGGTTTTTTAAACATGCATAAAAGTATACTATAAAAATATTATCTATTGTGCTTCTAACAATAACTTTTATATGTAAAAAACTGATAGGTAACTACGCGGCGGGAAAAAACTCTAGGTCCTCAACATCCTTATGAGTGAAGGATGTCAAGGTGCCTAGGTTAAACAAAATCTATTTCTTAAGATTATATCTGATGCCAAGCCCAAGTCCTGCAAAACCACCCTGATACGTATAGTCTACATTCTGTTGCTTACTTTCTGGCATAGCATAACTATATTGTTCTGTATATATATCTTCTTGTCCTATAAATCGTTGGTAGGTAATTTCTAGAGCTATTCTTCTTAACTGAATAGACACTGCCGCTCCCAATCCCAATAATCCTGCGGTATTACTCAAGGACATACCTCTGTACTCGTAATCGAGATTAGCTAACTCACTATTAGAAATGGATATAGTACCTATACCCTCACTTGTAAAGTCTTCTTTTTCATCCAAAATAGCGTGTACATAACTTACCGAAGGGATAAGTTCTATTAAATTAGGAACTATTGGAATATGCAAGTTTAAACTTGAGCTCAAAAGTTGAGAAGAAATTGCAACATTCGAAAGCCCCTGATCTACTTCATCATGAGGAGCTAGGATAGAAAAACCAGTATAATAATTCTTTCTAGTGTAGCCTAGTTGTGTAGATAAAAACTTAGTTATCCTATAGCCTATTTTTACAGAAGGAGCAAAACTTATTTTGTTATGGTTAGTGAAAAATGGATCCTGAGAAACTTGCGCATTATCATTAAAAATCATTCCTGAAAAAGCTATAGTAAAATATCTTTCGAAGTGATCCTTAGAGGATACAGGCACGATAGAAGCTTTGTAGAATGGAGGTATTTCCTGAGTCTTACTAGGAACAAGTTTTATCTCATTCTTCTGTAGCAGTGGCAAATAATTAATTCGTTGCTTTTTAGATTTTTCTAATAATAATATATTTTCTTGGCTGCTTGTAGACTGCGCTTTTTTCGAATCTAATATCTGATTGTTAATTTTTAGATTTTCAGTAATTCGAATTCTATAATCCTCCCCCTGTACTATTTGCACAGCATCATTATCTTCTGTAGCTTCAAGAAGTTCTTGCATCAATACATCGATCTTATCCTTGTAATCAAGTTTAGACGCTACATCACTTCCTGTAGCTGAAGTAGTCTCTACAAGTTCTATTTTCTTAGTTGTCTTATCTGTTAAGCCTAGTCCGACTTCAGAAACTTCGTCATCACTTACAGGGGCTTCTAATATAATAGAAGCAAGATCAGCACCTGATGAAGCCACAACTTGTTGGTTGTTTCGTTTTGTTATTGAAGCGTCTTCATTTGCTACTAATGGAAACTGATCAGTGCCATTGTTGGATATACTTTTGTCAACATTTTTCTTGTCATATACTTCTGAGTAGGTGGACTGTTCTGTAACTTCTCCATCTTCTTTTGACATTTTATTATAAATAACTAATGAGCCTATAACTATACCTATCAAAATAAAAATTGCAGCTATGGTGAAAAATCCTAAGAGTCTATATTTCTTTTTATCTGGAGCTTCATCTAAACGCTTAGTGAACTCATGAAAAGCTTTAGGTTCAAAAGGAGCTTCGTATCCTTCTAGTGCCTTTTTAAAATGTTCTTCAGAATTGTGTAGTTGTTTCTTCATATATTGTGTTGATCCGTAGTCAGTTTTAATAAATATTTTCTAGCATTAGCAACATGCCACTTAGAGGTTCCCTTAGAAATAGACAAGCTATCAGCTATTTCTTGATGAGAAAGTCCGTCTAGTACAAACATGTTAAATACTGTTCTGCTTGAGTCTGGAATTCTTTGTATAAGCTCCAGCAATTCCTCTATCCTTAGATTACTGATAGCCTTATTATATACAGGCGTATCTACTTCTATAATTTCGGCCACAACTGGCTTATTATATTTGTATTTTTTTCCATAATCTATAGCTGTTCTTACTACGATGGTTTTAACCCATCCCGGGAAATTATCATCCTTGTAATTTTCTATTGTTGTTATAACCTTAAGAAATGCAGTATTGATGATATCATAGGCGTCTTCCTTAGTACTAGTATACCTCATTGCTGTAGGAAACATCTTACCAAAGTAGTTTTTGTAAAAAGCTTCTTGTGCACTACGTTCCGACAACCTGAGTCCAAGGACTAGTGCATCGTCTGACAAGACTTGCTGTTTCACAATATCGCTTTGAGCTTTCACCTTGTCTAAATTTAAGCTTATTTGCATTTCTTTTATAGGTGATTTATATAGTATATCGACAAAAATTACCAGAGGGTTGGTGAGAATGGCTTTTTTTTACAAAAAAATCAAAAAACACAACATTATTTACCCTATAAAGCCATAAATTGAAAATACTTTGTCTTCTATTAAACAAAAAACTTTAAAATGAAAGATTATAAAGTAGAAACCCTAATTTTCTATTCTAAAATAACCCTTGATTAGCAGCATTTAGCTAAGAGCTCTAAAATAGAAATTCAAAAGCAATTAGATGAATATACTAGCAAAGGGTATAAGTTAGTATCTACTGATGCTACGAACTTTGGAAGTGCGGTATATATCTATCTGTATTTTGAAAAAGCATAAATTTAATTAATTACTTTCCTATAATTAATCTATCTACTGTTCTCATAAAAGTATCAAAACTATACCTATGCGATATCACATGCTTAACTTCATTATATTCTTCTCTATTACTGTTTTAGTAAGTTGCAAAAACGACAATAAACTAGAAACTTCAGCGCAAAATTTACAAAATAAATATACTAAATCAATAGAAGACAAACAAGCAGCAGTTCTGGTAGAAAAAATGATGGAAGCGATGGGCGGAAATAAAAACTGGGATGAACTTTCTTATGTTTCTTGGACCTTCTTCGGTGCTAGACATCTAATATGGGATAAGGGAAATAATAGAGTTAGAATAGAATCTCCAAGAGACTCATCCATCTATCTTGTCAACATGAATGATCTAAGTGGAAAATACTCCTATAATGGAGAACGTGTAATGGATGCTCAACTAGTATCTGAGAAAATGAAAAGAGGAAAAAGTATGTGGACGAATGATATGTATTGGTTATTTATGCCGTTTAAATTATATGACAAGGGTGTAAATGTTACATACCAACGCACTGATACAACTTTGCAAGGTATAACAGCGGATGTCCTAGAACTCACCTTCGACGAAGTAGGCTATACACCTGACAACAAATACGAAGTATATATAGACCAAGAAGATGGACTTATCAAACAGTGGAATTTCTATGCGGAAGCCAGTCAGGATTCCGTTTCTAAAATATGGCCTTGGGACAATTACAAAAATTATAATGGCCTTCTACTTTCTTCCGATCGTTCTGACAAGAGTGGCCCGTCCAATGTAAGAGTCTATCCAACATTAGATGATAAAGTTTTTACAAGTTTTGATCCTTTTGAGTATTACTAATCGAATATGGTAATCCGCTTATACAATACTCCCTCTTCTGCTAAGATCCTAATTAGATATAGGCCTGAAGGTATTTCTTGTACAGACATACTTACATCCTCTGTATATGAATCTAAGTCCTTCGTCTTCACTACCCTTCCATCGATTTCTATTAGAGAAATTTCTTTTATCTTATATGGACTACTTATAGTGATTTGATTATTAGTAGGATTTGGATATACAGATATTGCCTTATCAGATAACAATGGATCTTCTGAAGCAGTTGTCTCCGTTACTATAGTCGATGTTGTATTCGTAATAATCGGTGCATTGAAATCAAAGTAAATCTCCGCCAAATTATTTAGCTCATCTCCTATGTTTAAGGAAGGCCAAGTTTTCAACTTAAAAACTATAAACCCATCATTCGTGGCATCCTCAAAAGGAAGATAGATATCCTTAAAAATAAACTCCACAATATCACCTGTTATTTCTGTCCTCATAGAATGACTGGCATCAATAATCACAAGCGTAGAGACATCAAATACTGCTGGATCTATAGAGTCTCTAACTACAATATTTACGGCATCAGCAGTTCCTGTATTTTCAAATCGTATCATATAACTAACAAAATCACCTACCTCATCTGGAGATATTCTAGTTCCATCTAGACAGGTTTTATCATTAGGATCAAAGGAATTGACAACAAGCTGTCTGTAGATAAACTGGTTGTTTTGTAGATTTATGTCTTGTCCATTATCCGTAGTAATTCTCACTATAAAGGATAAGACATCATCACCGTTAAGCGGAGGATCTTCTACCGGAGTGTTAAGTTCCATAATTATATCAATAGATTTGCTCTCGAAAGGTGTTAGGTTTTCGTAGGTCCACAGTAAGGTGCCATCTCCTGCACTCACGATGACTTCTGAAGAACTAACAAAATCCATGAGCTCTTCTAAATAGGTCATCATGATACTTCCCGACTGGACCGTGTTTCCAATATTAGTATACTTAATTCTATATCTCGTCTCAAAACCCGGCCTTGCTTCATCTACAGGAATAAGTGTTATTTCAACATCGTCCTGAGTACCTATAGGTGTAATACAAAAATCTTGTTCTACAGTCGTTTCTGTTCCTGAAAAACTAAAGGAAATACTTTCTGGAGAAATATTAAATAAGCTAGAATTATCAAATTTTGGTGTAATAGTATAATCTCCTTCTGGAAGATTAATGGTATAGTTTCCAGACAAGGTCGAGATGATATCTCCAGTGTTCGTTCCATCAGAAATTTCAAACTTAACCTGAGGTACATTGCCGTCATTCGTGTCACAACCTGACATGTCAAAATCAAAAATATTTTGCCCGATAATTCTATAGGGCTGGCTAGAAAAAGTATATGGACAAAAAGAATTAATAATAACGTCTGTTAGATTTAGAGCATCAACTTCTTCTTGTACAACTTCCAGTTCATCAGCATCTGCACATATAAATTCTAGATTTGGATTTTCACCAAGAAGTACTAATTCATTAGAGCCATTTTTTATAAATAGTTGTATTAAATTATTATTGTAACAGTCGAGATGAAATAGATTAACACACTCAGAAACATCTAATACAGATAGTTGATTATTACTAACTGTTAAATCTTGCATTCCTGAACAGCCTGTGAGATCGATCTCTGTCAGCAGTCCACTATCTACTATGACAAACATAAGATTACTCAACCCTGTTAAGTCTAAACTAGTAAGCTGAGTTCCTAAAAGCATAATTTCTGATAGAGCATCGCAACCAGACAGATTGATACGTTCTAGCTGAGTGGGGTCTAACAGATCAAATCTATCCAAACTAGAACAATTCTCTAGATTTAATTCAGTTATTTCATTAGAACTAGCAATGTCGAGAAGAATTAAAGAAACTAAGTTAGACAGATCCAATACACCTGACAAGTTACCCGAATGAATAACTAAATCCTCCAATGCAATACAACCTCTAACATTTAAATTTTGTAGCGGCGCACTAAACATAAATATGCTGCGCAAGGCAATACATCCCTCTGCATTAAGCGTATGTAAAGAAATTAAATCTCCCGCACCAATACTCTCCAATTTCTCTAATCCTGAAATATCTAATTCCATAATATCATTACTCTCTATCAATACCTCTTGCAGATTTACTAGATCACTAAGATCAATTTCCGTTAACCTATTATCAACAAGATCTAGAAACTCAAGTGAACTACATCCCTTTAAGTTTATAGTTTCTATCATACTATGAGAAGATTCTAATTTCTGTAGACTACTACAATTTTCAGCATTTACAGATATCAACTCAGGGTTGCCACCTATATCCATTATTTCTAGATTTTCTAAGCCAGAAATGTCTATAGAAAAGATTGAATTTTCTGTAACATTTCCGAACATAAGATTAGGAAGTCCTCCTTGGTTATTTGTACTTATGTCAAATGATGTTAAGTTATTAAAGCTAGCAATCATTTCTCTTAAGGATTTGTTAGCAACCAATAAATCTATGGATGTCAATTCATTACTAGAACAATCTAATATTTCTAATGCAGAAAAAGCTTCTATTCCTTCTAAGCTAGCTATATTATAATTTATCATCGTTAACTCCGTGATCACCTCCGCTTCGGAAACTTGGATCTGACCATCATTGTTCTCATCTACACCATTAAATATTAGGGCTTCCAGAAAATTATCATCTGGTATATCTACTAGCTGAGCAGATAAGTGCATACTAAGAAAGATAAGGCATAATAGAGGTAGTAATTTTTCCATAAGATTTATTATCTATGTATAAATATAAGCTAAAAATAGAATAGTGTTACCTTAAGGTGTTAGATCTAAATATTT
The DNA here is from genome assembly GCA_964475415.1 of uncultured Saprospiraceae bacterium. GTDB lineage: Bacteria > Bacteroidota > Bacteroidia > Chitinophagales > Saprospiraceae > CALCMJ01. The sequence goes on along the minus strand of CAYYWZ010000070.1, from coordinate 2,582 downwards.
ATGATCTTATAGTACCAAACATTTTACTTTAGAAATGGATATAACAGTAAACAAATTCGGAACCTGTCCTGATGGAGAAGCCTCTATCTATACCTTGATTAATGATCTTGGCATGTGTATTCGTTTGACAAATTATGGTGGCATTATACAATCTATTTTGGTACCGGACAAAAATGGAATTTTAGCTGATGTTGTTTTAGGCTTTGATAGCTTGGAAGAATACCTTGGAGAACATCCCTATTTCGGAGCACTTATTGGTCGTTATAGCAATAGAATTACTAAAGGTAAATTTTCAATAAATGGCTCAGAATATCAATTACAAAAAAACAACTTATCTAATACACTTCATGGAGGCATAAAAGGTTTTGATAAAAAATTATGGGCTGCAGAAATCATTCAAGAAGAGCATTACATAGGTGTACGTTTAACTGGTGTGAGTCCTGATGGAGAAGAAGGCTTTCCAGGCAATCTCAGTTTAGGAGTAAGTTATTTGCTCAATAATGATAATGAGTTAATTATCAAATATAAAGCTTACACTGATAAAACGACTATAGTCAATCTTACAAACCATTCTTATTTTAATTTAATAGGTGCTGGAACTGAATCTATCCTAGAACACGATCTCTATATCAAGTCTAATAAGATTGTAGAAACAAATACAGAACTTGTTCCTACAGGCAAATTATTAGATATAGAAAATACTGCTTTTGATTTTAGTACATACAAAAAGATAGGCTTTGACATTAGTCAGAACAATAATACTCAGATCACTAATGGTGGTGGCTATGATCATAATTTTGTATTAAATAATAAGAGCCTTGAACTTGTAGCGAAGGTAAAAGAAAATAAATCAGGTAGGCTACTTGAGGTTCTAACAGATCAGCCGGGAATGCAGTTATTTACTATAAATTTTAAAAATCGTATGATAGGCAAAGGTCAGAAATCATATTTTGGCAGAGCTGCTTTTTGCTTAGAGACTCAGGATTTTCCCGATGCACCTAATCATCCCAATTTCCCTAGTACCCTTCTAGAACCAGGAGCTATATATTCCCGAGAAACAAGATACAGGTTTTCTACCATTTGATTAATATATTGTTCCTCTGAATACTCCAAAATAAAAAAGGACTCAGAAACTAATCTGAGTCCTTAAAATTCCTCTGTATCTAATCTTATTTCTTTCTTCCACCATCTAACTCATCCTGTAGTTTGTCTAGTTTATCCCATTGTCCTTTTGCAGCTAGTCCAGACTGTCTTGCCCAGGTACTAGGGTCATGCATCTGGAATCTAGGTCCAGCTTTGCTTAGGATCTTACTAAGTACATCTACTTTAGTTTTGGATAATTTTTCAAAAGTTTTTATTCCTCCTGCATGTAACAAGCTTTCTATCTTGGGCCCTATACCTTCGATCTTTTTTAGATCATCCTTTTTAGAACCTCCCTTTCCTTTCGTTGCGCTTGTTTTTTTAGTTGCAGGTTTCTTTGTTACTTTGGCTGAAGCGCTAGCTACTTTTTTTGCTTTCTTACCGCCATCTAGTTCATCTTGTAACTTATCCAGCTGTTCCCATTGTCCCTTCCATGCTAGTCTAGCTTGTCTTCCCCAGGTTCCAGGATCGTGCATTTGGAATCTAGGTCCTGCTTTTGTTAATATGGCTCTTAGAACATCAACCTTTGTGTCATACAATTTCTCAAAAGTCTTTATCCCCGCAGCATTTAATAAGCCTTCGATCTTAGGTCCTATTCCTTCGATCTTTTTTAGATCATCTTTTTTAGCTTTGGTTACCTTTTTAGCTACTGGCTTCTTTGCTACTGTTTTTGAAGATTTTGCTTTTACAGGCTTTTTGGCCTTACTTACTTTTCTACCACCATCTAATTCATCTTGTAACTTAGCGAGCTTCATCCATTCACCTTTCCATGCTAACCATCCTTGCCTATTCCAAGAACTTGGATCGTGCATTTGATATCTAGGCCCTGCATCTGTAAGTATTTTTTTAAGCCTTTCTTGTTTAGTCTCGTATAGTTTCTTGTAGGTCGTTATACTAGCCTTATTTAATAAACCTTCGATCTTCGGACCTATGCCTTCAATCTTCTTGAGGTCATCATTCTTAGGTTTAGCTTTTACTTTTACCTCTTTGATGATTTCTTTTTCTACAATCTTTTCTACGATAACTTCCTTAGGTTTTTTTGCTAACTCTTCTTGGAGCTTAGTGTTTTTAGCTTTCATGTTATCTAGAGAGATCAATAATTCTTTTACCTCTGTTCTTACTTGCTTCAGATTAGTGTTAGCCGTCTCATTTTTAGCTTTCCACTCATTCACTTCTTTTTCATCTGTTACAATTTTCTCTACGATCTTTTCGACTTCCACCTCTTTGATCACCTCCACTGGCTTTTCTACTTCTACTATCTTTTCTACAATCTTCTCTACCTCTACTTCCTTGATAACTTCTACTGGACGATCTACGATTTTCTCTACGATCTTTTCGACTTCCACCTCTTTGATCACCTCTACCGGCTTCTCGACTTCTACTATCTTTTCTACAATCTTCTCTACCTCTACCTCCTTGATAACTTCTACTGGACGATCTAC
>CAYYWZ010000069.1:0-21634 GCA_964475415.1 uncultured Saprospiraceae bacterium | reverse complement strand
AATAGCAATCTTCGATAGCGAGTTTTATGTGTTTAGGATATTAAGACAATATTAGTGTTAAGAAAATATAAAAGCCTTGAATTTTTTGGTTCGTTTTTGGTTCAAGCCAAAAATGAACGCCAGTCGCGGCGAGCGACAAGACTAGCGTGGAAGCATTACTCCGTTTTCACGCAATAAATCCAGAAAATGGGGTAATTAACTCTTAAGTAGAGTTCTAAGACAATTATATATAAAGGGATATCGGTAATTCCGAATATCCCTACTTAATGTACTTAGTAAATACACAAATGATCACTCAATAATACAATTTGGAAGTTTCCCTAAATGATTATTTAGGGTTAAAATAAAAAAAACTAAAGTCTAATTTGACAATAAGTTGTAAGATTAAATTGAGAAGTAAGGCTAGAATTATTTTAATAATAACTCATAAGAAGAAGAGCTGTATGCTCCAAACAATCCGATACCATTCTGAATGTTAGAATAATCTACTATAGGCTCCGTAAATGGTGAACCAGCAGATCCAGAAGACCTACTGAGAGAAACATGATACTTATAGTAATCTTCATTTACTGTATTAAAATCGAAATATAATTTTTCTAGATTAACAGAAGATGAAAGAGATACTGTTATTTTATTTCCATCCAATTTTGATTCATCTATAATCATTCCGTGATGATGATTCAAATTTTCAGAAGCATTAGCATTAGTAAGAACTTTAGTTATTTCTACTTCATTTTGCAATTCTTCATCAGTGAAAGCAGCAAGTCTGTAGTAAGCAGGTAACTCGACTGGAGCACCTAATTCTAAAGTAACTTCGTATTGGTTTTCACCTTGAGCAATTGTAGATACATCTAAAGTGGCATTTGTGATATCAACTGCGAAAGGTACTTTAGTAAAAGATTCAGCTTTTTTTATGTCTTTTCCAGGAAGTGTAATGCTTAAATTATATTCAAAACCAGATTCTGGCTCATAAACCCTATTAGTTCTCCATCTTTTCTCTTCTTCATCATACTCTACATCAACTTCTCCATCCTGATCTGTAAGATCAAAAATAGCTTCCCCTTTAACCGGTCTGAATGGTTGTCCTCCTGTTGATATATCTACACTAGTAGAAACAAAGAACTCTATGTGATCACCAGGCGTAACCTCTGCATTTACAACCATTTTATCTGGTTCAGAACTCTGTCCAGTCCCTAGGTCATCAACACAGGAAGCGAAAGAAGCTAAAAATAATATGTAAAGTAAATTTTTCAAATTATATACTTTTAGGACGCCCCCTACATGGAGTAGTCACATAATTTGGTCAAATATAATAAAATGTATCCAATCTTACAGATTTAATTGGGATATAAAGTGTTAAAATTCAAGCAGTAGGTGACAAATTTACTACACTTTTACTACAAGCGGACTCTAAAAGGACAAATTATAACTTAAGGATGGTAAAATGGGTAGAATATTAAACTGTTTAAATGTGAAGGATCTGAGCTGAGTTTCGTCTCTAACTATATCTACAAAGTATGGATTTCTGCGATTATAGGCATTAAATACCCCTAATGAGAACTTTTGTCTACCCCATTTTTTAGTACTATAGAAGTTAATACCTAGATCTAACCTATGGTAATCAGGCAATTGGAAGTTATTTTTCTCCTCATAGATAAGTCTTAGGTCTACCCTTCCATCAGGCAAGGGAACCTCAGCAAATCTTCTAGGTACTGTAACTCTATTTCCAGAAGCATAAGTCCAGTTGAAAGTAAATTCAGAAAAATTACTTATCCTATGAATCAGTGAAATTTTAAAGGAATGCCTTCGATCATATCTTGCGGCAAAGGTGACACCGTTATTTATATCATCGAACTGCCGATTAGACCATGATAAGGTATAGTTCGCAAACCATGTTGTCCTACCCACATCTTTGTTATAAGAAAATTCAGCACCATAAGCCTGTCCAGATCCTTTTGGTATGAACTCTTCCCAATCAGAATCTTCTGTAATATTAAATATTCCGCCTTCGTTAAAGGCAATGATATCATTCATCCCTTTATAGAATAACTCTGTCATAATGGACCCAGATTTTATTTTTTTACCAAAACCTAAGGTTGCAATCCATCCTTTTTGTGGATTAAGTTTCTCTGTTGATGGTAACCATAAATCAGCTGGGACACCTAGTCCAGAGTTCGTAAGCAATTGTAAATACTGACTCATAAAGCTTAGTGATCCTTTTAAGTAATATCTATTACGATTACTCAGGAAACTAATTCTTGGCTGAGGAAAGAAGAATGTTTTATTTTCTGTAATGATTGCCGAATTATGCAAACCTACGTTGACTTTAGTTCTAGAAGATAATTTAATCTCATCTTCTATATATAATTGCAATTCCGTACCATTTATTTGTGGCCCTTGACCTCTTGCTTCTACAGCGTCTTTAGTAATTACCTCCTCTTTATCAACAAAATCATCTATCGTAGTGACAAAAACTAAATTGGGAGAAAACTTATGCCTTATCGCAGCAAAACCTATTTTGAGATAGTGCTCAGGTCTAGGGATGTAATCCATATCAAAGCGCAATCCTAAATCCTCAATATTAGAATTAAATATTCCTGCCAAATAACTATCAGCAATGATTTCATTATTCTCTATCTCCTTGAATCTATCTTTTCCGAAAGAATCGAAGTTATATTTGGTATAGTACAAAGAGGTGTTTAGAAAAAACTTATTAGATACTTCTGTATTCACTCTTACGACCGCTACATCATTTCCCCAATCCCAATCATCTAAATTAGATTCTGTAAAAGTTACTCCATCTTCTGTAAGTTCTACACTTGCTTCGTTTTCAAAACTATCGTTACCCTTATAATAACTTATGAACAAGCGATTCTTACTATTAAGTGCTAGATCTATTTTTCCATTTAGGTCGTAAAATCTGTAACTGGTACTTCCTCTTCTGCTATTTGATTCATTTAGAAATTCTGCAGTTGCATTTATCCAGGGGTCAATGAACGTTCTTCTAGCCGAAAACAAAAAAGAATTTTCACCGCTTTTCCCTATAGGGCCTTCGATAGTGGCTTTGGCTGTTAGTAGTCCAATAGATAAATCACCACTCAGTTTTTTCTTATTTCCTTCTCTTGTTCTAATATCAAGTACTGAAGATAAGCGCCCCTCAAACCTTGCAGGGAAAGCCCCCTTATATAACTTAGCACTCTTTATCGTACTCGTATTGAAAATAGAAAAAATTCCTAATCCATGATTAGCATTATATATAGGGACGCCATCAAATAGTATCAAATTTTGATCTATAGTTCCTCCTCGAATATTCATTCCACCAAAACCATCAGCGCCTGTATTGACTCCAGGCATCATATGCGCTAATCTTATTACATCTGGTTCTCCACCTAGTGAGACAAGTGAGTTGATTTTATCAAACGGTAAGACATCCACAGAACTGATTTCGTATTGATCTAATTCTAATTGATCTACATTTTTTAGACGAGTATCCGTAATAAGTATCTCGTTCAGTAATACTTCTGAACTTAGATTAATATTAATCACTGTATCTCTAGTAAAATAATCATTGATAGATACAGACTCATAACCTAGATAACTAAATTCTATTGCAAGACTATCTTTAGGTAAGGTAAAAGAATAAAATCCATATTCATTAGATATTGTTCCCTTAGTATAATCACTTAATGCAACATTTCCATACACTAGTTTCTCTCCTGAATTTTCATCTATTAAGTAACCACTGATGGTTATAAGTTCTCTAGATTTTCTTGCAGAGTTTGTTTCCTTCGATGATCCTATTTCATTTTTACTATTACTATTTGTATTAGTACTACTATCTGAGTTGTCACCATTACTTGATTTACTGTTATTTTTATTCTCTCCAGATACATTGCTTTCAGAATTTTTGGATTCATTTCCAATTACAGCAGTACCTATCTTAGAATTATTACCATTCTCTGTTCCAGAAATTTGTCCATCTGAACCTGAACCTACTTTCTCATTACTAGATTCTGCGTTATTTGTAGATCCTACGTTTCCATTTTTAGAATTATTAGATTCTTCTCCATTACCATTGCTTCCCTCTCCTGTGTTTATGGTATTACCTGATTGATTATTAGAATTTTGCTCCTTAGAAATTGCGTTTCCACTTATGCTGTTGTTACCATTAACAGATGAATCCCTATTATTTTTTCCAGTATTAGAAGAATTATTTGATGAAAAATCTTTTTCATTACGATAATCGTAAATGGCAATCTGATTTTTCACAAGTTGATATTTGCCATAAGTCCCTTGTAATAATTGGTCTATTACCCTTCCTAGTGGTTTGCTATATACAACTATAGTAATAAGTGAGTCAGTAGGAATATCGGTATTATTATACGATATATTAACATCTGTCTTTAATGCTAATAAATTCAAAGCATCCTTTAAAGCCATATCCGTAGCTCGGAAACTAATAATTTTCTCATCCGGCTTTACTGTCTGGCCAAAGAGAACAGGATTAAACACAAATAGAAATACAACAAATGCTATTGTTTTGCGCATCGAATGGTATACTTTCATTTATACTTTGTAAATATACGTACTTATGGCTAAGCATAACCATGAAGTTAGAAAGTAATTATTTACAACTAACTTGTTGTAAGATAAATTCTTTTGCGTTTAATTCATTAGCTATTAATTGTACTCCGTTTGTAGTACGTAGGATATCTAATGTTTGAGTGAGTGGTGCATCTTTAAGATACGGTGATGTGAAGAAGCAATCTTTAGTATCGAAGTCATTTCTATCAATATGAATTTCGTAATAAGATTCTAAATCAGAAAGAACCTGATCTAATGGTGTATTATCGAAACTTAATACTTTTCTAGACCAGTTAAATGTGTTGTCTGAAAGTATTTCTTTTTTGGTAATCTTACCAGTTGTGCTATTGTATACAAGGCTTTGATTTTTAGTAGCTGAGTCTTTTGTACCAGTATCTGTTATAAACAAAACTTCACCGGTCATTACTTCAACTATTATTAAACCATCTCCTCTGTTAATCACATTAAATGAAGTACCAATTACTTGAAGACTTTTATTATCTAAGTCAATTATAAAAGGTAAATTTTTATCCTCAACAACATCAAAAAAGGCTTTACCTTCAAATTCGAGATTTCTGTTAGACTCTGCGAATTTTCTATCGATATTTACCATAGTTTCTCCAGAAAGATACAACTTAGAACCATCTGCGAGCTCTATTTGTTTAAATTGACCTTCACCTGTTTCAAATTCTGGTCTATCTATGAATGTAGTTACTGAGTAAGCTGCAAAAGCTAATATTAGTAAAGATGCAGCATATTTTAATAAAGTAGGAAAGTTAGATTTTAATTCAATTATCTTGGGATCTGGTGTTTGAGTAACACTAATCTCTTTTTTGAATTTAATAAAAGCAGCATCCGCGTTAAAATGTATTCCAGGTTCATATAAATCGCAGGCTTCCCAAATATTTTCAACTAATAACGCTTCATTTCGAATTATAGGATCCGTGCTCATAAGCTTTTCTAGCTTTTGAGTTTCGTCAGAGCTGGAATTCCCAGAGACTCCACGAAGGATAAGGTTTATGTATTCAATATTTTTCATGTCAAGCGTTCAGTATAAAGACAAGATAAGGAAGTGTTACCCCTATCCTACCTGTGTTTTTTTTTATTTATTTTTTCATAATATGTTCTGCAAGCTCTTTTTTCAAGTGTTTTAGAGCTTTAGATATCTGATTTTCAACGGTTTTTACAGAAATGTCTAATTTTACAGCAATTTCTTTATATGATAATTCTTCAAATCTACTTAGGCCAAATACAATTCTACATTTCTCTGGCAAGCTATCAATAGCGTTCTTTATTTTAATCCCTAACTCATCTCCTTCCATCATTGATTGAGTCGAAGGGTCCTTAGAACCTAATTCAACCATCTTTTCCTCATCTTCAAAAACAACCTTTTTACTTCTTATATGATTTAGTGTTTTGTTGATAGCTGCTCTTCTAAGATAAGCTTTAATCGATATTTTTATGACAAGCTTATCTTTTTTTCTCCAAATGTCCATGAAGACTTCTTGTACGATATCTTCGGCAGTTGTAGAGTCTTTTATAAGCTTGTACACACATGCACACAAGTAGCTGTAATGTTGTTGATAAAGTGATTTTATAGATTCTTCATCCAGAAGTCCAATTTCTGTACTCTCACTATTACTTATAGAATCCATTTATTACTCAATTCTCAACTTTAACTCAAAAGTTATTGATTGTCCTAAAATTTGGGAACGTGGGGATAGCAAATGTACTAAATAATAGTATAAATCCACATTTGGAATATTATTATTCAGAGTTTTAACTTTTAGGCAAGTGTAAGATAAATCAATATTTGGTCAAATACAATCATAAAAGGTTAAAATTTAATTTATTCGTTAAAAAGTAGAAATATTAACATTTAGGATTAATAATCATTTTACATATAAAAAGATGGTTTTACTAATTCCCTTATTTTCATTTGTCGTATTATTCAAATTCATATCGAGTGATATAATCCATTAAAAGTTATTTGTTTGCATTAAAAAAGACGATACAAGAATTAACTTATACCGTCTCTTTATGGGTGAAAGACCGGATTCGAACCGGCGGCCCTCGGAACCACAAACCGATGCTCTAACCAACTGAGCTACAATCACCGTTTAATTAGGAATGCAAAATTATAATTATCTATTGATTTTTCAACAATTACTAATGAATATATTTCTATTTTATTCAAGTCCTACAAACCTTATCATTTACTAGGGAATAAAGTCTAATAAAACATAGGTAACTTAATGCATTTGTTAGAATACTATTAGACTTCATCTTATCAAATAGCACCACCAAACAGCAGATTAATAGAATAAAGTACTACAGATTTATCTTTGTACTACTAGTCTATCATAGATAGTCTGTTCTTTGTAATCTAGCCTAACTATATATATTCCCATGTTAAGGTCAGAAACATTTAAATTATTAGATCCTACAATTGTTTTAACAATGCTCCCTGATAAATTATAAATCTGGACTAAAACTAGATCATCGCTTTCGTACAGTACCTCAATATTATCGGATCCTGGATTTGGTCTTAACAGCGGTTCTCTATGAGGCTGATGATCCTTAGTAGAGGATACCTCTACATTGACATTAATCTCCCCTGCTGGCGATTCGCACTCTACTGGTTCTATAGAGACTACCCAATCATAGAAATAATAATAATAATCTAATCCCTGGTTACTATTGACAATCTGTCCGTAATCTGATAATAAATATGGATATGAATTGAAAAATTCTTTTCTGGCGAACCTAGGTGATTCATAGCCTAGTACACCTATATTTACAGCGGAATCCGTAGTAAGTCTATAAGCTTTCCCTGCTGGAATTTCAAAATCTAAATCTAGCGTATGATCTCCAACTGTCTCTATATTTACATCTTTGAATGCTATCATAGCTCCATCTTCTGTCGTACAAATGATTCTTCTCTCACCTACTCTATCTGTCCTTATAGTTACTTGTTGTAATAGTATATCTCTATCTAGATCGAAAATTAATGCATTGTTTAGCGCATCAGAATTGTACATATCAAAATCTGATAAACTTTCTCCTACAACTACTGGTACTGGATTAGTTTCTTCTCTAGTGGTTACATAATAAGTACGATCTTCTTCTAGCTGCAAAATAGATAGCATACTACCCTCAAAGACAAGATTTTCTAGATTTTCATCAGAATACCATAATGGATTTTCGTAGGGTAGTTCTATTACGACATCTTGCCCTATGATCGCCTCTACGGTAGAATCTCGTACTGTTTCCGGTTCTAAAAATACAACATCAAATTTTGCACTTTCTATAGAATCGCAGGCTCCTTGAGCAGTATAAAACACTTCTGAGCTTTCAGTCACTTCTAATATTTCATTCTGAGAACCATCATACCACGAAATAAAAGTTTCTCCTAAAGCTTCAAAACTTATCGTATCACCTTGACATGCAACATCAGACTCAAACAAGAGCTCAACAGTAGAATTCTCTATATTTCCTATGAATACAGTCTCTGTCTTAGAGGCACATCCATTTACATCATTATATGTAGCGGTATAAAAGCCTTCTACTAGAGAGATTATACTATCTGTATCGGATCCATTATTCCATAATAAATTATCAAGTGCACCAACTGTGCTGACAAAAGCAGGGTCTTGATCTGGGCATAATGCATCCTTATAAATTAGTTGGCCGCTTACAAGCTTCGCGCTACATAGATCTTCTGTTACTTTATAATGATTATTAATTTCCAGGTCATATAATCTATCAATATGACCTGATGGCCAATAAATAATAACTGAATCTATAGTTGTTGCCTCCCCTAGTCCATATCTTGCAGTTACCGAGTTGACAACCCCGTAACCTGATCCAGATACAATAGTTCTGGTTTGCAAACCCCAACTACCAAATGCATCTACACGCGAACCTACTGCATCTTTGTTAGATGTTGTTCCTTCAAGCGTCAATGCCAGGTAATTATTATCATTACTAGTATTCTGAAACAGAATATTAGGAGAAGTACTATTAGTAAAGCCTGTTGTATAACTTGCTAAAATATCTAAAAAACCATCATCATTACCATCACCTACTGAGCATGATTTTATAAGAGACTCTGAGAAACCTAAGTCATTTTTAGTAAAGGTAGAATTACCATTATTCCATAAAAAGTAATTGCTCTGGCCTACAACTATAATATCTAGGAAACCATCGTTATCAAAATCCGAAAAGAAACCCTGAAAGGCAAAATCTACTAATTCTTCACCAGCAAAAAGCTCTATAGAACTGAATCCTTCTGATCCATTATTCTGAAGTAGCATATGAGGACCATCGTGATTAGTTATAAAACAATCCAGATCTCCATCATTATCCATATCTCCAAAATCAGCAGTCCATGACTGCAAACCTATAGCTAGGTTATAGTCTGCAGCTTGTTCAGTGAAATTATTCTCACCATCATTAATATATAACTGATTTATTCTTCTTTTATCGGTAGGCAAATCAGCAAAAGATCGACATTTAGCTATATATAAGTCTAAATCTCCATCCTGTTCTATGTCTATCCATATAGAGCCATAGTTTCCTGAACCATCATATCCTTGTTCTTTTACCCACGGGATTCTATCAACTTCTAGCGATAAGTTACCCGCTCCATCATTCATATAAACCTGGGAATCACCATCATCATGACAAACGAAATAATCCAAAAATCCATCATTATCTATATCTACACTATTAGAGGCTTGAGCAAATAATAAATGATTACTTATCGCTTCTGTTTCGAACTCTTGGCTAACGGGATCTACTATTGACAACTTATTAATACCATTATAAAAGCCTGAAGTCAAGATTTCTTTTGTTCCATCATTCTCGTAATCAGCAACAGCAATCGTCCAGTCAGCATCTCCATCAGCAACCATACTACTTGCATATCTTATGCTTTTGTTAATTGTTTGTAGATATATATCCGTATTTCTTGGTTCAGATAATACAATTATATCGTCTTTATAATCTCCATTTACATCTGTAAACGACATAAACATTGAACCGTTTGGAAAGTCGATTTCTTGTCTGTTAAAAGTAACCTGAGCACAGATAATTAGTGAAAAAAGTGAAATGAAACAGGTAGTGAAAGTTGTTTTAAGATTAATCATATTATAATTATTTTTACTATCTAAAGATAGACCACTATTACAACAATTAGGAATATAAGTTTAAATATTTTGTCATCGTAAAGTGCTTAGTGGGATAATTGGTCGAATAAAAGTATTTTGCACAAAAATATATCTTTGTCTACCTTATTTTCTATCTCTGAATTTATCAAATTTTATTTCTCGGCTAAGACACAATACGCTGTCCACTCTCCTTTTTTATTTTCTTTTATAGAAAATATAATGGATACAAATAGACGATATTACTTTGATGATCATATAGATTTTCTGCTGAGTAAATTAAAATCAAGCGAGCAAGAAATTATTACAACAGATCTAGGTGCAGGTTCTAAGGTCCATAAAGAAAAACTAAAAACTGTTTCACAAATTTCTAAGTCAGCAGTCTCTTCTATCTGGCAGTTAAAATGTTTGTTCAATCTAAGTCAATTCTACAAACCAAAACTAGTTTTAGAATTAGGGACGTCCTTAGGTATAAGTGCGTTGCACTTTGCTAATGGATATCAAAAATCTCGGGTCATCAGTATAGAAGGAGACCCTGCAATTGCAACTCTAGCTCAGGCAAACTTCAATGAATTCCAAGCCAGTAATATAAGACTTGTAGTTGGTAATTTCGATGACAAACTTGTTCAAGTATTATCTGAACTAGATGAAGTAGATATGGTATTTCTAGATGGTAATCACAGAAAACTAGCGACGCTGGAATATCTCGATCTTATAGTTCCTAAACTTAGTTCTGAGGCTATTGTAATTGTGGATGATATCTATTGGTCTTCTGATATGAAATCAGCCTGGGACACTATACTTGCAAAGTATGATTTTGATTTAGGAATTGATCTATTCCATTTTGGAATTTTATTTAAAAACAAAAATATCCTACATCGACAAAACGTCAAATTGATAAACAGCAGATTAAAACCTATACATAAGAGTATTTTTTTTCCTTAAAGCTAGACTTATCGACTAGTTAGATTCTCGGAAATTACTGAATTTTCATTTCAGGAATATCTCCCTCGACAACTAACTTTCCTTCAGTAGCCTTTTCTATTTCTTCTATAGTAACACCTGTCGCTCTTTCTCTAAGATGGAAAGCTCCATCTTCTATTTCGAAATACCCTAAGTTGGTAACAACCTTAGTAATACATCCTGTACCTGTCAAAGGCAAAGAACATGATTTCAGCAGTTTAGATTTACCGTGCTTATTTGTATGAAACATCGCTACTATTATGTTCTCAGCCGAAGCTACTAGATCCATTGCTCCTCCCATACCTTTCACCATCTTACCAGGTATTTTCCAATTAGCAATATCGCCATTTTCTGATACTTCCATTGCTCCCAGTACCGTCAGATCTATACGTCCACTTCTTATCATTGCAAAAGAAGTAGAAGAATTAAAGATAGAGGAACCAGCCAAAGTTGTTACAGTCTGTTTACCTGCATTTATAAGATCTGCATCTACTTTATCTTCAGTGGGAAATGGCCCCATTCCTAGTAGTCCATTTTCTGATTGCAAGGTTACATCCAGACCTTCTGGAATGTAATTAGCTATCAGTGTAGGTATACCTATACCCAAATTGACATAAAAACCATCCTGTAACTCTTGAGCAATTCTTCTTGCTATCCCATTTTTATCTAAAGCCATATTCTATGAAGTTATAGTTCGTTGTTCAATTCTCTTTTCATAATCTGATCCTTGGAAAATTCTATTGACAAAAATTCCTGGAACGTGAATAAAGTTAGGATCTAGCGCTCCTACTTCTACAATTTCTTCTACCTCGGCTATTGTAATTTTCCCAGCCATTGCCATCATAGGATTAAAATTCCGAGCTGTTCCTTTAAATATTAGATTCCCCTTGCTATCTCCTTTCCATGCTTTGACTATAGCAAAATCTGAATCAAAGGCATGTTCTAATATATAATCTTTGTTACCAAATTTTCTTGTCTCCTTACCTTCTGCTACTTCCGTCCCAAATCCAGCAGGGGTAAAAAAAGCAGGAATACCAGCTCCTGCCGCTCTTATTCTTTCTGCAAGGGTTCCCTGTGGAATAAGTTCTACTTCTAACTCACCAGATAGTAGTTGTCGCTCAAATTCTGCATTTTCCCCTACGTAAGAAGAGATCATCTTTTTGACCTGTTTTTGCTGAAGCATTAGTCCTATTCCAAAATCATCTACTCCAGCATTATTAGATATACAACATAAATTTTTGACACCTGAACTTACTAACGCAGTTATACTATTTTCTGGTATACCACATAGGCCAAACCCACCTAACATAAGGGTCATACCATCTTCTATTCCATGAATCGCTTCTGTTGCGTTTTGATATAATTTTGACATATGATACTAGTTATAAGACAAATATAACTAATGTAAAGGAATGGTAAGTAAAGTAAATTTATAATGTATAAAATGAAGTAATATATACAGGACTACCCCACATCTGTATGGTCATTACATCTGCTGGTTCTATAATACAAAAAGCTGTAGTTCCATGTGTTTTGAGCTGCTCGGGGAGATTAAGTGGTATACATTTCTGATTATCTTTTGTGATAATACCCCAGAATCCACCTTCTATTTCCATGTATTTTATTTCTACTTTTTGGAACATAGAATTATGGTCTTGACCTATTTTGTTTAAGCAGTTTTTCTATGGTTTGGTTGAGGTTTTTGATCAATTGAGATTGTTGTGTTATGGTATCTTTCATACTACCGATATCCTCATGAAAAGCATTTCTCTGATTAGATGGAGAAGGCATAAAAGGAGAAATTTTCATATTAACCTGCCAGATTTCTACAACATCACTTCCTTCCATTATGTATGGCTGATAGTAGGTGTTATCTGAGAATAATTCTATGGTTCCGTTGTCTCTTAGTCTGTTCACTATTCTTTTGACAAGGACATCATTCTGGGTTATGACAACATAGACAAAATTATTTTTTACCCTTGTGAACCAATCTTCTTTTTCTACATAACTACAAACAATTTTTTCTCCACCATATATAGTAGGCTCCATACTGTCTCCACTTACATCGAAACAACGATGCGTTCCTGACCTTTGCTTATAATCAGGTAATGAGAAAGTAGGTAATTCTTTAAAGTAGATTGGATCATGTAGCTGGTTGCCGTAACCGGCTTGCGCAGAAATAGGTACATGAACTATTTTTTCTTCATTATCTTGATCTACAACTATAAAAGGTTGATCTGATTTCTGATCGAGCTTCTGTCCTTCTGAGATGAACATGTTTTCCGTTCCGTAATAGAGATATGAAGGATTGATGAGATAGAGATCGACTGCTTTTCTTGTCATCTCTAAAGTGATATTACGTTTGCCTTTAAGAATTTCGTTAATACACTGCGGATGTGCATCTATAGCTATAGCAAACTGTCTGAACGAAGGGATCATTTTCTCTTCTTTCATTCTTTCTAGACAGGCTATAAACCGCTTAGTGATTATACTTATATCCATTAGTTGAGATTGGTTCGTAATGTCAAAATCAAATATAATAAACTTATATATAAAAAAACAATAATATGTAATAATATTATTGTTTTTTATATATGTTTTAATTAAATGTTAAAAGACAATAAACTACACATTATAACTAATTTTAATATGAAATAATTTCACATTAATTAATTTTAACATATAAATTATTTCTAATATGTAAAAACTACTCTTCTTTAGGGATAATTCCAGTTTCCTTACCAAAATGTTCTGCAAATTGCTGCATATGAGATGCTAGCAAGTTATTATTAGTAGCCTTATGGTAGGTATCTGCCATACTCTTAATGGTATGAAAGAAGAATCGATCCATTTCCCCTATTTCCATCTCGTTAGTCCATAGATCTATTCTTAGGGTTTCTTTTGATTCTTTCTCAAAGAGGGATAATAAAAAGGCCTTACACTCGCCAGGCTTAGATTTCCCATCAGCAGCATGCCAGTTGATCTTAGCGGGTCTTTTATTTTCGTCTAGCTCTACGCTTATATTGATTTCAGATTTTTTCATAATTTATTCTTTATTTACCTTTCTTCTTGTTCGAGTACATTATAATAATAGTTATGTACCCCATCCTTTATATGCTGAGGTGCTTTGGCCATAGCCTTTGTCATAACTGATATTTTTACAGGCTTATATAACTCCATTAGTTTAACACCCGCACTATTTAATATTTTCTCTATTATTCCAAAAACTAAATTTTCAGGCTTTGATAGATTTCCCTTATCATACACCTTAGATGTCTTAAAAAAGTGAACTGCCCAAAAGGGTAACTTAGATATATGGCTTTCTGTTTTTTTCAGCTTATTGTATCTTCTGAGTATTTTGTTATTCAGTCCATCGTAAAACTGTGTACAGATTATCATCTGGTTAGAATTAGATAAGGACACTTTTTTAGAGCACGAGATTAATAGTTTGCAATAATCAGAAAAGTTAAGATGATACTCAAAATTGACAAATAAAAATACATCATTGACCTTGCCTGGCAAAGCTATACTATCTGTATCATCAAAATCTATCTCTATGGTCTGAATAATATTATTTTCTATCCTTATGTTCTTATCAGATAAGATATACAAGCTATTATATGCATTGGTAAGCAATATCTCCTCACTCATAGACTCTATAAATCTAGAATCATTAGATATAATACTAGCTACCTTATTTCCCTTACTTATCTTCAATTATTATAAGATTCTTATTTTAGTGCAAATATAAACTAGTGTAAGATAGATTTTTCTATGTGGGATTCTTTTTTGGTCGATAACAATAACTTTGAGTTACATGGCGGTGAGCATTTGATTACACTGTTAGTAAGCTTTATCATAGGATTTGCATTAATCTGGATAAGTAACCGTTATCTATCGGAAAAACAGCAGGTTACACTTATTACCATAATTGCCCTTATAGTTTGGCTGAGCCAAATGGGGAAAATAGTAATTAGATTAAACCTAGGCGTTTTTGATATAAAAGAAGATCTTCCATTACACCTATGCAACATGATGCCTTTTCTCGTTCCTTTTGTAATGTATAGCAAAAATAGAAAATGGTGGGCAGTATTATTTTTCTGGATTATGGCTGGTACCTTCCAAGCTCTTATAACGCCGACGCTGAAGGATTCTTTTCCTCACTACGAGTTCTGGAGGTATTTTATAGTACATGGCGGACTGGTTTTCTGTATGCTATATGGGATCTTTGTTTTTGATTTTAGACTTACTTGGAGAGATGCTTTAAGAGCAGGGATCCTACTTAATGTATTAGCATTCTTTATGTATCATATCAGTGTATTTCTAGATGCGAATTATCTGTATCTTCGATGGAAACCTGATGGTGACACCATTTACAACTTACTAGGGCCGTGGCCATATTATATATTAAGCCTGGAAGTTCTGTTAGTCGTATTATTTTCTATCATTCTTCTTCCATTTTATTTATTCCGGAAGAAAGAGGCAATATAGGTTTCACCTTGAAACCATCTCTTTTTAGCCTAGCTATCAATCCATGATTACCACTCAAATGTGCCGCACCTACAGCTACAAAAAGTCTATTTTTAATAGCCAACTTAATGATAGCTTTATGCATAATTTCATTTCTATCATGAAGCATTATTTTCTTCATCTTACCTAGTGATGACTTAGACTTCTTATATAGCGTTTTTATATCCCCTTCTGTATAGGCCTTACTTAAACTATATATATTTCTTCGAAATGACGATATGTTTTTACTCATCTTATAGAGAGCACGAGCTTGTTCTTCGTATGGAATTTTATGCAAAACATTGAAATGGGTATTAAAATTTTCTAAGCCTGTAGTCCTTAACCCTCTAGACATCGCGTATTGCCAAAGTTTTAAATCTAATGGCGTATTAAACTGACCATTTGATAAAATGATTTCTGTAAGCTTATTTACAATAAGCAAAGGAACCATTTTATCAAAGCCAGAAATATCTAGTTCGAAAGACTTCAGTAATATAGCTCTTACTTTTTCGTACTGACGCTTAGTGAGTAACTCCCTTAGATCATTATTTCTCATGAGCAACATAGATGCCATATCATAATCTGCAGGAACATTAAGATCGACTTCTGAAGCATGAATATTGCACTTATTTAAACAAGCTATTGCATCATTATAAAAGGTAAAAGCTCTATCATCACTGACATGCATAGTCCCAAATAAGAATCCACTCGACATAAGGTCGGAGGACACGAAATGGAACAATAAAGTATGGTATTGTCCTGACTTATTTTTGGTCATCTTACAATGACCTAGATGTAATCGTAAGGCAGAACTTTGGATTTCTTAACCTTAGACAGGGTCATGAGTGTTTTCAGCCTTTCTATTTCTTCTATTTGTGATAATTTTTTGAACAACAATTGTTCATAAGAAGGAATATCTCTACATATAATTTTTAGCAAAAAGTCGGCGTCACCTGTTATGATATAGCACTCTGTAACTTCATCTATTGTTTGTAGTTTGTCAATGAAATTTTCAAGTGCATTTTCCTTTTGCCAAGCTAGTGATACAAGTACAAAGGTCCTAACTTTAAGGCCTATTTTATCTGCATCTACTTTTGCATGATAGCTGCCTATTATACCTGAAGTTTCTAGCTTTTTTACTCGCTCTAAAGTTGGGGCAGGCGAAAGACCTATTTGTTTTGATAACTCTAGGTTCGTTATCTTGCTATTTTGTTGTAGAAGTTTTAATATATTTAGGTCGATTTTGTCTAATTTCATATTATCTGCCATGGTAATTATTAATTTGTTAGGCGCGAAAATAGAATAATATTTTTATAAATTCAATTTTTGATCATTAATATTTTTTTGAAATCGTGTTTTAAGAAATTAAATACGTGAGGGCCCATATTTATGGATCCCCACGATAATAAAAAACTCTCGCTACTTCTTCAGAATGATAGGCAGAATATACTTCTCGTTCTTTTTTATATTCTCAGTAGAAACTGTCTTATAGTTTAGTAAATATTTGACAGTATCGTCTAATCTCTTGTTAGAGGTTTTTGTGACTAATATTTTAGAGTCATCAGTCACTATAAATTCGATAGTAATTTTCTCTTCTCCCTCGATAGCTAATGCTTCTACATCTAGGTTGTCAAAAAGATCATTAATTTCTGATCTTAAATCAGAATTTGTGGAAGGGTTATTTGATAACAATGCATCATTGGTAGCAAATGAAAAAGTTGTCGTTACGCTAAGCAGAACAGCGGCTAGAAATAATTTTAATTTGTTCATTAGTTAAATATTTAATGGTTAGGAAATACACTAGAAAGACTGCATAATGGTGAAGAAAGTTGCACCCCTTCATACCAATGAAGAAATATATCGGACTAATCGAAGTAGAAAATCTATGAGTAGAATTTCAAAATAGAATTACAGCTCCCCCCAATTGACATAAATGATACTTCGATAGATTATTCTCAAGGTTATAATTTCGAAACTAGCATAGAACAAGCATGAAGCGCAAAAAAAATGGAGAACAAAAATTGTTCTCCATTATAATTATCTATGTCAATGACCTCTATGGGAATACACCCAGATTAATATAATCACTAGCGATCTTATTAAGCGCTACTATAAATGCCGCTGATCTATAGTCTACTACTTTCTTTCTTCTTTTATAGACATCATTGATCTGGTGGAAAGAATTGATCATCGTCTCCTCAAGACCTGATCTGACTAGATCTTCTTCGTCAGCACCTCTTGTCAGAAAATCTCTTTCCTTTGCTCCTATATGCTTACCTGTCGTTTTCTCGACTAGACTCACTATCCTATTGTAAGCATTATGGTCAAATCTTTTTTGCATTCTTCCGAATCTCATATGTGAAAGATTTTTCAACCATTCAAAATAAGAAACAGTTACACCTCCAGCATTGATATACATATCAGGAATAATAGCTACTCCTTTTTTAAGCAAAATATCTTCTGCTTGCTTAGTAACAGGACCATTTGCAGCTTCTCCTATAATTTTAGCTTTAACTTTCTTAGCATTGCCCTTATGGATCTGACTCTCTAATGCAGCAGGTACAAGAATATCACATTCTATTCCTACCCAGTCTTCTCTTACCTTGAGTTTTTTAGTCCCGGGGAAACCTATAATTGTTTTATTCTTCTGCCTGTATTTTACAAGCTTAGCAATATCTATTCCCTTCGGATTGTAGATCGTTCCCTCTATCTCTGAAACTCCTACAATGATAGCATCGCCTTCTTCTTGCGAAATAGTACCTGTATAGGTTCCCACATTTCCAAGCCCTTGTATTACCATCGTCTTTCCAGCTATTCCTTTTTCCATCCCTAGAGCCTTCATTGTTTTTTCTTGCTCGCAGAATTCTCTTAGACCATAGAAAACACCTCTTCCTGTTGCTTCCGTTCTGCCCCTGATACCGTTTTGACTTACTGGTTTTCCAGTCACACAACCAGCGGAATCTATTTCTCCATTCTTCATTTGTTGATAGGTATCTAGTATCCAAGCCATCTCTCTAGGTCCTGTTCCATAATCAGGAGCAGGTACATCGATACCTGGACCTATGAAGTTTTTTCTGATTAACTCGACAGTATATCTCCTAGTTATCTTCTCCATTGCAACTGCATCATATTTTCTAGGGCTTATTTTGACACCTCCTTTTGCGCCGCCAAAAGGCACATCTACCAGTGCACATTTGTAAGTCATTAGTGTTGCTAATGCCATCACCTCTTCTTGATTTACAAGGTGACTAAATCTTATTCCTCCCTTAGTTGGTAATCTATGATGAGAGTGCTGTACTCTGTAAGCTTCTATTACCTGAAATGAATTACCTATTTTTACAGGGAATCTCATTTGGTAAACAGCATTACAAACTTTGATTTGCTCTAGTAGCCCCTTAGGAATATCCGTAAGAGCAGCTGCCTTATCAAAGTTCTGCTGAACACTTTCATAAAATCTGGCTTGTTTTTCACTCATTTGATACTTTTTTTTCTATTTCTTTTACTTTCTTTTCTAGTCTGATTAGAAAGAAGATAATACCGAGAAAGACAATTACAACAACTGCTATAACTGAATATATTTTCCCTGTACTTCTCAAAAAATCTATACTCTCCTGCGCATGGATACGCGGAGCAAAAGATAGTATAAAAGGTATTATTAATAAAGTTTTAAATATTAGTTTAGAAATCTTTCTCATAATCTAAGATTTCTTATTTTGGTTG
This sequence comes from uncultured Saprospiraceae bacterium, assembly GCA_964475415.1. Lineage (GTDB taxonomy): Bacteria > Bacteroidota > Bacteroidia > Chitinophagales > Saprospiraceae > CALCMJ01. The sequence continues at coordinate 2,690 of CAYYWZ010000069.1, read as the reverse complement.
ATAAATTTTTCATACGCTGTCTTAAGCCTTATCTTCAAACTACTCATCCAGTAGGCCAATATAGACCAACCAATTATCGCTGGATAAAAAATCATTCTTAAGGTATTATCTAAATCTTCGCCTCCTAAAGCTGGATTCCCTCCATTTCCTGGATGGAGACTATCTGTCATCCGAGGGATAATAAATATTAAGGGAATCATCGCAAAAAATGCGAAAATATTATATGCTGCAGAAACTCTAGCCTTACTGTCTCTATCTGTTATAGATCCTCTTAAAATTCCATAAGCTACATAAATCAATATGGCTATTGCACTCATATTTAGTTTTACATCAGAGGTCCAGAATGCGCCCCATGTAAACTTAGCCCAGATACTACCAGTAGCTATACCTATCAGTCCGAATATAATACCAACTTCGGCATAGGCAGCTGCCCTTATATCACACACATGATTTTTAGAGATAAGATATTTTATACTTTGTATTAATGATAATATCAAAACAAAAAACATAGCGAACCATATAGCTATATGAAAGAATGTATTCCGTATAGTTTCGTTGAGAATATTCCTAAACGGAAAAAGAAAGGGAAGATCTGTTTCATACAGCACAATTTCATCACTGGTCCAGCTTGCTAGACTATTACCATTATCCGTATTTTTTTTGACATAAATAGTACCTGGCAAAATAGATGTACCATCAACATCATTATCCAAAATCAAAGTAGCATAAGGTTCTGTAACATTCTCTGGTAAAGCAGCAGGAATATCAAAAGTTATATCTAGTGTATTATCAGATCGTGGATTAATATTTTTTGCAGCAATAAGATGATTTTCGTCTAAGCGGAGCCATGCACTCTTCTTATTAGCATCTAAGAAATGACTGTTATAACCTATTACCTCAATCTCTGTTGTAGTTCCTGAGGTAACGCTCACCGGACTTACACCTACAATCCCTGGCTTAAGGGGAATCGAAAGTCCCGCAATAAGTACATAGAGCAGTATAAGAACACATAAAATTTTCCACCAATGCGATTTGACAAACATCAATATTAATTTCTCCACAAATATGGAAATAATATTAATGAAAGACCTATAGAAAGCATATCTATTCCTAATAAAATTATAAAATCTGTCTCTAAGGACGTATCCTCTAGAATTCCTATGCTCACGGCAGTGATCTTAACCATAATCAAAAGAATAGGTAATAGCACTGGTAAAGACAATATAGTTATAAGTATATGGGAGTTTTGCCCCTTAGAGGAAATAAGCGAAAGAAAGGAAACACTAGAACCAATACCTATACTAGCTAGAAAAAGTCCTAAGAAAAAAGTAGATATAATCTTTACAGGCTGGACAGTAAGAAGAGATAAAGTGACAAATAGCAAGATTCCCAGAAGAAAAAGTAATAAACTATTGTAAATAATCTTAGCTATGGCAAGTTCAGAAGGATGATACAAACTAAAATAATACATAAACTTATTTTGTTCGAACATACTGTAACTCTTCAACAAACTATTGACAGCAATAAAAAGAAAAAGAATCCAAAATACTGCGTTCCAGGTAAATACTTGGATATTCTGAAAAACCTTATCTACAACAAAGACGCTAGAAAAAAGAAATAAGAGAATCCCTCCAATCGCAATCTTCTGGCGAAACTCTAGTAATAACTCGTGCCTTATTATATGGTATATATTACGTAACATATGCTTGTCAAAATCAAATATACAACTATAGCTATAACTACATAAGTAGTCTGCATTAGTTCTTAAAGTACTTATGTTATCTTTCTGTAAGCAGTAAGTTTATCAACAATAATGTTCGATATATCTTATTCATCTTTATTACAGTCCCTAATCCTTTTTAGATAAAATAACACTTCAAAGTCTACTTACATAAAACAAAAAGTAGAATGATGTGGATTTCGATAACAATGGTTCTGGAAATGCATTCACAGATATTTTCTCAGGTATAGTAAGACTTACACTTGATGGCGAACCCTTAGACGGGCGATCCAGAAAATTGTATATTTGATTTTGATGCTGCAGGAAATAATTCTGTCGATTTTGGTTTCTATGATCCTAATGCTGTACTAGAGGATATGGACGGTGATGGCTTTTCTGCCCTAGAAGATTGTGATGATACGAATCCGCACATCAACCCAGACCAAGAAGAAGAACCTTACAATGGAATCGATGATGATTGTGACCCGGACACATTAGATGACGATTTAGATCAGGATGGATTTGTTCTGAATGATGATTGTGATGATGAAGACGCTAGTATAAATCCTGATGCGGAGGAAATTACAAACAATGATGTAGATGAGGATTGTGATGGAATAGATTTACTTACCTCTACGCACGAAATATATGACATAACGGTTCATATATATACTAAACCCACCTCAGATATTATAAACATAGACGTGGATGGAAATCTCAATTACAGAGTTATTCTATATAATGTAGTAGGCAAAGTAATTTTAACAAAATCGAATACAAATCAGATTCTTACACATAAGATTCCAGAAGGAACTTATCTCTTAGAAATAAGAGATTTGAGTTCTGCGCAAAAAACAGTAGAAAGAATAGTGGTTACTAGATAACAGTTAATTTTTACTTGTTTCTAAGGATAGAGCGTAATTATGTAATCTAGTTGTGCTTATCTCAATAAAATGAATACATGAAAAAT
>CAYYWZ010000068.1:7865-22105 GCA_964475415.1 uncultured Saprospiraceae bacterium | reverse complement strand
ATACATGGCCAAAAATAGCCATTATATTCTAGACCAATAATGGGTCGCATACTAAGTTAATCTCTAGAGTCCTACCTTAACCCATCTATATAAATCTTATGTATAAAATTAGAACCAGCTACTTTTTCTAGAGCTTCTTCTCGATGTTGTTTTGACACCTAGCACTCCTAACAATCCTCTTGTAAGTTCTCTCGCTACTGTTCTACCGATCTGCTTTGTTGCAGTACTTCCCATTACTTTATCTAGGGTACTTTTCTCAGCTACCGCTTTTTTCGTTTGCTTCTTGAGTCTTTCTTGCGTCTCTTCTTCCTTGTACTCTTCTAGTTTACCTGATAATATTTCGTAAGCACTTTCTCTGTCTATATCTTCATTATACTTTTTCACTAACTCAGAATTATTGACTAGATCATCTAATTCCTCTCCTGTCAATACATCCATTCTAGAGTTAGGCGCTCTCAAATAAGTATGCACTAATGGTGTAGGTGTCCCTCGATCACTTAGCGCAGTGACCAAGGCTTCTCCTATGCCCATATTGGTAATCAATTCTGCTATATCATAAAATTCTGATTCTGGAAAATTCTGCGCTACAAGCTTTATCGCTTTTCTATCCTTAGCGGTAAAAGCTCTCAAGGCATGCTGGATCTTAAGTCCCAACTGTCCTAGGATTACTTCTGGTAAATCATTAGGATTCTGGGTTACAAAGATTATTCCTACCCCTTTAGATCTTATCAACTTAATGATCACCTCTAACTGATCCATCAGTGCATCCGTAGCTTCTTCAAATATAAGGTGCGCCTCATCAATAAAAAGTACCAATTTAGGCTTCTCCATATCTCCCTCCTCTGGAAATGTAGCATATATCTCTGCAAGCATCTGCAACATAAATGTCGAGAATAACTTAGGTTTACCTTGAATATCTGTAAGTCTAAGGATATTGACCTTTCCCTTTCCATTGTGATCTGTAGCCAATAAATCTTCAACCTCAAAGGACTTTTCTCCAAAAAACTTATCTGCTCCCTGCTGTTCTAATTCTAATATTTTTCTTGTTATCGTCCCGATCGAAGCCTTAGATATAGAACCGTAATCTTTTTCTAACTCATCCTTACCTTCTCCTATCATATACTGAAGTACCTTCTTGATATCCTTAAGATCCAATAATGGCAATTCGTTGTCATCACAATACTTAAAGGCAACAGATATAATTCCCGACTGTGTTTCATTAAGATCTAATATCTTAGAGAATAGTACTGGGCCGAATTCTAAAACAGTAGCTCTCAGTCGTGCACCTTTTTCCTCAGAAAGAGATAATAATTCTGCAGGATTAGCTGCAGGCTGAAAAGGTAAGCCTATTTTGTCATGTCGCTCTTCTATCTTAGGGTGTGTTTTTCCTGCAGCTGCAATACCACTTAAGTCTCCTTTGACATCCATAATAAGCGTAGGCACTCCACTAGCTGACAATTGTTCTGAAAGTACTTGAAGCGTTTTCGTTTTACCAGTACCCGTTGCACCAGCAATAAGTCCATGTCTATTCAGTGTTTTCAGAGGAATCTTGATATGGTTATGGGTTTGGCATTCATTCTCATACATTGCTCCTCCTAGTATAAGGGATTTTCCCTCTATATTATATCCTTCATGGATAAGCTCATTAAATTTTTCTTTTGACATGTTATTACTTTTTATTGCTTTACGATTTATTCCAACTCTTAGTTCTTTGCTTGAATCTACTCTTGTCGAATTTCCAATCTTTTGTATCGAAGTTTGATTCTAGCTCTTCCTCTTCTTCATCATCTAGAAGCTTGGGGAAGAAATCAAAACCTGTTCTTTTTTCGACCTCATCTATTGAGACGGCATAAGTGTCTAGATGGTAACTACTTTTTTCGTTAGGAATGATAAAAGCTATACTTTTTGTTTCTCTTCCTTTGACATCTAAGATGATTTTATAAAATTCTGTAGGTACTCTTACGCCTGTACGACCTATCTTTTCTTTGTGTTTTTCAGAAAAAAGTGGACCACTGACTATATAGAGTTCGTCATCGTCATATGCCCAGTCGCGAACAGTTTCTTCTAGCTCTCTCCATATACCACCATTACATTCTCTTACCTGAGGAGACATATTACTCATGTAAAAAGTTTCCTTCATCGCCGTCTCATTGAATGCCATATCTCCAGCTGGAGCCATATGTCCCCGAGTGTATCCAGAGTGAGAATAATCCTTATGATATGCAGATTTCTTTTTTACCGCTTTATCTGGACTGAATCTCTTAGCTCTTTTTACATTAGGAAGTCTCAGCTCTTTTTCTGTCAATTTATAGGCTACCCAATCTGCCTGTTCAGTATCATCATTGTAAGCCAAAGAATAATAACTATGATGTACAACTTGCCCATCCGAACCCTCTGGAAGATAAAATCGATCTTCAGGATTCACCTTACCTCCTGCTGCCACTTCAGTCTGATTTTCCCTTGGCTGTCTAGTTTCCCATTGTGCATCTGAATTACTTACAATAAACTTATAGAGGAGAAAAAGTAGCAACACCAGAAATATTACGAAAAAAACGGACCTGATCACAAAGCCGCTAAAACCTCGCTTATCTCTTGCCTCATGATTTCTTCTTAGTTGTGTCAATGTAGTAAGGTTTATTATGTCAAATAATCACAAACTTAAAGATACTTTCATAATGAAATTGTATTATTTGAAAAAGCTTTAGTTATTTTGTCCTCGAAGAATCTAATTTTATCGGCAATTATGAGATTATTAATTACTTTTTTAGTCTGTTTTATAGCTAACATTTACATGTGTCAAGGCCAAAGAGGATTTACTTCTGCACAGGGAGCTAGGAGTGTCGCTATGGCCAATACAGGTAGTACTATGTTAGGAATAGAGGCTATACTGAATAATCAGGCTGGCCTCTACAAACTGAATGGCATAGGCGTCATAGCTGCGACTGAACAACGATTTCTTTTAGAAGAACTGAATGCTATTTCTTTCGGTCTCGCCTATGGAAATAATTCATTAGGTGCTGTAGGACTTATGGTGAGTAACTTTGGTTTCGATGAGTACAGAGAACAGAAGATAGGATTAGCCTATTCTAGAAAATTGTTCGATAACTTATCTATCGGAGGACAACTAGATCTGCTTCATGTCAATATAGCTAGCTATGGGAGCAGCTCTAACCTAACTTTCGAGCTAGGAGCTATAACTGATATTACTAAGGAAGTCAGTATAGGCTTCCATGTATTTTCTCCTTCGGAAATAAATATAACAGATCAAGCTACTGTGCCGACTAAGATAATATTAGGGGTAGCATATAAGCCTAGTAAAAAAATACAAATTGTAACGGAGGTAGAGAAAATTGTAGACAGAGATTACACTTTCAGAATGGGTGTAGATTATGCTATTGTAGATGCATTAAGTCTCCGCGCGGGCTATGGTACAGGACCAGCTATGTTGAGCTTTGGCCTAGGATACAATATCAATAAAAAACTTAGTTTCGATGGCTCTTTTACTAATCACGAAACACTAGGTATTACACCATCTGGATCCTTAATCTATCAAGGGAATAAGCCTTAGGTTTTATACTTTCTAATTATTAATTTTCATGCTATGACTATTTTACTTGTTGCTGCTACTTCTTTTGAGATGGCTCCTATATTACAACACATCGAAAAAGAAGGAACAAAGAAATCTTTTTTTGAATACCATTACAAGGGCTTAGATATTCTTCCGTTAGTAACAGGCATAGGAGCAATGCGTACAGCATTTTCGCTGGCAAGATATTGTAAGCCTGAGCGATTTATAGATCTTGCGATAAACCTAGGTGTAGCTGGCAGCAATGATAGAAGCTTAGGTCTAGGAAGTGTTGTAGAAGTGGTATCGGATATCTTTGCAGATCTAGGTGTAGAAGAACAGGATAATACTTTTACAGACTTATTCCAATTAGAACTAGAAGATGCTAACACGAATATTTATGAGAATGGAATTATAAAAAATGCTAAAAGAACTCAAAATCATTTAAAGTCAGCAAGAGGCATAACGGTCAACAAAACCCATGGCTGTGCCTCCTCCATAGAACGAATAAACAAGAAATATGATTTTGATGTAGAAAGTATGGAAGGAGCTGCCTTTTTCTACTGCTGTAAGTCACTGGATATCAAGTGCATGCAACTGCGTGGCATTTCTAACTTTATCGAACCTCGAAATAGAGCCAATTGGGATATAGAAGGAGCACTTGGTAATCTTACTACAAGCCTTATAGAACATTTAGACCATCTAGAAATAGAACCGAAAAGACCATTTGTATAAAAAAATCATCACTTTATCCCTCTGATATAACAAGCTGTCCTAATTAACAGCCCTATAACATAATGTCTTTATTATATTTGTGCAAAATTAGAATTCAGTGAGCATATTAATATTTTTCGTAGTATCCTATATTTTACTCAGCATAAGTCTATACCTATTGTTTCCTAAGGCTGGCGTACCAGCTGTAAAAGGACTTATCCCTGGTGTCAATTTTATGGAGTGGTGTACCATCATCGGTAAGCCAAAATGGTTTGCATTATTGCTGCTAATACCTATTGTAGGCTTTTTCATTTTTGCTGAAATGGCTTCTAGCATGGTTAGGTCTTTTGACAAACTTAAACTATCAGACAGTGCAGCGAGTATAATCTATGCGCCAGCTAAGTTTATACATATGGCTAAAGATCCTAAAGCGAAATATGTAGGTCCTATCATAGAACGAGAGGAAGCCTACATGCAGAAGATAAAAGATGCAAAGGATGCCAACAAGGCTAGAGAATACAAAAAGCTTACAGAGAATAATCCATTCAGAAAATCTGCTGCAAGAGAATGGGTGGAGTCAATCTTCTTCGCAGTTTTTGCTGCGGCATTTATCCGAATGTTTCTTATCGAGGCATACGTTATTCCTACCCCTTCTATGGAGGGTTCCTTATTAGTAGGAGATTTCTTATTTGTGTCAAAAGCTCACTATGGAATACGAACTCCTATGACGGTAGCGATGATTCCTCTATTGCATAACAGAGTTCCTTTCTTCGGAGGAGAATCTTATTTCGAAAAACCAAGCCTTCCTTATTTCAGGTTGAAGGCTCTAGAAAAAATAGATAATAACGACCCTATTGTATTTAACTGGCCAGTAGGTGACAGTGTCTATCTCACTAATAAAAGAAGTTACACCGTAGATCAGGTACAAAGAGATCTAAACAGCTATCTCTCCTATGACCGGCAGCTAAGAAATCTTGTAAAAAAGAAAGAGATCATCACTAGACCTTTAGACAAGAAGGATCATTATATCAAGCGTTGCCTAGCAATCGGAGGAGATTCACTAGAGATAAGAGATAGACAGGTTTATGTCAATGGGAAACCGCTAGCTACCTCAGAAAATGTACAATACCAGCATTATGTCAAATTTTCTAAAACGACTAATATCAATAAGGTATTCGAAAAAATGGAGCTCTTTGCCAAGGATGCTTTTTCTAGTCCTAATAGCAATAATGAAGTGGGATTATATCTAAGTCAAAAACAAGCAGATCAGATCAAATCTCTAGATCCAGGTGCAGAAGTAAACATCGTTCCGCAAAATTCTAGAGCTGGAGGAGGAAGATTATTCCCTCATGATGAGAAAAATTATCCGGGATGGACTGTAGATAATTTTGGTCCAGTATGGATTCCTGCAGAAGGGGCAACTACCCCACTTAATATGAAAAACCTCTCCATGTATAGAAGGGCGATCACTGTATACGAAGGTAATGAGCTAGAGGTAAAAGGGAATAAAATCTATATCAATGGGGAACTCGCTGATTCCTACACTTTCAAGCAAGATTATTACTGGGCCATGGGAGATAACAGACATAACTCCGAAGATAGTAGAGCATGGGGCTATGTACCGCATGATCACATTGTAGGAAAACCTCTGTTTATATGGTTCTCTACCAAGAACGGTAGTATCAAGAATGGTATAAGATGGAACAGATTATTTAAATCAGCAGACGTCTTTTAGCAAACATAATGTTATATTGAGGGCATAACTACACATTGTATGAAAACTGCCCTGACCCTATTTTTCCTTACAAGTTGCGTATGCTTATATGCTCAGCTGCCCAGTACGGATTTACATCTTTTCGAATTTACAGAAACAGATGGCAAAATAAATCTAGAAAGTGCGTATTACTTAAATGATTTCAATCAACAAGGATATAACAACCAACCAGCTTTTTTAAAACCTAATAAATTACTAATCAGTAGTAATGCATTTGGAGATCCTTCTAAGACTGAGATTCTAGAATTGGACATAGAACAATTACTTGTCAATAGAATTACGAACACAGAGGAAAGCGAATTCTCTCCTACTGTCTTAGATCAGAGTAGTTTCTCTACAGTAAGAATAGAAGAAGATGAGCTGACACAAAGCCTATATATTTACAACTATCCCTCCGGAACTGAAAAAGAACATCTCTTCCCTACTATTCCTAACATAGGATATCATTACTGGATAGATGATTATACCCTAGCCTTGTTTATGGTAGACGATATAAACTATCTGGCCTTGGGATTTCGTAGTGATGGAACAACAAAGATTCTCGAAAGTAATATCGGTAGATGTATCAAGAAATACTTTAGCTCCACCTTTCTTTTTGTCTCTAAAACCTCTGCAGATAGATGGTATCTCAAATCCTTTAACCCCGATAATGGCAGAACGAAGACGCTAATCCAAATGCCAACAGGTAGCGAAGATTTTGAAGTAGCTAAAGATGGAACGATATACTGTACACAAGGCAGTAAAATATACAGCTGCAACCTAATCGTCAACAAAGAATTTACAGAAGCTATAGACCTGAGGAATTACAATATTGACAATATCAGTAGAATAGCTATCATGGATAATCAGATGGCCATAGTTTCTCAAAAGTAATGCAAGACCAAATCGGTCGACATATTACGCTTAAAGGTTCACCTGATAAAATTGTTTCTCTAGTGCCCTCTATTACAGAACTACTCTTCGACTTAGTTCCTATGAATAGAATCGCTGGAAGAACCAAATTCTGTATCCACCCACAAGAAAAAATAATCGACATTCCCAAAGTCGGTGGCACAAAAACAATAGACTTATCAAAGATCAAAAATATTTCTCCTGATCTAATTCTAGCCAATCTTGAGGAGAACACAAAAGAACAAATAGAAGAACTATATAAAGACTACCCTGTCTATATTTCTAATGTAAAAGATATCAAGAGCTGTATATCTATGATAAACGATGTTGCTCGACTTACAAATGCTACCCAACCAGCGACGAAGATTATCAAGGAAATAGAACAGGAATTTACCTTGTCAAAAGCAGGCAAAATTTCATGTATTTATCTGATCTGGAATAAGCCTTATATGTGCGCCGGAAATGACACATATATATCAGCAATGTTATCTGCCGCAGGATTCCAAAATCTCCTACAAGAATCAAGATATCCAGAAATTACTATCGATCAAATCAATACCTTACAACCTGAGGTAATTCTTCTATCGAGTGAACCCTTTCCATTTAAGGACAAACATATTGACATCCTTAAATCTAATTTGAGTTATGCTCCGATAATAAAGCTAGTAGATGGTGAAATGTTTTCTTGGTATGGCAGCAGAACAGCTCCAGGACTGAGATATGGTAAACAACTCAGAAAATCGATCTAAAAAAGTAAACTGGAAAGCAGAATTGGCTGTTAGATTCTAATATTACTATACGAAAGGTCGTTATAAATTCTATACGATCTGCCGTTAAATAAGTATATATTACATATTTTGCTTATATTTTAAGAACACCATTTTAGAAAAACAGTGGTTTTATGACAGCTATACGATTAATATTCTTTTGTTTCTTTTCACAAATACTGTATGCTCAGGAAATTATACCGAATGAATATATCCTCCATTTGGATGCTAACTTAACTGCTAGGTCCATCCAAAGGCTCTCAAATCACGAATCTGTTATCGATCTTAAAGCCTTGATTGCTGAGGACGATATCTATCACGTGGTATTTGACGAAGAACTTAGCGCAAGTGAAGTAAATAAGGTACTAAGTACTATATCGCCTCAGGCCATTTACCCTAACTATCGCATAGAACAACGTAATACCCCTAATGATCCAAGGTGGTCAGATCAATGGAATATGGAAGTGATCGGAAGTGAAGATGTATGGGGTATAACCACTGGCGGAATAACTCCAGGAGGCAAAGAAATAGTAGTTGCCGTCATAGATGATGGCTATGATCTCGCCCATGATGAGCTAAATGATAATTTATACTTCAATGAGCAAGAAATTCCCAACAATAATATAGATGATGACGGTAATGGATATATAGACGATGTCCAAGGTTGGAATTTTAGTAGTGCCTCTAATAATCATCCAGAGCTATCACATGGAACTGCCGTTTCTAGTATTATAGGAGCTAAAGGAAATAATAATATAGGCTTAGCAGGTGTTAATCATGATGTTAAAATTTTGCCCCTTAGTGGCGTACAAACCATAGCAGAAGTTGTAGAGTCGCTCAATTATTGTTATGAAACTAGAAAACGTTATAATGATACAGACGGAAGCGAAGGAGCGTTTATAGTAGCTACTAACTTTTCTGCTGGAATATCTGGAGAGTTCGGATCTGATTGGCCTATCTGGTGCAATGTATATGACAAACTAGGAAGTGAAGGTGTACTCAGTATATCAGCAGCAGAAAATCGAGATGTAGATGCTGATGCAGAAGGAGATCTACCTACCACTTGTGATAGTGAGTTCCTTATTACAGTAACAAATACTTCTAGGTCTGATGAAAAAATACAGGCTGCTGGTTTTGGTTCCGTTAGTGTAGACCTTGGAGCTCCTGGTGATGACGTAGTAACAGCTACTATAGAAAATGGATATAGAAATTTTCCGGGTTCTTCTGCCAGTGCCCCACATGTTACTGGTGCTGTAGCTCTTATGTATGCTCTACCCTGCGATGGACTTTCTACATCGATAGAAACTGCTCCAGAATCTGCGGCACGTAATATTAAGCGAGCTATTATGGAGAGCGTAACTGCCCTACCTAGTCTAAATGGTATAACGGTGTCTGGCGGAAGACTGCAGATGTTTGACGCTGTAAAAAACCTTCAGGCTCTGTGTGGTGGAACTAGCGGAGACTTAGCCATAAATCATATTCTAGCTAGAGGTAACTATATCACTTTCGAATATGAAACCCCAGATTTCAATGATTACAATATTCTTATAACAGATGTAATGGGCAGATTAGTTTTTGAAAAAACAATAACCCCTCCCATCTTTGGTGTCAAAGAGTTAACCCTAGGTCAAAACTTTAGTTCTCCGTTTGAGTATCCCATCAATATTACAAATGGGATTTACATCTTATATCTATATAATGAGAATGAGTCGGTAGCTAGAAAATTTATGGCTTACAGGGAATTGTAATTAACTAACTCCTATCTTTATAAGAGTTTCTTTTAGCAAAATTATATTTACACAATAGTCGTCCAAGAGATATAAATTATAAAGACTTAAGGGTATCAAAGAATGTTTGGCTTCTTTTGATATTTTTATTGCCTTTATGAACCCATACATATCTTACTATTTATTTTAAAAACAAACGAGTGCTATGCGTAAGAATATTTTTACATTTTTCTTTTTTTTATGACCTTGACGCTAGGATATGGTCAAGTTGTATTTACCGAAGAGTTTGAGTCAGTAAGTATTCCTATGGACAGAAATTAATGGCGATTATTTCGATGTTGGAAAATCAAGAAACTCCTTTAACTGGATACGTATTGGTACTGTAGATGCAGTAGGAAATAGCTCTACTATAAAATCTTATTAATATTTTGACAGAAATGCATTTCCGTTTACTCAACAAGAGGAAAAAGTATATTACAGAATAAAAGCTGTAGACCAAGACGGATTATACACCTATTCTGAAATTAAAGTAATAGGTAACAAGAAGGCTCGTTACTATAACTATAGCTTAGCTAGTCCAAATCCTACAGAAGGATTATTACAGATAAACTTACCTGATCTAAATCAACATTATGAGATTGAAATACATAATTACTCTGATCAGCTTGTAAAAAAGGCTTTTGTTGGTATAAATAATACTAGCCTAAGCCTAGAAGAATTACTACCAGGAAGCTATATCCATTTTCTTAAAAATGAAGAAGTTATCTACCAACAGAAAATAATAAAAATGTAAAATCAGAAAGTAGATTCTATATTCTATTTATTACTTATGTAAAGCTTTCTCGGCTTTAGGAATATTGTACTCTTAAACTCATTAACGTTCTCATTTTTTAAGTTCTGTAGAACTTGAATGGGTGTTTAGAAAATTTCTATCACCCGTTCCTTTTTTTTTTACTCCTTTACTGATTCTATACCCATGATAGAATCATTTCAATCTTTTTAAATTATTTCTACAAATAATTATGACTAGATTTTAACTAGATCTATTAGTCATATTATATCATCTAAAAATATAAACCCACAGAATATAAAAAACAGCAAATCTCTAATTGCTGTTAAATTAAAAATGACTATAAGAGTTTTTCCATATAGTCATTTTTTTTTGCTTTTTTTTGCTTTTTCGTCTATATCTCTATTTAGTTTTTTTGATTTTAGTTTAAAAAAGAGGTAGCCACCTGAAAGGCTTCAGGCAACTACCCATATACAAATAATGAATTAATCTAAGACTTTAATAAGTCTGTTTTCTATTAATACGGATCCAGATTCTACCCTTATCGTATATATGCCTTCTATTAGATTTTCTATATCTAATTGTTGTCTCAGTTTAGTTGTATTATCTGCTTTATCTATTTGCAGTTTTTTTACTACTCTACCTGTTCCATCTATTATCTCAATTCGCGTAACTGATCCTATCTCATCTAATCCACTTAGAGAAAGCTGGATCTCATCTACTGCCGGATTTGGATATAAATCTAATCTAGGTTTATCAGATGATCGTTCTACTCTTATAGCTATCGTTCCACTAATTGTTTCGTTACCATCATAATCTAACTGTCTCAATCTGTAGTAATAAATTCCTGAAGCAGCAATATCCGTATCTTCATAACTGTAGTTACTTTCCTGTTGGAATGTTCCTGCTCCTTTAATCTCAGCTATCTTACGGAAAGACGTATTATCTAAACTACGTTCTAACTCGAACTTCTCATTGTTCACCTCATTTGCAGTAGACCAGTAGATATAGTTATGAACATCTCTGAACTCTCCTTTGAATTCTGTGAATTCTACAGGAACTACTCCGAATACTAATCCTACATCTATACTAGGTACGTGATCACCTGGAGACATCAAATAAGCATCTGTAGTGTTAATTCCGAAACTATTATCAACATCACTATCATTATTATCATTCCCACTATTAGCTACCGTAGGTGACATTCCAGCAGGAGGTATAACCTTGAAGTAATAATCCTCTTTTCGTAGATAATCTATCTCGTAAGAACCCTGATTATCTGTTACATCTTCTGCTATCATATCGCCTGTGATATCATATGCTTGGATCGTTACGCCTTCCATTCTAGGCTCCCAATTCTCCTGCTGTCCATTTCCGTTATCATCTCTCCATACGAAATCACCTGCAGTTGCCATGAGGTAGAACCCTGCTCCCATATCAGATACAACATCACCACTAAGTATAGTGAAATCATCTGTTGTGTTAGATCCAAATTCATTTGTAACATCACTGTCTATCTCTTCGTTATTTCCTATATCCTCTTGAGCTGCCACAAGACCATTAAGTATACTTCCTATTTCTAGATAGTAATTCCCAGGTGGAACATTGAACTTATACCAACCATCGTCAGAAGGTGTACCAGGCTGATGTCCTGTAAACTCTGAATCCCAAAGCTCATAGTCTGTTCCTCCATTTTCTTGTCGGTAGATATTCACTTTGATTCCATTGATTCCATTTTCTGTGAAATCCCAGATATCATTTTCATTATTATCAAACCATACAAGGTCACCTACTGGTATAGGGAAATAACCTCCCGCATCTGCATAGGTCGTATCACCTGCAAATACTTCTGCTAGAACTGTAAACCCTACGCCATTGATATCACTATCAACACCATCATCAAATCCTTCATCTTGGAAGGTATTCTCATAACCTTCAGGTAATATAATTTGTACTTGATAATCTCCCGGAATCAAATTCTCAAAGATATATTCCCCGTTTTCATCAGACACTGTTGCACCTATAAAATTATTCATATTATCGAATAGATTAACTATAGCTCCCGGAATAACTTCCTCGTCAGGATCTTGAATTCCATCTCCATCTATATCATGCCACGTAATTCCTTCCCACCATCCTATCACAAGTACATAATCTACATCATGGTCATCTTCATCTTCTCCTACTGATGGTCCTCCTCCGTCTATTACATTATCTGGATCTACATCTGGTATCACACTTAGTTCTTCCATTGTATTACTTGATGGATCACTATCAATATCTCCAAGATCAATATCAAATGTATCTAAGGCTGATCCTATCTCAGCATAATTATACCAGTCAGATATTGCCACTGGCGCATCTGCTACTTGTACAATTAGATTTAAGAATACCTTAGTACTATCCATAGGTTCTAGAGGTCCTTCCACTACAATAGAAATCGTGTCATCTACTATACTCCAGTCTGGATTCATTCCCATATCGAATATGTAGCCTCTATTCAGATAATCTTTTACTTCGATATCTTTTGCATCGATATTACCTTGGTTAAATACAGTAATAATAAACTCTGCAGTTCCACCTGGCATTATAGGTCCTCTGTCAACAACAGTTTTTCTTAATGCTAAATCTGGAACATTCAATGCAAAACCAAAGTCTACCGTCAAGTTCCCATTATCGTCAGTTGCTCCACTTCCATCATTATCTGGATCTTCATCTAGAGGCTCCTTGGTTGCACATAAGTTTATCGTATCACTTACTACACCTCCTGCAAACATTCCACTTTCACTTGTCAATCCATTATCATCATTATCAACATCTCCATCCGCATCTATAGGATTGTCTTGGTCTTCATAAATTCCTCCTGCGTTAAATGTACCAGTAGTAGAATGGTAGTCATCTAAAACGCCTCCTGGTTCTAAATCTGCACTAGGTATTACAACAATATAATCACCTGTAGAAAGACTGTCAAATAGATATAATCCATTCTCATCTGTCATAGTAGTCTCTACTAATATACAGGTCATGGTAACAGGATCATATAGATGTAATTCTACCGTTACACCTTCTACACCTTCCTCATCTCCCATATCGAATATACCGTCATAATTATCATCTATCCACACTGTATTCCCAAGACTAAACATAGGCGTCAACCCGAAATCTACAGTCAAGTTACTGTTCTCATCTAGTGCACCACTCATATCATTATCACTATCTTCTGCATTATCTCCTTCTAAGAGCGGCTCCATGTCATTCGTCAAAGTAATTGTATCACTAGATATTCCACCAGGTGCAAACATCGGATTACCATTCATAATACCGTTGTCATCTACATTCGTATCATTATCAGGGTCTACTGGATTATCTGGATCTTCATACGGACCTCCTGTTCCTAGATCTCCAGGTCCGCTCCCTGTACTACTTACATAGCCTTCTGCTACTGCACCTTCTTCGAAGTTACTTGCTGGTAACTCTATAATATAATCTCCTACAATCAGACTGTCAAATAAATACTGACCATCTGCATCTGTTACTACACTCTCGAGTATAACACAGGTCATCGTTATAGGATCGAAATAATGCAACACTACTTCCACTCCTTCTACTGGCTCTTCATCTGCATCGATTACACCATTATTGTTCGTATCGATCCACACTTGGTTTCCTATACTATGCAGTGGTACCAATCCAAAGTCTACTGTCAGATTACTATTGTCATCTGCAGCTCCACTCATGTCATTATCACTATCTGTAGGATCAGTTCCCTCCAGTAGTGGTTCATCTTCTGCTCCACCTAATGTCAAAGTATCACTCGCTATACTTCCTATCGAAAACATGGCGTTTCCATTAAGCACACCATTATCATCTACATTGACATTATCATCTGGATCGATTGGATTCATTCCATCTTCGTTCGGTCCATTACTTAGGTCCGTAGCTCCACTTCCTGTACTACTTACATAGCCTTCTGCTACTGCACCTTCTTCGAAGTTACTTGCTGGTAACTCTA
>CAYYWZ010000068.1:0-7765 GCA_964475415.1 uncultured Saprospiraceae bacterium | reverse complement strand
CTCCATCTTCATTTGGTCCATTTGTCAAATCCGTAGCTCCACTTCCTGTACTACTAGTAAAGTCCTCTAAAGGCCCGCCCATGTCAAAGTTAGAAGCAGGAATCTCGACAAGATAATCTCCAGCATTCAGCGTATCAAATAGGTATTGCCCATTCATATCTGTAAATACACTTTCTATTATCTCGCACATCATCGTCTCTGGATTAAAGTAATGTAAAACTACTTCTACTCCTTCGATTAATTCTTCTCCATCGTCTATTATTCCATTGTTGTTATCGTCATTCCATACTTGGTTACCAAGACTATAAAGTTCTAGAACAACAGCGGCGGGATCTGAATCATCCTCATCTGTATCAGGATCATTAGGTCCACCATTACCAGTACCATCACCGTCTATCACATCATCACTTCCCGTATTCACTTGTCCACCCTCATCATTATCAGGAACTGAATCTGCCATACTATCTAGGTCATCTGCTTCTGTCAATCCTGCAGAATCCGTTGACTGTGTTATCTCTGCGATATTAAGTACATTATCAATATTTGCACTTGCTGAAATTGTCAGATCTATTGGAAAAGAAATACTTTCTCCAGGTGCCAATCCAGGTGCTGTTAGTAACCCGTTATTTAGATTAGCTGTCAAGCAAGCATTAGGACCTGCAGCTACCCAATTATTATTGTCTACAAAATTATATCCATCATTGATATAATCAGTCAATTTCAATTCTGTGACAGGATGATTACCCTGATTAGTTACTGTTATTGTGAATGTTACGAGATCTCCTACACTTACTGTTCCTTGATTCATTGGTAAGGTTTTAATCAAGGCTACATCATGTACAGAAACCAAAGCTGGATCATGATCATCTTCATCTGTTCCTGGCACATCATCCCCTATTGTTCCTCCTCCATTCAGACCATCTCCATCTGTAAAATCATCAGCAGGGCTTTCTGGTTGACCTCCTGGATCATTTGTATTATTGGTATCTGGAGTACTATCTGCATCTACTTCATTCCCATTAGGTCCTTCTGCACTTGCGATCTCAGAATAGTTTGTCCATCCATCTGCATAATCCATATCCTCAGGAATTTGCAAAGTAAGGAATAGCGTAAATGTTGTGCTTTCTCCAGGTAACAATTCATCCGTTACTTCTTGGAAAGTTGTAGACGCTCCCATTATAAATGACCACTCAAAAGGATTATTCAACCCAGAGTAAGCAAAGCCTGAAGGAATATAATCTATAATGGTATATTCTGTAGCACTTACATTACCCTGATTTTCTACTGTTAGTATAAATTCTATATCTTGCCCTACATCATAAGGACCTGCTGTTACAATTGTTTTGCTTTGTGCTAGATCAAATATCTGTGGCGCAGCTGGATCATGATCATCTTCGTCTTCTCCCGCATTCGGTCCTAATCCATCAATGCTATTATCGTCTGGATCACCTGGATTTACATCATTCTCTTCTGCTCCATTGCTACCAGGAGTACTGTCTACATCTGTCAATGTTCCTGCTGTCGTATTATTACCATTTGGATCACTAGCATCAGTTATTTCTGAATAATTATCCCAAGCACTAGGGTCCATTCCAGGAGCGACAATAAGATCTATTAATATAGTCGTCATTTCTCCAGCTAGTAGACTAGGAATAGTTGTGGTAACTGTTCCTCCTGCACCAGCGGCAACAGCAGCTCCCATCCAAGTCCCTACATTATTTGGACTTGCAGGATCATAACTGTAGCCTGTAGGAATATAATCCGATACTTCTATATCTATACCATCTACACTACCTTGGTTGTAAACTGTAATTGCAAAGCTTACAATATCTCCATAAACAAACGGGCCTGGTGTAGAATCATCTACTAGCTTATCTAATGCAAGATCAAACACTTCTATAAATGCAGGATCATGATCATCTTCATCTTCTGCTGCTACATCATCATCCGTGGTATTAGGATTGTTATCATTCGGTATTCCAGTTCCATCTCCATCTACTTCATCGTCGGTATTTCCATCCGGAATTCCACCTGGATCATTTCCATTTACAGAATCTGCATTACTATCTATATCCTCCATACTTACATCCATATCATCAGGATCTTCCATATAACTTACTTCTGCATAATTTGTATATGCAGTTGAATTCTCACATCCATCTGGAACAGGTAAAACTTCTAATTCTAATTGCAAAATTGTGCTTGCCCCTGCTCCTAAATCAAAAGGATCACTGACAGCGAATGTAGCCGGAGCACCTACTGGTGTCCAATCAATATTTACCAAAGTACTTGAAAATCCAAGTCCACATGGAATATAATCGGTTACTTGTATATCGTTAAGATCTACATTTCCTTGATTCGTTACTTCTACTTGGTATAGCACAATAGAGCCATAAGTAAATGGTCCTGTCTGCATCGTTGACTTAGCTAGTGAAATATCTACAACAGGAACTGTTGCTGGATCATGATCATCCTCATCTTCTCCTACTCCAGGTCCTCCCCCATTAGGATTATCATCATCTGGGTCACCTAGTACTACTGCATTTTCTTCAGGACTGTTGGAGCCTGGCGTGCTATCTATATCATTTTCGGCTCCATTCGTATTTCTTACGCCCGTTATCTCAGCATAATTTATTAGATCATCTGGATCAGAAGAAATTACAACTAACTCGATCGGTAAATCTATGCAAGCATCTAAAGCCAATCCTGGTGCTGTCAATAATCCATTTCCTACCGTCAAAGTAATTATTGCATCACTACCACTAGTTACCCATCCGTTATTATCTGTAAAACTATATCCTGAAGGAATATAATCGGTTACTTCTACGCTATCTATAATTGTCGGTCCTTGATTACAAACTTCTACATTGAATGTTACTGTTTGGTTTAGCTGGACCGGTGTAGTTGTAAGATCTGTGTCCAATGTTTTTATTAAGGCTGCATCTAATCTACAATCTAATACATCCACCTCTACTTCAAAACTCTTGTCATCACAATCAGTACCCGCAGGTCCATCTCCAGATATGGTATATGTAAATGTGTAAGTAATTCCTCTGTTAGCTGCCGACGCAGTAAATACAGAACCACTCAATCCACCTGATGCATCCGTATCTGCCCATGTACCTGTTGTCCCCATAGGCGAAAGTAAATCATTTAAATCTATAGTGTTAACACCATTAGCTTCTTCTGCACATATACTAGCAGGTGTAGTTGTAACATCAGCTGTGACACCGTTTACAACTATATCTATCATAGCATTATCCGTACAATTATTAAGATCTGTAACTGTATATGTAATCGTATGTGTACCTACTCCTGCAGATGCAGGATCAAAAAGTCCAAATACTGGATTAGTAATACCATTTCCTGACCATGTTCCTCCTACTAGACTTGCCTGTATAGTTTCTATACCGCCAGAGACACAGAATGGTCCCGCTGGTAATATACTTGGATCGGGTAATGCGAAAACTTCTACCATAACCGTTGCATCATCTGTACAACCCGCAGCATCTGTTGCTGTGTATGTAATTGTATACATACCTGGGCCAGCCACATCTACATCTAAGACTGCTGTTCCATCACCATTATCTATGAGTGCAGCTCCAGCATCTGAGGAATAGGTTCCATTGATAGGATCCCCGACAAAATTCATATCTGCTCCTTCTACACATACATCCGCTGGATCATTTACAGTAGTGTTAGGAATAATTACCGTTACAGGGTATTCACAAGGATTTTCGATATCATCCGAAACTAAAGTCACCGTAAAATCATTAGATCCTGCAGTTATTGAAACTGAAGCTTCATCATTAGCACCATTTATAGTTGCGTCTCCATTTACTTGCCATTCAAAAGTTATACTAGAGCAAGGTGGTGCAAATTCTAAAGTAAAGGTTTCGTTTTCACACACCTCCGTCTCTCCACTAATATCACAGGAAAATCGACATCCGTTAAATATTTCTAAATCTCCTCCTACTCCTTTAGGATCCAAATTATCAACTAAGCCATAAGAAAATACACCTAAAGGATCTATGGGTGCATTCATCGTTTCTGCATTCCAAATAGCTAACCCGTGAGGTCCAGACTCTACTAAGATATCAGCAGAACTGGTAGCAAAATATAGATCACAATCATCGTTTCTAGGATCAAAGTATGCGACACCACCATAAACATCATCGACTCCTGCATCTCCTGTTACAGAGATATCATATTCGAATGGTGTGTTAGAAAATAGATTTGTTGCTGTATTTCTTGTAATAAGATTTGTTTCGGCCCAGTGATTATAAGATGTATGCCAACTTCCATGACAACCTACTCTTACGCCTACCAACATCTGATCCGCGGTAGGAAAAGTTATATCACTAATAAAATATATTGTATGATTTGTAAATGAATTTCCTCCTCCAGTGGGAATTGTAGCATGTAATGTTTCTGTTCCTACGTAATTTGCAGGTACACCTAAAGGTAAAATAGTATTATTTATTGTACCAACAAATGTTCCTCCTGCGCCTAGATCAATAGAGTAAACTTGTGGAGCTCCTGGATTTGTAGCTGGACTACCAGCTCCTGGATCATCTACTACTCCATAAAACAATCTTCCAGAACCAGGTTCTACTGCTATCCCATAAGGTACATCTTCTAGATCAGCGATACCAGCAACTCCTGTATCGTATACTCCTGGATCGTATGAATCCAAAATTATACCGAGACTATTTACTCTATAGATTCTACCGTCCTCTACATTGGTAACAAAGAATTGATCATTGGCTTCGTCATAAGCTATGTTACCAAGCCCAACACCTGTATTATTTCTTGTTATTTCTTGATTATTATATTCACAATCCCAATGTTCTAAACTAGTAGATTGTTGAGGTAATACTGTAAACACAGATGCCGCTCCAGTTACTGGATCTATTCTATAGATCGAACCAGCATTCTCAAGTTCTGTTGCTGCTGGATTAATATTTCCATAATTTAGAATCCCCGTTGCATCTGGATTAAAAAATCCGTAGCCAGACCCATAATTGGAAGAAGCAGCTACATACGCTGTACCTGTTTCCTGCACTAAAGCTACACCAAAAAGGTTTCCTATATTTTGAATCAACCAATCGGTATGATGTAAGGCACTATCCATGTTGGTTATTTCTTCTCTCATCGTCACTGTTGTCCCTTCATTCAATGACATAAATGCCATTGTATATCTCTCGTTTACTGGCACATCATCTGTTACTGCACAGGTTGCTACCGCTACACCAGGATACAATAAGATACCATCTACACAGGTTTCTATTCCTTCACCCCAATCGGGATTATCTAATTGAGCAATAGAGTTGTTAATACTCAGAAAAATTACAATAATAAGTGTGTAAAATTTTGGGATTTTGACCTCAAGATTAAAGACACTAATATTGGTAAATGAATTAAATAAATACTTCATTTCTTGGAATTTAAATTTATATCAGAGAATTGATTGCATAGGGATACCCCTCAGAAAAACAATTGGTTCTGATAATTAATTAACAATTAAACAAATAAAAAGAAAGGGCTGTGTTTTCTATTAATAAACTAGCCTTTGTTAGCCAGGGTTAGAATTTATTTCTTTAGGTACACTTAATATTTAATTTTTTATTTTAACAATAAAATTTCTATAAGAATAAATATTCTAATAAAAATGGGATACTTTCTTGAATGTATAAGGAGTGTATAAGAAATTACAAAAGGGAAATATAGAAAGGTGATATTTGTTATAAATATATCATCAAATATAAACTATAATAATCGATAGATACGGACTTTTGATTCTATTTTTATGTAAATTATTTTACATTTTTGAATAAAAAAGCTGAACTAATAATATATCAACTCCTAAAAAAATGATGACTATATATAAGAACACTGCATGCAACCCCTAAAAACGTACAAATAAATCTTATTCTATTACCTTTCTCATTTTTGACTTTTGCGTCATCTTATCAATTGTAAGTATTATACTTTATATATTCCCTCCGTAAGATTACTTAAGTCTAGAATCTTTATTTATATAATATTGAAAAAAAAGCAGCTACCATGTTTATAGATTAGCTGCTTTCACATAAGATTCACAAATTTAAAAGTTGATTGATGTGTCCCCAATATAATTACGGATTAATTTTTCTAACTCTATCACATCTGATGTTGGATTGATATAAATGCATTCGTACTTAATACTTCTCCAAAATCTTTCTATATATGCATTATTTGTCGCCCTTCCTTTACCATCCATACTGAGCTTTGTGTTTGCCAATTTCTTAATACACTCTGTAAATACCTCGCTTGTGTATTGGGCACCTTGATCTGTATTGATGATTTCTGGTGATCCATGTTTTGTTACTGATTCTTTGACGAGTTCTGCACACCATTCAGCTTCCATTGTATTAGATAATGACCAACCAATTATATATCTACTATGTACATCAATTATCGCAGATAGGTACATGAAACCTTTGGGCATTGGTATATATGTGATATCTGTTTGCCAAACTTGATTTGGTCTGACTATTTCTAGGTCTCTTAAAAGATATGGGTAAACCTTATGTTCCTTGTTACGCTTTGATGTATGAGGCCCTGGCAATAAGCTTCTAAGGCACATAACCTTATAATACAAACGACTTATTCGATTTAAACTGACTTGATACCCCTTATCTTTTGTCAACCATATATGCATTCGTCTAGCTCCTTTATAAGGATGCTCCAAATAGTGTTCATCTATTAGTCTCATTAAATCAAGATTTAACTCTGATTCTCCTTTTGGTTTATAATATATACCAGATTTATGTATCCCAATCAGATCACATTGTCTCTGTAAACTTAAATCTAGATTTGACCAATTTATCAATTGACGCTCCTCTTTCAAGGTCTTCACACCAATACTTTTTTTTTAAAAATCAATATCCATTTTTTGTTGACCTATGACTTTTAGTAACTCATCTCTTTCTTGTTATACTAGGTCTTTTTGAATTTTCTTTTTACTACCAAATATCTGCTCAGCACCATTCACGCATTCTCTTTTCCAAGTACTAATTTGCAGTGGAGTAATCTGATATATAACCGCCAGTTTGGATGTTGTTTGGAGCTCTTTTAGTGCGTCTAAAACTACTTTAGTTTTAAAGATGGAGTAAAATTTCTGCGTTTCATTTTTCCAAGATTTATTTGTTAACAATTTACGTTATTTTGTTGTTGTCCTAAATCTTGGAGACACATCAGATCTATTAATTTTAATAATTTTCTGTTTAAATATTTCTTTTCCAGTTATTTAAGGGGCTAGAAGAAAGTGCACTTCTAGATCGTATAACTTATATTTATTTCAAATTACCCACCAAAAATTTACAGCTTTAAATTCTAAAATAAATAGATCTAGCATATACCAATAAAAAAGAGATAACCTTTGCCAAGGAAATCTCTTCTCATTAAAAAAAGTAGCTGCATGGAAAGCTCCATGCAAACTACTCATATACAAATAATGAATTAATCTGTGACTTTGATCAGTCTGTTCTCCACAACTATATTTCCAGATTGTACTCTTATCGTGTACACTCCTTCCGTCAATTCTGTTATGTCTATCTGCTGTTTCAGTCTTGTCGTATTTTCTGACTTATCTATCATGAATCTTCTTACTACTCTACCCGTTCCATCAAATATTTCTATCTGTGTCTCCGATTGAGCACTTTCTAGACCACTGATCGATAACTCTATCTCGTCTACTGCTGGATTAGGATATACCTGTAGA
>CAYYWZ010000067.1:0-22193 GCA_964475415.1 uncultured Saprospiraceae bacterium | reverse complement strand
ATGCCAAGTTAAGACCAAAGCAAAAACTTAACGAGTTGCCACTTAGAAATTAAGACACCTAATAGCGCAAATCGGAATGAGCGGTAGATTTAATCTTCCGCTTTCTTTGTTTACAAAACTATAGTATATATAAATAGTAGTTTTTAAATTCTTTATTTACATATAAAATCAGGCTTCACAATAGATTTTTCAAATTGAAAAAATTTGGTTTTAAAATCTACAAAAACGGAAGCTACAAGAAATTAATGTTATTTTGTTGCAGTAGAAATCTATTATATGCCATCTAAGTATGTTCACACAGAAATAGAAGGACAGAAAATTAAACTTAGCAATCTAAACAAGGTAATCTACCCTGCCCATAAAATCACAAAGGCGGAGATCATCCAGTATTATTTAGATATAGCAGAGCAGTTTTTGATACATATTGCTGATAGGCCATTAAGCTTAATTAGATATCCTGATGGTATAGACAAAGAAAGATTCTATGCTAAAGAAAAGCCAGCATGGACACCAGAATGGATTCCTTCTATAAAAATAGAACACAGTAAGGAACCTATAAACTATGTATATATACAAAACAAAGCTGCTGTAGCTTGGCTAGCAAATCTATCTGCCTTAGAGATTCATCCTATGCAGATGACCATAGATACTCTAGAGCAACCTGACTATTTTGTTTTTGATCTTGATCCGCCTGAGGATACTGATTTCCTAGGACTGAAGAAAATAGCCTTTGATCTAAAAGATTTTTTACAAGAAAAAAAATATGTGCCATTCGTAAAGACTTCTGGCAGCAAGGGACTACATATACTTGTTCCCATAAAGAAAGAATACACACATGAAGAGATGGTCGAAAGTGTAAAAACCCTCGCCAAACAGTTTGTGAAGAAATATCCAGAAAACTGCACCTTACACCTTGCTAAGGATAAAAGAAATAAAAAAACACTTATAGATATATATAGAAATCACAAAGCTCAGACTACCGTCGGAGCATATAGCTTACGAGGAAAACCAGGTGCACCGATTTCTATGCCACTCAGTTGGGAAAAATTAGATGAGATAGAAGACTCTCAACATTTTACTATTCGTAACTACAAGGAATACATCGAAGAATCCATAAAGGCTTGGTCAAAATGGAAAACAGCAGGTGCACCACTTCATAACATTGAAGCTGTTCCTGAAGAGCCAGATCCAGAATTAGAGAAAAAACTATCAAGCTATATACAGAAAAGAGATTTCTCTAAGACAGATGAACCTGCATTTACAAATGCAAAAGGAAATAACGACCGTTATGTAATACAACTACATGATGCAAGCAATCTACATTATGACCTCAGATTAGAAATGGATAACGTGCTAAAGTCATGGGCCATACCTAAAGGACTACCGATGCAAAAAGGTATCAAAAGAATGGCTATACAAACGGAAGATCATCCACTCAAATATCTAGACTGGGAAGGCACTATCCCAAAAGGTGAATATGGAGCTGGGAAAATGTGGATCTATGAATCGGGAACTTACAAAGTCATAGAACAAACAGAGAAAAAAATAAAATTTGAACTTAGGTCTGCAACAAGAACTAGAGCCTACCACATATATAGGACAAGAGATGCACAATGGCTTACAGAAAGGATAGATGACTCGGAAAGCATTATGGAGCATATACCTGAACCTATGCTTGCGGATGTAAGTAAGACAGTTCCTACTGGCAAAAAATATAGCTATGAAATAAAGTGGGACGGTATAAGGGCCATCATAGCTATAGAGAACGAAAAGGTAGTCATCAAATCTAGGAGTGGAAGAGATATTAGTTATTCGTTTCCAGAATTACAAGATATCCATAAATCCTTCGAGATGGAATCTGGAATATTTGATTGTGAGATCGTTTCTATGGATGAGCAAGGCAGACCCGTATTTAGTCAGGTAATCAGTAGAATGCATACTCAGGGTAAAGACAAAATATTACAAAGATCTAAGAGCTCCCCTGTATACTGCTATGTATTTGATTGTTTGTCTTTAGATGGAAAAGATATTACGAAGCTGCCTCTTAAAAAGAGAAAAGCATGGCTGCGTTCCGTGATAAAAAACGGAGGACATTATAGATATAGTGAAGACATCCCCAATGGTAAAGATCTATATGAAGCTGCAAAAAAAATGGATCTAGAAGGTATAATGGCTAAAGATATAGACCATGCTTATTTTCCAGGACAGAGAAGCAGGGCTTGGTTGAAAATAAAGTTTAGAACAACAGATGATTGTATTATACTAGGCTACACTAAGGGACAGGGAGACCGATCAGCCTTATTCGGGGCTATACATCTCGGTAAGTTGGAAGCAGGTAAGATGAAATATATGGGTAAAGTAGGAACAGGTTATAATGTAGAAAAGATGAAAATCTTGCTCAAAAGGTTCCTAAACACACCTCAAGGCACGAAAATTGTACAAGACAAGATAGAAAGTGAGAAAGATACGACCTGGCTAGAACCAGTTCTACATTGTGAGATAGAATATGCATCACTTACTAACAATGGTACATACAGAGAACCCGTCTTCAAAAAAATGAGAGACGACTTAAATTAAATATTAAAATACTACTATTATGAGATCCATGTGGAAAGGTCACATCAGATTTTCTCTCGTAACAATCCCTATTCAGATATTCAATGCAGTAGAGCGAAAAAATGACATAAGCTTCAAGCAATTACATAATGAAGATAACGGTCGTGTAGGATACGATAAGGTGTGTCGATCTTGTAATAAGAAAGTACCTCATGCGGATATTGTAAAAGGTTACGAATACGAACCCGATCAATACGTAATCATAGAAAAGTCAGAACTAGAAAGCATCAAACTTAAGAGTACAAGAGTTATCGACATAGAAGCGTTTGTAGATATAGCAGAAGTCCACCCTAGTCGATATGAGGCGGTCTACTTTATAGGACCAAATGGTGAAGTCGCTTCTAAAACTTTTAATCTCTTTACAAAAACACTTAAGAAAACTGGCAAGGCAGGGATAGGAAGGATTATCCTTAGAGACAGAGAAGATGTCGTACTCATCAAGGCACATGAAAATGCTCTTATCATGTATAAACTGAGATACCCTGATGAGATCAGAGATATAAAAAATGTTCCTGACATTGTCGAAGAAGATATAGATGAGGCTCAACTTAAACTAGCAGAAACATTAGTTGCATCTTTGGAAACAAGTTTCGACAAAGTTAATTTTGATGATAGATACAAAGATGCTTTGCTAGAACTTGTACAAGATAAGGTTAATGGGAAAGAGATTATCAGCATAGTAGATGATGTAGAAGATAAACCTGTAGTAGATATTATGTCTGCTCTAAAACAGAGTATAGAACAGGCTAAGGAACTCAAAAAAGGAGCGTAGAATAGAATCTTAATATGCTTAAAATTGTATCATGGAATATACAACAAGGAGGAGGTTCTAGAACCCTCAAAATAATATCTTACTTGCTGAATAGCCATGCCGAAATTATCGTACTCAATGAATACAAACATAATGATAATGGCATCAAGATAAGAACTGCTCTTCTAAGAGCTGGATACTTACACCAAGCATCCAGCCACGCCCCGTCGGGAGATAATGGTGTACTTTTAGCAAGTAAGCACAAATTTTCTTCGACCTTATTCCATAAAATAGATCCTAAATATGATCATTGTGTA
This sequence comes from uncultured Saprospiraceae bacterium, assembly GCA_964475415.1. Lineage (GTDB taxonomy): Bacteria > Bacteroidota > Bacteroidia > Chitinophagales > Saprospiraceae > CALCMJ01. The sequence continues at coordinate 18,509 of CAYYWZ010000067.1, read as the reverse complement.
GTAAAAGGAAGTTTCGATGCTTTCGACATATACGGTGTCTATCTTCCTCACAAAAAGAAACATATTCTGTTTGACTTCTTCTTAGAAAACTTAGGAGAAACGCCTTCTATAATAACAGGAGATTATAATACTGGTAAAAACTATATCGATCAAAAAGGAAATTCCTTCTGGTATACAGATGAATTAGAAAAACTAGAAACCCAACACAACTACATAGATGCTTTCAGGAAAAAAAATGGAGCTGTAAAAGAGTATAGCTGGTATAGTCATCAAGGTAATGGTTATCGCTATGATCACTACTATATCCATCCAAGTCTAGAACCTATCTTGTCGAATTGTTATTATGATCATAAGGCTAGAGAAGAAAAACTATCAGATCATGCTCCTATGTTTATGGAGTTAGGATAATTTAACAGGAAATATTACAATAAAAGCCAATACTATGAAAAATATAAAAAACATAATTTTTGATCTAGGTGGAGTACTCATCGATTGGAATCCTAAATACGTATATAGAGAAGTTTTTGAGACTGAAGAAAAGGTAGATTGGTTTCTAGAGAACATCTGTATCTCCGAATGGAACATACAGCAAGATGCTGGTAGAACCTTAGCAGAAGGAACAGAAATAAAGGTCAAAGAACACCCAGAATGGGAGAAAGAAATAAGATTATTCTATGCACGATGGGAAGATATGTTAGGTGAAGCTATAGAAGAAACGGTTGCCATTCTTAAGTATTTTTCTGAGCATAAGAACTACAAGATTTATGCGCTCACTAATTGGTCTTATGAGACCTTCCCTGTTGCGCTAGATAGATTTGATTTTCTTTCATGGTTCGAAGGAATATTAGTTTCTGGAGAAGAAAAACTTATCAAGCCAGATCCAGCTATTTATCATCTAATGATGGAAAAATACAAGCTAATTCCGGAAGAGTGTATCTTTATAGATGATAATAAAGAAAACGTAAGTGGTGCAAGAGGAGTAGGTATACATGCCTTTAACTTCAGTAGCGCTTCTAAACTAAAGAATGATCTTAATAGTATCTTGGAATTGGAAATCACCTAGATAACAAGCGATAAAAAATATACCTCTAGTAAGAGGTCTAGGACATAGAGTTCCCTACTCGCTCTAGTAATTTCTTAGTCGCCATTATACCTTCATCAGCTGATAGATTTTCGCCTTCGTACTCTACACCTATATATCCATCGTAGCCATGAGACTTGACAATCTTAAGCATCTTTGCGTAATCAGTTTTTGTTTCGTTTCCATCTGAATCGAAGTCATGAGACTTTGCACTTACCGCTTTAGCATAGGGCATAAGTTCTTCTACGCCCTTATAGCGATCATATTCTTCTAGACATTTTGCACCCCATTTTTCTCCTCCTTCTCTACTGAGACAGAAGTTTCCAAAATCAGGTAAAGTACCACAATTAGGCATATCTATATTCTTCATAACTTGGACAACGGCTTCAGCATTAGAAGATATCCAGCCATGGTTTTCTACAATAATGTTGATATTATCTTGCTTTGCAAATTCAGATAGTCTTCCCATTCCATCCGTAGCATAGTCTATCCACTTAGGTGTATCTCGCATCTCACCAAAAAGATTGATCCTCACACTGTGGCAACCTAAAAACTTCGCTGCTTCTACCCACTTTTTGTGATTATCTATAGCATCTGTCCTAGTAGCTTTCTCAGGAGACGCGACATCGCCTTCATTATCTACCATGATCATAAGTTGTTCTATTCCTTCTCCATTAGCTCGAGTATTCATTTCCTTAAGATAGGCCATGTCCTGCGCCTTATCAGCAAAAAATTGATTGACATACTCTACGCCATCCAGACCATAAGATCGCGTTTTCTTAGCAAAATCTAAATGATCTAATTCTTTAGCAAACAATGCTTTATTAAGAGACCATTGCGCCAAGGACATTTTAAACCAAAGAGGGCTGGAATTACTTGGCTCCTGCTCTTGTTGTTGGTTTTTCGTATTGTTCGAATTACAAGAACTGTTTACCAAGCTCGTTCCAGCCAAAATTCCTAGGGATAAATATCCTGTGCTTTTTATAAATTTTCTTCTTTTAACCATAATCTTTTTTTTTTATAATGCCCACTGCCCTCCAATATCTTCATAAGGTACGCACCCCTTGTATGGACCAGGAACTGGATCATAAATTAGAGCTTCGGTAGCTCCTACCTCAGAAGTAAAAAATCCATGTCTTACCATTTCTACCATCGCATCGAAAATATGCGGTTCTTCATTCCCTTGTTTATTATATTCTTCTGAATCAGTAACCAGGGCATCCATAACTTTAGTTCGACCCTCGTTATCCGTTTTCACAAAGGACTTCCCTGTAAGATCAGTACTTAATTTTTCCACCATTGTTAGCGCTTCAGTGAACAAAGTTTTCTGCTCAGGAGTGAAAAACTTATGTACGGCATTATCTATATATCGATGTACTAGAGCGTCTTTAGCTCCTGGTGTATCCGTCTTAGGAATGATCATCTCCGCCATCTCTGTGACTAAATCTAATTGATTTAGATCCATTCCAGAAGGCATCCAATCAGGCTTTGTTTCTGCCTTACAGCCTCCTAAAAAAGCTACCGATCCTCCAGTAGCTAATGCTGCTCCTAAAATTCCTGCTGCTGATAACTTAATTGCTTTTCTCCTTTTCATTTTATTTTTTCTTAAGCTTCCAAAATTTATTTAATCTCGTGCTTTACCATATTATATATTATCTTTTTTCAATTCATCAACAGCATGGTTAGCAGCTCTAGCTGACAATGCCATATAAGTTAAAGATGGATTTTGATTCGCTGCTGAGGTCATACAAGCTCCGTCTGTTACAAATACGTTTTTCACTGCATGAACCTGATTCCATTTATTGAGAACCGAAGTCTTAGGGTCTTTTCCCATTCTCGCAGTTCCCATCTCATGAATACCGAGACCGGGAGCACATCTATTCTCAAACGGTTTTACATTCTTGATTCCAGAAGCCTCTAACATTTCTACCGCCTGCTGTTTCATATCTTTACGCATAGCATATTCATTTTCCTTCCATTCCACATCTAAGGTAATTGTCGGCAAGCCCCACTTATCTAATTTCTGATAATCCAGAACCATATTATTATCGTGATAAGGAAGACATTCTCCGAATCCATGAAGCGACATCGTCCAATCTCCTGGAGCTAATAATTCTTCTTTGAAGGCTGCACCATACTTAGCTGACTCTGCAGGTCTATACCAATTCTGTCTTCCTCCGCCACCTTGGTATCCATAACCTCTAAGAAAATCTTTTTGCTTTGTATTTTTATCTATATTCCTGAACCTAGGGACAAAAATTCCATTAGGTCTCCTTCCCTTATAATACTGGTCTTGATACTCCTCTGAAGTTCCTCTAGCTCCCACCTGGAAATGATGATCCATTATATTATGACCTAACTCTCCACTGTCGTTCCCCATACCGTCAGGAAATCTTGCGGACTTAGAGTTAAGCAATATAGAAGCCGTAGGCAGTGCTGAAGCATTTAAAAAAATAATCTTAGCGTAAAATTCAAGTGTCTCTTTAGTCTCTGTATCTATCACCCTTACACCAGTTGCTTTCTGTGTCTTATCATCATAGATTATAGAATGTACAATAGAAAAAGGTCTTAATGTCAAATTTCCTGTTGCTGCTGCAGCTGGTAGTGTAGATGAATTAGAACTAAAATATGCTCCATAAGGACAACCTCTTACACATCTATTTCTACTTTGACAAGTACCCCTCCCATTATGTCCTCCAGTCTTAGTTATATGAGCTACCCTACCTATGGTAAGAATTCTATCGTTATAAGCTTTAGCGACTTTATCTTTGACATGTTTTTCTATACAGTTAAGCTCCATAGCAGGTTGAAATTTGCTATCAGGTAATTGGTGTAAGCCTTCTGCCTGTCCACTTATACCTACAAAATCTTCCACATAGTCATACCACTTCTCTATATCAGCATATCTTATAGGCCAGTCTATAGCTACGCCCTCTCTTCCATTAGCTGTAAAATCTAAGTCACTCCATCTATAACTCTGTCTTCCCCATAGTAATGATCTTCCGCCTACATGATACCCTCTTATCCAATCAAAAGGTTTTGCCTCGTTATAAGGATGTTCTGTATCCTTGACCCACAAGTCCTTGGTATACTGAGAAACTGTATAGCCAGTTCTTTTTTGTTTTTCGTAATCCTTCCATTCTTCTTCTGTTAATCGCCCTCGATTAGGTACATCCCAGCTATCTAGATTAGCAGTAGGATATTCTGGGTGTTTTATATTTCTTCCTCTTTCTAAGACTAGCGTCTTAAGTCCCTTTTCTGTAAGCTCCTTTGCTGACCAACCTCCAGCCATACCCGAACCTATAACAATAGCGTCATAGGTAACTTCATCTTTTCCTTTAGAATTAAAATACATGATTTCTTATTTAAATATTTCTTTTTACAAACTAGCTTTCTGCCGTAGTAATAGATGTACGTTATAAAAATGTCAAAATAGTAAATATTAATAACTTCTTATATCAAAATTATATTCTTCTATTAGATATCACAAATATCAATAGCCTTTGAAAGAGAGATAAAAGGATCTTCCCTGGTAGGTATAAACTCTTGTCCTAAGTATCCTTTGTATCCAGTAGCGATTATTGCCTCACATATGGCCTTATAATTTAACTCCTGGTTTTCTTCTATCTCATTCCTACCTGGAACCCCACCTGTATGATAATGAGCTATGTAATCCTTATTCTTCCTTATCGTAGCAATAACATCTCCTTCCATAATCTGCATATGATATATGTCGTATAACAGTTTAAACCTAGGAGAACCTAGCTTTTCTACTAATTTAACTCCCCAGGGTGAATTGTCACATTGGTAATCCGCATGATCTACTTTACTATTGAGTAATTCCATGACAAGATTCACATTATACTTTTCTGCAATCTTAGCAAGTGGTTCTAATCCCCGAGCGCAATTTTCTAATCCTTGATCAAAAGAGGTGCCATTCCTATTACCAGAAAAACAGATTACATTAGGAATACCTTTTTCCGCAGCACTAATAAGAATAGGTTCTATATCTTCTTGTAATTGACGATGATTTTTAAGGTCATTAAATCCTTTTGTAATTCCTAAGGGACTACCGTTAGAGATAGCACAATTAAGACCTCTTGAGAACATGATTTCCCACTCATCTGGGTTTAGAAGTTCTATGGATTGTAAGCCTATATCTTTGGCCTTATCCGCAAGTTCTTCTAAGGGAGTATCATTGTAGCACCATCGACAAGCAGAATGTAAAATTTGATTTTTTCTAGATGCTTGCATATCTATGTCAAGTTTAGATTTCCCTTTTACATTACAAGATATTGCAGGTATTATTGTAGCAGCTAATCCAAGCTTTATAGCATCGCGTCTTTCTAAGCCTTTTGACATTAGTTAAATTCTGAATTTCGTTAAAACCTCAAAATAATAAAATGAAAATAAAACGCATTACCAAAGGACTATTAAATATAATCTGACCCTAAGAAGAAAGCTTATTAAGATTTAGTCTATAAAAACTAGATTATGATCTAAAAGCATCTTTTAAATGAATAAAAGGACGTTATTTTGTAACCGTTCAAGCAACCTTTTGTTACAATTAGGTACAATACAGATATATACAAGAAGAAATCAGTTATGATAAGATTATTTACACTCTCCTTTATTGGTACTTTGCTATCTCTTTCTATTTTCTCACAAGATGATGTAACCCTTAGTGGATATATCAAAGATGCTGCTAATGGAGAAACCTTAATAGGCGCTACAGCCTATATTACAGAATTACAATCTGGCGTACTTAGTAATGAATATGGATTCTATTCTCTCACAGTGCCTGCAGGTGATTACACCTTACAAATTTCCTATGTTGGATTCGAGTCACAAGATATCCCTATTGCTCTCAAAGAAAATCAAAAACTCAACATAGAACTAGGCCTAGCTTCTTCTATAATAGACGAAGTAGTCGTTACAGCCGAAGCCGCAGATAAGAATGTAAGTGAACTAGAGATGAGTGTCAATAAGATGGATATTCAAACCATAAAAAAAATGCCTTCGCTACTAGGAGAGATAGAAATCCTAAGAAGTATTCAGCTACTACCTGGAGTAAGTTCTGTCGGAGAAGGTGCCTCAGGGTTTAATGTCAGAGGTGGAAGTATCGATCAGAACTTAGTGCTTCTTGATGAGGCACCAGTTTTCAATTCTTCACATTTGTTTGGATTCTTTTCGGTGTTCAATCCAGATGCTGTAAAAGATGTCAAACTATATAAAGGAGGTATTCCTGCAAGATACGGAGGAAGACTTTCTTCTATTCTAGATGTAAGAATGAAAGAGGGGAATAGTAAGTCGCTAGCTATAAATGGTGGAGTGGGTCTAATCTTTAGCAGATTGTCAGTGGAAGCACCCATTGTTAAAGACAAATCTTCTTTTATTGTAGCAGGGAGAAGATCTTATATAGACGTACTTGCAGGACCTTTCTTGCAAGATGGATTGGATGGTTCGGTTCTTAATTTTTATGATCTTACCCTCAAAACAAATTATAATCTAAACGAAAAAAATAGATTCTATCTCTCAGGTTACTTCGGAAGAGATAATTTTGGGTTTGGTGAGCAAGCAGGATTTAACTGGGGTAATAGCACTGGAACACTAAGATGGAATCATCTATTCAGTGATAAGCTTTTTAGTAATGTTACTTTATTCTATAGTGATTATAAATATCAGATTGCCTTTGGAGATGATTCTGCTAATAGGTTTGACTGGGATGCTAGTATTGATAATTACAGCGTCAAGCCAGAGTTCACCTACTTTGTAAATCCAGAAAACATCATACGATTTGGTGGACAGATTATCGGTTATACTTTCGATCCAGGAAGAGCAATGGGTGTGAGCGAAGGAGAGACAACAGATATAAGTCTAGATAGCAAGTACGCTATAGAGAGTTCTGTATTTGTTGAAAACGAACAAGAATTAGGAGATAATATCTCGCTGAACTATGGCCTGAGATATTCACACTTTAATTATACAGGAGCAGGAAGAGCTTATGAGTTTGGAGATGCGCCATTAGGAGAAAGAAGACCTGTGGCATCTGTTTCTGAACCTTTCGGTCAGTGGGAATCTATTGTGAGTTATGGCAATTTTGAACCTAGATTCTCTATGAAATATCAGCTTAACTCGAATAACTCATTTAAACTAAGTTATAATAGAACAACACAATATATTCACCTAATATCTAACACTACCGCTTCTACACCTGTAGATGTCTGGACACCTAGTACAAATAATATAAAACCTCAAACAGCTGATCAGGTTGCTCTAGGGTTTTTTAAGAATCTAAAGAATAATACTTACGAACTAACAACAGAAGTGTATTACAAGAATATGAATAATCTTGTAGAATATATAGATGGCGCTGACCTTATACTTAATGAGTTTCTAGAAGGTGATCTGCTAGCAGGAGATGGTAGAGCTTATGGCTTAGAATTTATGTTAAAAAAAACCAAAGGAAAATTTTACGGATGGTTAAGCTACACCTTAGCTAAAACAGAGAGACAGGTAGAAGGAATAAATAGAGGTGAATGGTTTCCTGCAAGATTTGACCAGCGACACAATCTCAGCATCACAAGCTTTTATGACGCTGGAAAACGCTGGACCTTAAGTGCTAATTTTGCATTTATAAGTGGTACGCCTACAACTTTCCCCACTTCTAGGTTCGAGCAGCAAGGTCTAGTTATTCCACATAATGGCAATGATGTTCGTAATAATGTCAATATTCCAGTATACCATAGATTAGATCTAGGCGCAACGTTAAAGGGAAAAGATCGCCCAGGAAAAAAATGGAAAGGAGAATGGGTTTTCTCAATTTATAATGTCTACAGTAAACGAAATCCTTTCTCTATATTTTTCAGGCAGAATCAAAAGAGAATAGCTCCTGGTCAGCCTACAAGCACAGATGCAGTACAGCTCTCTGTTATTGGTAATTTCATCCCTTCTATCTCTTACAATTTTAAATTTCAATAAGATGATTAATTATAATAAATATATAGTATTAATAAGTATCGCCTTCATCATAATATTTAGCTCTTGCGAAGATGTCATCGACATAGAATTAGATGATGCTCCAACACAAATTGTTGTAGATGCATGGCTTAACAACTTATCAGAAACACAGACGATTACCATCAATACAACTATACCTTACTTTGATAGTCTATCGAGAAATGATATCACCGGTGCTCAAGTACAAGTAACAAGAATGGACGACAATACTGTCTATACATTCGAAGATCAGGGAGATGGAAGTTATCTATGGACACCATCTGCAGGGGAAAGTTTAGGTACGATAGGTGATAATTTTTCTCTTGAAATCGTTAATGGTAGCGAACGTTATTCTGCTGCTACACAATTGTACAGAGTTCCTCCAGTAGATTCTATAGGACAAGAATTCAGAGAAGATGATCTATCTGGGCCGGACGGAATCTATTGCAATTTCTTCTCCAGAGACCTTATAGGACTGAACGATACTTACTGGATCAAAACTTTTAAAAACGGAGTCTACCTTAATAAGCCAGAGGAATTAAATATAGCCTGGGATGCTGGTTTCGATTCAGGAGCACAGGTTGATGGGTTTATATTTATAACGCCTGTAAGAGAACTGGTTAATGAAGTTCCAGACACTTCCGACAATCGTTTTGCTCCTTATTTTCCAGAAGATATTATACGAGTAGAGATTCATTCTATTTCTAATCCAGCATTTAGTTTTCTAGAGAGTGCAAGAGATCAACTGCTTAATGCAAATAATGGAATCTTTGCAGAACCTATCGCTAATACTCCAGGCAATATAAACAATGAGAATAATTCGTTAGAAGTTCTAGGTGTTTTTAATGTAGCTGCTATTTCAGCATTAGAAGTAACAATAGAATAATTGTAAATGTTAAGAAAATCAAAGTAATTATTAAATTCCTATTAATACGGATTCAATATTTGTGAAAATTAAGGTTTAATTATATTTTTATTAAAAATAGAAATCATGAAAAATTTATCTTTTATTTTTTTCGGCTTGAGTTTAATTTGTTTTGTATCCTGCAATGACGATCTGCCTGATGCAGACTTAGCTTACGATAGCGAAAATGCGGATGCTCCATTTTTACTAGCAGGAACTTATCAGGCTTGTGCACGATTTACAAGTGCTGAGACTAGTACTTTATCAGGAACTCCTCTATCATCAATAGACTATTATTTCGCTAATCTTCCTCAAAGAGCTGAGGTAAAAGTATTCGGTGAAGGGACAACTACAAGTCCTGGCGATGAACTATATAGTTCTAATGTAACCTTAGCTTCTAATACAGGATGGAACACCCATCAGGTGGCAGGAGAAGTAGAAATAACAGGAGGCGACATATGGATTTGTTTAGAACTCTTACATGACAGTGAGATTAACACTATTGGTTGCGATGCAGGTCCAGCTGACCCAGATGGAGATTGGTTATTTTCTGATCTTGATAACGAATGGCAGAGCTTCAGACAGCGTACAAATCAAAATGTAAGTATCAATTGGAATATTAGAGCCAATGTGGAATAAGTAAGTATTCCTAAAAGAGTAAAAATTGTTTAAGGCGTAAAGTGGCTTGCTGTAAAAGTAGGTCACTTTTTTAATTTATGCGATTTCATTTCGTTCTTAAAATAAGATAGATTGATTTTCTTAATTTAGCTTGTAAATAAAACAGCTATTAAAAAGTTAATCCTTATTGCGCTATTTATTCTTGTTTCCAATTTTCTCTGGTCGCAGGCGCCCCTATCTTCTAGGATAGCTAATTACGACATGGAAATAAGCTTAGATATAGAGGCAAAAAAATTATTCGGCAAGACTACACTATATTGGAAAAACACTAGTGAGGATACGATAAAAGAACTCCAATTTCACCTATACTATAACGCGTTTAAAAATACAAAGTCCACATTCTTCAAAGAAAGAGGATTTCCTAGTTTCTTATCTAATGGTCAAGAAGCAGATTGCAACTGGGGCTTCACGGAAATAAGATCTATGAAGGATGAGTCAGGTAACGACCTTACTAATTCAATAAGCTATATTCAGCCAGATGATGATAACGAAGATGATCAGACTGTTATATCCGTCAGTCTAGAAAATAGCATTAAGCCACTTGGTCAAAGGACTATAGAATTTACCTGGCAAGCCAAAATTCCTAAGACAATGCCTAGAACAGGCTATAATAAGGAATACTATTTTTTCGCACAGTGGTTTCCTAAGATAGGTGTCTACGAAGCTGCTGGTGTACGCTATGCAGAAGAAGGAAAATGGAATTGTCATCAGTATCATTCTATAGGAGAATATTATGCAGACTTTGGTTTATACAATGTTGCTCTGACGGTTCCTGATAATTATATCGTGGGTGCTTCTGGAGAGCTTATAGAAAAACAAGAAACAGATACGGGAACAAAATGGACATTTAGAGCTGAAGATGTAATAGATTTCACTTGGACTTGCTCACCTCATTATGTGGTAACAAAGGACAAATGGAAAGACGTAGAAATCAGCTTACTCAGTTATCCTGATCATTTACATTTTAAAGATAGGTATATAAAAACAATCAAAAATGCAATGAGCTATCTAGATGAACATGTAGGAAAATATCCTTACACTACCCTCACGATTGTAGATCCCCCAATACATGGATTATTTACTGGGGGCATGGAATACCCTACTATCATCTCTTCTTTAAGTTTTAATTTTTTCCCATCTGGATTCAAAACAATAGAGACACTTACCACTCACGAATTTATCCATCAATACTTTATGCAGATGCTTGCATCACAAGAACAAGAAGAACCATGGATGGATGAAGGTATAACAACTTATTATGAGGGTAGGATTCTAGATCATTTCGAAGGGAAACACAGGTCTACAATTGACTGGCTAGGTATTACTATAGGCAATAAGGCATATAATAGAGCCGAATTTCTTTCTAGTGGAAATACTAAGATTGCAGATAACAATTATAAGGCAAGAGATTATAAACATGGCGGCTACAAAGCTATTGCCTATAATAAGACAGCTATAGTTCTAGAAACCTTAGAAGGAATAATAGGTGCAACATCAATGGATAAGATGATGCAGCTTTATTTTGAGACCTGGAAATTTAAACATCCTAGTGGTCAAGATTTAATAAATTTAGCAACAAGCTATTTAGACACCATACCAAACAAACCTTTAAGAATGAAAGCAGCAGATTTTTTTGACCAGACCCTATTCGGAACTGGTGAATGTGATTTTATCCTTAATTCTATAGAAAATACAAAAGCAGAAAATGCAGCTGGCTATCTTAACTCTATTGATGATTGTGTGCCATTAGAAAACATAGATACATCATCTGAAATAACTTATAATTCCAAAATCATTGTTAGACAAGACGGTCAGGTCAATCTACCTGTAGATATAAAAATAGAATTCGAAAACGGAGAAGAAAAATTTGTGTATTGGGATGGGCAATCCAGATCCACTGAATTTACATTTCTTGGTGCACATAAAATCACAAGTGCAATAATAGATCCAGATAAAAAAATCACATTAGATAAAAACTTCTTAAATAACAGTCGCTCTATTTCAGAAAACAACAGTGCAAGAAAAAAGTATGGGTATAAAATAATTTCCGGACTTCAACATTTGATAGAAAACTGTATGCTCCTATTCTAATGGCCATAATAGAATCCATCATATCATCACTCAAGCATATTCTTCTTAACTGGAAGATATGGCTTATCTATTATCTTGCTCATCTGATCTGTATGATTATTATGGCCAAACCCTTCTATTCTCAACTAAAGAAAAATCTAAGTAATAGTTTAGAAGGTAATGACCAATTAGACATATTTGATTATACATTTATCTCTGAGATGCTCAGAATGAATGGTGATCTCTTTTTATATCTACTGAGCAGCTTAGGCCTTATACTTTTGATCTATATGCTTCTAAAAATATTTCTATCAGGAGCTACTATAGGAACCTTTTTATCAAGCGAAGGCATATATAATTCTAGTACTTATTGGACAATGGGTTTTAGTCATTTCTGGAGAATACTAAGAGTATCCATTTACTTTTTACTTATTTATATTATCGTAACTATTGTGTTCTATAAAATTTATTCCTTAGGAGGGTTGGATATCTTCGAGATGGAAAGTGATCAAGTTTTTATCCATAGATTTCTCATTCTAATTCCTTTCTATGCGATTATGCTATTTATTATAAATGTCTATCACCAATTTACTAAAGTTCATATTATAGTATGTCATAAGAAATATTTTTTCTCGGCATTTTGGGATGCATCTAAACTTATCACGAAAGATTTATTGCAGATGTCAGGCCTAGTCATCAGCTATCTTTTTATTTTTGCATTTCTTTATAGCCTTTACTATCTATTTCTTAAAATAATACCTTACTCAGGACAAGGCTCTATAGTTTTAGCTCTTTGCCTTAGCCAAATTTTTATCATTGCCAGATTAGGTTATTCTATGCTTATAAAATCAGGAATTTGTAATTTCTACAAAAAGAAAGTAAACAAAGTATAGTTTACTCCATCAGTCGTTTCATCATCTCTTCTTTTTTGTTTTTACTTACAGGGATCATTTTCCCTCCTTTCAGTATGATACTGTTATCAGTTTTAGAATACTCCGTAATGTAGGTCGTATTAATAAGGTAAGACTGATGCGGTCTAAAAAAACTTGTACCCTTTAATTTTTCCTGAAAATACTTTATAGTCTTAGAGGTAAAATAAGTTTTTTCATCTACCATAGTAAAGTGAGTATAATTGCTTTCCGCCTTCAGAAATAAAATATCCTTAATATCTAGAAATAAGGTTTTATCTTGTAGTTGGATTACCAGTTTTTTATTAGTAGGTCCTCCTATATGAGAAAGTAGTTCAGATATTTTTTCAGAACTAGAAACAGACTTAACGGTAGTTGTAAATCTATTAACTGCATCTATAAGATTTTCTGGATCTACTGGTTTTAGCAAGTAATCTATTGCAGAAAGTTTTATCGCGTCTATAGCATACTGATCATAAGCTGTACAAAAAATAATTTCAAAATTTGGATCTGGTATTTTCTTTATCAAATCTACTCCATTGAGAAAAGGCATTTGAATATCAAGGAAAAGTAAGTCCAAACTATTAGACAACACGAATTTTAATCCTTCTCTAGAATCCGTAAATGTTTGTATAACTTCTAACTGTGGACAGTATCTTTCTAATAGTTTCTCAATAGCTGAAATACTATTTATTTCATCATCGATGATTACCGTTTTAAACTTCATTTTCTTGGAATTTATTTTTGGATATTTTAGGGATATAAACATTTACTATCGTACCCTCTGCTTTACCTTCATCATCTACAAGGTCGATAACTTCTACACTAGAGTAGTAATCTGAGTAATTGTGCACTTTATTGATAAGCTCGATCCGCTTCTTAGTAATGTCCATGCCATAGGATTTTCTTTTGATACTTTCATTCCTTATTGTTTGGGCTGCAGCTCTCCCTATCCCATTATCTTTAATAGAAACTTTTATAAGATCTTTATAAGGACTTATATCTATCTCTAGGCAATTATCTCCATCATTGTGCATGAGTCCATGCCAGATTGCATTCTCTACAAAAGGCTGCAATAACATTGGTGGAATCCTATTATGCTCTGTATTAATATTTGGATCTACATTCAGAAAATAATCAAAGTTATTAGCAAACCTCATCCCCTCTAATTCTATATATAGGTTCAATGCGTTCATTTCATCTTCTAATGTTATAAAAGAAGATTCAGAATTAGATAAGATAATTCTCATAAGTTGAGAAAATTTCACTAGATAATGAGAGGCAATATCACCTTCGTTCTGCAGGATATAATTATTTATGGAGTTCAGAGTGTTAAACAAAAAATGAGGATTTATCTGAGCTCTAAGTGCTTTCATTTCCATCTGGGAAAGATCCTTATTATATCTATTTGTCAGTTTCACCTTCTCTCTTATCTGCTTCACTCTAAACCTATAAAAAAGTAAGGCTAGAGAAAACAAACCTAATAGTAAAATTATCCTGAATAATTTAGATTCTAAAAAAATAGATCTAACACGGAAATTTAGAGTGGTAGCTTCGTCATTCCATAAGCCATCATAATTCGCTGCTTTAACTTCGAACTGATAGTTACCTGGTTCTAAGTTTGTATAAGATATAAACGTCCTTTTATTAGGTGCAGACCAACTATCATCGTATCCCTTCAGTCTATAGCTATACAAAGTATTCTCAGGCACTGTGTAACCTAGGGTATTAAACTCTATAGATAAGGATTTTTCACCTCTTTTTAGATTTAGATAAGATAGATAATTGATACTAGTATCCGTTTCTATTTCATTACGATATACTTCCACATTACTTATCCTAACTTTTGGTTTATGAGGATTGATACCTAAATTATCTGCATCGAAATAGTTGATACCTGATATATTTCCCATCCATAGAGTACCCCCTGTTTTATAATAAGCACCAGTCATAAATTCATCTGAGAGTAAGCCATCGTATTTTGAAAAATGACTCTGTGATAGATGGTTAGACTTGGAATTAAAGTCTATTTTTGAAAGACCAAAATTTGTACTCACCCACATCGTTCCATTATCATCCTCTATAAAGGAACAGGTGACATCGCTACCTAACATTTTGTTTTCGACATTTGCTTTCGCAACCAGATTATATTCTTTATCTAAAATGAAAAGGCCTTTCCCATCTGTTCCTATCCATAGGAATCCTTCCTTATCCATTGATACCGACTTAGGTGCTAGGATTGTACTATCTTTTGGAAATTTTTTGAAGAAATTTTTCTGCTCTTCACGCCACTCATAAATCCCACCCAATCTAGTAGAAACTATTATTTCTCCATCATTACCCTGATCGATTGTTTGGATCTCATTATGTGTTAAGTTAGTGTTGAAGCTATGTAAATGTAGAATTTCTTCTTTATCTATAATATAGATACCGGAAGATCTAGTACCTACCCATATCCTATTTAATTCATCTTTGAAAATATTCCAGATAACCGTTCCTGATCTCAATCTTATATCTTGAGATATTAAGGGTATCTTTTCTAGCAGTGTCATAGTAGGAATATCGATAACATCTAAACCACTTCCATTATGACCTATATATAATTTGTTCTCATCTGATAATAACTGTATAGCTGAGTTATCCTGCATGAAACTAGGATTGGTCTCTTTAGTTATTAGATCTAACTCATCTTCGTTTACATTATATTTCCATAATCCTAGATTATTAGAACCTATCCATATGTTACCATAGCTATCTCCCATTATTTTTCTAGGCATTCTTATATCAAAATCGATATTATATCGATCAGGATCTATAGCCTTAAATTTTTTCTGATACGGGTCGTGTACTAATAGACCATGCTGCTCGGTTCCAAGCCAAAGAACATCTCTACTATCTCTTATTAAGGAAACAACAGTTTCTGATGTCAAAGCATTTTTCCCAGGAACCTTGACATCATAGT
This sequence comes from uncultured Saprospiraceae bacterium, assembly GCA_964475415.1. GTDB lineage: Bacteria > Bacteroidota > Bacteroidia > Chitinophagales > Saprospiraceae > CALCMJ01. The sequence continues at coordinate 2,907 of CAYYWZ010000067.1, read as the reverse complement.
TTGTCCATACTTTTGACAAATAATCATAACAAATAAGTCCATTATTCTGTGTGGCTATCCATACTTTATGAAAATTCTTATCGTGATATAATACATTAATTATGACCTTTTGATTACTTAGTTCATTATGAATATCAGAATAAGAATTTGTTGATAAATCAAACTTTAACAAATGACCATCTTTAGAACCTACCCAAATTTCTGTTCCTACTAAGCAATAAGATAAAAAGTTTCTTCCTTTCTCCGTCTCTGGTTTGTAATACTGAAATTCTTTATTACGCTCTTCATAGATTATCAAACCGCCATTATTTGTCATGAGACACAACCTATCTTTCTCGCCCTGTAGTGAACCAATTATTCTTACATGCTCTTCTTCTAAGAAAAGTAATAAGCTTGCATCATAAGAAATGGGTTCCCCCTCAGCGTTCCTAATAAAGTTAAATGTGGCATCCTTAGCTGTTTTATAATCGATGACTTTTTCTGTATATGGATCAAAAAGATAAGATCCTTCGTCCTTATAGAGCCATAATTTACCTTCACTATTTTCTCGTATTTCATAAAACCTGTTGTTAGAAGCATTCGGATTATTTAAGAATTCTTCTCTATATGTTTTGAAATAATATCCATCAAATTTGTTAAGACCATCGTAGGTACCAACCCAGATATATCCTTCTCTATCTTCGTGTAGAGAGATAACAATATTTTCAGAAAGACCATCTGAAATATCTATCTGGACTAGATCTAATGCCTCCACTTTTTGTCCTTCAACTGGTTTTGACAAAAAGAAAAAATAAAAAAGACAGATTATGATTAATGGGGTTCGGCTCACTTTCGATTTTTACTTAGAATTAATAATTTAAAATTTTAATCATTTCGTAAAGAAATAAGTTCGTATTCTAAGGAATAGGATTAGTATTTCGCGACATAAGCTGAGTATTAATACAATATGGATACATTTACATACAACTCTAGCAATAAGAGTCCCGATTTCTTTCTAAATTACAAATAGATATGGGAAATTTTCCATAAAATTTTATAAGCTTATATTTAACCATTGAGGAAATTTACAATTGTAACCCTTATGATCTACCTAGTAGGTAGCCTGACTGCTCAGGATCCAACAGTTGGATTATTACTCAATGGTGACTTATCAGAAGAGGGGTATAGCTTATTTTGCCCCAACACTAGTGTATATCTAATCGATAATTGTGGATACCTGGTCAATAAGTGGGACAGCGAATTTAGACCTGGGTTATCTGTATACTTAGACAATGAAGGAAATATTTTTAGAGCGGGAAATAAATCTGGTTCGATAAACGCTGCTGGAGGAGGAGGTATAATAGAAAAGATAAGTTGGGACAACGAATTGCTATGGCAATATAATTACAATACTGACAATGCGAGACAGCATCACGATATAGAAGTGATGCCTAATGGTAATATTCTACTCCTTGCATGGGAGGTAAAGACTAGAGATGAGGCTATAGCTTCTGGAAGAGATAGTCTTACCATTGCTAGTACACTATACCCCGAACATATCGTAGAGGTAAAACCCATCGGTCAGGACCAAGGAGAGATCGTATGGGAATGGCACGCTTGGGATCATCTTATTCAAGATTTTGACGAGACTAAAGATAATTATGGTACCGTAAGTGAGCATCCAGAATTGATAGATGTCAATTTCGGATCTGGGTTTAGCGAGTTAGGAGGAAATCAAGATTGGATGCATGCTAATGCTGTTGCTTATAATCCAAGAAGAGATGAAATAGCTATCAGTGTCAGAAATTTCAGTGAAATTCTAATTATAGATCATAGTACAACTACTGAAGAAGCTGCTGGCCATTCTGGTGGTAATAGAAATAAAGGAGGAGATATCTTATATCGATATGGAAACCCTATGACTTACCAACGAGGTGAAATAGAAGATCAGGTTTTTTTCAATCAACATTCTATAAGTTGGATACCTGATGACTATCATGACGGAGGCAAGATGATGGTGTTTAATAATGGAAATACAAGACCTGATGGGCCCTATTCTAGTGTGGATATTTTCGAACCACCGATAGATATAAATGAAAACTATATACTGGATGAAGAAGGAAGTTATGGGCCAGAATCTCCGGAGTGGTCCTATAACGGAGATAACCTCTATTCCCCCATTATGTCCAGTGCGCAAGCAATGCCCGAGGGTAATATTTTGATATGTGAAGGTGCGTCGGGCAAGTTTCTCGAAATTAATAGATCAAAAGAAGTCGTATGGAGATACCAAAATCCAGTGGCTTTCTCTGGACCCGTAACTCAGGGCAGTAATAATTCATTTACAACAGTGTTCAGGATAGAAAGGTATTTTGATGATTTCGCAGGTTTAACTGATAAAATATTAGAGGCTACAGAACCTATAGAATTAGAGCCTTTAGATTATTCATGTCAAATAGATGGTGGAACAGTAGCAAGCGATGATATATATATTCCGTCAGATCTTGTTCTTCGTTCCAATCCAATAATAGAAAAACTAATTATCGACAATAATATGAATCAGTCTTACTACTTGAAATTAGTAGATCTAAGCGGAAAATCCGTTTTTTCTTCGACAATAGTACAAGGAGAAAATCAGTATCTTTTAGACATTCCAGGGGGTCTATATATCGCAATTGCCTATGATAATGCTGGAAGAGTGGTCTATTCAGAAAAAATTATCCATCTCTAGCAGAAATTTTATAAAATATTTACCGAAAAAACAAGGATTCACAAATCAATGTTACTATATTTGCGATCGCTTTGATAAAAAGCATAGTTCGGGGTGTAGCGCAGCCCGGTTAGCGCACCTGTTTTGGGAACAGGGGGTCGCAGGTTCGAATCCTGCTACCCCGACAACATTAAAAGCTTATTGACGAAAGTCAATAGGCT
>CAYYWZ010000066.1:16426-22422 GCA_964475415.1 uncultured Saprospiraceae bacterium | reverse complement strand
TCTGAGCAGGCTTAATTTTTTTCTTATTTGATAGTAAATATAAAAATATTATAGAATAAAAGATCCGATAAAGATCATACGGTCGTAATTAATTATAACAAGTTATATTATTCTTTAGTGATTGTTGGTTTGAACACAGGGGAATGATTATTACAACACCCAATGATCAGCCGATTTAAAAAATGTCGGCTGGTTTTTTTTCTAGAATACTTTTCATTTTGCTATTATCAGAACACGATAGTTATGGTTAGCTAGCTAAGAAAAGATAATTGATGTTAACTAAGTACAAGATTTCTAACCTTGTACAATTAACTTTTAGTATTAAACATTATAATCCTACGACTTACTATGTTTGCTAATTATGACAAATGTAAAAAAGGAAGACAGCCTTAGCTTTTTTCTTATCCTCTTATTTAAATATCATTATTTTTTATAATGCATACCGAAAGGATATTGGTATATTCACATCTTTTTTATATGAATGAACTAAGCCAACACAGTTATCTATCTGAACTTAATGATATACAGCGCCAAGCGGTTACTACCTTAGACGGTCCAGTAATGGTTATAGCAGGTCCAGGATCAGGTAAGACAAGAGTACTTACTTACAGGATAGCACACCTACTTAATTCTGGTGTTCCACCCTATCAGGTACTTTCGCTGACCTTTACTAATAAGGCCGCTCGAGAGATGAAAGAAAGAATAGAAAGTGTTGTAGGTTCAGGAGGAAATAAGATTTGGGCTGGAACTTTTCACTCCTTATTTGCTAGAATTCTGAGAGTAGAAGCTCATAGAATAGGATATCCCAACGATTTTACAATCTATGATACAGACGATAGCAAGAGTCTGGTCAATGAGATTATAAAAACTATGGGCTTAGACAAAAATGCTTATAATAACGGTGCCGTAAGATCTAGAATATCCTCAGCAAAAAGCAACCTCGTCACGCCTCAGATGTATGCAGGTAATGATGAGATGATCAACTATGATCGTATGAATAAGCGCCCTATGATTTACAAAATCTATGAGGCCTATTATAATAAATGTATGAGAGCTGGGGCCATGGACTTTGATGATCTGCTATTGCAGATGTTCAGACTACTCTACCAGAATCCAGATGATGTAAGAACAAAATATCAGCGACAGTTCCAGTATCTTCTTGTCGATGAGTTCCAAGATACCAACTACCTACAATATGAAATTCTAAAGTTACTTGTCTTATACGAAGGCAGTAATAGAAACATCTGTATCGTAGGTGATGATGCTCAGTCTATCTATTCCTTTAGAGGAGCTACTATAGAAAATATTTTGCAGTTTTCTGTAGATTTTCCCGAAGTCAAAACCTTCAAGCTAGAACAAAATTATCGATCTACAAACTTCATTGTAAAAGCAGCCAATGAAGTTATTACGCATAACAGGAAACAGATCAAAAAAGAAATCTGGACAGATAATGAAGGCGGACAAAAAATAAAACTAATCAAGGCACTGAGTGATTCTGAAGAAGGAAAGAGAATTGCCGATACCATAATAGAACATAAAAACAGACACCACCTAGCGAATAGTGAAATTGCGATTCTATATAGAACGAATGCACAGTCTAGGATTTTCGAGGAACATCTCAGAAGGTTTAATATTCCTTACAGGATATATGGCGGACTGTCCTTCTATCACAGAAAAGAAATAAAAGATCTACTAGCTTACTTCAGAATAGCAGTGAACTCTAAAGATGATGAAGCACTTAAGCGAAGCATCAACTATCCTAGAAGAGGTATCGGAAATGGAACAGTAGAAAAAATAAGGATACTCTCAGATGACAATGACATCTGTATGTGGGAATGCCTATCTAAGATAAAGTTCAGTGCCCGTGCAGCTAAGAATGTAGGAGAATATGTCAATATTGTAAAAGCAAGTAAAGAAAAAGCAATCATAGAAGATGCTTATAAGACGGCATTGTTTATCACTAAAAAAAGTGGCATCATAGCTCTACTCAAAGCAGAGAATACAATGGAATCGCAGGGAAGGATAGATAACATCAATGCCCTGCTAGATGGTATACAAGAGTTTGTAGAAGATGACTTGCTAGAGGATGGCGAAGAAGCTAATTCAGATAGATCTCTTGCTAGATTCTTGCAGAGTATATCCCTCATGACGGACCAAGATGAAACGGATAAAGAAAAGGTAGACTGCGTTACCATGATGTCTGTACATGCCGCAAAGGGGCTAGAATATAAATCTGTGTATGTAGTAGGACTAGAAGAAAATCTCTTCCCATCTTATATGTCGCTGAGTTCTCCAGATTCTATAGATGAGGAGCGACGTCTTTTCTATGTAGCAATAACTCGAGCAGAACAATTTCTTACACTTAGTTATAGCAACAGTAGATATCAGTATGGACAGGTGAGGTTTAATGATCCAAGTAGATTTCTAGAGGAGATCTCTGAAGAAAATTATGATGCAGAAATTTCGTTCAACAGTAAGCCGGAGTTCAGTAGTCCTAAAAAACTGCAAGGCAACTTTAAACGGCTGGGAGGGTCTCCTAAAAAACTTGCTATGGATCCTAAAGAATTTAGACCTAACCATATGACAGATATAAAAGAAGGAATGACCGTTATTCATCTTAAATTCGGAAAGGGTAAGGTAATGAAGATAGATAACAGAGATGTTGCCACTATCCACTTCGAAAATGTACTTGATACACCTGACAAACGGATCATGTTACAATATGCTAAGTTGCAGATAGTAGATGATGCTGATTAGTATATTTTTAAAGCATATTTTTTAAATTTGCGGTCTTCATGAAGTAAACTATAATGCAGAAAAGAGTCATAGCGAGATATACAGAAAATAGAAAAGGACCTCTCCTTGTAGTGCTTAGTGCAATGCATGGGAACGAACACTCAGGTGTCACTGCCATAGAGTCTGTTTATAAATCTTTACAAGAAGAACATAAGGTCAATGATGCGTTTACTTATAAAGGATGTTTCTTAGGACTTATAGGAAATCTAAAAGCTTTTACAGCTGGAAAACGATTTATAGAAAAAGACATCAACAGACAATTTTTTGCAACGCATGTTGAAAAAATAAAAAGCAGTAATTCCTCCAGTCTAGAACATGAAGATCTAGAGATGAAAGAATTATTAGAAACTATAGATAAGGAATTATCTACAGGAGAATACACTAAACTTATCGTTCTAGATCTTCATACAACTTCTTCTGAAGGAGGTATTTTTACCATACCTAATGAAGAGCCAGAAAGTCTACAGATAGCACTAGGATTACATGCACCTGTTATAACCGGAATGCTCAAAGGTATACAAGGAACTACCTTGCATTATTTTAATAACAAGAATTTTGACATCAATACAACTTCTGTAACCTTTGAGTCAGGACAGCATAACGACAGCATGTCTTCTAATCGCGCTATTGCTGCACTGATCAATTGTATGAGAACCATAGGTGCTGTAGATCCAACTATAGTAGAAAACAAGCATGATGAATTATTACTTAAGTATTCATCCCCCTTACCTAAATGTTCTATCCTCGTAGAAAGACACCCTGTGTCGGCGACCGATCAATTCAAAATGAAACCCAATTATAAAAACTTCCAAGCTATCAAAAAGGGTGAAATTCTAGCAACAGATATTAAAGGAAATATTTGCTCTCCCTATGACGGCATGATACTCATGCCACTATACCAAGAACAGGGTGAAGATGGTTTTTTCATTATACAAGAATCAGAAATATATACGCATGCCTAAAGTAGAAGAGAAACATATAGATCATGTATTGAATATTCTAGAGATAGGAGAGAAAGAAAAATCTATGTTATTCCAGGTTGTACATGATGACTTTCCTGGGTATTGGGAACATATTATAGGTGAATATAAAGAAAGTTTTAAGCCTGCAGAATTTGATCTGCTAGACTTTGGAATGTTTATCATCCTAGCCTCTACTATTTCTGCAGGAGGTACAGCCGATATAGAAACATTTCTAGAGCGAGAAGAAAAAAATTATTTGTTTATTGATGATAAATCTATCAGCTCTATTGAGATTTTTCTAGAAGCAAAAGTAGATAAGGTAGAACAATCAGATCTTGTAGTTTTCTTACTAGATTATCTATATCATGATGAACAAGAGTTACCGGCTATTACAGTAAACCTTATAGCCCTTGTACTTCTATCTGTCATAGAAAGTATCGTAGAAAAGGATTAAGTTATTTCTGTAGAAGAACATGATTTTATTTTTGCTACCTTAAGGATAAAGAAACCTTGTTATGCAAAAACTTATTATTACTGTTCTGACGGTAGGCTTTTTTCTATCATGTCAATATGATGATATAAACTTCTCTCCCGAATTAGAAACAATTCCTATTGTCATAGCTAGCGGAATTTTAAACGGTGCAGAGTGGAAAGGATCAAAATGGCTTAGTAATATAGATCAAGACCTAATTAACTTCACGATTAACGTAGTCCGAGAACAACCGGGCTGTCCTTTTGAAAATTTATATTTCAGTGATATTCCTAGAGCGCCTGGAACGTATACTTTACTAGACAGTTTTCCGGAGCCTAGTACTGTATCTCCAAATACTTTTCTTTCTAATAATTGTGGTGATGCTATTTTAGGAAGTTTTTTCTTAGATGATGGTTTTGAAAACACACTGGAAATAACTTCTATAGACGAAAACACAATATCAGGGATAATACAAGTTAGATACCTTATTGAGGAAGGCTTTGGTGATGATGTCACTACTATATTTGAGTTTACAGAGTTGACATTTTCTTTTAACTATTAACTGCCTCCTTTCTATATAAAATATTTCCTAAAATTCTTCTAAAAAAAAGCCAGATCCTAAGACCTGGCTTTTTTAACTATTTAACAATGGAGTTATTCTTATAGCTTAGTAATTATGTGATTAGACATCATTTCTCCTTTTGATATTTGGATGATTAAGTTACCACTTTGGATTCCATCTAGATTTATAATTTTGTTGTACTGCCCTTTGTGATTGTCCTCTTTCAATTCTCTTATAATTTTTCCTTCCATGTTCAAAATTCTTACAGATAGATCACCTTCAATTGCATGTGTAAAACTAAGATTGAGCACATCCTCTATAGGGTTAGGGAAAGCCTTGAAAAATTGTAGCGCTTCAGTACCACTATCTCCGTCTTGCTTGCCTTTCTTTTTATTGACATACAGGGTAGAAATACCAGTTTCTTTGTCTTTTATTACATTTATAGTTTCTATATCATTAGGATCAATAGTAGAAAGAACTTCTCTATCTACTTCTTTTCCGTCGAGGATAACCGTAAAATCGTTCTTGTTATCATCAATAGGATTAGAGATCTTCTTGAACATTTTTAGATTTTCAGAACTAAGATCTTTCTTATCATCCTTTTTATTTATGTACATAGTCACGACCCCAGAATCTTCATCTTTCACTATGTTTATAGTTTTTATAATATCAGGGTTGATGTTAGAAAGAACAGTCTTATTTACTTCTTTTCCATCCATTAAAACTCTATATTCTTTCTCTTTGACATCTTGCTTAGTATCCACTTTTTGATCTATTGTTTCATCTTTGCTTTCGAACTTAAACCTTACAGGAAGCGTATACATAACATTTACCTTTTTTCCTCGCTGCATACCTGGCTTCCATCTTTCAGGTAAGTTATTCATGTCATCTACTACCTTCTTTGCTGCATCTCCTGCTCCATTTCCTATATCCCTTAGTATTTTTGTTGAGCGTATACTTCCTTCATCTGTAATAATAAATTGTACAACGCACATTCCTTCAGTACCAGCGTCTTTTGCTGCTGCTGGATATTGTAGGTTGTCATAGATGTATTGTAACATTTTCTCTTTAGCACAGTTTTCTATTTCTTTTTGTGTTCCCTCCAGGTCTTCACATCCAGGAAAACGGGGCATCTGTTCTACGACTTTGAATACCTCCTTATCTCCCAAATTACTTTTCTCCTTTACAGGAGGTGCTGGAGAAG
>CAYYWZ010000066.1:0-16326 GCA_964475415.1 uncultured Saprospiraceae bacterium | reverse complement strand
AATACCTCCTTATCTCCCAAATTACTTTTCTCCTTTACAGGAGGTGCTGGAGAAGTTGGTGCTGGAGAAGCCTCTTCTTGATCTCCATTTGTATCTCCTTGTAATTTATATTTTACAGGTAGTGTCCATAGGACATCTACTTTTTTATTGTCCTGTTTTCCTGGCGTCCATGCACCAGCAACTTTGTTCATTTGGTTTACTACTCTCAGGGCTTCTGCTCCACAACCTTCTCCCAGATCTCTTACTATTTCAGCGTTTTGTACTAGTCCATTTTTATCAATAGTAAATTGTATAATAACCATGCCTTCTACTCCAGCGTCTCTAGCTGATGCAGGGTATTTTATATTTCTATAAATATATTCTAGCATCTTTTGTTTTGCGCAATCTTCTTTTTCTTTCATGGTACCTCCAGCTTGCTCACATCCTGGGAAACGTGGCATCTCTTCTGCTACAGTCAAAGCCTTTTTCTTTTCCTGAGGTTTAGCTTTTATACCATACATAAACAATGATTCCTTCTTAAGTATATTGCTATGTCGTCCTAGTTCATTATTAATATACTCGTAATGTTTCGGATATTTGACATTAAGATCATGGACTAGATTAGCTAAAGCGCTATAATCTATATTATCCCCTGAGTTATCTACAAATTTTTGTACTCTTGTTCGAATCTCTTCCTCTGCGCCATTCGCGCTTACCATAAAATGGAATTTATTTTCATCTTGCTCGATGTTTATATTAACACCTATAGCTTCATCTTTTAGCTTAGAGAACAGAAGACTATTAAATTCATTTAATTGTTGAAGATGCTTAGATCTTAAGTCTAAGTATTCCGCTTTGAAGATGTCTTTATGATGCTCTGGGTCAGCTTTTAGACGACCTACAAAAAGATCTATATCTTCTTCTATTGTAGATCCTTCTCCATGAGCAATTACGGTAAGAACATCGTCCCAACTTCCACTGAGTACTACATTTTCAGCTTCTTGTTCTGTAGGTTGTTTGTCAATATTTGACATAAATAAAATACCTAAAAAGAGTGCTACGGGCACTATGGCAAAATATTTTACCATAGATGACCTACTCGAGTTTTTTTGATTCATCATAGTTATACGATTTTTTAAATGTGAATTGAAAAATGAATGAGCTAGAGCAATCTCGATACCCGTAGGTGACTGCCCTAGCAAGAGTTGGCCATACTCTTTTTTATCTTCGGTCTGCAAGACAACTGCGTCTGCAATATATTCGTGTGTTTCTCTTATTGCGTTTTTATATAAGTATATAACTGGGCTACACCAAAAGATTATTTTACATAACTCCATAAGCATCACATCATAGGTATGACGCTCAGAAATATGACATAACTCATGTTGCAATATAGTTGTCATTTTTTCTGTCAGTGGAATCTTCTTGCTTACGTAAACTGTAGAAAAAAATGAGAAAGGTAGATGCAGTTTGTTTGTTCTTATGAGTGTATAGTTTTTTTGATTTTCTTTTTCTCCAGAATAATGAAGTTTTATTATTTTACCTATTCCATATAAGAACCTAATCCCTGTAATAATTAGGCCTATCATATATAACTGGAAAAGTAGACCCATATAATCGATACCTTCTTTGCTTACTTCTACAACCTGTACCTCCATCTGATTAATCTCTTGCATTACAGGAGCAAAGTAGGTCACAACTTCGTTAGTGGATTGAAAGAAGCTTATGTACTCCACTAGTGGGATACAAACACCTAACAACAAGGTACCTATAAGGTATGCTCTATTAATATTAAAGTGAGATATCTTCTTATACAATAACTGATATAAGGCATAAAATAAAATCCAACAGAGCGAAACTTTGATAATGTAAGCGATCATGATTTTTTATTTTCTAGTTGGTCAATAATTTTTGATAACTCTGTAAGGCTTAGATCATTTTCTTCGACAAGAAATGATACCATCTCGTTCATAGATCCTTCGAAGTAATTACTCACTAAGTTTTTTAGAGAAAACTTGCTGTAGGATTTTTTTTCTATAATGGGAAAATACTCATACGTTCTGCCATAGGTCTTATGATCTAGAAAGCCTTTCTTCTCTAAGATGCGTACAAAAGAAGAAATGGTGGAATGAGGAGGTTTAGGGTCTTCCATTTTTTCTATCAGTTGGCTTACCGTACTGGGACCTTGGGTCCAGAACATTTGCATAATTTCTTCCTCCGCTTTGGTCAATTTAGTCGTCATATCCTTCTTCATTTTTTTTATCTAATTGTTTGATACGTTTCTTAAGTGGTTTTGTTCCTTGAGATAGATTCGTCGATCTCTTGCATAAGACTTGTATTCTTCTACTGTATCATCGGACTTTATATACCTCTCGTAATATCTTATGGCTACAGACTTATCTTCAAAATAGGCATCATAAGCTCTAGCTAGATAAAATAACATCCTTGGATCTTTTCCATATTTATACGCTTCCTCATAATGAGGAATGGCTTTTTTGAGGTTTTTTTGGTCATCATATTTCTTAGCCAAATTCCTATGATACTTAGATAAGTTATCAGAGGTGCCTGCCTTTATAGCTTTTTCTAAATGATGTATTGCAATCTCATCTTCGCCTTTTATATCATAAGCTTCGGAAAGATAGTAATGTGCTGCTTCTGGATTACCTTCATTGACTAGTGATTTTTCTAGCCACACTATTGCCTTATCAGTAGAATCTATCTGCATCAAACTATAGCCCATCATCTTACTATAATAATTATTAAAGTCATACCTACCCCTAATTCGGTCTAAGGTATTACAAGTGTTTTCGTAATCCTTAAGCTTATATTTTGTTCTTGCCATAAGAAGGTTAAAAGCAATGTTCATAGAATCCTGCTGGATAGCCATAGTAAGAATTGTATCAGCTTGGTCTAGCATATCTAGATCCAAGAATAATTCGGATAAACCCTTTATCGTAAAAAAGTCAAGATCATTCTTGTCATACGCCTGCTTGTAATAACTCAGTGCTCCAGTAGGTTCTCCAGCTGTTCTGTATTGCTTAGCAACCTTTCTATAATATACGCCATTGTCTGGATAAGTTTGAATCAGTAAGAGATTATACTTTATAGCCCTACCTGCATTTTCCTCTAGCTCGTAGATATTAGCTAGTTTTTTTATTGCTGATATACTATCGCCGGGTATAGTGAGAATATGATGTAAATGTTTTTTCGCTGTCTTGAAATTTCCTCTATTATATTCTATCTGTGCAAGTTCTTCTAACAATGAATAGTCACTTGTATCTCGATTGTATTGTTGCAAAAGCAGGTCTACAGCCTCTTCTTGTAAGCCAATAGCTACCAGAGAATCTACTGTGCTAGTCTGAGCAATAGCAGGTGATCCCATCATCAAAAAAACTAACAGTATGACTACCTTCTCTATCAACATACTCCAATGTATAACTAAATTTTTAGTTATACAACTATTTAGTTAGTTATTAACTAATTTTTTAGTTGAACTTTTTTTTCTGAACCTTGGTTAGAGGGATTTTCTTGATTACTTGATTATGACATTAAGCTCCGTAGGAGCAACTTGTGAATAGAAAATAGTATCTATAATTTTCTAGCTCTAGAGGAGCGATATATCTTTTCTTTCTTGGTCCATTTATGATCATCTAGATGTTTCGCTCTTACAGTGCTAAGGGTTAGTAGATAATTTAAGCTAGGGGCGCTGCCCCTAGTTGTTTTGTCGAACCCCTTTGGGATTGAATTGGAAATATAATTTATCATGTGTATCATATGCATCTTAGGAATACCTCGCGTCAGGGGTAGTAGGTAAGTGCTGCAATGAAATGAAGGCGCTGTACGTAGTACCGAAACAAAGTGGAGTACCGGATGGCCCGACCCTTGTGCAAAGCACTAGTATAGCTCCGCGCTGGCATGCGTGTGGGAAAGGCAATAGTGAATGAGCCTGCCTGTGCTAAAGCTTTGGCAGGCAAGCATGGGTGACGCCCAAAATACTATAAATAAGAAAGCAGATTTCTAGTCTTTGAAAACTTCTATAGATTTTTCGGCCATGATAAGATCGGTAAACTTACCCTTGAATCTTGTCGCTCTAACCATGTGGTTATCTATCCAATGATAATTTCCACCTCGAGGTTTGCCCATCAACATGCCGTGATATTTGAAACCATACTTCGCTAACCATTCCTCCGTAACCGCTCTATGAGATTCCGTGCGAGAGGTAAAGAAAGTTATGATATGTCCCTCATCATACCACTTGTTAAGTATCTCCAATGCATCGGGATAAACTTCAGCAGTGGCCATTCTCTCTGGCTCTTCGTTGGGAATATCGTCGCAGATCGTTCCATCAATATCGATAAGATAATTTTTTACCTCTTCCGGAAGTATCGGGCTAAGTGCTTTTCCATCTTCCCCTTTAAGTTCTTTTAGACTATGGTTTTCCATATTTTTGTAAATTAAAATGTAATATATTCTTCAGGATCTACAGGACGTCTATCGAACCATAGTTCGAAATGTAAATGTGGTCCGTCAGATAAGGTTCCTGTATTTCCTATTATGGCTAATGCCTCTCCTGCTTTTACTCTATTTCCCGTTTCTTTTAACAAGACTGAATTGTGCTTATACACCGAAATAATATTATTGGCGTGTTGCACACTGATGGTATTTCCTGTTTCTAGCGACCAATCCGAAGCGATGATCACTCCATCCATGATCGACTTTACTGGTGTATTTGCCGGAGCCAATATGTCTACTCCGAAATGCTTCTTATCTATCATAAAGCCAGCTGAAATACTTCCGTAAAGTGGACTAACAAAAAACAACTGATCTAGTTTATGAACAGATTCACTTTCTTTTTCTGTCAGGTTTAGATTGTTCTGGAGTGGTTTCGGCATTATCTCCGAGCTGGATTTCTTTTGATCTGGGTCTACATCTACCCCACTGAGCAGATTTTGCACACCATTAATATATATCGCCTGATCATTGATGTGTGTTTCTAAATCCACTATTTTTTCATTTAATTCGAGAAATATCGAATTATTTTCCACTTCTCCATATCCAGGAATTAATTTTTTTATGGGTGTAAAAATGATAAAAGAGATGATAAAAATACTCAAAAGCACCAAAACTACGCTCAAAAGCGTATAAATGTTAAGTAATGAGAGTCGAAAAGACTTCATTTCTTGGAAAGTTTCATCATTCATGATGACTAGACGGAACTTATTCCTTAATTTTTCCCGAAATTGGCTCTTATTTTGCAATCCTTCATCCATAGAAGAATAATTATGGATATTGATAATAATATCCTTTGTTTTTAGTTATATAAATTGGTTACAAAATTGCCTAATAAAGCAGTAAACTTGCAATAAAATAGAGGATTATTTAATAAAAGATATGAGATTGAGCAGATTGGTACTATATGTAGTGATAATTTTCCTGGCTTCTGGCTGTTCTACCACGAAGAAAAAGGGTGAAGTTTCTAAGCTAGGGCGCTTCTATCACAACACTACAGCTAAGTATAATGGCTACTTCAATGCCAACGAAATTCTCAAAGAGAGTATCGTTACGCTAGAAAGTGGTAACCAAGATAATTACAACGAATTATTGAATGTATACGCTTATCAGGGAGATAACCCTCAGGTGGTTGCCCCTAATCTAGATATAGCCATCGAGAAAGTATCTACAGTGGTTACCTTACACCGACCTAGTAAATGGGTAGATGACTGCTATCTTCTCCTGGGAAAAGCACAATACCTCAAACAAGATTATGAATCTGCTGAAGAGACTTTTAGATTTTTTCAGGAAGAATTCGATCCACTGAATCCTTACAGCGGGAATTACGAAAAAAACAGGAAAAAATCTAGTAAGGAAAAAAAGAAGGTTAGAGATGAAGAACGAAAAGAAACCAAAAAAGAGAAAGAAATAGAAAAGGAAGAACGCGACAAGGCTAGAGAGGAAAAAGCAAAAGAAAGGAAAGAGACTAAAAAGGAGGAGAAAAAAGCAAGGGAGGAAAGCAAGAAAAAAGAAGCTAAACTTAAGGATCAAATAAAAAGTCTAAAAGAAAAGCTTAGAAAGGAAGAGAAAAAGCGGAAGGACAAGGAAAAAGAAGCGATCAAAAAAGCGAGAAAAAAGAAAAAGAGAATACCTAAGAAAGATCCGAAAGCAGATAACAGGAGTTCAGCGGAAAAAACTGTCCAATCAAAACTCGATGCAAAACAAGCTGAGCTAGATGCATTCAGAGCAGCAAAGAATGAAGGAAGAGAAAAGAAGGAAGAAGAGACAAATACTATAGAGGAAGAAACAAAAACAGAAGTAAAGACTGATGCAGAAATAGCTGAGGAGAAAGCTGCCGCAGAAAAAGCCAAAGCAGAGAGAATAGCTAAAGAGGAGGAAGAAGAAGCTGCTGCCAAGGCAAAAAAGAAAAGAGAAAGAGAAAACGCAAATAAACCTAAACCGCCATCAGGATTTCTAAAACATAAACCTGCTTACTATGAAGGTCTTTTATGGCTAGCGAAAACTTATGCAGAAAGAGATAACAAATTCTCTTCAGAGTATGTGCTGAGAACACTAGAGGAAGAACCTAACATGTATGAAAATGTTGCAAGTGAAATACCTGCGGCGTATGCACACTTATACATCACACAGAAAGATTACGAAAAAGCTGTTCCAGCTCTAGAGCGTGCTATCGTAGAAACGAAAGACAAAAAGAAGCAAGCACGTTATGCCTATATACTTGGTCAGATATATGAGCGTAATGGCGATAACGAGCAAGCACTAAGATCGTTTGCAAAAAGTAAAGATCTTAAGCCTTCCTATGAGATGGCCTTCAATGCCGAACTAAAAGAAATACAGTTATCTAATAAGACCGGAAAAATTTCTGATGAGGCTGTCATCAAGAAGCTAGAAAAAATGCTAAATGAAGCTAAAAATGCAGAATATCTAGGCCAAATATTTTATGTGCTTGGAGATATAGAGCTCGATAATAACAAAATAGCTTCGGCTATAGATTACTTCCAGAAATCTCTGGCACAACAAGATGGTGACCAAGGTAGACAGGTCAACATATACCATAAACTAGCCAGCCTGTTCTATAATAAAGAAAACTATGTTCCTTCTAGCAGTTACTATGACTCTACCTTACAGGTTATAGCCAAGGTGGATGAACGTTATATAGAAGTAGAAAATAGATCACGTAATCTTAAAAGTATAGCTGATAATATACAGATTATAGAGCAACAAGATTCTATGCTCAGACTGTCTACGATGAGCGATGCAGAACTGAGGGCTATAGCAGAAAAAATACTTGAACAAAGAGCTATTGCTGAGGAAAACGGAGCCGAGGCAACTGCTGTAGTGACAAGACCAAAAAGATCTACAGGAAATAGAACGGTAGGTGGTGCGAGAAGTAATTTCTTCGCTTATAATCCAGTTGCTGTGAGTCAGGGGGATAGAGAGTTCAAAAGAAAATGGGGAGATAGACCCTTAGAAGATAACTGGAGAAGATCAGCAAAGGATGGAGGAATCAACAACTACGATGATAATGACGAGGAAGAAGAAGTAGAGGTAGAAGATAATAGTGATGAGGAAATAGCAGCACTATTAGGTTCGGTACCTAAGACTCCTGCCGATAAAAAAATAGCAGAATCTATACTTGCAGAAGCCATGTTTAATCTTGGCGTAGATTTTAGAAACAATTTGTCAAACTACGAAAAGTCAATAGAAACACTAGAAGATCTGATTACTAGATTTCCCGACTATGAGAACAAGGTAGACGCTTACTATTATCTATATCTATCTTATAAGGATCTAGGCAATTCTAGTCAGGCAGCTAAGTATGCTAAACTAATCCAAGAAGCTGACCCAGATTCTGATTATGCAAAGCTTATCAATGATCCGTCTTATGTTGAAAACCTAGTGGCTGATGACAATAAGCTAGAAGACTACTATAAGGCAACATACCAGTTATTCCAGCAGAGTCAATATGCTGAGGCAAAGCAAAAAATAGATCAGGTAGATCAAGTTATCGCTGAAGAAAACATATATAAGGCTAAGTTCGAACTGCTCAATGCTATGTGTATAGGAAGTCTAGAAGGAAAAGACAAGTATATCTTAGCCCTGAAGGATGTATCAACTAAGTATCCTAACACTCCAGAAAAAACGAGAGCTAATGAGATCTTAAGATTCTTAGGTGGCAATAAAGATGCCTTCAATAGTGAGCTGGTACAGGATGAAAAGATGGATAAGTTTAAGGTCGAAGATACCAAGCTTCATTACGCTATCGTAGTACTATATGATCTTAGCGAAAAAGAACTTAGTGATGTAAAAGTTTCTATCAATGATTACAATAAGAAATATCACAAGACTAGCAAGCTGAGGATTACGACAACCTATCTCAACATAGAAGACAAAACTCAAATAGTGCTTGTTAGGAAGTTTGATAACAAAGAGAAGGCTATGTCTTATCACGATCTTGCTATGAAGCAGGCTAAAGAATTTGTAACTAATGAGCAATTTACCTTCGACCTGTACACGGTTACACAAAGAAACTTTAGAGAGATTGTAAAACAGAGAACAGCAGAAAACTACAGACCATTCTTTGAGAAGAACTATCTAGACCAATAGAGGCTGTCAATGGATTGCATAGAAGAAAAGAGATTTTCTCAACAGGACTATAGCATAAATGATCTAAGCCTTGCTAACTATGAATATTGTAGTTTTATAAGTTGTAATTTTTCTAGCTCAAATCTCAGAGATATTAAGTTTTTACATTGTGAGTTTATCGATTGTAACTTAAGCAATGCCAGCTTAACTGATACCATGTTTCAAGAGGTTGCTTTTAAAGATTGTAAACTATTGGGTTTACGTTTTGAAGACTGTAAAGACCTAGGACTCAAGATTACATTTAACAATTGTATGCTAGACCATACTTCCTTTTTCAAGATGAGGCTAATGCATACGCAGTTTATAGGCTGTCAATTGCTGGAAGTAGACTTTACAGAAAGTGATTTGAGTAAGGCTAGTTTTGAGGCATCAGATCTAAGGCGCGCTGTGTTCGAACAAACAAATCTAGAAGCAGCAGATTTCTCTAGTGCAAAAAACTATTCTATAGACCCATCTAGAAATAGAATGAAGAAAGCTAAGTTTTCTTTGCCAGAGGTTATCGGACTACTGGACCAACTGGGAGTGGAGATCGTGGGG
The DNA here is from genome assembly GCA_964475415.1 of uncultured Saprospiraceae bacterium. GTDB lineage: Bacteria > Bacteroidota > Bacteroidia > Chitinophagales > Saprospiraceae > CALCMJ01. Next base: position 7,152 of record CAYYWZ010000066.1, on the reverse strand, counting down.
TAAATTAATATTAACTCTAGATCAAATAGATTTAATCAATGAAGCAACTTAAGATTATTGAATAAAACAGAGACATACCACCTACTAAAAAAGAACAATGGTCTTCAGACAATTGAGTCATTGATTAATCCATACGTCTATGCGTCTAAGAACCGAGAGGAGGTTATCGATGTCAAAAATAAATTAGAACTTCAGTATTTGCGACACGAGCCTATTCACGCTCACTTCGATCATCATGAAAAAGAATGTGATGAAGAAATGATAAGCTTTGACAAATTCCTATCTGATAATTATAACTTCTCGTTCCTTACCGATGGATTCAATCATGCACATAAAGTACTTAATGGTCAAATTTTGTACGGCAAAAATTTTCCTGAAACTTTATTAGATAAAGAACTACTTGCCATTCAGGAAAAAATGGATAAGTATCATTTTGAACTAATAGAACAGCCTGCAAATCAGAAATCCATTATAATAATGAATCCTTGGAATTTTGTTAATCCTTTAAGAGATAGTGAATTCTATAAACTAACTGCATTTTATGATTCTAAATCAGATGCTCAAAAACTTATGGACACTATCATAGAAGGTCAGTTTGACCTATATGGAACACACATGACAGTGGGCAACATTACAGAACACGACCTTACAAGAGAAACAATGATGATACTACGCTCTAATACTGATTTTAAATATAAATCAAGATATGAAGATCCCGGGCAAACTTTTGTTTCCGATAAAGGATTAGGTGTTATTAAAAATGGAATGGAAATACTTATGAAGCTTTTTGCATCCGTGAACAAATCACCATATGAGATTGTAGAGTTAGGGTAGTTCTCTAAACCATGTAAAAAAGGCTTTTCATAATAAACTTAGAATAACTTTAGAATAAATTCTTAATTTGTAAATACAGATTAAGCTTGACACATTGTGAAATCATAACGTACATAACGAAAAAGAACCCCTTAATAATGATTGGCCTCATTTCAGCAGTAGCTGCTGTTTTAGTTGTTATTGTTTTAAAATATCTTGGACATAATACTGCAACCGTGATTGGTGGTGGTGTTGCTGGTGGAATAGCCAGTGCGGTAAGTACTAAGCTCCTTAAAACAAAATAAAAATACTATATTATTTTGTCGATCTATTTGTAGCTATTACAATTTTTTTGAGAATTGTAAACTACGTAAACTCTGTTAAGCATATAAAGGGTGAGATATATAATTTTATGTAATCTTGTCTAGAAGTAAGTGCATAAAATCTAGCACATCATCTTATTCACTCTACGCTCATGTCTACCTCCTTCGAAAGCTGTATCTAGAAATACTTTTACAATTTCTACTGCCTGCCATTCTGAAGTAAACCTTGCAGGAATACATACGATGTTAGCATTATTATGCTGTCTGATGAGAGAGGCTATTTCTGCTGTCCAGCAAAGTCCTGCGCGAACCTTGGCGTATTTATTTGCTGTCATAGCAACACCATTTCCAGTACCACACAATAGGATGGCTGATGAGATTTCTCCATTATCGACAGCTTTAGCAACGGGGTGGGCAAAATCTGGATAATCTACAGAGGCTCTATCATTAGTACCCATATCTACAATTTCTAATCCCCGTTCCGCTAGTAATTTTTTAATGCTGTCCTTATAAGTAACCCCGGCATGGTCGCAAGCTATAGCTATTTTCATGATATTAGTACTTCTTTCTATTGGTTATAATATAGCGGATAAGCTCTATTATTCTTCTCCACAATTCTTTTTTATCTCTTTAGTTTAGACATATCGTATTCTCCTAGTAGGTCTGTCATCTCTTGAGCAAAGGCAGGATCCTTCATGAGTTTTGATACTCTTAGAATATCGTTTACTGATCGTATCGCAAAACCATAGTCTTGCGTAAAACCTGCATCAAAATCTTCCTCATCTAATGATTCAAAAAAGTTTATATTCTGGTAAGTCTCTTCAGCAAGAATCCTAGTATGACGCTTAGCTTCTTCTATATCTCCCGTCGCTACCATTACATCTATAAAAGGAACCACACTGTCATCATATGGAAAATTAAAATGAGGAAAAGCCTCAAAATATTTCTTAGAGAGCGTAAGGGCCTTGTCCGTCTTTCCTTCACTTAGTAGGGCATTAGACGTTCTCATCATAATTATTTTCATGGCCTGCAACTCCGCACCATAACTAGAAGATATGTGTGTATCTACCTTGTCAAAATTACCCCATGCCCACTTATTCATAATGTTATCATAAGTCTTATCTGTGTCTACTCTACCACTTCCATATATTACAAGTTCTTTAGTACTAGCAGACTTGATCGGCATGATACGTAGTCCTAGTCCTTCTAGTTGCATGTAATCGTTAAGACCTAAGAGTTTTTCGTTTTTACAAGTTACAGCAAAGTAGATCGGTCTATCTTGTAAGTTATTAGCAAGAATGTCTAGAACAGCTAATTCGTCTTTGGTAAAATAGTCATCACTAGGTCCGAACTTGATCGGAATACTAGAAACAATTTTGTCAGCATCCTGAGCTTCCACCCATCCGCTTTGTAGCGCCTGTTGTTTGTTGATAGGTATATAATAATTTTTAGTTCTAGAGACATTGAGCATTCCTCCCGACTGTCCTCTTCTCATGTTCTTATCGTCAGCAATAAAGTTAAGCTCTTGTCTTAGATCTACTGCCTGTCCATCACCCATAAAGATAATCTGATTTCTTTTCTTTCCTCTATAAGCACTTTCTGGCAAAGTGAATTTTAGTGGCGCAGAATCATTGACTTTATTTCTCAGTTTATTGATATACCAATCTACGGCTATAAGACTAAGATTGACAACTCTAACATCTCTTCTTATATCTTCTACCTCCTGAGCATACCATAGTGGATAAGTATCGTTATCTCCATAGGTAAATATAATAGCATTCTCTTCTACTGAGTTTAAAAAGTTAGCTGCATAATCTCTAGAACCATAATGCTCACTTCTATCGTGATCATCCCAGTTCTGGAATCCCATAATAAGCGGTGCTGATAAAGCAAGTAATCCACCTATACTTGCTAGCCCTGTCTTTGACATAGAAACCTTAGAAGATAATCCCTTCATAATGGCTAGTACAGAAAGACCTATCCACATACAGAAGGTAAAGAAGGATCCTACAAGTACATAATCTCTTTCTCTTGGTTCGTTAGGGGGCTGATTAGAATAAATAATAATACCGATACCTGTAACCAAGAACAAGATAAATAACACAGCAAAATCTTTAGGTCTATTTTTAACCATGAAGAAGATACCTATTAGGCCAAAGATTATGGGTAACAGATAGTATTTGTTTGTAGCAGGATTTGCTTTCATGGTATCTGTAATCTCATCCATGTTGAACAACTTCATCTCATCTATAAACTTGATACCTGTAAACCAGTGACCCTTTCTCTTATCCCATGGATAATAACCTTGATCTCCATTCTGTTTTCCAGCAAAATTCCACATAAAATATCTCATGTACATCCAGCCTATCTGATAATTAAACATATAAGCAAGATTATATCCCATCCCTGGTTTTCCCGTTAGATTTTTTCCAAAAATAGATTTATACCACTGTCTGTGTAAGGCTGGTCTTCCTGGATCAGTATGTCCTATTCTAGGAAATAATATCTTATCTGAAGACTTGTACACATAGTCTAACTTTTCTTCTACAACCTCGTATCTATCCCCTACTCTACCGTATCTATTTTCTCTCTTCAGATCTTGTGGTCGCGCATCGAATTGTGGTCCATATACTAAGGCTCTTTCTCCATACTGTTCTCTGTTAATATAAGGTAATAACCTGAAGGCATCACTAGGAACATTCATGTTGATCGGTGTGTCTGCATTTGCCCTGATAACGACTACACCTATGGTAGAAAATCCTATGGTTACAAACAATGCTGCTAAGGCAAACAGTTGGATGTTATAGTTGAATCTTGCTCCTTTGCCCTTTGACATATAATAAGTTCCTGCTAAGGTCAATAGTGCAAAAAGTATCATAGAACCTCCACTGAATGATGTAAGGATAAGGATAAGTAAGGATACACCACTGAGTATAGTAAACAGATTTCGCTTCTTATTAGTGGTTGTCATCTTTATAATCGAAAAGAAGAAAACACCTACAACTAACATCGTAGGAATCAATCCAGAGTGAAAAGGCATTCCTAAGTCATTTACAAATGTCAACTCAAATGTTTTCCACATGGAGGGAATACCTACAATAATAAATTTCTGTATCAGTCCGATCATTGCCGCTCCCATTGCCAGGCTAAAAACCGAACCTAAGAAAGTTGCTTTCTCTGATTTCTTAAAGTAATACATCAGTGCAATAGCTGGGAATGTCAAAAGACTTAACAAGTGAACACCTATCGATAATCCAGCTAAGTAGGCTACAAATATCAGCCATCTATCTGTTATATTATTATCTGGCTTCGTATACCATTTTGTTGCTGCCCAGAAAGTCATTGCTGTAAACATAGTAGAAAGTGCGTATACCTCACCCTCTACCGCTGAGAACCATATAGAAGAACAGAATGCTGTAGCTAGACCTGCTACTAAACCTGCAAAGCCTATACCTAAGTTAATCCCTACTGATGATTCTTCTAACTCTTCCTTAGCAAACATTCTTCTGCCAAAAAGCATCGTTGTTCTCGCTACAAAAAATGCACAAAAGGCTGTAGCCATACCAGACATGAGGTTCACTGCAAATGCTATATCAGCAGGATCTGAAGAAAAAATCTCCGCCACCCAGGTAAACAATCTACCGATGAGTAGAAACAACGGAGCTCCAGGAGGGTGAACTACCTCTAGCTTATACGCTCCTAGTATAAATTCCCCGCAATCCCAAAGGCTACCTGTTCTCTCTGCCGTTAGGTAATATACCACCATTGCAATGATAAATACTGCCCAGCTACTTATAGATTTTATATTCTTAAAGGAGTTCATATGACCGCTTTCTGTTTAGTTAATTTAACGCAAATGTAATAAATATATATATGTAGAAATGTATATAGATGCGCTATAAGCACGACTAATCTACGAAAATTATCGTACTTCGTCTCAGATGCCTGATTCTATCGACAAAAATCAATGTTTTAGCCCCATACAGAACAATTTGTCATTTATAGCATTTAGCTTTTACTAATACGTTCTTATTTCTATGAATATTTTTATTACCAGCTTCATCATTATTATCTTAAGTCAGGGCTTGTTTTATCTATGGGCTTATATAAACCAAAGCGATAAGATTACAGATTTGAGCTATGGAGGTTCCTTTTTTCTATTCGCTGTTTTTCTTTTTTCTCAATATTCTTCTAGATCTATCTTTCACATTATTCTACTTCTGATGATCTCAGTCTGGGCTGTGAGACTAGCTGGGTTCTTATACCTCAGAATACAGCAAATGGGCAAAGACAAAAGATTCGATGATATCAGAAAAAGTGCTTTTTCATTTTTGGGCTTTTGGGTGATGCAGGCCTTAAGTATAATGATCCTTTCTCTTCCTTTTATTATAGCTTTTACTAATGTAGAGACGACGGAATTATCTGTAATTAATTATGTTGCTATCCTGATCTGGATAATCGGAATGTACCTAGAAGTTATCAGTGATCATCAAAAATCTAAGTTCAAAAAATTGTCGAATCCTCCTACTCCATTTATACAATCTGGATTATATAGCTTCGTACAGTTTCCGAACTACCTAGGAGAAATATTAGTTTGGATAGGTATATTTTTATTCTCTATGTCAAATATAGGTATCGCCTACTGGTACACGGTCATCAGTCCATTATGGATTATTTTCATACTTGTAAAATTTAGTGGTATTCCGCCTTTAGAAAAATCTCGCGAAGAAGATTATGGCGATATGGAAACTTATCGAAAATACAGAAAAGAGGTGAGAAAATTGATTCCTTATATTTACTAAAAGGTCGATTAAGTATATAATAAGGAATCCAACAAAGTTTTAGTTCTTGTGCTAAGCACTTCGATTGTTTTATTATCATAAGCACCCGAATGAACTTTCCCAAATTGACCTTTATCATTATCAAAATACTTTCCTGAGCATTCTATATATTTAGAATTCGTAGCTAAGTCTATAATTATATCTGCTCCTTTATCAGCAAAAGACCAGAATTTTCCATAAGCCTCCTTCACCATATTAGTATTTAAGAGAGATCCTGGATTGAGTGCTATTGTTGTTACCTCAGGATATTGCTTAGCAAAACCAAAACTCCATAATAATATGGCTAATTTACTCTGAGCATAAGCTTCATTATCGGATAGCTTACTGTTTTTCTCTAACGATTGAAGCGATATAGTTTCTTGAGCTGCTGAGCTTAGGTTGATAATCAGAGGATTTTCCATTTGTTTCAGAGGAGGGAGTAAAGTTTCGGTTAATATATATGGCGCTAGATAATTGACCACTATTCTTACATCCAATCCATTTTTTGCTGTTGGGTTAGAGGTTTTAAATACTCCTGCATTATTAACTAAGACATCTATAGATTTTAACTCTTCTTTAATTTTAGTTGCCATCTTTTTTACTTCTAATAATTTGGAAAAATCTGCTACATAGCCTTTGATATTATCATTACCTGATATGACTCTAATTTCGGCTATTACTGTAGATAATTTTTCTTTATTTCGGCCATGTAAGATTATCTGATATCCTCTAGATGCGAGTTTCGAAGCGACAAGTTATTCTTGTTCTAACCCAAACAAATAATCTTTTAGCTCATTCGGTACCAATGCCTTTGCTTTCTATCAAAAAGTATCTTTATTATTGAAAATTATTCTGAACGGGGTCCTCACTCTTAGGCGGGCCACCAATGAATTTTATCAACTGTCCCTAACTACGAATTAGGGACTTTTTACTTCTCTTACCAGGATTACGCTGGGACTTGTTTATAATATAAACAGAGATACCACTCAAAAATCCGGCCTCTCATTGAGCCAATCTTAAGATACAACGTATTCTCCTTAGCCACTGAATATAATCTGCTAAGGAAAAATCTTTATTTTTTTAAGGGAAGATTTTGAAGCGCCCGATCTCTTAGATTACACACAACGAAATGATGGTATCCGGCGTATCCCAAAGGGTATGCCATCGTCATTATGTGTTATGTGCTTTTTCCATTA
>CAYYWZ010000065.1:0-22493 GCA_964475415.1 uncultured Saprospiraceae bacterium | reverse complement strand
GGGTGATGCTTGTGACACAGATGATGACAACGATGGGGTTCCTGACACAACAGATAACTGTCCTTCTACTTCTAATCCTAACCAAGCGGATAATGATAATGATGGAATGGGTGATGCATGTGACACAGACGATGACAACGATGGTATTGCTGATATTTCTGATAACTGCCCTGCTACCTCCAATCCTAACCAAGCAGATAATGATAATGATGGAGAAGGGGATGTCTGCGATACGGATGATGATAACGATGGCGTCCTAGATACGAATGATAATTGCCCCTTAATCTCTAATCCAGGACAGCAAGATAATGACAATGATGGTCAAGGGGATGTATGTGATAATGATGATGATAATGATGGGGTAATAGATATAAACGATAACTGTCCACTTATTTCTAATCCTTCACAAGGTGATAACGATAATGATGGCATAGGTGACACTTGTGATTCTGATGATGACAATGATGGTATTATAGATGGTAATGACAACTGCCCATTCGTAAATAATCCTTCTCAGGCGGATAATGATGGTGATGGTATAGGAGACGCATGTGAAGATGATACTGATGGTGATGGAATTCCAGATACAATTGATAATTGTCCTACGGTTGCAAATTCAGCTCAAGCAGATACGGATAATGATGGCGAAGGGGATGCTTGCGATACTGACGATGATAATGATAGTGTGCCTGACAATATGGATAACTGCCCTAGCCTATCCAATCCTGATCAAACAGATAATGACAACGATAGTATGGGAGATGCGTGTGACACGGATGATGATAATGATGGTGTACCTGATGTCAATGATAATTGCCCTCTAACTTCTAATCCTAATCAAATGGATAATGACAATGATGGCCAAGGTGATATTTGCGACAACGATGACGATAATGATGGAGTCAATGACTCAAGCGATAATTGTCCTTTACAAACAAATGCTGATCAAACCGACAATGACAATGATGGAATGGGAGATGTTTGCGACAACGACGATGATAACGATGGTATCAATGACACAAATGATAATTGCCCCTTAACTTCTAATCCAAACCAAGAAGATACAGATGGAGATGGGACAGGTGATGCTTGCGAAAATGATACAGACGGTGATGGGATTCCAGATGCTGAAGACAACTGTCTAGGAATTGCAAATGCTGATCAAGCGGATACGGATAACGATGGCATGGGTGATATCTGTGACAATGATGATGATAATGATTCAGTTCTTGACATAGATGATAATTGTCCATTTGTCGCTAATCCTTCTCAGATGGACACGGATAATGATGGAATCGGAGACGCTTGCGAAAATGACACAGACGGCGACGGGATTCCAGACGCTAATGACAATTGCCCAGAGATACCAAATAGTAATCAAGTAGATACTGATGGAGACGGACTAGGGGATGCTTGTGATTCAGATGATGATGGGGATGGTGTAGATGACTTAGATGACAATTGCCCACTTTCTTCAAATTCAGATCAAGCCGATAGCGATGGCGATGGCGTTGGAGATGCTTGTGAGAATGATACAGATGGAGATGGTATTCCAGACGCTGAAGATAATTGTCCAGAGATAAATAATCCTGGGCAGGTAGATACTGACGGAGACGGACTAGGGAATGCCTGTGATTCTGATGATGATGGAGATGGTGTGGATGACATAGATGATAATTGCCCTCTTCTAGATAATCCTGATCAAGCCGATCTTGATGGTGACAGCTTGGGGGATGCATGTGATCCTGACGATGATAATGATGGCGTACTCGATGAGGACGACAATTGCATAGATGATATGAATATAGATCAGACAGATACAGATGGAGACGGCGAAGGTGATCTATGTGATACTGATGATGATGGAGATGGTGTAGATGACCTAGAAGACAATTGCCCACTTATTCCTAATTCGGACCAATCAGACACAAACGAAAATGGAATAGGAGATGCATGCGAAACTACATCAACTAATTCAATCCATCTATCCGAACGATACAAAGTCTATCCTAACCCTACAGTAGATAGAATAACTATAGAAATTACTTCGTCCATTAAAGAGTTGGAAAGCATACAAATTTTTGACATAACAGGAATACAGGTCCTTACTAAAACTGATATAACACTAGTGAATCAGAAGACCTATTTAGATGTATCACAATTACAAAATGGTTACTATATGTTATCAATAAAGATTGATAACCAGATATCAAATACTCAATTTGTCATAACTAAGTAGAATAGAATCAACTATGAAAGACACACATAGGATAAAGAGTATTTTACTATTAAGTTTCTGTTTCTTTTTGCTGCACAGTACAGTACTAGTAGCACAAAAGAAACAGAAATTATTAGGCTATCAAGGAAGTATAAATTTTGGTACTGCACTATATTTCAATAACAATGAAAATAACAGATTCAATCCTTTTAGCTGGAGAATAGCTGGTCGGCAGAATATAAAACTATGGAAGTTCAACACTCCTCTGCGGTTTCTACTGAGCTCAGCTGGTACAGAGTTAGACTATAGTTTTTCAAGAATTGGCATTACCCCTAGGTATAAATCTTACAGAATATACCTGGGTAATACCAGCATGAATTTCTCAGAATACACACTATCTAGGAAAAATATTTTCGGGGTAGGTGTAGAAGGTAATCCTGGTATATTTCGCTTTGGTGCTATGTATGGCAAAATCAGGAACTTCAACTTACAACAAGAGTTCATAGATGAGTTCGGAGCAAGTACAATAAGAACCTTTGACAGAAAAGCTATAGGAGGAAAAATAGGCATCGGGAAAAGTAACAACCACTTTGACCTAATAGCATTCAAATCCATAGACAACGTCAAGGAAGAGATAGAAGCTGATACAAGTAATAGATCGCCAAACGAAAACTTTATCCTCGGTGCCAATCTAAAGTTAAGCCCGATACGGAAAATAAGTATTCAATCAAGTATTGCTGCTTCCGGATTCACAACGGATAGAAGAGATGACCCTTTACTAGACGAAGAGTCTTCCCTAAGTAGAATATATAATCCCACTACTAGTAGTCGACTAAATTTTGCTGGACACGCTCAGATCCAGTTGCATATGAAACAATCTAATCTAGCATTTAAGTACAAAAGAGTAGATCCTTTATACAGATCTCTCGGTTCTATCTTTTTTCAAAATGATCTGGAAGAAATAACAGGGAATATAAGCTGGCACAATAGGACCAATAAATTATCTGTAAATTCTAGTCTTGGTTTTTTTAGAGATAATATATCTAAAACTAAGGTACAAGAATCACGTAGGTGGATTGGTTCCTTATTTATAAGTGCCGCTCTCACAAGTAACCTTGGGTTCAGTCTAAGTTTATCCAACTATCAACGAACCACCGAGGGTCAAATTATAGAATTTAATGATACGCTAAGACAGGTTTCCGTTTCTAGAAACATAAGTCTGTCTACTCATACAACACTTCTTACACGAGATGCATTTATTTTAAAAGCGAATGGGTTTATTGGTTTTCAGAATTTTAATGACGTTTCTGGAATATCAGAATTTGACAATGCCTACAGAAGTTATTCTTCAAATCTTGGTTTCAAGCTAAATTTCAAATATCTGAAATTAGTACTTAACCCATCTGTCTTGTATTCTAACTATGTTTTCTCAGGGAGAAGAACAGAACGATATGGAATCAGATTTTCTTTAATCAAACAAATGCTCAATCAAAAAATTAGACTGTCTTCTAATGTAAGTTATCTCCTTAATGATATAGAAGATAAACGAAATGGCAGAGTACTTAGATACCAAGCCCAGACATACTATAAAATAAATGAACGAAATACGGTAAACCTCAGAGTTCTAGGAATAAATAGAACCGCTGTCATAGCAAACGAGTTTTCTGAATATAGATTGCTGTTTGGATATGGTCTCAATTTCTAATTATAAAGAAAACTTGTTATGCTTGTCAAAATAAAACTAAAGCTGCTTCCAATCATTATAATACTTTCTTTGTGCTGTACAACTGCAAAGTCTCAGATAGCTATGAACATAGAAAATGTTATGCTAGCAGGATCCTTCTCTAGTGATATAAGTTCATTGCTCAACTGGGCAGAAAGTCAAGTAGCCATTACGCTATCTAACAATACTCCTCTTGACCTTAGCTTCTATCTAGAATTCGAAGTTACTAGAAACGGTCAGACCGCATTCTATACTACTTTCTCTGATGCCATAGCCAACGGTGACCCACAACTGGCAATAGAACAGTTTACGATAGCAGGTCTATCTACACGTACGATTATATCATCCGACTTAGAATCAGCCTACCCTTTTCTGAATGGTAACTTAGGAATAATAGAAAACTACCTTTTGATAGAAGATCCAGATTTTGAGGATTTAGGTGCGTTATATTTAGGCGGTGTGCTACCTGAAGGAAATTATGGCATCTGCGTTACTGCTGTTTTTATAAACGAAGAAGAGGCCACCACTTTCGAATTATCAGAGCCAAGCTGCTCTATGGGAAGCAATCTATTTGCAGAGATCACGCAACCTCCCAGAATAATAAATCCTGTCAACGAGACCACAGTTCTCGGTAATGAAAATTCAGAACTTTTTATTGCATGGGAACACCTAAGTGCTTCTATTACGCTCTTCGACTATGCTATAAAAATTATGGAAATTCCAGATGATCAAGAAGATTTAGAAGAACTAATGAATAGCCAAACTACCTTCGACCTTGTTGCCTACATAGAAAACGTAAATGAACTCAGCTACCTCTATCCAGGTGATGGAAGTGAAAACGACTTAGAGCTAGGAAAAGAATATGCGATACAAGTACAGGCATTTAGCAGTGATGATGTTTCTCCTTTGCAAAATAGTGGACGCTCTGAAATACATAGATTTATCTATGGTGAAGACATTCTAGATATAGGAGATGCCGAGCTAGATGAAGATGGAAACATCGTAGATGATTGTAATTGTTTTCTAGATCTCAGGAATGCAGAAGAAATGAACACCTCCCTCTCTGTAGGAGATACTATCCAAGTAGGTAAATTCTCTATGGCAATAACTTCTGTAAATAATAGACGAGGATCTGGAATAATAGAAATTCCCGTTTTGGCAAACACTAAGGTTAAAGTAGATTTTACCGGATTAAAAACCACTATTGACAAAAGGATGACTTCAGGAACTGTAAAAGTGAAGTATCACGATAATTGGGCAAATGCAGATGCTACATATTCTGAAGAAAATGGGTTCAATCTAGAATATATGGATACATTTTTAGATTTTATAAATCTTATAGATGTTATAAGGGATGATGAAGGAATGACATTACCCTTCGGTGTAGATCTAAGCTACAACGAATATAAATTTAAACTAGGCATCAATAGTTTAGAATTTACGCCTACGCATGCTAACATTTCCTTACTGCTCACTATGCCTCAATTTTTACCCATTACTGGAATGGATAAGTCCATTGCTTTTGGCGCCAATGCCTGTCTAAATCCTGACGGTATAGCATCTAGGGCTATGCTTGTATTAGGAGATGAATTCTCTGTAATGACTCTTAACGAAGAAATGAATATAGATCCAGAACATCCCTTATATGGTGTTTCTATCAATCTTGCAGGAAAATCAAAAATCGGTGATGTAGAAAATGTGAGAGATGATGTTTGCTTTGTAGAGTTAGACTGTAATGGACTTAAAGGCTTAGGTATAAGAGGTGATATCACTATTCCTAAATCTTTACTGGTTGTAGAAGATCCAGAAAATGGAGAAAGAAATCTAGATCAGTTTGTCAAAGGCAGTTTTGACTTTGTTCTAGATGTCGATGGTGGAGGAATCTCTACAGGCAATACGAATCTAGAAGAAATTGCAGGCCAGAATGCTACTGGTGAGACAAACTTTGATGTTATACTAGGTCTAGAATTTACACCGTTCCAATTACAAATTTTAGAGGGATGGGGTTTCCAAGCAACCGAAGCATATCTAGATCTATCTGAAATAGAAAATCCATTTACAAATAAAACGCCACCTTCTAAGTGCAATAATGATGACCTTGTTTCTGAAGAAGATTATGATGAATCATGGAAAGGTATTTATATCAAATCTGCTCAACTCAGATTACCAAATGATTTCTTAGGCATCGAAGGTAGAGCAGAATTCGGCATAGATCATATACTATTAGGAGAAGAAGGTATCTCAGGATCTTTCTATGTGGAGACAGCAGGACTTATAGATTTTGATTCTTCTAGTGAGTCTGATTCTACCTCGGGTTTTGCTTTTAGCATGGATAAAGTATATCTATGTATGCAACAGAATGCATTACAAACAGCGGGTATAGAAGGCAAGATAGGCATACCACTTTTTGAGAAAGATGACAGACTAGAATATACGATGGCTTTAGATGTATCAGAATTATTAGAGGATACTATAGCCTATGTTCTAGATGTCAAAGTCGGATCAGAACCTGTAGGAATACCTTTCCTAATTGCAGAAGCAGAACTCAATTCTTCTACCCATCTAAAAATGAGATATGCACATTCTATATCAGGTAATTCAGAATCAGACAGCGAGGAAGAAAGTAGTTTCTTCGATGATCTAGAGTTAGATCTAGTTCTGGCAGGAAAGCTAAATATGAGTTCAGAATTTATCGAAGCAAATGAACTAAAGCCTGAAGCAGATGTCAAGCTTCCAGACGTGCCCTTCGAAATAAAATATAATACGGAGAAAGGATTTGATGCCTCTTCTAATTTCAAAATGCCTGGATCACAAAATAATAGTACAAATACAAACCTAGGAAATACAGTTGTAAAAAAACCAAGTGTAGCGGGTTTTTCTATTAATGTAAATGAGTTCAAATTAGGTGGTACTGCCAGAGCCCCCACTCTCACCATCGGAGCAGGACTAAATCTAGCAAGCTCAAGTAGCAGTCTGGGCCTCAATGCTAATCTAACTCTAAAAGGCAGTTTGACAAATGACAAATTAAGACTTACAGGAGCCAACTTAAACTGTCTAGGGATAGATGCCTATATGAGTGGTGTCGGACTGAAAGGGGAATTATGTTTTTATAAAAAACAAGAACAGACAGTAGCTTATCAAGGAATCTATGGTTCCTTAAGTGTAGGACTACCAGTAGTAAATGCCCGATTAGATATGGATGGTACTTTCGGAAGTGCTGTCACGGATGAAGATGCCGACTGGAATACAGCAGATAATTATAACTTCTTCTACGTGGATGCTTCATATAATACCAATGTAGGAATTCCTATGGGACAACAATTTGTTTTCTTATATGGCCTAGAGGGAGGTGTGCGCCTCAATATGGAAAAAATAAAAATAAATCCACTTACTGGAGAAAGAGTAGCTATCAATGATGCAGGCCAGGCAGTAGAACCCTCTCCTCCTATAGAAATTCCAGGAAATAGAACCCTTAAATATGTACCTAAATATGGCAACTTTGGTTTAGGTTTTGGACTTACCTTAGGAGCAGCAAGACCAGATCCGTTTCTTGCTAAGTTGTATTTAGAAGGAGAATTCGATCTTGTAAATGGAGGTATTAGAACAGTAGCAGCTACAGGTACAGGATACATTATGCCTGTCAATGGGAATTTAGATTTATCCCCTATGTGGTTTGAAGTTTCTTCAGATCTTAGTTTCCAAAAATTTCCAGACCAGTGGTCACTACTTATAGACGGAAGTGCTTTTGTAAGGTTTCCTGTAGGAGCACCCCCTATACTTTATGGAAATGATGGAGGAAGAGAACATAGAGCAGGCAATATGTTTTTCTATATGGATAATTATAGCAATGGACCAGGCAGTATGAAATGGACTATAAGATCAGGTTCTTTTGGAAGAACGCTTGCAGATTGGAAACCGAACAGACTAAGTCTAAATCTAGAAAATTACAATTTGGACATTGGGAGTGTCGATCTAGAATCATACTTTTGGTTTGGACCAGATGTACCTACTTATCTTCCTCCTAAACCTCTTGAAGTCCAGAATTTAATTGACTACGCAGCGGAAAATAATGGTGGAGGAGGAAGTTTCTCTGCCGAAGAATCCAACGGTATAAGTGGTGGAAGTGCAAAAGGATTTGGAATAGCTCATGGTAGTCGTTTCAGTATAGATCTAGATGTAGACGCACTAGTTGTTTACGGAGACTTCGCCTCGACTATAGGTTATGATATAAATCTAACTCAAAGTTTTGGAAGATCATGTGGAGACATGGAAAATATAGGTATTGAAGGTTGGTATGGACAGGGTTCCGGATATGCTGGTGTCAGAGGTGACGTAGGTGTCATATATCCAACATGGGTTAAAAATGTATTACAAGCTAGTGCTAATACAGCTAATTCTGTAACTGGTGTTGGAGCTTCTATTTGGAATGTACTTTCAGGAGGTAATACGGAAGGAAGCAATATAACAGTTGAAGACAGAAAGAAGTTATTTTTCTTACGAGCTCTTGTATTAATGGATGCTGGCGCACCAGCACCTGTATGGGCTACTGGTAAGGGCTTCTTAGATCTAGACATTGATCTAGGTGTTACATCGTGGAACCAAAATCTTGCTTTTGACTTTACTTTTGGAAATCCTTGCATACAGGCAACTGAAAATCCTTTTGAAAGTTCTAGCCTTATCAATTCTATGATTCCAGGAGAAGATACTAAGGTCAATTACGACCTTATACCCACTGTAATATTGAACTATCCTGTAAACGAAATTTTCGAATACGAGACAATAGACCAAGATGGTAATAAAGAAATAAAATCATTCAAAGTAGAGCTTGTGGAATATGAACTTAAAGGTCCCGCTGGCTATGCCGTAGAGGCCAGCATAGAACTAAGTGAAAACGGACGTACTATAAGCTTCATTCCCCAGAGTTCATTTACTCCTGCATCAGAATATAGTATATCCGTAACGATTAGAGGAATGGAAGGTAACAGCACTGTTATAACTGAAAACAGAAGTGCCAACTTCTCTATCTCAGAAAAACTAGACATGACTACGGAAGATATCAAAGGCGCATTTCCATTTATAGATCAGAAATTTCTTCTTGCCGATGAAGTAGCAAGTCAGAAGGGGAAATTAATTTTTGATCCAGTTATTGCAGAATTATCTTTTATGAATTCACTAGAGTATTTGGTAACTATCAAAACCAATACCCTAAGTGAAATTTATGAAATTCCTGCAGTATACAAAAGCGGCAATATCTCTTATGATATTCCTCAGCTTTCAACATCAGAAAATTATATAGTAGAATTTGCTAGTAGAAAAAAAATAAATATTATTCTTCAAGGTAATTTTTCATTCTTCGGCACTAACTTTTCCGCCTTATATAACCTAGCATCCTCAGTAAATAATCTAACTGAAGAAAGACCTTATGAGAAGTTTTATAATTACGCTTTTAGAACATCGAGATACAAAAATCTGACCGATAAAGTGAAGGCACTACAATTAAGTGTAATTAATAAAAACATTAGTACAATCTTCAATACATCTGTAAAGAAATCATCTAAAGGAAAGACATCTAACATACCTTATCAACTAGAATTAAGCGGAGTTGAGCTTTTTGAAGAGAAAGAAATCCAAGGAACTAACTATTACCCTCCTTTAATAAAAATAACAGATCCACTTGAAGGCAATACCTATTATGATGCTCTTGTAGAAAAATTTGAATTTCTCAATGGCAAATATGAGCAGTCCGTTTCTATTGCCAACAAAGTAAATAAAACGATAAGCTTTAGCAACAGAATAACAACAGCCACAGGGGATATCAAAAAAATGGTCATAACCAAAGATGGTAGTAATCAAAAAGGATTAAGAATAGAGCTAGGAGAGCCAAATAATAAATATGATATTTTACAAATTCAGATACCTTCATTTGGTATTCAAAATATAGGTAATAATAATTTCAAAAATTTCCCTGTCGCCAATGAAAATTCTTATAATCTGAAAAATAAGATCACAGGATTTAGTAGTGAGACAAATGGTAAAATTGTAGCTAGGCAAAAATTAAAAATAGACTACCATCCAGAATACTATCTAACCAATCATAAAACCCTCGTTCAAGCTTGGCTAGCTGATGTAATATCCTTACAACCTAATTACCTTAACTTGAGAGTGACCGAACCACTATTCCTAGAAGAGTTGGCTCCCAATTATATAAGTGTAGAAAATATGTCAACTAAGATCGCAAAAGACAAAGGTAGTCCAATGCTAAAATTTGCTTACTTCCACAATGGACAACTTATTTCACAAACAACTAAAAACTATTAATGTGAAAAAGATAAACTTAGAAGCTATGGTAAAAAATAATTTTCTTCTAGTCGTACTCCTGCTGTTAATTATACCGAATGCTAATGCTCAGATGCAAGCTGACCATCACGACATATTACTTATGGGTATGAATGATGGGGACAAAATTACACTACGATGGCGTTTAGCAAATTACGCTGATTATGAGCTGGCGAGGAGATCAAGTTTTATCGTAGAACAGAAGATATTAGATAAAGACCAGTCCTTTAGCAAAGTACCATTTAAACAAATAGAAAAAATAGAAGTGGCAGACAAGCAAAGTTTCCTTACCAACATCAATGAGCAAATAAATAACAGATCCTTAATTGCCTGCGCTTCTATTCTCTATCCGGATAATTCATCTACTATCAATAAAAAAAACATCTCTGGTCATATAGATCTTGTTAATAAACTGAATCAACAACATAGTATCCTATTATTGCAAGCAGATCTAGACAGAACTAGCTCTAAACTATTAGGCCTACGATATGAGCAAACAGATATAGATCCAACTAAAAATTATTTCTATAGAATTATAGTAGATGGCGAAGACGGAGCTCAACTCAGATCTAATATTATCAAAATAGAAGGTGATCTCATCCATCAACTACCTGCTCCCGATATATCTGAAGTAATAGAATCAGACAGTCTCATAACTCTAAAATGGAATAAAGAAAAGCATGATGCTTTCTACATTGCCTACCTTATAGAAAGAGCAGGATCTTCAGGAGAATTTAAGCATGTTGTGTCACTACCTTTTATTTATTCTGAAGATCCATTGTTAGATTTAAATGATGAACATATCCAGTTTAATCATTACACAGAAAACAATGTTAGCTACAACTATCGAATAAGAGGTATTAGCCCCTTCGGCGAAATATCTAATTACTCTAATACTGTCGAAGCTACCGCTCGAGACATAACTCCACCTAATCTTCCCGACTCCTTATGGCTATCGTACAAAGAAGGCAATGTTCTAGTTAGCTGGGCATATGAGATCAATACAAAATCTTCAGATTTACAAATTACCCATATAGAAAGATCGACCATGGTAGATTCAAAATTTAAAGAAATTGGGCTTTTAAGAAATTCTACTTCTTCTGTTAACAATTACACTGACCTCATCGATGATAGCAATCCCTATTATTTTTACAGACTTCGTCTCACAGACAAAAACAATAATAGCGCTTACACAAATCCCGTCTCTGTACAGATTCCTGATACGATTCCTCCAGCTATCCCTAGCGTAACTAGTGCTACTATAGATTCCTTGGGCAACATAAAACTAACATGGAAAAACAACCAAGAAAAAGACTTACTAGGTTACCAGATCTATAGTGCCAATAGAGAAGATGGTATGTATACTAATCTTATAAATAATGCTTATCAAGATAATGAGTGGAGCACTACAATAGATATCAACTACCTTAATGAAGATATCTTCTTCAAGTTACAATCTCTAGATAGACATTATAACCATTCTCCACTATCGGATCCTATAAAGCTAATTATTCCAGATAAGGTGCCTCCCCTACCAGGCTATTTTAAAGACTACTTCGTAGGTGAAAACACGATCGAATTTCAATGGCAAAAAAGTAATAGTGAAGACTTAACATCACAGCGACTACTACGCAGAATATCAGGAGAGAAAGAATGGACAGAATTACAAATTCTAGATACTAATACGGAGCAATATAAAGATGATGATACAAAACAAGGTATCATATACGAGTATAATATCGTAAGCGTTGATAAGCATAATAATGAAACTTACGCTACAGATATGTTGCGACTCAAAGCCATCGGAACCATCAGATTAGAAGCTGTAAAAAATTTCACATTAACTTATAATACAGATACAAAATCTGTAGACCTCAACTGGGGAAAATCTACAGAAAATATCAGAAATTATGTAATCTATAGGTCTGTCAATGATGGTTCGTATCGCAGCCTAAGCACTATAAAAGCCGAGACATTCCAATACAAAGATTATAAAATTAGTGAAGGAAAAAATTATAAGTATTACATAATCGCAATCAGTAAAAAAGGAAAGAAAACACAGAAGTCTATTATACTAAATCATATATCATGAAAAAATATTATATCCTATTATTGTTATTATCTGCCTCTCTTAATTGGACCTGTGAGAAAGAGCCATTTGTCTTAGAAGAACAAGATAATGGTGCTATACCTACTATTCTAAAACCTATTACTCAGAATATTAACCACATAGATACTTCTAATATTCTGACAGTGGATCCTACCTTTGTTGTACTAAGAAACAATCCTGAGCTAGATACTCTTAAGGTGGGTGAAGTACTGTTCCACTATCCCATGGCTTCAGATAAACTTATAGGAGGAATTCTTGGAAAGATAACAAGTATAGAAGAAGGTAATAACGAGAGGATTTTCCATCTAGAGAAAACAACCTTAAAGGAATCTTTTTCTAGTTATTTTCATAGATCACAAATAAGCTTTGGAATTACTAGATCTGCTTGTGATCTAGATACGGCTGGTATGAGTTCGCTAGATAATGACCAATTCCTTAGCATAGATGAGTCCTTGCCAATTCCTTTTCCATCTTCTCTAGTACCAACCACTATTATGGGAAATTTTGGAATTTCACTTAATTTTATAGGATCTTATGAGGCATGTATAGTTACAACACACAGGTGGAATGAAGAAACAATGTCAAAACCTACTATATCAAGGGTAGAGTATAAATCAATTCTAACTGTAGAGCTTAATTCTGTTTCGGTAAAAGCTAGCGCTTCTTTTAAAGCTCCTAAACCTATACTTAACTCTGCGGATGCTGTTCCTTTCTATAGAGCTATAACACCTACTCCAATACCTGGATTAGGTTTAGGACTAGGATTTAGGGTCTTTGGTTCCTTAAAAGGAGATATAGAAATTCAAAAAGCATTTAAACTTATTAGAAGTGTCAATGAACCTACAATATATACGTGGGAAGGAGAAGGGGATGACATTATAAAAACTGCACAAGAAAAAGAAATTACTTGGATGATATCTGATACCCTCAAAAAAGACGATGTCAATTTAAATTTTACAGCATCCTTTGGCATAGGTATAGAATTTATTATTGCCTTTCCTGTCCTAGGTAACTTAGGAGTTGCTGTTGCGCCAGAAGTTACTCCAGTTTTTTCTGCCACTCTTGCAGATGTGACAGATGATGTAAATAGAAAATTGAAAATGAGTTTTGATGTAGGCTTAAACTTATCACTATACTCTGGAGTTATACTCCCACCAGAATTTGCTCAGTTACGTTTAGACAATTTACTGAAAGCCAAGATAGGAGACTTACAGAAAAGCGAAAACGTAAAACTGAATTATGGATTTAGCTTATCCTTCAATGTATTTAAAAAAGAAATTGCTCTAGGAACACCCTGCAATGAAGATGATATAGTCATGATTGTCAATGAACTGGGGCCAGTATCAGAAAGTCAACTTTCGAATATAAAAGTGCAATTAAGAATAGATAATAATGGACCAAATACTGCTATAAATTATAGTTTAAAAACACTAAAAGGTGCCCTCGTAAACTTTACTGAAAATGACATATTTCAGTTTGGAGAAACCTATGAAATCGAATTAAAAAATCAATTGACAGAATTACAAGCAATCGTTACTAGTGTTGTCGCATCTGATTGTATAACACAAAAAACTATAGAGCCAATAAGCATCGACAGAATTTGTAACACTAAAGTACAGGACGCTAGTGGAAAAGAATATTGCGTCGAACAAATAGGAAATTTATCTTGGATGATCGAGAACCTAGATTATGAAGGTCCAGATGGCCAGCTAGGAACTGAGTCAATCTTTGGAAGACATTACACTTTTTTAGAATTAAACCTAGGAAATATTTGTCCAGAAGAATATAGAGTTCCTACAAGAAGTGATTTCGAAAATCTAATTAATTCAATCGGGGCAGAATCTATATTTAATGATCTGATAGGGCAAGGATGGGCATATGAACCTTCAGAAAGTGCTAAGTTTAGAATGGATGCAGACGGCTATAGTATAAAACAAAGCAATTCTGAAGATACTAAAATATACTCAGACGGTACCTATAACATCGGCACACTCGCTACCCTTACAGAAAGTGAAAACAACAGTTTTTATATGTTTCAGTTATATGAGGATATATTAGATACTGGTTTCACTCATGCTACAAAACAAGCTCATGCTGTACCATGCAGATGTGTCAAAAACATATAAATAACAACTAGGTAATCTAGCTTCTATACCTATCTACAAAAAAAAGAGCGCAGTTTTCACTGCGCTCTTGATATTTTAGAAACAAGCATTAGCTCATTTTACATTCCTAATTTTTGTTTTAGTAGAGGCATAACATCATCAGCTTCTACTGCGTGTAACAAACCTCCAGCACTAGAATCAAATATCATCGTATATCCCATTTCCGTTCCTATTTGATCTAACATCGTTTTCATCTTATCTATTATCGGCTGGTATAGTGTTTCTCTTTTAGAAGCAAGTTTTTGTTGTACTTCTACCTCGTACTGCTGTATAGCTTGTTGCTCCTTAGCAAGATCTCCTTCCTTCTGAGCCATTTCTACTTTTGATAAAGTACCACCGTTAGCAATCTCAACATATTTTTTGTAATTAGCTTCGAAGTTCTTCACCATCGTCTCTCCCTTAGCAATCAATTCATTTTGATAAGTGGTAAGTTGAGCATCAGCAGCTTTTACATCTGGAGATTCTATCAATAACTGCTGCGAATTTACATATCCAAATTTCTGTGCCTGCATAGTACAGACAAAAGAAAGTGCTATAAAGAGTGTAAATAATTTTTTCATTTCCTTAAATTTTTATTTTTATTCGTTTATTTATTTTCTATTTATGCTGCTATAACATCTAGGCAACAAGCTTTAATTTCTTTTTTTTTCTAATTAACGATTGTTTAAGATTAGTCTGGTTCAAATCCTAATACTATGCTAAACTGTCCTCTCGATCCTCCTGCTTCTATACTTTTATCTAATCCCCAGCCGTAATCAAATCCTAACAGACCAAACATCGGTAAAAATACTCTCATACCAAAACCTGCTGATCGCTGAACTTGGAAAGGGTTAAAATCTGAAAAGCTACCCCAAGCGTTACCTCCTTGTAAGAAAGTATGCAGATAGATAGATGAGTTAGGATTCAGAGATAGCGGATATCTAAGTTCTACAGTAAACTTATCAAAGATTGTCCCTCCACCATTGTTCTGTGTGTTCTGCTCTATATCCGAAACATCATAACCTCTAAGAGAAATAATATCCTTTCCTGTTATACCTATATTCTGATTAGATAGCCCGTCCCCTCCTAACTCAAAACGTTCGAATGGTGATAAGCCTATATCATTATCATAAGCTCCAACATAACCAATCTTAGCATTTGCCATAATGACAAACTTGCTAAAGATGTTAAAATACCATTCCGCATCGAATCTCCATTTGTGATATTCTAGAAATTCAAACTTCTCAGCATTTTCTCTTATACTGATAATATTATCTTTCTGTGCATCTGTCAATATAATACCTGGTCCAACTGTGGCTTGTGCTTCTCTTATAGCATCGTCTTTTTCCTCTTGTGTAAGTTCGAAAAATCTATCACTTCTAAACAATGAATAAGGTGGTGTTATCTGTATAGACAGAGATACTCTAGAACCTCTTCTAGGATAGATAGGCTCCGATACAGAACTTCTAGTGAAAACTTGGTTGATACTAAAGTTTTTGAAATTACCCGTTGTGATGTTCAGACCATCTACAAAAAACTGACCTCTAGCATAGTCATTCATATTAATGAATTCTATGTTAGCTGTTGTATTAGAAGAAAAGAAATCATCAGGCCATTTCAGCTGTGTTCCCAGCCCTGCAAATACTCTAGATATAGATAATTTACCCTGTGCAAATGATTCGTAATCAAAAGCCGATCTCACTGCACCTACTGTAAATGATCTAGGACGTTTCCCTCCTAGCCAAGGCTCTGTAAAGGAGAAATTATAAGATCTGAAAAACCTACTATTACTCTGCACTCTTAGAGACAACTTTTGTCCATCACCTTGTGGTAATGGTGCCCAAGTAGATCTATCTTTTATATTTTTTACAGAAAAATTATTAAAGGTAACCCCTAGCGTCCCTATCAGTCCACTAAATCCTCCATAGCCTGCAGAAAGCTCTAATTGATCAGAAGGTCTTTCTTCTAGATCATAGACGATATCTACGGTTCCATTTGCTGGATTGACTGGAGTTCCGATACCCATCGACTCGGGATTAAAATAGCCTAAGTTGATAATCTCTCTCTGCGAACGCATGATATCAGATCTACTGAATTTCTGTCCAGGCTTCGTTCTAATCTGTCTTCTTACAACGTGCTCATTTGTTCTGTCATTACCTCTTATAAGAACATTGTTTATCGTTGCTTGTGCTCCTTCATAGATACGCATTTCCACATCTATAGAATCTCCAACTATAGCTACCTCTGTAGGCTCTACTTGGAAAAACAAATATCCATCATCTAGGTATAGAGAAGAAATATCTCTACCGTCAAAAGAAAATCTAAGACGCTGCTCTAGTAATTCAGGGTTATAAATATCTCCTGGTAGGATTCCTAGAATATTAAACAACTGATTATCCGTATATATAGAATTTCCTTTCCAAACGATATTCCTAAAATAATACTGCTTGCCTTCCTCTATTTCTATGTCAATATTTATTTCTCCTTTCCTGTTTCTCCACACAGAATCTTTTAGAATCTTAGCATCTCTATATCCTAGTGTATTGTATGCTGATATAATAGATTTTTTGTCTTCTTCGAAGTTGTCACCAATAAATTTTGTTTTACGGAAGAGTGTACCTTTCTTCTTAGTGTTACTCATTTTCTTCCTAAGCTTACGATCGCTAAAAACAGTATTTCCTTCGAAATCTATAGAAGCAACTTTCACTCTATCTTTGGTATCAATATCAAAAACTAGTCTTACTGTATTTTCCTTTGCCTTATCTTCTATTTCTTTGACTTTTACATCTACATCTAGCTTACCTTTTTCGATGTAGTATTCCTTGATCTTGTTTTTACTATTGATCTTCATATCATCGGTAACGATGCCTCCCTTGGTAAGGATACCCTCTAAAAATTCGTTGATATCATCGTGGTGAGATTTTTTAATCCCCTTGAAGGAATATCTAGATAGTGTAGGACGCTCTCTAAGGTAGATCTCTAGAAATATTATATTATCTACCTTTTTGGTTTGGAATATCTGTACTTCTTCGAACAATTTAAGCTTCCATAATGCTCTTATCGCTTGGGGAATATCATCACCTGGGATGTTGATTTTATTACCTACTTTGAAACCTGCAATAGAAATTATGGCATTCCTATCTCTATCCTCTGCTCCATTTACAGTAACCCCTCCTATCTCATATACCTGTCTTTGAGAATAATCATAAGTCTGGATCTCATCTAGATTTAGATCTTCACTTGTACTATCTAAAGAATCTTTCTTTTCTTCTTGACCTATTACTGAACTACAAAGTATTGATAGTAAGCAAATTAGACCTATATTTTTGATACCAAACATATGGTTGAATGTCATGTTTTCTTAATTAACTATTGTGCCGTCATTGAAGGAACGGAAAAGTTCGACAAACGTACGGCTATAAGCTGTTGTTTTACAGCTTTTTAACGAAAATTTAAGATTTTTTTACACTATTTGTTCGCTGGTCTTCCCAAACCTTCTTTCTCTCGCTTGGAAATCCAAAATAGCCTCATAAAGATCATATTTCCTGAAGTCAGGCCAAAATAAATCTGTAAAGTAAAGTTCTGCATATGCTAACTGCCATAATAGGTAGTTGCTTATCCGTTTTTCACCACTAGTTCTGATCATCAACTCAGGATCTGGAATCTCAGCTGTAGATAAGGCTTGGGTAATATGTTCTTCTGATATGTCTTCTATTGCTATTAGATCTTGCTTTGCTTTTATGGCTATAGTTTTAACCGCTTCCGTTATTTCCCACTTACTGCTATAGTTGAGCGCAAGCACCAAGGTCATCTTCTTATTATTCTTGGTGTTTTCTATACCTTCTTGTAGTGCTTTATACGTTTTAGAAGGCAGTTTACTCAGATCTCCTATTGCTTCAAGTTTTATATCATTTTCATTAAGTGTATTCAGTTCTTTTCTAACTGTTTCTACAAGCAATGACATAAGTGCGTTTACTTCTAGCGATGGTCTACCCCAATTCTCTGTAGAAAAAGCATATAAAGTAAGATACTCTATTCCTAATTCAGCACTAGCTTCTGTAATTTCTCGTACCGCTGTTACACCATTTTTATGGCCAAAAACTCTAGGCATACCCTGCTTCTTAGCCCATCTGCCATTACCATCCATAATGACTGCTATGTGTCTAGGTAGTCTGTTAAGATCAATATGTGATTTAGGATCTGTCATTATTTTATACAAATGAGCGCTTATTCTTCCACAAAATAAGCAAAAGAATATGCCTTAGCCAATTATTATTAACTAATATAAAGCGATAAACACTATATAAACTACTTGCTAAAAGCATATTTGAATATCTTTGTGCTAATACAATCACCTAATAGTAGATGTACGACATTGTTCTCGCTTTTATAACGGCTTTTTCTCTTACTTTTCTTGCGATTCCTTCGATCATAAGTGTCGCAAGGAAGAAACACCTTTTTGACGAACCTGGTGAACGTAGGTCTCACACAGTAAGTACGCCCTCATTAGGAGGAATTGGGATTTTCGCTGGTACTATTTTCTCTATTATATTATGGACACCATTTTCTTATTTCGCTGACTTACAATACATCCTTTGTTCTTTTATCATCATCTTCCTTATCGGTGCAAAGGACGATATAGATCCTATATCTCCGAGCAAGAAATTTGCAGGACAGATATTTGCAGCAGCCATTATAGTACTTAGAGCTAAGATTAGGATTTCTAGCTTTCACGGAATCTTTGGAATAGAGACGCTACCTTACTTGGTTTCTGTTTTTCTTACCATATTCATCATTGTACTTATTATCAATGCTTTTAACCTTATAGATGGTATCAACGGATTGTCGGGAAGTATAGGGATTTTGATTGCATTTACCTTTGGATATTGGTTTTACAAAAATGATTATATAGGCAATGCCATGGTAGCATTTGCGCTGACAGGAAGTATTGTCGCTTTTCTAAAATACAACTTTTCACCCGCACAGATATTCATGGGGGACACCGGTTCCCTATTACTCGGTCTAGTATGCTCTATTCTTGCTATTCAGTTTATAGAATTAAATTGCGGGCCTGTACGTCCTAATTGGTTGTACTTTGATTCTGCACCTGCTGCTGCTGTAGGTGTACTTATCCTTCCTCTTTTTGACACGCTAAGTGTATTTACAAGACGTATAGTAAACGGAAGATCTCCATTCTATCCAGACAGAACACATACACATCACCAATTATTAGATCTAGGACTTAGCCATATGACTGCAAGCTATGTGCTTGTTACGGTAAATTCGTTTTTTATATTACTCGTATATTTCATGGATTTCCTTGGTAATATCAAACTATTATTGCTGGTCCTTACCATTGCCCTGTCGCTATCGGCCTTATTATTTTTTATGAGTAGAAATGCTGTCAGAGCAAAAAATGCTGTCAAATCATGAATGCCATCCTAATGGTATTCCTCGGTGGAGGGCTAGGTAGTGTTGCACGATATCTAGTCAGTCTTTCTGTAAAAAATACAGAACATGGATTCCCTACAAAAACTTTCATCGCTAATTTCTTAAGTTGCATCATACTAGGTTTTCTATTGGGCTGGTTAACTAAAAACCATCTAGACGACAAGACGAAATTACTTCTCATGACTGGTTTCTGTGGCGGCTTTAGTACCTTCTCTACTTTTTCTGCAGAGGTGTTCTTACTGATGGAACAGAATCAATTTCTTATGGCCATTAGCTATGTGTTACTAAGTATTATTTTATGTACAATAATATTATTCTGCGCTTACTACCTTGCGCATCAAATGTAATACACTTCTACTTGCAGCTATTCATAATTTAAAAAACGAATAAAGAGAAATTAGCTGATTTGATGAAGCAGAAAGATTTTAATATTCATAGAGGCTTAGCAGAATTATTTGCGTCGAACGTTTATAATCCTCAAAAAATAAGTACATGGATTTCAAGATTAGATCATAGCACAACGGGTGTTGAGTTAAGAGAACTCAAAAATAGTTTAAGTTTTAAGGAATCTATTGATCAACAAGAAAACTATATTTATCCTAATCCTTCGATTAGCGACGAAATTTATTTAACAGAGGAGATTCAAGAAATTACTTTTTATAATAATCAAGGAGGTATAATTGTGGCTTTGAGTCATATTAGAAAGAATGAAAGTATTGACGTATCTTCATTTCCAAGAGGAGTTATATTTTATAATATCAAAGATTTGAAAGGTGAAAATAAATCTGGAAAGTTGCTACTTATAGAATAAATATATATATTATAACGAGGGCTATTATGTCCTCGTTATCTCTATAAATACACTAATATGAAGATATTAAATATTATAATCCTAATCTTTTTGCATACTATTCTCTTATCCCAAGAGCACTTTAATAAGCTCATAGATTTTGGCTATCAAAGAAATTCGATATACGCTGTACATACAGAAGGGTCAAAAATTTTAATCCACGGAAACGTACTTGCCTCAGATACTGCGAATGTTAATGAAATATTTTATGCAGAATTATTAGATGATGCCAGTGTTTCAAAATTCGTAAGCTTAAACAGATCATCTTATATGACTAATAATCTGATGAACGATCTAGCTTTTCAGGATGGAGAATATATCAATTCATTTCATGAAAGCAAAAGAGCTTTTTTATACAAAATTTCGGAAGACTACTACGAGGTCATAGATTCCTTCACCAATCCCTTAAATAATGATAGGCCTATCCAGATTACAGAATATTATAATGATAAGGATGGTGATCTATGGTTTAGTGGTGGTTACTCAGAAATAATTTCGAATCCACCTTTAGTATACAGAACAAAAATTTTCATTACCAAACTAATAGATCCAAGTATTAGTCTAGAAGTTAAGAATCCTATCCCAAATGCATCAGGAGGCATTTTAGTACCTATGTCGACTGGTTATTTATTCAAAACAATAGTACATAATAGTGGTTTACCAACACCTGAAGGATGGGGCTCAGAAAATTATTTTTATAAAGTGAGTAATAATGGTATATTTTCTAATCTTATCAAAACAGAACCTTCTGACCAACTAGGAACGTGGAATGATATCCATGTAAATGATGATGATAGCTTCATTATATCTGGCTTAGAAGCTAAAAAAGACCCGAATAGTAGTGGTAAAGTTATACGACCTATCGTATATAAATTTTCTTTTGAGAAAGGAATAGAATGGAAAGTTTATCCTTATGGACCTGAATGGTCTACCTCTTTTGAGAAAGTTACCGAAATTATTCCTGCTATGGATGGGGATGGATATATTGTGGTAGGAGAAAACTATACCACAGATAGTCTTGGCACCTATAATGCAGGAACATTATCTAAAATATCTACTGATGGTAGCCTAGAATGGGTAAAATATTATAACAGTGGTCATCAAGCATTCCACCATACCTATGATGTTCATCATTATTTAGATGGCTATATCATAGTTGGGAATGTGTTCAATTTTGAAGATGGCTTACCTGGAGAAGCTCATATATACGGTTGGATAGTATATGTTAATAATGAAGGAGAGTTTGATCAATTAAGTTCTGATCAGGTAAGAAATGTCAAAGCTGAACTCAACTTAAGATTGTACCCTAATCCTACAGGCAATACTCTGTATATAAAAGAAACCATTATTGAGCAAGAGCCTTATGACAGATTAGTAATTGCAAATATATATGGACAATCCGTAATGGAAGTATACAATCTAGAAAGTCATATCGATATTTCTAGTTTGCAATCTGGAAACTATATAGTATCCTTTTATAAAGAAGGAAAGCAAGTCGGAACAGAAAAGTTTAGTAAATATTGAGCAGAGATATAATATTTAAAAAAATAACAACGCGATTGTACACTAAATTACCACGAACACTATATTGTTATCCCGCCGGCACTCTAGGGATATTCGGAATTACCGATATCCCTTTATATATAATTGTCTTAGAACTC
>CAYYWZ010000064.1:0-22519 GCA_964475415.1 uncultured Saprospiraceae bacterium | reverse complement strand
ACTATTAAAGTATAAAGATCAAAAAGCACGGTATTTCTAATGAGATTTAAAGTGGTTCAGAAGTGATTTAACAGACCAAAGTCTGTTAAAAGAAAAGGAACCGAAACAACGGCTTCGGACGGGAGAGCTTCGAGTCTCGTCCTGCTAATATGAATTATGAATATAGTATAAAGCAAAAAAGCCCAGTATTTCTACTGAGCTTTAAAGCGGTCCGGACGGGACTCGAACCCGCGACCCCCTGCGTGACAGGCAGGTATTCTAACCAACTGAACTACCGAACCATTTATCTTTGGTAGTATTTTTAATTTTTGTAGCGAGCATAAATATCCAAAGAATACCTGCGCTCTACTCTGCAAGCCGTTGTTTGCAGTTCACTCCTTAAAGAGTGAAATCTTTCACTCTTTTCCTGCGGACCAGTTGATCATCATAACCAACTGAACTACCGAACCATTTATCTTTGGTAGTATTTTTTGATTGCAGTTTGCTTCGACAAGATACTATTAAATATATCTTTAATTGCATAATTTACTACTTCAAGTAAATCTTAGAGCGCGACAAAAGTAAAAAGCATTTCGAAGATTCACAATATTTTAAATTAAAATTTAAAAATAAATGTCATTTTTCTACATGACAGCCATTGAAATGCTATTTTTGACGCACAACTATTACTAACCAGTATCCAGATATGGTATTTCTAGAATTCGAAAAACCGCTCGAAAAGCTCCATGAGCAAATGGAAAAGATCAAACAAATTGCCGAAGAAGGCGATATTGATGTAAGTGATAAGATTAAAGAGCTAGAAGTAAAGATCAAAAACAAGAGTAAGGAGATATATTCTAACCTTACAGGTTGGCAGCGTGTGCAGTTATCTAGACATCCTGAAAGACCTTACAGCCTCTACTATATCAATGAAATATGCAGAAAATTTATCGAACTGCATGGCGACAGAACATTTGCTGATGACAAAGCTATAGTGGGTGGTGTAGGAAGAATAAATGGCCAATCAATAGTTATAATTGGTCACCAAAAGGGAGTCAATACCAAAATGCGTCAATATAGAAATTTTGGCATGGCGAATCCAGAGGGATATAGAAAGGCCCTCAGGCTCATGAAACTTGCAGAACGGTTCAATATGCCAGTGGTGTGTCTTATAGATACACCAGGAGCCTATCCAGGATTAGAAGCTGAGGAAAGAGGACAAGCCGAAGCTATAGCAAGAAATTTATTTGAGATGGCACAACTTACTGTTCCGATCTTATGCTACGTAATAGGAGAGGGAGCTAGTGGTGGGGCGCTAGGCATTGGACTTGGAGATAGGATCTTTATGATGGAAAATACCTGGTATTCGGTAATTTCTCCTGAATCCTGTTCGTCAATCTTATGGAGAAGCTGGGATTACAAAGAAACTGCAGCAGAAGCGCTGAAGTTGACGCCTGACCATATGCTGGAATTTGGTATCATAGACGAAATTATCAAAGAGCCACAAGGAGGAGCTCACGCCGATCCAGAAAAAATGGCAAAAATATTAAAATCACACATTAAGAAAAGTATAGCAGAACTATCTGAACTTAAGCCAGAGCAAAGAATCCAACAACGGTTAGAAAAGTATGCAAAAATGGGAAACTACAAGGTTGTAGAAAAGTAACATTATGCTGGATAGATTTTCACATTTCTTTTTCAGAAAAGAGATGGATAACTTAGGTCCTAGGAAAACCCAAGGTCATAATTCTAATAATAATCGTGTGCTCTATCTTATAGACGGTAGACAGGAGGATGATCTTTATAAAACAGAAAAGATTATCGATAAGAAAGTATCAAAAAAACTAGAACATAGAAGCCTTATCTTAGGACATCAGATGATGGATGCTCCTAGTGATGATAGGTATAGTTATACAGAGAAGGATATAAATTGGAAAGGGGTCCCTGCTGACGAAAAATTATTGCAATTTATAGAAGAACCTTATTCCTTGTTGATTGCTTTTGTTTTTACCTATAGAAGAGATTTTGACTACATAATACATAGGTCTAATTGTAATATGAAAATAGGATCTTACATCGATGGAGGACAATATAACTTTGACATAGTAATAGATTTAAATAATAGGCAAGATCCTGAAAATCTCTTAGAAGAGATTCAGCATTTTTGCCCGGATATAATACATTATGAGACATGAAAAATTTGAAGGAACAGGTGTAGCGCTTGTAACTCCTTTCAGAAATAATGAGATAGATTTTCCAGCCTTAGAGAAGCTAATAGAACATGTTATAAAAGGGCAAGTGGAATTTCTCGTTCCTCTAGGTTCTACAGGAGAATCTGCAACACTGAACGAAGAAGAGCAGAGAACAGTTCTCGATTTTGTAATAGAGAAAAATAAGGGTAGAAAAGCTATCCTTGCAGGGAATTTCGGAGGTAAGAATACGCAAGAATTATGTAAAAAAATCAAATCATATAATTTTGATGGTATAGATGGGATACTATCATCTAGCCCGGAATATTCTAAGCCAAACCAAGAAGGAATTTATAGACATTACATGGCTCTAGCAGATGCCTCACCTGTTCCTATAATGATATATAATGTTCCGGGTAGGACTAAGTCTAATATCGAATGGAGCACAACAATCAGACTCGCTGAGGCCTCTACTAATTTTATAGGAATCAAAGAAGCTTCTGGAGATCTTATCCAAGCTACAAGAATTATCAAAAATAGACCAAAAGGATTTATTGTTACATCTGGAGATGATGAAGTAGCATTGCCAATGATTGCATGTGGAGGCGAAGGTGTTATCTCTGTGATAGCTAATGCATTTCCTCTGGAGTTTTCTACGATGATAAGATTAGCAAGAGAGGAGAACTTTGTGCAAGCAAGGTTATGGAATTATAAGACCTACGATCTGCATAAGTGGTTATATATAGAGGGTAATCCTGTCGGAATTAAGTCAGCTTTAGAGCAGTTAGATATTTGTACAAACGAAGTAAGATTGCCCTTGTGTAATATGAATGAAGAAAATTATAATAAACTAGCTGGGCTAGTACAAAAAATGGTGCAAGAGTAATAGACTTGATTTATGGATTTTTTGAAATTTGTCATAGAAGAAAACAAGGGCTTTTTCGTAAGAGATTATAATATCAAAGACGAAACAGGTAGAGTAGTTGTCAAAGTAGAGAGTAAATCCATGTCTGCAGTTCAGAAGATGTTTTTCAGATTTGTTGATTATCCAGGACTAAATTACCGCATTCAAAGAGAAAGTTTTTTCAGTAGTAAATTTCAAATATTTAATGGAGATATAGTGGAAGCAATTATTTCTAAGCAGTTTACCTTTAGCGGAAGTGATTTCCATGTCCACACAAAAAGTTATGGTAAGATTTCTGTCAAGGGGAATATAATGAAAAGTAATTACACCTTCTTTGCTAGAGATAAAGAAATTGCCAGAGTTTCGAGAGCTAGGATTGTATCATTTAATGACACCTATGGCGTAGCATTAGATAGTGAGTGGGACTATGGCATTATCTTAGCCATCGTAGTTTGTATAGATATTATAAAGGACATGGAAAGTTCATAAATTCCTGAGTAAAGCAGGCATTGTAAAATTTTAAATTCCCTTAATTCTTACCCACAACTGAGAAGCCATCTGGTCTTCAGAGCCTCGCTTAGGACCGCCTTTGGAGTCTAGCATCCTATAGTAGCCGTCCTCTTGTTTTTCTAAGGTAAACCTGAACACATAATCATCCTCGCCATAATCGACACCATTAAATGTGCCAAAACGCATATCATTAAATTGTAATTTCCCATCTGATCTCCTTAGTACTGTGTAGTATCCATCAGAAAACCATTTAAGAATATTTATGGTCTTATCATCTTCTTTTGCATCGGCGATAAGCTGATGATTTTTAGGTATAGGTGTAAGTTTAAAGTTTTTCTTTTTATCAAATTGTGAATAGAGTCCTTGGAAGAAAAAACTATCCGTTTCTGCTGCTCCTGTCCATAGCACATTACTTAGTATTGATGGACTTACTCTAGATTTTTTATAAGATATATTTTGTTCTGCTAGGGTATTGCTCATTACCTTTTTTACACGCTGCATATTTACAAGTGTAAACAACATGTATACGCTACTGAGCACAAATCCGATTGATATAATGATGCGGCGCAATCTAATTGTTCTGTAAATAAAAGAAACGATGATTAAACAAATAAGAAAGGGTAGAGTATAGGCTGGGTCAGCAACCGAGATATTATTGAATGCTACTCTGTAATTAGAAAAAGGAGCAAATAATTGCGTGCCGTAAGAGGTAAAACAGTCCAGAAGAGGATGTGTAATTAATGCCATGAACATCATGAACTGCCATTCTCTAAGTGATGGCTTATCTACTACTCGAACAAAAAAATAATCCTTCCATAGCTTATGTAATCCATAGATGTAGAAAAATATTGCAAATAGTATTCCTATAAACGCACCAATAGGACCTGCAATAGTGTAAATAATAAAACAAAGTATCGCACTTATCATGGTATGAAAAAGAATGGCCAGGCCACCCTCAAGCAGATATCCTTTTTTTGTTTCATATAGTTTGTGTATAAGCCAAGCAATAACAAAGCTCATAACAACGGCGAAAAATATGGAATGAGAAATACCTCTGTGAAATGCTAGGGCTTCTGCTTCTCCTAGAAATCCATTAGCAAGGACATCTAGATCCGGGATTGTTCCTCCTATGGCACCCCATAGCATAGCTCTATTACCTATTTTTTTACCTAAGCACACTTCTCCTACCGCAGCACCAAGAACAATCTGTGTAAGTGAATCCATTGCTTAGCTTATATTAAGTTTTTTTATTGCCTGTGAAGATGCTTGCTGTTCTGCAGATTTTTTATTGAAATCCTCGGCAATAGCTATTTGCTTTCCATTGATCTGTACGGCAACTTTGAACCTATCTCTCTTATCAAATTTAAATTTCTGTAAAAGTTTAAAATCTATAACCTTATCATTTTTCTGACACCATTCTAGTAACTTGCTTTTGTAATTATCATCTTTACTTTCTAACTCATGAATGTCTAGATACTTCATAAGTATATGAGAGATAACATAATCTCTAGTACCCTCATAACCCATCTCTAGATAGATGGCTCCTATAAGTGCTTCGAAAGCGTTGCCAAGCATAGAATTACTGAGTTTCCCCTGAGCATATTGCTTAAGGATAACATCGAGACCCATCTTGTCAGCAATCTTATTAAGGGTCTGTCTCTTGACAATCTTAGAACGCATCTTGGTTAGAAAACCTTCATCTCTATTGGGATACTTTTTATATAAGTACTCTGCAACAACAGTAGAGAGGATAGCATCTCCTAGATATTCTAGTCTTTCGTTATTTCCATTTAATGTTTTGGACTCTATGTTATTCATGGACTTATGGTAGAAAGCCCTTTTAAATAGGTATAGGTCTCTAGGTACGAAACCGAGCGTTTCGTGTAGCCTTCTGGCAAGATCTTTCTCGCTAGAGAAATAATAATTGTAAGCTTCTTTTATCAAATTACATTCAGTCTCTTAATACCGTTTTAATATAACAGTTGTATTATGTCCCCCGAAACCGAACGTGTTACTAATTACAAAATTAACTTTTCTTTCCTGAGTCTCATTAAATGTCAGGTTTAATTTTTC
This sequence comes from uncultured Saprospiraceae bacterium, assembly GCA_964475415.1. Classification (GTDB taxonomy): domain Bacteria; phylum Bacteroidota; class Bacteroidia; order Chitinophagales; family Saprospiraceae; genus CALCMJ01. The sequence goes on along the minus strand of CAYYWZ010000064.1, from coordinate 16,864 downwards.
ATTTAATGCTGGATCGTCAGTATAATGATTGATCGTAGGAGGTATAGCATTCTCTTGTAATGATATAATACCTGCAATCGCTTCGATAGCGCCAGCTGCGCCTAGAAGGTGACCTGTCATAGACTTAGTCGAACTTATATTTAGATCATAAGCGCAATCACCGAATACTTTCTGTATCGCAAGTGTCTCTGCTACATCTCCTAGTGGTGTAGATGTCCCATGCACATTTATATAATCTATATCTTCTTTGTTGATCTTGGCATCTTCTATTGCTAGTTTCATCACATTCATCGCTCCTTCACCTTCTGGATGAGGGGCAGTAATGTGATGCGCATCAGCATTCATGCCTACGCCTACTATTTCTGCATATATTTTAGCTCCTCTCTTGACAGCATGTTCGTATTCTTCTAGGATAAGTGCTCCTGCTCCTTCTCCTAAGACAAACCCATCTCTATCTTTGTCAAAAGGTCTTGAAGCCGTTGTAGGATCATCATTCCTTTGTGATAAAGCTTTCATAGAAGAAAAACCTCCTATACCTGCTTTTGTCACTGCAGCCTCTGATCCACCAGAGATAATAATATCAGCTCTGCCTAGTCGGATATAATCTGTTGCATTTATAATAGCATGAGAAGAGGAAGCACAAGCAGATACGGTTGCATAGTTGATTCCTTTGAATCCAAATTTTATAGAGATATGTCCAGGAGCGATATCAGCGATAAGCTTGGGTATAAGAAAGGGACTATATCTCGGAACAGCAGGATTAAGTGCTGCTTCAGTAATATCTGCTTCTATGGTTTCGAATCCTCCGATTCCACTTCCCCAGATAACACCGGCCCTAGTTGGATTTATTTTTTCTAGATCTATGCCACTATCCTTCATAGCTTCATCAGCTACGATAAGTGCGTATTGTGTAAATGGGTCTAATCTTCTGGCTTCTTTTCTATGCATATGATCCTCTACATTGAAGTTTTTAACCTCACATGCAAACCGTGTTTTGAAGGCGGCAGCATCGAATCTTGTGATTTCACCAGCGCCGCTAACACCATTAAGCAGATTTTTTTTATACTCTGCAAATGTATTTCCTATAGGAGTAAGTGCTCCTAAACCTGTAATTACAACTCTCCTCATGGTATAAAAATATGATTTTAATTCATAGATCAGCCCAAAAATAAAAAATCCACAAACTGCGGTGCAATTTGTGGATTTAAAAATGATAAGTTTTATTTCTTTAGGACTTTACGTTATCCTCTAAATACTTAACAGCATCTCCAACAGTTTGAATGTTTTCTGCTTGCTCGTCAGGTATTGATATATCAAATTCTTTTTCAAATTCCATGATTAACTCTACAGTATCAAGGGAATCTGCTCCTAGGTCGTTTGTGAAGCTAGCTTCATTAGAAACTTCGGAATCGTCAACTCCTAATTTGTCAACGATAATTTGTTTTACTTTTTCTGAAATATTAGACATAATTTATTTTGTTTCGTTATAACGTGCCGCAAATTAAAAGATTAAGCAGCTTTTTACCAAAAATAATCCCACTTTTATTTACAATACAAAGTTTTGATCATTTAAAGCTCTATTTCATTGATATAATGGACTAGTATCCAAAATAATTCATTTTTTGCAACTTTATTTTCTTTTAAATGTATAATAGCACGGTTTTTGGATTATAATATAGTGAAAATCTATATTAATGTATAACTTACACTAAGTATAAAATTTGTAAAAGTGAAGAAGAAGAAAAAGCTAAAGCTCGATAGTCAAAAGACAAAAATTGTAGCCACAGTAGGGCCTGCATGTAGCAGTGCAGATACATTATACGAGCTTATAAAGGCGGGAGTAGATGTTTTCAGATTGAACTTCTCTCATGGATCCCATGAAGATCATAAACGTGTAATAGAACATATTCTCAGAATAAATAAAGAAAACGATATACACATTGCTATCCTTGCTGATTTGCAAGGGCCTAAACTTAGGGTAGGCAAGATAGAGAACAATGAGTTAATGCTTAACAAAAATGATATCATCACTTTTGTCAATAAGCCTTGTATAGGAACCAAAGAGCGTATTTACATGAGCTATAAAAAACTAGCTCAAGATGTTACTGTAGGTGAAAAAATACTTATTGATGACGGTAAACTAGTGCTGAAAGTAGTTTCTTCAGATAAAAAATCTACAGTAAAACTTAAGGTTCTGCATGGAGGTATTCTATCTTCTAACAAAGGTGTCAATCTGCCTGATACTGAGATCAGCCTACCGGCACTTACACCTAAAGATATCAAAGATCTGAACTTTATCCTTCAGTTTCCTGTACACTGGATAGCCTTATCATTTGTAAGACAAGCTGCTGATGTAAAGCAGCTGAGAAGAAGAATAGCGAAAACAGGACATAAAGCTAAGATCATATCTAAAATAGAAAAGCCAGAGGCGCTAACCAACTTAAAGTCAATTATAAAAGAATCCGATGGTATCATGGTAGCAAGAGGAGATCTAGGAGTAGAAGTACCTATAGAGAAGTTGCCAGCTATCCAGAAAGATATTATCAGAAGATGTATCCAGAAGGCGAAGCCAGTAATTGTAGCTACACAGATGATGGAAAGTATGATCAACAATCCTAGTCCTACTAGACCAGAAGTGACAGATGTTGCGAATGCAGTTATAGATGGAACTGATGCTGTGATGTTAAGTGGAGAAACCTCAGTAGGAAAACATCCTGTCAAGGTTGTAGAAGCTATGAACAATATCATAAGAGAAGCAGAAAATCATTATGAAATTCAGGGAAAAAGACCCAAACCCAACTCTGAGTCAGAAACTTATTTCTCAGATATTATATGTATCAGAGCAGCTAAATTGGCCGAAGACATAAATGCAAAAGGAATTGCTGGCTTAACTGTATCAGGATATACTGCTTTTAAGATTTCTAGTTACAGACCTAAGTCTGCTATCTTTATTTTCTCTTCTGTCAAAGAGATATGTCCTGCACTAAATCTTTTATGGGGCGTAAAAGCTTTTCATTATGATAAGTTTACAACAACTGATGGAACCATAAAGGATATTGCTACAATACTGAAAAAGAAGAAGCTAATCAAAGCTAAAGATGTGATCGTAAACACGGGTTCTATGCCGATAGATAAGCGTTTTCGAACTAATATGATGAAAATAACCATTATAGAGTAGAGAATTATGTTATACAATCCTTAAAGATTGTTTTTCAGTTCTTTTCTAATGTATATTTGTATCATAGCTTATGAAGAACTTATTACTTTTTTTATTTGTCACTGCAAGTAGCTTATCGCTTAGAGCTCAGCCCGGTATGTACTCTGAAGCCGATATTGCTGAACAGACAACATTCATAGATGCCATAATGTATAAGTTAGAAGGCAATCATGAAAAACAAATAGAGGCCATCGACAAACTTCTGAAGAATGAACCTACTAATGATGCACTCTATTACGAAAGAGCAGGTGCCTTTCTACAGTTAAAGAAAAATGATGCTGCTTATCAGGATATCAAGAAGGCAATAAAGTTTTCTGATGCAAACAAAAATTATTATTTGCTCAAAGCAGATATAGAAGATGCTAGTAAGAATTATAAAGGAAGTGTAGCAAGTCTCAATAAATTGATAAATCTGGACCCCTCTCATCTAGAACACTATTTTAGGTTAGCTGATGTAGAAGAAAAATCTGGAAATTTTAAGGAAGCTATAGCCGCTCTTAATAAGGCAGAGCAGGTGGCCGGAATACAAGAACCGATTTCTTCCCGCAAGGCAATGATTTTCACAAGCTCTGGTGACGAGTCTAGTGCGATTATGGAATTGGAGAAATTAGCAGATGGGGCACCTTACAACAAGGGTCATAAGTTGAGATTAGCTTCTTATCTAGAATCTATCAACAAACCAGAATTGGCTAAGCCAGTTTATACTGAAATCTTGCAATTAGACCCTGATGACCCTACTGCTAATCTTGCACTGGTAGAACAGGGAGATAGTGGCAAAGATGGTACAAGTTATTTCAAGGCGATTATGCCACTTATAGAAAATGAAAATATCCCTATCGATGCTAAGTTGATAGAGCTGATAGCATTTGTGGAAGATATGCCAGCGGATCCTTCTGATCCTTACAACCTGGCCTTAGAAGATATCATGGAGTCTCTTAGGAATTTATATCCTCAAGATGCTAAAGTATACGCTATATCCGGTGATTTTTATTTTAATACCATTAGGCAGAAAAAAGCAATAAATTATTATAAGAAAACAATAGATCTGAATGATAAGGTTTATGCTGTGTGGTCCTCACTTATGCATTCCCTGTATTTTGAATCAGAATACAAGCAATTAGCAAACTATGCTGAACAAGTGATAGATCTTTATCCTAACAGTGTAGAGTCTTACTACTTTTATGCTTTAGCAAGTTTGTATCTTAAACAGAATGAGTCTCTAGCCTCACTCACTGAAGAAGCTTATCTTATAGCTGGAGGAAACAATAGTTCTGTAGAACTGCTTAATAGTCTAGAGTTACATGAATCTTTTTGTAAAGGAAATTATAATGCTATCAAAATAGTGGAAAATTCTTCCCCTATAACAACCAAGTTGATGGGAGATATTTTTGATGCTAAAGGACAGAAAGCAGAAGCAATAAATTATTGGAAGAAGGCGATTGCTCAAGGATATTTTTCGGAATCTTTACAGAAGAAAATAGAAGCATCTAAATCCTAGCTAGATGAGAGCATGGATTTTATTTTTTATTTTCGTATCTCTATTTTCTTGTAAAAGTAGAAAGATCGTTGTAGATACAGTTCTAGAAAAAATGTCAAAAGAAGCAGCTTATAAAGTTGTGGAAAATCACAATACAGATTTTGCTTGGTATATCGCCAAAGCAAAAGTAAATTTCCAATCTCCTAACTATTCAGAATCAGGATCGGCCTTTCTAAGAATAAAAAAGGATAGTGTTATTTGGATGGTCCTCAAGAAGTTTAGTGTTGAAGGTCTAAGGGTTCAGATGGATACAGATTCTGTCAAAGCAATAAACAGGTTAGATAAGACCTATATTTCTATGTCCTGGCTAGAGGTCTCAGATTTCTATGGTGTAGACCTAGATTATGATATCGCTCAGAACCTGATATCTGGTAACATAGAAGTGCCAGATACCACAGGAGATTATAGAATTGTTGAGGATGGAGGATTTTACAAGCAGACTTTTTTTGATGGATTCTATAATTACAGCTATTCGGTACCATTCTTAATGAATCATCTATCGAGTTACTCTATAGAAACAGCTGAAGGAGGGGAGATGTCTATAAGCTATGCAGATTGCGATAAGAATACAGACTTTTGTTACCTTAGAGAATATAATGTTCCTTTGCAAGATGATCAGTCAATAAGGCTGAGAATAGAGATTAAGGATTTGGAAATAGATGTACCAAAAAATATAAAATTTGACATACCGTCACGTTATACAAAACTTAATTAGTTCTAGCTTACTATTGATGTGCCTATGTCTTACTACTGGACTCAGTGGGCAGAGTAAGAGATCTTTAGAAAAGCAACGCAAAAATTTGCTTCAGCGTATAGATAATACTTCTGCTGTTCTACAAGAGAAAGATGCAGAACATAGTTCTACGCTTAAGAACTATGAATTACTTGAGCAACTCATAGTAGATAGAAAAGAACTGAGAGAAAATATAAGTGCTGAGTTGCTATTGACAGATTCTATAATAGGAAATTTAGATGTCAATGCTGCTGTACTGAATAAAGATATTGCATCGCTCAAGAATGAATATGTAAAATTGTTGCAGAAGAAATATATCCATAAACTTACAGAACAAAAGTGGATATATATTATTTCTTCCTCTTCACTTTCTGAGGCATACAAAAGATGGATATTTTCTGGACAGTACGAAAACTTCATCAAAAGTAGAAAGGTGGTTTTGATGGATTATCGTCAAGAATTAGATTCTATGTACTTTTTCTTAAATAAAGAAAAAAGTCAAAAAGAATTACTACTGGAATCAGAAAACGAACAAGCCATTCTTATGGAAAAAGAATTGGTAAAAAAAGATAGTCTTCTAGCAGAGCTGGAGATGGAACAAGTCAATCTCAAAATAGAGCTGATAGCACAGCGAAGAGAAAGAGAAAAACTAAACCAAGCTATAGAAAGTACGATCTTCCAAGAGATAGATAATCCAACAAGCTATACACCACCAGTAGCAACAAGCTATACAGCTCCAGCTCCTCCTGCTAAGCATACTAATGTGTCTGTAAGTTACTCAGGAAGCTTCTCAAAAAACAAGGGAAAATTAGAATGGCCCATAGATAATGGATTTATAAGTTCTAGATACGGCAAGCAAAAGCATCCAACCCTTAAGGATATAGAAATTGTAAATAACGGAATAGACATAATGGGTGGATCAGGCTCTCAGGTATACGCGCTCTTTGAGGGAACAGTAGTAAGTGCAAGATCTATTTCTGGACAAGGGTATATGGTCATTGTGAAACACGGTGATTATTATACAGTCTATTCTAGATTAGACAATATGTATGTTAGCAAAGGGCAGCAGCTAGAAAGTCGAGCGCTTATCGGGGATGTAAATAATACTTTGCACTTAGAAGTTTGGAAAGGAAAGAAAAAGCAAAATCCACAATCGTGGCTAAGGAAATAATAATATATGAGTGATAACTGGGATATATCGAAACGAAAAAATAGTGGTCTTAAGAAAGAGGTAGAGCGTGCTGTCGTGATAGGTTTGATTCTGCCAGACTCATCAGCAGAACAGATGTCAGAATATTTGGACGAGCTAGAGTTTCTAGCAGAGACTGCTGGTGCTACAACGGTAAAAAGATTTACACAGAAATTGCCTCATCCTAATAAGTCTACTTTCATAGGAAAAGGAAAAGTTGCTGAGATTAAGGAGTATATAGAAACGCATGATATTGCCTTGGCAATTTTCGATGATGACCTGACGCCTAGACAGACCAGTGTTATGGAAGAAGAGTGGAAGGTAAAGATAATCGACAGGAGTTTTCTGATCTTAGATATTTTTGCTAGTAGGGCGAGATCTGCACAAGCAAAGACTCAGGTAGAGCTTGCTCAGATGCAATATCTTCTTCCCAGACTAAGAGGATTGTGGACGCACTTAGAAAGACAGAAAGGGGGTATCGGTATGAGAGGGCCTGGAGAGATGGAGATAGAAACCGATAGAAGAATTGTAAGAGATAAGGTTTCTAAGCTGAAGGATAAGCTAAAGAAAATAGATCTTCAAAATACCACCCAGAGAAAAAATAGAGGAGAGCTTATACGAGTCTCCTTGGTTGGATATACCAATGCAGGAAAAAGTACCCTCATGAATATCCTGAGTAAGTCAGATGTGTTTGCTGAGAATAAGTTATTTGCTACGCTAGATACGACAGTAAGAAAAATGGTCCTAGATAGAATGCCCTTATTGCTTTCTGATACAGTAGGATTTATAAGAAAACTACCTCACCATCTTGTAGAGAGTTTTAAGTCTACCTTAGATGAGGTAAGAGAGAGTGATATCTTATTACATGTAGTAGATATTTCTCACGGCCAGTATGAAGATCATATAGCTACAGTTACGAAGACTTTAAAGTCACTAGGTGCCATAGAGAAACCTACCTTATTAGTTTTTAATAAGATAGATCTATATAGAGAAAAGTATTTTGATGATTTTCTAGATACAGAAACTCGAGATGATATCTTATCTAAGTTGAAGATGACCCTAGCTAATGACCATAATCTGGAAGTAGTTTTAATCTCAGCGTTCAAAAAAGAAAATATAAGCGAACTAAGAGCCAAGATAAAAGAGATGGCGGAGAAAAAATATGAGGAGCGTTATCCTTATATGACGAAACATTGGTAATCATTAAACTAGAAAATAATCTATGTCTTTATTAAAGAAATACGCTCACCTTCTTGTACACTATTGTCTCGAATTAAAAAGCGGTGAAAACTTACTCATCAAATCGACGGTGCTAGCAGAGCCTCTTATAAGAGAGGTATATAGAGCGTGTGTAAAAAACGGTATACATGTAGAGGTGGAGATGGAGTTCCAGGAAAAAAATAGAATTCTGATCAATGAGGGGACAGAAAATGTACTCCAACAACCTTCATTTCTGTATAAACATGCGGTAGAAAATTTTGATGCTTATCTGGTTATTCGAGCTCCATATAATTTGACAGAAACACAGAACCTAAACGGGGACAATAGAAAAATAAGAAGAGAAGCACATAAGGATATACAACAAACTTATTTCCGTAGAACAGGAGATAGGTCTATGAAGCGTACCCTATGTCAATATCCTACGCAAGCCTCTGCGCAATTTGCTAGAATGTCCTTAGAAGAATATGAAAATTTTGTTCACAATGCCTGTCACTTATATGCGGAAGATCCAGCAGAAGAATGGAGGAAGATAGGTAGAGAACAACAGCGTATAGTAGACCTGCTAAACCAAAAAGATAAGATCCAATATAAGTCTGAAAAAACAGATATTACTTTTTCTGTAAAAGATAGAATATGGATTAACTCTGACGGTAAGAATAACATGCCTTCAGGAGAAGTATATTCTGGTCCTGTAGAAAATTCGGTTAATGGCGTAGTACACTTCGATTACCCGTCTATATATATGGGGTATGAAGTAGAAGGGATAAGCCTGTGGGTAGAAGAAGGAGAAGTAGTTAAGTGGGATGCGAACAAGGGCAAAAATTTATTAGATAAAATTTTTGATATTCCAGGATCTAGATATTTTGGAGAGGTAGCCATAGGAACGAATTATAACATCCAGCAAGCTACTGGTAATATTTTATTTGACGAAAAAATAGGTGGCACCATCCATATGGCTATAGGACAATCCTATGCACAGACGGGTGGTAAAAACACATCTTCGATCCACTGGGATATGATCTGTGATATGAGTAATAATGCACAGATCCTAGCAGATGGAGAAAAGATCTATGAAGATGGTGCTTTCATTTTCTAGTGATTTTTTAAGCTAGTTGTTTTTTATTTCGCTATTGATTTTAGCTTCTTTTTTAACTAGATAGAAAAGTAGGATTCCGCATACAACAACGAGAAGATCATGGCTTAGGGTTAACTTGCTTATCTCCCAAGAATTCCCTGAATTGATCACTAGAAATTTTGCTCCCGCGTTGATCCCATGCCCCATCATCATATAAGCGATGGCCCACCATAGAAGAATCTGATTACTATGTTCATATCGCTCACGATATAGAAGCAACACAAGAAAATTCATAAAAACAATAGTCGCAGAAAAGGGATCTAGGGCAAGTACCGCTTTGATAGCAGCACTAACCATGAGGAAGATGAGTATAGCCTGAATATAAATATTTCTTTGTTGTAAAGTTTGGTTCACCCTAGTATTTTGTAATCCCACAAAAGTATTATTTAATACTCGTTTCTTTTTTTAAAGTGATGATTTTTTTCTTGTATAAAGTATGGATTTTATTTATCCTGTATTCGAGGCTTCAGCCTCGTCTGCTAAAACTTTAGCACAACAAAAAAGAATCCTAGAATCCTAGAATCCACTAATCACACAATTCTAAATCCGGAAAAAAATACACTCTCCCTCTGAGAGAAGTATAGAATTGTAATCCCTTTATCAAAAATTTCCTACTCTTATAAGTCAGGATACTAAAAGCTTAGGCTTATACTCTTGTATTAGGTTTACAATTATTTAGAAGGAAATGCATTCAACTTGGATTAGATTTAAAAGTAACTCAGCTGGAACGCTGACTTTTGTAATATCACCTATTACTCCTACGGATGACATTGACTTTGTTCTTTTTAAGTCAACAAAAGGGAATTGTACCTCATTACAAGAGGTAAGATGTATGGCGAGTGGTAGATCTTATGTACAGATAGAGAGCAATCAAAATGTGTGAGAAATACAGGTCTTAGTCTGGGCTCAATTGATAAATTTGAAAATGAAGGATGTAGGTATAATGATGATAATTTCTTAAAATACTTAAGTATAGAAATTGGTGAAGAGTATTTTCTTTTTCTAAATAATTATTCTTCTACCGCGGGACTAACTTTTTCTATAGACGGATCAGTTGAATTGTCACTTTATGACGATTGCAAAAACACTAGAGAACTTTCTCTTCTTGAATTATTAGTTTATCCTAACCCTGCTTATAATAACATTAATATAGAATTCACAAGCGATCATGATCAGAAGGACGGACTTTTAGAAATATTAGACTATGAAGGTAGGACCATCCTCAGACGATCTGTTGATATCGTTAAAGGCAAGAATCATTTTAATGAAGAACTCGGTGTATATATTTCTGGCAATTATATTGTAAGAATATCCGACGAACAGTTTTCTTCACTTTCACAATTCATAAAGCAATAATTCATTCTTTAAATCTTAATTTATATGAAAAATGTAACTAAAGCTATTATGCTTTTAGTTCTTTGGACTAATAGTATTAATGCGCAGCTAGCAAATATAGATAATGATGATCTTTCGTTTTTGATTTCATCTGATCTGACAGATCCTGAAAAAGAATGGCCAGATTGTGAAAGCCCTTTAAATATTAGACATGATATTGTAGACAAGTCTGTAATACTAAAGTGGGATACTGAAGAGGAACAAAGTGGACTTTATTAAGTTCAACTTGTGAAAGACCTTATAAAATCCTTGGATAAAAAAAATTTCTGAAAATAGTATTGTTCTTCATAAAAAAGAGGTCGAAAATACTGATCAATTATTTAAGGTTAGACGAGTATATGAACTAGATGATGATGAATTTCTTTACAGTCCATGGGAAGAACATAGAATATTAATTAGTGGATCTTCGGAATGTACTATTATTGACATAGAAAGTATGGTTATAATTATTAACTGTGATGCCATTCCAGCTCTCATCCCTAAAGGGGAAGATATTTTTGTTTATCGGAATTAAGGTATTTGTGCGGATGCCGTGTCAACTACCTGGAAGGGGGAAACGTAGTGCACCCGTCCGTAGTGTAACGTAGGACCGAGCCGACTGGCGAGTCTGGAAGACAGTGACCCAGCGGATTCATGGTTACTTCTAATCTTAGGAAACATAATTTTTTTTTTGTTATTGCCTACATTCAAAGGCGATTAGTAGCTGGGAGACACCCCTAAAATAAATCTTATAAAATAATCTATTTGTCGAAAGTTTCACTACTTGTAAAGAATGTATGTGGAATTATACTATTTTAGTTCTGAACAAGATTATCTCGACCAAATGAAAAAATTTAAATTATCTCTTATTGCGATGCTATGTTTATCGCTACAGTATCTTTCTGCCCAGGTAGATTACGATAAGGTAGGTGAAGTAGCTGGCAGTTATTACTTACAGAATGTACAAATTATCCAGAGTCCGGATAAGGTCATAGAGCGAGGTGCTGTCCTGATTAAGAATGGTATCATACAACAAGTGGGTGCAAATGTAAGGGCTCCTTACGATGCTGAAATTGTGAAAGCAGACTCTATGTATGTCTATGCTGCCTTCATAGATGGCCTCTCTCATACAGGGATTAAAAAAGAAGAGGGCAAGGAAGAAAGGCCTAATGTCAGATTTCCAGGCGATCCGCCAGACGAGGTTGCTGGCATCACTCCCGGAAGAAAGGTAGATGAGATGTACAACCCTAAGGAATCTTCTATCAGTAAGATGAGAGAAGTGGGTTTCGGTATAGCGCATATTGTTCCTATAGGGAAGATGTTGCCAGGGTATGGAAGTATCGTCAGCCTTTCTGGTCATACGGAAAAGAATACCTTGCTTAAAGAAGATGTATCACTCTTCTCTCAGTTCAAAACCTCTCGGGGTGTCTACCCAGGAACGATCATCGGGATTATAGCTAAGTATAAAGACCTATATAGAAACGCTTCTTACAAGCTAAAATATAATAAGTCCTATGCACTTGCACCGCAGGGTCTAGAGCGACCGGACATAAGTGATTCGGAGGCAGCATTTTTTCCAGTGATAGAGAAAAAGATGCCTGTTTTCTTTACCGCAGAAAAGCATAAAGATATTGCCAGGGCTATACAGCTCAAAAAAGAATTGGGTTTCGATATGGTGGTTGCAGATGTCAAACAAGGAGATGGCATGGCAAAGAAACTGAAAGGAATGAATATTCCCGTTTTACTTTCTCTTAGCCTTCCTAAAGAAATGAAAGATATGGAGGAAGAAGAAAAAAAGGACAAGTCAAGTGAGGACAATAAAGAGGAATCAAAGAAAACAGAAGAACAGATAGCACTAGAGAAAAGAAAAAAAGAAAGCTATAACAGCTATATTTCTCAGGCGGCAAAGATGGAAGCGGCAGGTATAAGTTTTGGTTTTTCTATGATAGATTCTAAGCCAAAGGAAGTACAAGCTACGCTAAGAAGAATGATAGCAGCTGGATTGTCAGAAAAGACAGCACTTGCTGCACTAACGACTAACACAGCGAAGATGTTAAACATAACAAACATTGCGGGTACAGTAGAGCAGGGAAAAATGGCTAATCTTATGGTAACGGATAAACCCTATTTTGAAAAAGGTGCAAACGTAAGGTTTATGTTTGTAGATGGTCAAAAATTTACCTACGAATCGAAAAAGAAAAAAAAGAAAAAGAATAGCAGCGGAGAAACTATAGATCTTTCTGGATTATATTCTTACGTGGCAGAAGTGCCAGGCCAGACAGAAGAGGGGGAAATCAATATAGAGAAAGATGGAGATAGCTATAAACTTACATTGACATCAAATGATGATCCGGGTGATCCAGATGTTGCTCAGAACGTAAGCGTAGATGGTAATAATGTGAGCTTCACCTTAGACCTAAATAATGATGGAATGACCATGAGTTTATTATTCGATTTAGACTTTACAGAGGAAGATTATGAAGGAACGGTTTCGGTGGGAGAATTTGGAACTTTTCCATTTACAGGTGAGAAAAAAAGTAAACCTGAATAGCTGTCATTTTTCAATTACTAAAAAGAAATAATCATGTATAAATTATATATAAGTATTGTCCTTGTCTTAACAGTTGTTCAGACTGATGCACAGATAGAGATGGGCGATATACTGATCAAAAACGGAAATCTTATCACCATTACCGATGGAGAAAAAATGGAAACAGATATTCTCATTAAGAATGGTAAGATATCACAAATAGGAAAAAACTTATCTGCCGGCGGTGCTAAGGAAATAGATGCTACAGGTATGTATGTTATGCCTGGTATCATAGATGCGCATTCTCATGCAGGAATAGATGCAGTCAATGAAGGAACAAATCCCGTTACACCAGAAGTATGGGTAGGGGATGCTCTTGACCCTTTTGACATTACCTTATATAGAGCACTAGCGGGAGGGGTTACTACTTCTCATGCCATGCACGGATCTGCGAATGCTATAGGAGGTCAGTGCGAAACCATAAAACATAGATATGGTGTTATGGATCCTGAGGAAATGAGAATGGAAGGTGCTCCTCGAACTATAAAGTTTGCGCTGGGAGAGAATCCTATGCGTTCTCATGGCGAAGGTAGAAATGTTCCACCTAGAAGTAGAATGGGTATAGAGCAAGAGTTCAGAAGATCTTTTGCAGCGGCAGAATTATACAAAAAGGAATGGTCAGCTTACAACAGCGGGAGAACGAAGATGCCTCCAACTTACAGTGAGAGAAATGAAGTCTTAGCAGATATACTAGATGGAGAAATCATTATCCATTGCCACTCTTATAGAGCGGATGAGATTGTTATGCTCATGAATGTACTAGAAGATTATGGTGTCAATAAGATCTGTTTTCAGCATGTCAATGAAGGGTTCAAAGTAGCGCCAGAGCTTGCAGCTTTTGGAGCGCAGGCATCAGTCTTTGCAGATTGGTGGGCCTATAAGTTTGAGGTATATTATAGTACAGCTTTTAATGCTGCTATACTTGCTGAAAATGGAGTGGTAACCTCTATCAATTCTGATTCAGGTGAACTGATAAGACACCTATATCATGAGGCAGCTAAGTCACAGCGTTACGGTGACCTTAGTGATACAGAAACGCTTAAACTTATCACCCTTAACCCAGCTATCCAATTAGGTATAGAGGATAGAGTAGGTTCTCTAGAGAAAGGCAAAGATGGAGACATAGCGATATTTAGTAAGCATCCTCTTTCTATCTACACAGTTCCTCAGTATACAATAGTAGATGGTATCATGCGATTCGATATCAATAGTCAGCCAGCAGATATGAGAATAGATGTAGATCCTGAGGAAGCGATTCCGGCATTTTATGAGCAAGAGCATGGTCACGAACACGATGCTTGTATGGAGGGTGTATACGAACAGTTATTTGGAGAAAGAGAATAGAATCTTAATAATCACAAAAAGTAATTATGCAAAAATTAATATATATAGGAATCATTATACTTATAAGTGTAGGACTCCATGGGCAGCAAATCGCTAAGGGAACTTATAAGACTGTACTCCTAGAGAATGCAGAAATCTATACCGTAACGCAAGGTGTGGTACAAGGATCGCTGCTGATCCAAGATGGTGTCATAGCAGGAGTAGGTAGGATAACTGATGTGCCTGCTGATGCAGAAAAAATAGATTGTACAGGTAAGAGAATATATCCAGGTTTTATAGATGCAGGTTGTCAATTAGGTCTAAGCGAAATTAGTTCTGTATCGCTTACCAATGACACTAGAGAGATAGGTGATTTTACACCCCATATGAAAGCACTTACAGCCGTCAATCCTAGTTCAGTGTCTATTCCAGTAACAAGAACTAATGGTGTCACGACAGTACTTACAAAACCTTCTGGAGGTACCTTTCCAGGGCAGGCTGCACTCATAGATCTATGGGGATATACACCTGATCAGATGTACGCAGGATTCCAAGCGCCTCTACTTCGTTTTCCTAGCACGGGGAAGAGAGGTAGAAGAGATAGACGATCAGAAGAAGACATAAAGAAAGATGCTGATAAGGCTACCAAGAAGCTTAACGAAATATGGGATAAAGCAATCTTATATACACGGATAGATTCTAATAGAGTAGCATCCAATAAAGAAAAGGCAAAGTACAACCCGCAAATGGACGCACTTGTACCAGTGGTAAAGGGAGAAGAAAATTTACTAGTAGAGGTGAACAGTAAGAATGATATCCTACTCGCTATTTCTTGGGTTAGAAAATACGATATACATACTATATTTACGGGTGTAGCAGAAGGGTGGAGAGTTGCAGATTCTCTGGCTAAGTATAATATTCCTGTTGTTACTGGACCTATGCTGAGTACGCCTTCTAGAACTTCTGACCCTTATAATATAGCTTATGCTAATGCAAGCAAGATGCAACAAGCGGGTGTCAAAGTTGCTATCCGTACCAACGATACGGAGAACGTAAGAAACCTGCCTTTCAATGCAGGTTTTGCCGCTACCTATGGTATGGGCACAGAAGAAGCTCTAAAAGCTATTACTATAAATACTGCTGAAATCTTTGGTGTAGCGGATAAATACGGCAGTCTTGAAAAAGGAAAAATTGCGAATCTATTTGTTTGTGATGGAGATCCATTCGAAATGAAAACTAAGATTTCACATCTATTTATCAAAGGCTGGAATGTACCTATGGAAAATAGACACACCCTATTATATGAGGAGTATCTAGAAAGAAGTCCTGGGTTAGATAAGTAACTAAAGAAAAATTAGGTTTTATTATTTGTACTAGCGCATACTTTGAAAAACAGATGTAGCCTGGTTAATCTTGCGTGCGATGTTTAATTTTGTATGGACTACTAATTAATTGCAGTATCGCAGACGATGCTAAAGCATCGAGTACGTATAAATTGCACTCCGAAGAGTCCTAGTCATCAAGTATATAGCTTATTCCGACTTTGCTGAGAAATCATGCTATTGATAGGTACAGCTATTCGAATCAGACAAATCAAATCTTCAAAACTTTCTTTAAGAGCTTAGAATTTTTTCAAGCTTCTTATACTGCATCTATAAGTCATTCGTCCTATGCCTGACATTATATTTTTGATTTAGGGAAATTACGACTATTAAGCAGGAAATATAGACCATTGATTGTACACAAAGTACGCGCATCTTTGCATCGTAATTAATTAACAAACAATTTTAAATCAATTAAATTTCAAAAGATGTCAAAATCAAAAATATTTAGTTTCGCCATGTTCTTTTTCTTTGCATTTACTGCAATCACTTCAGCGCAAGTAAGCAATATTACCTTAAACCAAACACCCGGTGCCTTTGATACAGATGAACTTGTAATAGCTCCCGGTGATTATCAGTTTGTGATTGCTAATCAAGGTGTAGATCATGAGGTAGGATTTGTACTAGCACCTAAAGGAAAAACAGATCCAGCAAACCATATAAAAGAAGCTTATGTGAAAGCACCTGTAAAAAATGGATCTAGCTCCATGACCAATGTAGTGTCCCTTACACCAGGAGAATATGTATATTTCTGTCCGCTTAATCCAACTAAGGAATATCCACTAACCGTAAAGTCTGCTGTAAAGAATATACAGTTAGAGCAAACAACGGGAGCTTTTTCTACAAATAGCCTAGAACTTACACCAGGTATGTACCAGTTTACAATTGTAAATAAAGATGTGGATCATGAGGTAGGATTTGTACTAGCACCTAAAGGAAAAACAGATCCAGCAAACCATATAAAAGAAGCCTACGTAAAAGCACCAGTAAAAAATGGCAGTAGCTCTATAACTAATGTTGTTAGTCTTACGCCAGGAGAATATGTATATTTCTGTCCACTTAATCCGACTAAGGAATATAACTTAACCGTTAATTAAGAGATAAGAGTTTCATTAAATTTAGGTTGTTAAGGTTTTGGTAGATACTACCAAAACCTTTTTTTT
>CAYYWZ010000063.1:6149-22758 GCA_964475415.1 uncultured Saprospiraceae bacterium | reverse complement strand
ACTCTATATGAATTAGTAAGTTCAGCTTTATAGATGGAGGATCCAGCACATAACATTAGATAAGAAGGAAGAGCTCCTTCGTCACTCCTCCTCTTATCATCATCCGTTGTGCTTAATAAGTGAAAAAATGAATTCGTGCTAACAAATGAACCTAGCATCTTAAAATTAATAACTTGTGGATCTCAATACATATTTTTTCGAAACAGCCGAAATAGTGCTTATGAAAAAAGTGGCTCAATATGATAAAGATATTCTAAATATATTGACTAGATTATTCAAACAAAAAGGATACATTGGTACATATATTTCAAAAATTCATGTAAGTTTTGATCATATAGAATCACTAAGAAATGGTGAAAGTGAATATAATTACCTAAGATGATATTAAGCACAACACTGTATATGAAATCAGACTTGCTATAGGTACGTCCGCTCCATATGCTTTACCCTTATGCGCCATTAGTAAATTCGCTTGAACAAAAAAAAGCAAGATGAAAAAATCGAAAGAAAATAGCAAACATTATAAATGGGGAGATAATTGCAGTGCCTGGCACCTAGTGAAATCTAAAAGTTTAAGCGTTATAGAAGAATTAATACCACCCAATAGCCAAGAACAAGAACACTACCACAAATTATCTCAACAATTTTTTAGAATATTGAGCGGTATAGCTACTTTTGAAATTGACAATAAAATAATTGAATTTGAAAAAGGAAGTGGCATTCATATTCCGCCATTAACAAAACACAAAATCCGAAATGACCAATCAGAAAATTTAGAATTTATTGTGATTTCAGAACCATCAACATGTGGAGACAGGTATTACTAAATTGACTAATTACAGTTATTTTTTTATACCAGCATATCAAACAACAGCGGTGTATTATTAATATGTTGAAACTCAAAATCCGATTGTTCCATTCGTTGAAACAAAGGATCATAATCTGCCTTATCTTTAAGTTCTATCCCTACCATAGCTGGGCCACTTTCTCTATTGTGTTTTTTTGTATACTCGAAGTGGGTGATATCATCGTTTGGTCCTAGAATATCCAGAAATTCTTTAAGGGCTCCAGCTCTTTGTGGAAACCGAATAATGAAATAATGTTTCTTCCCTTCATACAGCAAAGAACGTTCTCTTATCTCTTGTGTTCTTGTGATATCATTATTACCGCCACAAATAATAATCCCTACATTTTTACCTTTTATTTTTTCTTTATAAAAATCTAATGCAGCGATAGACACAGCTCCTGCAGGCTCTACAACGATCGCCTCATCATTATAGAGTTCTAGTATAGCTGTACATATTTTTCCTTCAGGAACAGCTATATATTCGTCTATTACTTCTTTGCATAGCCTGAAAGTTTTCTGACCTATTTCTTTTACAGCTATGCCATCTGCAAAAGTATCTATCGATTCTAATCTGTGTACTTCATTATGTTCCAAGGACTTCCCGAGTGCAGCTGCTCCTGCAGCTTCTACAGCAATAATCTTGGTATGCGGACTAACTTGTTTGTAATAAGAGCCTACACCAGAAAGAAGTCCACCGCCACCTACGGCTACAAAAAGATAATCGAGAGGGGGAAGATTGCAATCTAGCATTTCCGCAGCGATAGTACCTTGTCCAGCGATTACATCTTCGTCATTAAAAGGGTGGATGAAAGCTGCTGATCTAGAACTAGCATCTTCCATAGCTTTATCATAAGCATCATCAAAACTATCCCCGTGGAGAATTATGTTGACCCATGATTTTCCAAACTGCCGTACCTTTTTTATTTTCTGCTTTGGCGTTGGGTTAGGCATATAGATATTTGCTTTTATCTGAAGCATAGAACAGGCTAGTGCAACTCCTTGGGCGTGATTGCCTGCGCTTGCACATACAACACCATTGGTCAATTCCGATTCCGGTAATGATTTGATTTTATTGTATGCCCCTCTGATCTTGAAAGAGCGTACAATCTGCATATCCTCTCTTTTTAAGAATAGCTGGCAATCATGCTTTTCGGAAAGTCCAAAGTGCTCTAGATAAGGTGTTTCGATAATAACATCCGTTAGCCTAGCTTGAGCTGTTCTTATGGTATCTATGCTTATAAGTTTTGACTTTTCTTGGGTAGCTTCCATTTAATTTTTTGGTCTTAGACTACGAACTACTTTTCCTGTTTTCCACATCTCCGATTCTCTAAGTTCCGCTAGTTCAGCATCTAGTTTTACCCTATAATCTTCCTGACTATTGCTGTCTATAGAAAGTTGAGCTTCGTTTCCGCTTTCTACGCTATCGTAAAGCTCTTCGAATACGGGTGCAACAGCATCTCTAAATTTTTTCCACCAGTCTAAGGCACCTCTTTGGGCTGTTGTAGAACAGTTAGCATACATCCAGTCCATCCCATTTTCTGCAACAAGAGGATAGAGGGATTCTGTAGCTTCTTCTACGGTTTCATTAAAAGCTTCGGAAGGAGAGTGGCCTCTTCTTCTTAATAGGTCATATTGCGCGGCAAACAATCCTTGGATCGCCCCCATAAGACTGCCTCTTTCTCCAGTAAGATCGCTGTAAACTTCTTTTTTAAAAGTTGTTTCGAAAAGGTAACCTGAACCTATACCTATACCTAAGGAAATAACTCTTTCTTTTGCTCTTCCTGTAGCATCTTGGAAGATGGCATAACTTGAGTTAAGTCCTTTTCCAGCAAGAAATAATCTTCTAAGGCTAGTACCTGATCCTTTCGGCGCAGCAAGTATAACATCTACATCTTCAGGAGGTATAATACCAGTTCTCTCCTTATAAGTTATTCCAAATCCATGAGAAAAATAAAGTGCTTTGCCAGCTGTTAGATATGGCTTGAGTGTAGGCCATACAGATATCTGAGCGGCATCCGATAATAGGTATTGAATAATAGTACCTTTTTCTGCGGCTTCCTCTATAGAAAATAGTGATTCTCCTGGTACAAAGCCATCAGCTATTGCTTTATCATAAGATGCTGAAGGTTGTCTTTGTCCTACGATCACGTTGAATCCATTGTCCTTTAGGTTAAGGGCTTGTCCAGGACCTTGTACCCCATAACCTATGATTGCTATCGTCTCGTTCTTGAGGGTTTCTCTAGCTTTATCTAATGGGAACTCATCTCTAGTTACTACGTTTTCATCAGATCCACCAAAATTTAATACTGCCATTTTATAGTTTTTTAATTTTTTTTAATTGAATGATTTTTCGTCTACTTGCTTTAAATATTTATTGAGTCTTTCCATTGGTTTTACAATGGCTACTTTTCCTGATCTAACAAATTCATAAATACCTGTTTTCTTTAGTTCAGTCAGTAGTGCTTCTGTTTCTTCTTTGTGTCCAGTTTTTTCGATTACAATATATTCTGATTCTATGGTTAGAATTCTTGCATTATGTTTTCTGATCATTCGCTCTAGCTGTTCTCCATTGAAGAAGCCTTCACTAGGAATTTTATATAGAGCAATTTCTTGGAATACCAAATCCTCATTTTTGTAATAAAATGATTTTAGCACGTCTATTTGTTTATCTATCTGAGCTACTACCTTCCTTACAAGCTCGTCTGTTTCTAGAATGGTGATGGTTATTCTATGTATTCCAGAGATAGACGACTTGGATGCACTGAGGCTCTCTATATTGATATGCCTTCGCGTAATTATTCCGATCACTCTGCTGAGAATTCCAGTTTTGTTTTCTGAGTATACAGTTATTGTAAATTCATTCTTCATCTGCTTATATTTATTCTAATACGATTTCATGAACTGCTTTTCCAGAAGAAATCATAGGGAATACATTTTCTTCTTTTTCTACCATTACATGCAGTAGGTAAGGTCCATTATAGTCTAACATTTCCTTTATGCCTTCTTCTAGATTTTCTGCTTTAGTAATCTTTCTTCCTGTTATGCCGAAGCCTTCACCAATTTTTACAAAATCAGGATTCTTTAATTCGACAAAAGAATACCTTCTCTCAAAAAATAATTCCTGCCATTGTCTTACCATTCCTAGGTGTTCATTATCGAGAATAACTATTTTGGTCGCTATATCCCATTGGTTGCATACACCCAGTTCTTGCAGTGTCATTTGGAATCCTCCATCTCCGATAAACGCGATAACTTCTTTCTCAGGTCTGGCTAGCTTAGCTCCTATTGCTGCTGGTAATCCAAAACCCATAGTGCCAGCTCCACCACTAGAGATCCACAGATTTTTATCCTTGTATTCATAATATCTCGCTGCTAACATTTGATGTTGTCCTACATCAGTTACTACAATAGCTTCTCCTGCAGTAGCATCAGAAATATCTCTAATCACTCGACCCATTTTGATGACGCCAGTTTTATTTCTCTTTAGATCTTTTTTGATCACCTTAGTCTGCTCTACTTTTTCACAAGCTTGAAACTCCTTGAGCCATTTTGGATAAGTTTTCTTTTTACAAATTTTCCGTAAGGCTATAATGGCATCTTTCGCATCGGCAAGAATCGCAACATCTGCTTTTACATTTTTATTTATCTCTGAAGGATCTATTTCTATATGGATAACTTTTGCTTGTTTGGCATAGCGACTTAGATCTCCGGTTACTCTATCGTCAAACCTCATTCCTATAGCGATAAGAACATCACACTCATTTGTTTTTATATTGGGCCCATAATTGCCATGCATTCCCAACATACCAGTAAATAGAGGGTGGTTGTTTTTTATACTTGATAATCCATGTATCGTGCATCCCACAGGAATTCCTGTTTTCTCTATAAATGATTTGAACTCATCATGTGCCTTAGCAATTTGTATACCTTGACCAGCTAAAATGTATGGTTTCTTTGCCTTGTTGATTAGTTCAGCAGCATCCTTTAAGGAAGTTTTATCTAGTGTTGGTTTAGGATGATAACTTCTGATGTAATTCAGCTTTTTATACTTAAATAGTATTTCAGTAAACTGTGCATCTTTTGTTATGTCAATTAGTACAGGTCCTGGTCTTCCTGTATTAGCTATATAGAAAGCTTTGGCAAGAATTTCTGGAATTTCTTCTGCCTTAGTAATTTGATAATTCCACTTTGTGATAGAGGTGCTGCATCCTATGACATCTACTTCTTGGAAGGCATCAGAACCTAGCAGGTGACTATAGACCTGACCAGTTATACATACAAGTGGGGTAGAGTCCATAAGTGCATCTCCTAGTCCTGTGAAAAGATTAGTTGCTCCAGGTCCTGAGGTAGCAAAGACAACACCAGTCTTTCTGGATGCTCGAGCATATCCTTGGGCAGCATGTATAGCACCTTGTTCATGTCGAGTCAAGATATGTTTTATCTTTTTTTGGTAGTGATAGAGACTATCATAAATAGGCATGATAGCACCACCTGGATAACCAAATATCAGATCTACATCTTCTTTTATAAGCGCTTTAAGGACTGCTTCCGAGCCAGCTATCATTTTATTTTTTACTGTCTTTGTTTTCCGCTTTTTCTTTATGCTTATTTTCTGTACACTCATAATCCTCTTTTTATATTTAGAACTCATCCGTTACGCAACCTTCACTTGCTGATGAAACGGTGTATCTATATTTTTTTAAAAATCCAGTTATTTCTTTTTCTGGTCTTGTCCAGTTTTTCTTTCTTTCTGCAATTACAGATTCTTCTATATCAGCAGATATTTCTCTATTGGCGACGTCTATAGTTATCATATCTCCATCCTCTAACAATCCTATCAATCCACCTTCATATGCCTCTGGTGTGATGTGTCCTACAACAAATCCATGTGTACCTCCAGAGAATCTCCCATCTGTTATTAACGCAACTTTATCTCCTAATCCAGCTCCCATGATAAGTCCTGTTGGCTTAAGCATCTCTGGCATTCCAGGAGCGCCTTTAGGTCCTGAGTGTCTTATGACGATAACAGATCCCGCAGCGATTTTACTTTCTTGTATAGCTATATTTGTTTCAGCTTCTGAATTGAATACTCGAGCTGGTCCCTTAAATAACAGACCTTCTTTACCTGTTATTTTTGCTACAGATCCTTCACTGGCTAGATTGCCATAGAGAATTTGTAGATGTCCTTCTTTCTTGATGGGATTAGTTACAGGATAGATAACTTTTTGTCCCTCTTGTAATCTTTCTAATGGTTCTAGATTTTCGGCTATCGTTTTTCCTGTGACAGTTTTACAAGATCCATCTAGTAAACCTTCTCGTAACATAAGTTTCATAACCGCAGGTACTCCTCCTACATTATGAAGATCTTGCATCATGTACTTTCCACTAGGTTTAAGATCTGCCAGAAAAGGAGTTGTTCTGCTGATCTCTTGGATATCTGACAAGTCTATGGATATGTCAAAAGCTTTAGAAATAGCAATCATATGCAAGACAGCGTTGGTAGAACCTCCTAAGACTGTTATAAGTCTCAGTGCATTTTCTAAAGATTTTCGGCTTACTATATCACGAGGTTTAAGATCTAGTTGGATTAGATTTTTTATAGCCTTAGCTATGTTTTTATATTCTTCATTTTTTACCTTACTAGCTGCTGGATTAGATGCATTATATGGTAGTGCCATGCCCATAGCTTCTATGGCTGATGACATTGTATTAGCAGTAAACATACCACCACATGCACCTGGCCCTGGACAAGCTTTTTCTATGATCTCTTGGAGCTCTGCTTTTTCTAAATTCCCAGCTATATTTTCCCCCAGAGCTTCGAAGGTAGATATAATAGAAAGATCTTTTTCTTTGTGACACCCAGGAGCAATAGTACCACCAAAAACAAGAATGCCTGGTCTATTTAGTCTACCTAGTGCCATCATAGCACCGGGCATATTTTTATCACAACCTACCACAGTTATGAGACCATCATACCACTGAGCAGATGTAACCGTTTCTATAGAGTCAGCTATAATATCTCTTGACGGTAGAGAGTATCGCATTCCTGCTGTTCCCATGGATATACCATCACTTACACCGATAGTGTGAAACACAAGTCCTATGAGTTCTTCTTGATTGATAGCTGTTCTTATATCTGCTGCTAAGCCATTAAGGTGCATATTGCATGGGTTGCCTTCCCATCCAGTGCTGGCTACTCCTATTTGAGGTTTTAGGAGATCTTCCTTTGTTAGTCCTATAGCATGCAACATTGCTTGCGCTGCAGGCTGTGTAGGATCTGAGGTTACATGTTTACTATATTTATTTAATTCCATTTTTCATTTTGAAGTAAAAAAAAAAGCCATTCCTCAGAGAATAGCTTTTCTATATTTTGTGTAGATATACTATACTCCTGTGGCTAAGTAATAATTACTATGCTAATTATAATGACAGGAATAATATGTAATGTGTTTTTCATCTTGCATCTAATATATACTTTTCTTTTTCTGTTCACAATTTATTTTAGATTTTATATTACCGTAGTGTGTTTTGCTTGGTACTTTTCTAAAACTACTTCTCCACTATCTACTATGTAACTTATGATGTCACCTATGTCAGAACAGGAATAAGGTTTTTCATTGACTAATTCCTCAGATAGTATTCCATTATGTATACATAATTCTACTGCTGCTCTTACTTCTTTTGCTTCGTTCACTAATTGGAAATCTTCTAGCATCATCGCTATAGATAAAATCATAGCTACTGGATTAGCAATATTTTTTCCAGCTGCTTGTGGGTAGGAACCATGGACGGGTTCATACATTTTAGATTGCGTTCCTATAGATGAAGAGGGTAGTAGACCTATAGAGCCACAGAGTACACTAGCTTCATCAGAAAGTATATCGCCGAACATATTAGAAGTTACAATGACATCGAATCTCGATGGATTTAGAATTAATTGCATAGCAGCATTATCTACGAACATATATTCCACTGCCACGCTTGGAAATTCTGCTTCCATGCCTTGTACAATCTTTCTCCATAACCTAGAGCTTTCTAGTACATTGGCTTTGTCTACTAGACATAGCTTATTATTTCTTCTTACCGCTTCTTTATAGGCAAGCTTTACTATTCTTTTTATCTCATAATCATTATACAAGCATAGGTCAGAGGCATAGTTATCTTTTTTTGTTTTTTCGCCAAAATATATGCCTCCAGTTAGTTCTCTATAGATTACAAGATCTACTCCTTCTAGGCGTTCTTCTCGTATAGGAGATAGGTGCTTTAGACTTGGATATATTTTTAGAGGACGAATGTTAGCATATAAGCCTAATTCTTTTCTGAGCTTTAGAAGCCCTTGTTCTGGCCTTACCTTTGCAGAAGGATTATTGTCAAACCTAGGATCACCTATAGCACCTAGTATTACCGCATGTGATTTTTTACATAGAGATACAGTATCATCACTGAGTGCTGTCCCAGATTTGTCTATTGCACAAGCTCCTATATCATCATAGGCTAAGATAAATTCATGCCCATATTTTAGAGCTACAGTATCTAATACCTTTAAGCCTTCAGCTACAACTTCAGGTCCTATGCCATCACCAGCTAATACACAAATATTCTTTCTCATACGCTATCTAAAATATAATTTGTTCTTTCTCGAAAACTTCTATCTCTTGCTTCATGGTTAGAAGGTAATCTATATCATCATATCCATTAAGCAGACACTCTTTTTTGTAACTATCTATGTCAAAGGCATATCGAAAATCAATAGCCTCTATAATCAATAACTGATCTATTAAGTTGACCTGAAATATCGTTTTACTATTCTTTTCTATCGTCTTAAAAATTGTGTTTAATACTTCATCACTTAACTGTATAGGAAGTATGCCATTGTTAAGTGCATTACCCTTGAATATGTCAGCGAAAAAACTTGATATCACAACTCTGAAACCATAACCGGCGAGGGCCCATGCAGCGTGTTCTCTACTCGAACCACATCCAAAGTTTTTTCCCGCCACTAGTACTGATCCGGTATATACGTCATTATTAAGAACGAAATCTGGAATCTTATTTCCTGCTTTATCATATCTCCAATCCCTGAATAGATTATCTCCAAACCCTTCCTTAGAAATAGCCTTAAGAAACCTTGCAGGTATAATCTGATCGGTATCTATATCTTGTATAGGCAATGGAACGGCGGTCGATTTTATTTCTATAAACTTATCCATGTGTCAATTCTTTTCTTACATCTACAATTTCACCATTTACTGCTGCAGCTGCCGCCATAAGTGGACTAGCTAATAAAGTTCTAGCTCCCTGTCCTTGTCTTCCTTCGAAATTTCTGTTAGAAGTGGATACGCAGTATTCTCCTGCGGGAATTTTATCTTCATTCATACCTAGACAGGCAGAGCAGCCCGGTTGCCTGAATTCTATTCCTGAAGCCAAAAATATTTCATCTAAGCCTTCTTCTTTTACTTGCTTTTCTACTAATTTAGATCCAGGAACGATCATAGCTTTTACACCATCAGCTTTCTTTTTTCCTTTTAGGAATTCTGCTACTTCTCTTAGATCTTCTATTCTGCTATTCGTACATGAGCCTATAAAGA
Source organism: uncultured Saprospiraceae bacterium (assembly GCA_964475415.1). Taxonomy (GTDB): domain Bacteria; phylum Bacteroidota; class Bacteroidia; order Chitinophagales; family Saprospiraceae; genus CALCMJ01. The sequence continues at coordinate 13,323 of CAYYWZ010000063.1, read as the reverse complement.
CATGTTGTATTTTTTTTCCTATGAGACTTTCTCCAGAAGAGAATCCCATATATTCTAGTGCTTTTTGATTTGGCTCATCAGCCGGAATTATATCTTCTATCTGGATACCCATGCCTGGGTTAGTTCCGTAAGTAATAAACGGAGTGATATCCTCAGCTTGGAAGCTATGTTCTGTATCGAACTGTGCATATGCATCTGTATTCAGGGTAGACCAATAAGCACAAGCTGAAATAAAATCTTTATTCTTAGGAGCAAACTTTCTATCTCGTATATAATCTATAGTGATATCATCGGGAGCTATAAGTCCTCCTCTTGCACCCATTTCTATTGACATATTACATATAGTCATTCTAGACTCCATCGACATAGATCTGAAGGTACTTCCTGCATACTCTATGAAGTGGCCAGTTCCGCCTCCTACACCCAGTTTGGCTATGATATATAATATAACATCTTTAGCACTAACTCCTTTTTGTAATTCGCCATTTACTGTGATACGCATCGTTTTAGGCCTATCTAGAATAAGGCATTGACTAGCAAATACTTGTTCCACCTGCGAGGTGCCTATCCCAAAAGCAACTGTCCCAAAAGCACCATGCGTAGAAGTATGACTGTCACCGCACACTATGGTCATTCCTGGTCTTGTTATACCTAACTCAGGACCTATAACATGCACGATACCTTGATGCTCTGATCCTAGTCCATAGAGTTCTATATTGTGATTTTTGCAATTGCTTGTAAGTGTGTCTACCTGTTTTTTTGACAACGGTTCTGATATCTCTAGATGTTGATCTTTGGTAGGTACATTATGATCTGCTGTCGCAATAGTTTGTTTCTTTCTGAAAACCTTGATACCTCTATCATCCAATCCTGCAAAAGCCTGCGGACTTGTTACCTCATGTATAAAGTGTCTATCTATGTAAATTATAGATCTACCTCCAGGCATAGATTTTACAATATGACTATCCCATATCTTATCAAATAATGTCTTACTCATCTATGCAGTCATTGAGAATTGGGTATTTAATAATTGTTCTAAATCTCCCGAGCTAACTTCTTTTTGTAGATCAGCTAGAGCTATAAAATCAGTGTAGGCGATATCTAATTGATCCTTGCTAAGTTCAAAACCTATTTCCTTGGCTTTGTAGGCAATCGCTGCTCTTCCACTTCTTGCAGTAAGAACAATTGATGATTTATCTACTCCTACATCTAGGGGGTTGATAATCTCATAGTTTTCTCTTTTCTTGATTACACCATCTTGGTGTATGCCTGAGGAATGGGCAAAGGCATTTTCACCTACAATAGCTTTGTTTGCCTGTACGGGCATACACATGCTATCAGCAACAAGTCTACTTATTTTGTTTAGTAATTTGCAATTAATATTTGTTGTGTATTTATGTCCTAGTCTATGTTGTAGTATCATGACTACTTCCTCTAGTGCAGTATTGCCTGCCCTTTCTCCTATTCCATTTATTGTGCATTCTACCTGCCTTGCACCATTTTCTACTGCTGCAATAGAGTTAGCAGTTGCCATGCCTAAGTCATTATGACAATGGGCTGAGATAATACATCTGTCTATGCCTGTGACATTTTCTTTTAGATATTTTATTTTTTCTCCAAATTCGTGCGGCAAACAATAACCTGTGGTATCTGGTATATTGAGTACTGTTGCACCTGCATTAACAACTGCCTGTATAACTTTAGCTAAATATACCTTATCTGTTCTTCCAGCATCCTCTGCATAAAACTCTATATCTTCCACAAAAGATTTAGCATATTTCACTGCACTTTCTGCTCTTTCGATTATTTTTTCTGGAGTTGATTTGAACTTATATTTGATATGCATTTCAGAAGTCCCGATGCCTGTATGAATTCTTGGTAAGACAGCATCCTCTATGGCTTTTGCAGCTACTTCTATATCTTTCTCTACCGCTCTAGTCAGAGCACATACTGTTGTCTTTTTTAAGGCCTTAGAAATATCTTGTACGGAGGCAAAATCTCCAGGACTAGAAATGGGGAATCCTGCTTCTAAGATATCTACGCCTAGATCTTCTAGCGATCGGGCTACAACTAATTTTTGTTGTCTATTTAGTTTGCATCCCGGGACTTGCTCTCCATCTCTGAGAGTAGTATCAAAAATATATACTTTATCTGTAGGCATAATTTACTAAGATTTATCTTATTATTAACCCTTCAAATATATTCTAGATTATGACTTATAGAGAATGTTTATTTTGTAAAATTACGTTCTTAGAATTATTAAAATTGAATGTAAACAATTGATTTACAAACATATAAATGATGTTTATTTACAATGCCTAAGCAACAAACAGATTTTCTTTTACAACTTATTAGCAATATGACTAGCGCTGAAAAGAGAAGTTTTAAGTTGTATGTAAAACGAAATTCACCTAAGGGGGAAATCTTGTTTTTGCAACTATTCGATCTACTGGATAAGGAGAAAGAATATAATGCGGATAGGATATTAAAGAAGCTTCCTAAAATAAAGCGGTCTCAATTATCGAACATCAAGGCTAATCTGTATCAACAATTATTAACCTGTCTTAGACTAATACAGACTAAGAAAGTAGAGGAAATAAAAGTTAGAGAACACATAGATTATGCTAAGATATTGTATGATAAGGGAATGTACCGTGCCTGTCTAGAGATTCTAGAAAAAGCAAAAAAACTATCTATAGATATAAATTATGAAACCCTAATTCTGACCATCCTATATTTTGAAAAGAGAATAGAATCACAGCATATTACAGGTAGTATGTCAAATCGTGCTTTGGACTTAAGTAGAGAAAGTAGTAATCTGCTAGAGGACTTAAAACTTACAAATGATTTGTCTAATTTGTCCCTACTCCTATATGGTCGATATCTTAAAAATGGTCTAGTAAGGGATGTCAATGATTACAATAAGTTGGCTAGTTACTTTAAATCCAAACTTCCAGATTTTTGCAATAGAGATTTGAATTTTTACCAAAGTCTTTATCTCTATCAGAGCTATGTCTGGTTCTATAATATGACGCATGACTTTAGTTTGTACTATAAGTATGCACAGAGGTGGTTGGATCTATTTCACAATACACCAGGATCAGAAGTGACGGAAACACCTCAGTACCTTAAGGGACTTCATAATTTGTTGAATGCTCTCTTTATGGTGCAAAGAAAAGAAAGGTTTATACAAGCCTTTACAGAGTTACAAAATTTTGACATAGAGAATAAAAAAAATGTTACTGCAAACGAAATATCATTATGGTATCTATATACTAACATACATCTACTTAATAAAATATTCCTTACGGCCGATTATAAGCAAGGTGTAGCGTCTATAGCAGATCTAGAAACCTTACTAGATAGGAATACCTTTAACTGGGATAGCAACAGAAACTTAGTATTCTTTTACAAAATTGCCTGTGTATATTTCGGTAGCGGTGACTTAGAGAAGGCAATAGATTATCTTAATAAAATAACGAATAGGTATCTTCCAGAGTTGAGAGAAGATATTCAGTGCTATGCTAGAATCTTAAACTTGGTGGCACATTTTGATTTAGGAAATGAAGAACATGTCAATTATCAAGTAAAGTCAATGATAAGGTTCCTGTCAAAAATAAAGGAGCATGAAGCTATGCAACTAGAGATTTTAAAATTTTTAAAAAGAACAACTCAGATGCGACCTAAGGATATGTCTATGGAGTTCAGTAGACTTAGAGATAAACTAATACTTATATCTCAAGACAAATATCAGCAAAGAGCTTTTTTCTATTTTGATATTATTAGTTGGCTCGAGTCTAAGATCCAAGGTAAATCTATACAAGATATTATTTTACAAAAAAAGAAAATTAGTATCAAGTAAAACTTTAGGAATGAAAGTTGTAATGCAAGGTTATCCAGGTTGTTTCCATCAAGAGGCCGCTGGATTATATTTCGATGAAAAATATATAGAATTTATTCCTGCCTTGACTTTTAAAAAGCTAGCTGATAAACTAAACAAAGACCATACTATCGACTTTGGGATTATGGCTATAGAAAATAATATTGCAGGCAGTATACTTCAGAATTATAGAATACTTAGAGAACAGCATTTTAGAATAGTGGGGGAGATCTACTTACCGATACATCATAACCTGATGGCCTTGCCTAATCAGAAAATAGAAAATATTAGAGAGGTGCATTCTCATCCAATGGCGATCAATCAGTGCTTGCAATTTTTGCAAAGCTATCCTCATATTAAGATTGTAGAGTCTAAAGATACTGCACTGAGTGCACTATTAATAAGTCAGGAAGTAAAAAGAGGTATAGCAAGTATTTCTAGTGCAGCGGCGGCAGACCTATATCAGTTAGAAATATTAGAAAGAAATATAGAAACAAGTCAAAATAATGAGACTAGATTTTTTATTATTCAAAGAAGTGAGCAAGCTATTCCTGTTGGAGTTTTTGATAAAGCATCTATTTATCTGAGGGTTAGTAATACTAAAGGCAGTTTATTGAAGGCTTTACAAATTATTTATGAGAACAATGTAGACCTGAGTAAATTACAATCTTATCCCATTTCTGGATGTCGGGATAGCTACTTTTTTCATTTAGATTTAGAATTCTCTTCTAATGCTGATTACGAGAAAACCATCTTACTTTTACAAAAAACTACTTTGGAGTTACAAGTCTTAGGTGTTTATAAGTCCTTTAACAAAATGTAATATAGTATACATTTATTCATTTAATGTAATTATTTTCTAGTAGGACAAAAAAATAAAAAGGTTGTAAAAGATATAAAAACTCGCTTAAGAGATAAGTATCATGTATGTTATACATTTTTTTATCTCATATATTATTTTTTTCTAAATGTTAACTATTTAACATTTGATTTTTTTTCTGTCTAAAAATCGTAAATTCAATAATAAATAATGAATTGCAGGAATTTTAATGATCTAAATTTAAAATTTTTGACCAAAAACTTTCACGTGCTTTTTAAGCCATTGTAACTCTTCTTAATACGGACAAAATGAATAATGACACTTGCTTTAGTAAGATTAGGAAAAGATTTGCTATATCCAAATTATTATTATTATTTGGATTGATAGGTATAGTAAATCCCCATCAACTTAGATCGGAGGGCTTACAACAAGCTGCTCCATCTGCTACAGATGTGATATGGCTTAACGTAGATGATGATGGATTTGGAAATTTTGCTGCCTACGGTTCAGCTTCCACAACAAGTGGTATCTCGATAACTGTAAAAGCAGGTGAGTGTATATACCTAGGCTTATCTGCTGGATCAACAAGTAGTGTAAATACAAACTTTCTTGATGATTATGATTTTAGAATAGTAAACAATGCAGGCGGAGTCGTACATGGTCCTTTTACTGTAAATCAAGGAAATCAAAATGTTTCTTCTTGGGGAGAAGCAGGTGGACCTTTGGAACTAGGTGTGGCTGGAGGTTATGCAGTAACAACAACAGATATTAATGGTAATGAAATCTATAAGTATTGTCCACCTACACCAGGCGAGTACTGGGTAGAGTTTGATGACGGTGGCACACAATATATTCCGCTTTGGGACTTTACGGTTGGAAATCCTAATACAAATACTGTGGAGCCAGGAAGAGTTAATTCGCAAAACTGGTCTTTCAGAACACCACCTGATGGATTAGCAGCTGGAGATATTTGTAATTTCTTTCAGAGACCTTTTAATGGTGCACTTTATAGTTACACAACAGATGGTTTTGTAAGTAGAATAGATTTTCAAGATTCAGGATTGAGAGGTTTGACGTTTAATGTAGCTTTTAATACTGTAGGTCCAGGAACTTCAGGGGTAAATGCAATGGATAGAATGTCAGTTGAAAATGCTAATGCGACTGGCAATGCAGCAGAGCATAAAATATTTCTCTCTCCTCCAGATCCGACATGTTTTCCAGACGGGGAATGTGGAGATATTACAGTTATAGGTTTGACATGCGCTCCTGGAGGATATTGTATAAATTTTAATTTGACGCAGCCAGGTGAACTAGAGATTATATTAGATTTTAATGGAAATGGAATATTTGATGTAGGTACTGCAGATGTTCTTTTTGTAGAATCACTATCTACAGCAGGAGATCAATGTATAGTTTGGGATGGAGTTAAAGGAGATGATTCTCTTTTTGGACCTGGTGAAGCCGTTACTGCAGTCTTTCAGTTTACTCAAGGAATCCAACATTATTCTGCATTTGATGTAGAATATTTGACAGAAGGTTTTTGTATAGAAACAGTAAGACCTGCTGGTTGTCCTACGAATAACCAATTATATTGGGATGATTCAACAATAAATTCAACATCTGGGACTGGACAGCCTAATGATGGGACAGCAGGGTGTGTTTGTCAAACAGCGGGATGTAGAACCTGGGATAATTTCGTTGCTTGTTTTGGTGGTACCGATCCAGGTTATGGAAATTTCAATACCTTAAATACATGGTGGTTTGCTTTTGTAGCAGAAGAACAACAAATTACTCTTCAGTTAGATGATTGCGTTATTGAAGGGCCTTTAGAAGTATGTGTTGGAGAAGAGCTCCTTATTGAGGTAGTTACAGAGCCGGGATTAGCATATACTTATAGTTGGGAAGACCCAAATACAGATGCAGGAACTAATTCAACTTATTCTGTCTCTTCAGCAACACTTGCTGATGCAGGTGATTATTGTGTAACATTGACCACGACTGACGGGTGCGTTTCTTCGTGTTGTATTACCGTAGCAGTTAATCCTTTACCGATATGTGATGTTACAAGTTCTAGTGATGCAACAGGTCCTAATGAAGAAGATGGAGCTTTTGATTTTAATATTACAGGATCTAATAGTACATATGATTATGAGGTAACGGATATTGGAGGAACTGTTATTACATCAGGTACTGCTACTAATGGATTAAATATTATGATTCAGAATTTAGCGGTGGGTACTTATAGTGTTTCTATTGTAGACAGTAATAATTGTACAAACATGTGTGAAGTTATAATTGCTTTCGCAGATGTGACAGTAGAAAAAGAGGTGACAAGTTCTCCTGCGCCAACAGGTAATCCTAATGAATTTTCTATAGAGTATACAATATCAGTTACGAATAATGGTACTGCTACAGGTAGTTACGATTTGACAGATACTCTAAAATACGGAGCAGGCGCGACCGTTGTATCGGCC
>CAYYWZ010000063.1:2731-6049 GCA_964475415.1 uncultured Saprospiraceae bacterium | reverse complement strand
TGGAAACGGTGTGCCAGAAGATACAGCCGATGCTTGCGAACCTATTCCATTACCAGAGGTAGCGATCAGTAAATCAGTGACGAGCTCTCCAGCATCTACGGGCAATCCCAATGAGTTTACTATAGAATATACGATAACAATAGAAAACACAGGAACAGTCGTAGCGTTTTACGATTTGACAGATACTCTAAAATACGGAGCAGGCGCGACCGTTGTATCGGCCACAGGCATGTATGTAGGAGGCGGATCAGAGATGCAGAGTGGAACAGATAACACAGGAACGTATGACGGACAAGCGAATTATGGACTAGGAGCAGATGAGATGATAGCAGCGGGAGCGACAGAAGACTGGACAGTAACCGTAGTATTTACAGTAGATCCTAGCACAGTAACAAGTACAAGTGCCGACTGTACAATAGATAGTGGCGAAACAGAAACGGGTTTATTGAATTGTGCAGCAGTTGGAAACGGTGTGCCAGAAGATACAGCCGATGCTTGCGAACCTATTCCATTACCATCTCTTTCAATTAGTAAAATAATATCTAGTTCGGCAGCACCAACAGGAAATCTTAATGAATTCTCAATAGAATATACTGTAACGATTGAGAATACTGGCAATTCTAAGGCGTTTTATGATCTGACAGATACATTGAAATATGGATCTGGAGCAACAGTTGTAAATGCTATTGCAACCTACCTTCCTGCAGGAACAGAGACACAATCAGGAATAGATAACACTGCCTCTTTCGATGGTACTTCGGATTTCTTGATAAGTGATGATGAGATGATAGAAGTAGGAGCATCTGAAAGTTGGATTGTAACAGTAACATTCATAGTTGTTCCAGAAATGATTACTGGTGGCAGTGGAAATTGTGTTTTAGAATCAGGTGAAACAGTTACAGGGTTATTAAACTGTGCAGCAGTAAGTGATGGTGTGCCAGATGCAACAGATGATGCATGTGAACCAATACCAGTTCCATCTGTGTCTTTGAGTAAAACTGTTACAGTTGCACCAACACCAACAGGTAATCCAAATGAATTTTCAATAGAATATACAATAACGATAGAGAATACAAGTGAGACGAAAGCCTTTTATGATCTTACAGATACGCTGAAGTTTGGACAAGGTGCCACTGTAATGATGGCTAACGCTTTTCATATGCCTGTTGGAATGGAGACATTCTCTGGAGTTGACAATACAAGCTCATTTGATGGTATAGCGAATTATTTAATTAGTGATGACGAAATGATAGAGGCAGGTGCAGTAGAAGATTGGATTGTTACGGTTGTGTTTGTTGTAGATCCTCAAGCAATTACTGAAGGAAGTGGTAATTGTCAATTAGAAACAGGCGAAACAGTCTCGGGGTTATTAAACTGTGCCGCTGTAGGAGATGGCGTTCCAGATGCTACTGATGATGCATGTGCACCGATACCAGTTCCATCGGTTTCTATAGATAAGATTATATCATCTTCTTCTACACCAACGGGAAATCCTAATGAGTTTGCCATCGAATACACGATTACGATAAGTAATACAAGTGAAGCAAAAGCATTTTATGATTTGACAGATACATTAAAATATGGTACTGGAGCGAATATCGTATCTGCAGTAGCTAGTTACATCGGTGGAGGAATAGAAAATTTAAGTGGGATAGATAACACAGGAAGTTTTGATGGTGTCGCTAATTATCTATTAAGTGATGACGAAATGATAGAGGCAGGAGCGGAAGAAGAGTGGCTGATATCAGTAATTTACATTATAGATTTAATGACTTCAACTCCTACAAGCAGAGATTGTATCTTGGATGCAGGAGAGACAGGAACTGGGTTACTAAATTGTGCGGCAGTAGGGGATGGCGTTCCTTCAGCAAGCGATGATGCATGTGAACCTTTAGCAATGCCAGCAGTAAGTGTTTCTAAGACAATCACCAACTCAGCATTACCTACTGGTAATCCGAATGAGTTTATTATAGAATATACAATTGTTACTACAAATACAGGAGATGAAGTGGCATTTTATGATCTGAGTGATACAATCAAATTTGGAGACGGTACAACTGTTACAGATGCTGCTATACAATATATACCTCTAGGAACAGAGACATCTACAGGAGTTGATAATAGTCCTAGTTTTGATGGTACTACAAATCATCTAATCGTTGATGACGAGATGCTAGCATTAGGCGCTTCAGAATCGTGGACAGTATCTGTTACGTTTATAGTCGATCCTACTATGCTGACGGGGGAAAGTAGTAACTGTATTTTAGAGTCAGGAGAGATGGCTACAGGATTGCTTAATTGTGCAGTTGTAAGTGGAGATGTGCCCGTTGCTATGGATAATGCCTGCGAGCCTGTACCAATGCCTGCAGTAGCAGTTTCTAAAACCATAACTTCTAGTTCGTCACCAGCGGGTGATCCAAACGTATTTGATATAAGCTATACAATTACGGTGAGTAATATAGGAGATGCAAAAGCATTTTATGATTTATCAGATACCTTAAAATTTGGAGCAGGTGCAACTGTTTTAAGTTCTAGTGCTACCTACTTAGGAGGTGGGACAGAGAATCAAAGCGGCATAGATAATTCAGCTTCTTTTGATGGGGAGGCAAACTATTTGATTAGTGATAATGAGATGATAGAAATAGGAGCAGTAGAAGAGTGGTTGGTAGAGGTTCAATATATTGTAGACCCTGAAATGTTAACCGGAGAAAGTAGTAACTGTACATTAGAAACCGGAGAATTTGTTACTGGTTTGTTGAACTGTGCTACAGTAAGTGGAGATGTGCCTACGGCGACAGATGATGCATGTGAACCGATTCCCTCACCAGCAGTTTCTATATCTAAAGCAATAAGCAGTTCTGCTGCTCCAACAGGGAATCCAAATGAGTTCAGTATAACATATGCAATTACGATTTCCAATACAGGTAATGCAAAAGCATTCTACGACCTTACAGATACGCTTAAGTATGGACAAGGTGCTACGGTAGAAAACACTGTAGTTAGTTATATTGGAGGTGGAACAGAGGATCAAAGTGGGATTGATAACTCAGCTACTTATGATGGTGTGTCTAATTTTCTAATCAGTGATAACGAGATGATAGAGTTAGATGCTGTGGAAGTATGGGAGATAGAAGTGATATTCACGGTAGATGTGGAAATGATAATAGCAGGTTCTACAGATTGTAGTCTCGATATGGGAGAGAGTGGAACAGGTTTACTAAACTGTGCTGCTGTAAGTGATGGTGTTCCCACTGCATCTGATAATGTATGCGAACCATTACCAATGCCAGCAGTAGAAATCAGTAAAGCGATAACGAG
>CAYYWZ010000063.1:0-2631 GCA_964475415.1 uncultured Saprospiraceae bacterium | reverse complement strand
TTCCGGATGATACAGCAGATGTATGCGAACCATTACCAATGCCGGCAGTAGAAATTTTCAAAACAATTACCCAAGAGCCATTACCAACAGGTAACGTTAATGAGTTTGAAATTAAATATCTGATAACGGTAAGTAGTACAGGTAATGCAAAAGCTTTTTATGATCTTGCTGACACCTTGAAGTTTGGAGTTGGCGCCACTATAATAGATGTCAATGCTATCTACTTAGCAGGTGGTATGGAGACAAATTCTGGTCTTGATAATACAGCCTCGTTTAACGGTACTAGTAATTTCTTATTAGTTGATGATGAGATGTTAGAAGTAGATGCTTTTGAAGAATGGGAAGTAGCAGTAATTTTTACTGTTGATCCATTAAGTACTACGATGAGCAGTAGTGATTGCAATTTAGATGCTGGAGAGACAGGTACGGGTTTATTGAATTGCGCTGGTGTGTCAGATGGTGTGCCAGAAGAATCCGTAGATGTATGCACTACGATTCCTATACTTTCTGTAGATGTAACAAAGTTGATTTCCAGTCCAGTCACATGGACAGGTAATCCGTTTGAGTATACTATTAGTTACAATGTGATGGTGGAAAATACGGGAGATAACAAAGCTTTCTACGATCTAAATGATACGCTTAAGTTTGGTGCAGGAGCAAATATAGTTAGTGTAGACGCTTTCTATATTGGTGGAGGAGTAGAAACCTTATCTGGTATGGATAATACGGCTGCTTTTGATGGAACTTCAGACTATTTATTGACAGACAATGAAATGATTGACATTTCTGGAATAGAGAATTGGCAGATTGATGTTGTATTTACAATAGACTTAAACCAAGTTACAGAAGAGAGCGAGAATTGTGATCTTGTAGCAGGAGAAGCGGGTACAGGTTTATTGAACTGTGCAGGAGTATCTGATGCAGTACCAGAAGAATCGGATGATGCTTGTGCACCCATACCTCTAGTTCCTGCAGTAGATCTTGTGAAGGATATCGCTGATATACAGCCTGCAGCGTCCGGAGTTATTGGAAACGTGGATCTGACAATAGATTTCCAGATAACGAATATTGGAAATACAGATATTAAGAATATAAGTTTAATGGATGATATAGTTTCAGAATTTGGACCGGCTTTTGTGCAGGTCTTGGGGATTCCAGTATTGGGAGCGGGAACAGCTACAATGTTGCCTACCGTTAATACTGCTTATACTGGAGCAACGCCAGACTTAGATATGTTTATAGGCTTTGATGGCTTCTTGATGAGAGATGAATTCTTTACCATCCAGATTGTAGTAGAAATAGATCCTAATGCCCCAGGGACACCTGATCCACTGGAAAACCAAGCTGTTGTAAGTGGTACACCCGTAGATGGTTCAGGGAATGAGGTAAATGATCCGATTACAGGTGAGCCAGATGTTACTGACGAATCTGATAGTGGAACCATGCCAGATGATACAAATCCTGGAGAACCTGGCGATGAGGGAACAACAGATGATCCTACAGAAATACGAGTTCCCCTTATTGCAACGGTAAAAAATCTAATAGAATACCTACCAGCTAATAGTGGTGAAAATGGACATTTCGATATAGTGATGGAAATTGCCGTTAAGAATATTGGTAATGTTCCTCTGGATAATCTCAGTTTGATAGATGATATGACCACACCGATTCCAGATGGTTTCGGAGGATTGTTTGAGTCTATCGTTTATGATGGTACATATCCATTTATTACACCTTCTACAACGGCAATGATGCCTGGCGGTCTTAATCCTAGTTTCGATGGAGGATTGATGGATGCCGAAATTTTTGATAGGACAGGCGTAATTCAACCTAATGAAGAAATATATATTCAGATAAGGATAGAGCTAGATGCTTCAGACGATGTAGGTGTAGCCATTCCGGATACAATATATAATCTTGCTACAGCTACGGGAGATTATACAGATCCGAATTCTAATGAGACAACAACGGTAGATGATGACTCAGATAGTGGAACTGACTTCGAAGGAACAAATCCAGGTGAACCAGGTGACATGAGTACACCGGATGATCCTACACCGATTCCTTTGTTAGGAAAGCTAGGAGATTTTATTTGGAATGATTGTAATGGAAATGGTATCCAAGATCCAGGAGAAGAAGGTCTTGCAAATGTATCAATACAACTGCTCGATGCCATGGGTAATTTTGTAAAAGCTGTTGTAACTGATGCAGACGGTATGTACATTATAGAGAATATTATACCTGGTGATTATTATGTCAAAATGATTATTCCTTCAGATTTTGAAATAACGTTTCCTAGCGAAGGAACAGACAATACTATAGATTCTGATTTTACAAATTTCTTTGGACCAGGTACAACAAACTTAATAAACATTGCTCCGGCGTCTTGTGAAATTACAGCATTCGATGGTGGTTTATATAAGTGCGTACCTATAGGAGATCTAGTATGGTATGACAATGATGAAGATGATATTTATGATGAAACAGAGAATGGTATAAATGGTCTTAAAGTAAACCTATATCGTCTAAGTAATGATGGATCAGGATATACATTATGGGATTTTGAATTCACAGACCACAAGCCAGGCACACCATCAGATGATGGATACTATAAGTTCTGTGCACCTCCAG
>CAYYWZ010000062.1:0-23232 GCA_964475415.1 uncultured Saprospiraceae bacterium | reverse complement strand
GGCGCAAAGAGATTTCTATTCATTTAGGAATCTCTTTTTTTGTTTTGATATGGCGAATCTGATCAAACATTAAGAGAATAGATACAAAAAATAACGTTTAATGTTTACTTATAGACCTGTACATATGATGCTTAATTTTTCCGTTTTCTGACTTTAATACCAGATTAAAATTTTCTAAGGAGGAAGTTTGTGTATCTATTGTATAACTCTGGAATTCAAAGAACATATCACTAATATCTTTATATAAGATTTTATTTTCTAAAAACTGATCACCTACATCCTTCATAGAAACTTGATTCTTTTGATTTGTTTCAAAGGCTTTTAACAGTTGTAGGTTAATGACTTTAGGAGGATAAGAACGGGTCTTCCAAATATTAATTTCCTCTTTCCCAGCAGGATTTATAGATACAGCATCTGATGTTTTAGTAAAGGGATGAACACTATTTAAATCTATGGTTGAATACTTAGAATTATTTATAGATTTTTCTGATGAAGGTAGTTTGTATTTTTCATATCTATGAATGTGCGATAAGAAGTATAGAAATTTCTTTTTCATAGCTTCCTCGTTTCCGATATATTTTGTTGCATTCTTTTTTAGTTTTTCACATTTTTCTATAAGTTTATTTTCTTCGAGAAGAATTTTCAGATTTTTCATGGGTTCGGATAAATCTATTATTTCAACGTTATCATTATTGATAACCTTAACGTTATCGAATGCCTTATAAGTAATTGTAAAAGGTAAGGGTAAGGGATCGTCACTTATTTGACAGGCGCAATCTAGAAAATAATCAATCGAGCAGGAGTAGCTTGCTTGATATTGTAAACTATCTAATTTTTTAATTTTTATTTTATATTCTTTCAGCCCTTCATGAGCGGCTCCTTCAGAAAGAGCCATATCGAAGTAGACAGAGTCTTTGATAGAATAATTACGTTCTGATATAAGATCCTTAGATATCAGATTATTATGAGGTTTCTTACTGCAGCTTGTGTAGAAAACAACTAACAACGATATTATTACTGGATGGTATTGTTTCACTGTAATAGTTTAGTTAACAAAAATATGGGCTTTATTATCTTTTTACTCATGAATGTTATTAAGAGCATGACAACATCTTTCTACTTCTTCTAAGGTGTTATAATGACTTAGACTTATTCTTAAGACGCCATCATTTAGATTTGATACACCTAAACTATGTAATAATCTATAAGCATAGAAATTACCTTGTTTCACTATAATATCTGATTTCCCTAATTCTTCCATTAACGATAACGAGGAGAACTGATTAGAGACGAGAGCTATATTAGCTTCTCTTCTTTGCATCTTATTTTTTCCGTAGATTTTTATAGGAAGTTCATTAATACAATCTAGTAGCGTCTGACACAATTCTGATTCATGCTTATGCATTAGTAGGGACATTGCTCGCGCTTTACTATATAGCGGAAGATCTTTATCCTCGAAGTGATGATCGTATATCGTAGAAAAGTAATCTGCTATACCACCTAAGGCAGCAATAGCAGCGTGATTAGGTCCTGAAGAGTCTAACCACTTAATGATGTATTTTTCATTAAAAAAATGGCACTGCTTATCTAATTCAGATAGAAAGTCAGGTCTTACCACCATGATACCCTGATGGGTTCCATAGGTCTTGTAACTACTGAATACATAAGCGTCAGCATCTATTTCGTCTAGGTTGGGCCACTGGTGGGGAGCATAGGCTACCGCATCTACGACAAACCGCGCATTATTTTTACGAGCGATGGTGGCAATCTCATTTACAGGATTGATACTACCTAAGATATTGGAACTTTGCGTAACAGCGACTATAGCTGTTTTTTCAGAAATAAGTTTTTCTAGTGTATTTAGATCTAGTTCTCCTGTTGTGGGATCTACTTTCCATAGGGTAAACTGTGCACCTTGTTTTTTGCATAGTCTTTCCCAGCCACCGATATTGGCTTCGTGGTCTTGCTCTGATACAATGACCTCAGAATTTGAACTTACAATAGGGGAGCAAGCGATAGAGAGCGTATTAATATTTTGAGTTGTGGATGCCCCGATGGTGAGCTGATCTATGGGAATATTAAGCAGTTCGGCCATAGAGGATCTGCCATAGTCCATCGCATCACCTGCAAGTTTTCCCATGGTAGTAGAGCCATAAGGCTGTACCTTATAGTTGGTGTAAAAATCACTCAGTTTTTTTATTACAGAGCCTGCTACATAGCTTCCTCCGCCATTATCAAAGAAGGCTATTTTTTTTCCAAGCTCCGTGTCAAAGACAGGGAATTGTTTCCTTACAAAAGAAACATCTAAATTATTCATTTTTACCTAGATTATTTATACTTGTAAAGTAGTAAATAATTTAGTAGCTGTTATCATCTATACATGATATGTTAGTAATTGCGAGATTAGTGGATTAGGTATTTGACTGAGATCTCGAAATAGAATAGACTGATCGCAAAAATTGCAACCCTATAGCTTTTATCGATCTTTGAGAATGGATAGAAAATGGTGAAGTGGAAGAGTAAGCTATTTATCTATAGCTATGCAGATTATCTTCATCTTTATTCTGAAGAGCAAGATATAACTTTAAGAGACAGACACTATGAAGGCAATCCTTGACAAGAAGTGTTTACAGATGTAAGGGTTGTATTCTAACCCTGCAATCACAGTTATCACATAAAAGAAAACGGAATAGTTATTAATACTTTGGGTCTGGCAATTGATTTTACCAGACCTTTTAATTTGTTGCTTACTTAAGGTTCTAATTATATAATATTAAAGTTATCTTCATGATGTGTCAGAAAAAAAGAAGCGGAAATGGTTTGAGCGTATACCGCACCCTGTGGTTATGCTTTTCGGAATGGTGGTTTTTGCAAGCCTTCTTAGTTATATACTACCAGCGGGCTTATTCGAAAGGCAGCTAGTCGAAGGAAGAGAGCGAGTTATTCCAGGAACATTTTCTAAAATAGCACGGACACCTGTAGGTCTGTTAGACATGTTTGTTGCTTTTTCTAAAGGTTTCAAAGTTGCTTCAGATATTATATGGGTAGTTTTTGCAAGTGGTATAATGTTCGGCATTCTAGAGAAGTCTAAGATGCTGGAAAACGCGATAGGTACCATCGTCAGAAAACTAGGATTAGAGCGGAAATATCTCATCGTAATTATAGCTACCTTTTTATTTGGAATGACAGGAGTAGCTATCGGTTATGAAAATAATATTGCTCTTGTACCGATAGCGGCAGTGTTGTCATTAGCCCTAGGAGGGGATCTTATTTTAGCAGCAGGTATATCTGTGGCAGCTATAACAGTAGGTTTTGGATTATCACCGATTAATCCGTACACTATCGGTACAGGACACAAGATAGCAGAGATGCCTCTGTTTTCTGGTGTTCTCTATAGAAGTGTTTTGTGTTTTGCAGCTCTAGCTTTTTTGGCGTACTATAATGTTAGATATTTTAGAAAAATAACAGAAGATCCCGCTGCAAGTCTAGGACAAAATTTGAACACAGAGGGCTTTGTATTGACAAAGGGAATTTCATCATATCGAATGTCTGTCAATAATATACTCGTCTTATTTACATTTTTATTGGGTATGGGCATTATGCTTTTTGGAATATTTACAAGAGGCTGGTATATCAATGAAGTGTCAGCTATTTTTATTATGATAGCAGTAGCAGTAGGAATTGTTGCAAGACTCAGTCCGAGGGTTTTCAGCGAGACGGTTCTTGCTTCCATCGCACTAGTTGCGCCGGGAGCATTTATGGTAGGGTTTGCAACAACTATCAAGGTGATTTTAGAGATGGGGCAGGTGAGTGATACGATAGCTTATTATTTATCTGAGATGCTTATTTCTATGCCGACGTATTTATCAGCAGTATTAATGTCTGCCTCTCAGTGTATTCTAAATATTATGATTCCATCTGGCAGTGGTCAGGCCTTAGCGACTCTTCCTATTATGATTCCAGTAGGAGAGATTGTTGGATTGACAAGACAGTGTTCTATACAAGCTTTTCAGATAGGAGATGGTGTAACAAATTTGTTTAATCCTACCCTAGGTGGATTAATAGCCATGCTGAGTATGTGTAGAGTACCTTTTGACAAGTGGTTAAGATTTATAATGCCCTTTACCTTAGTTATCTTATTTATATCTTGGTGCTTTTTGATACTGATGGTTGCTATAGAGTGGGGACCTATGTAAAATAAATACTTATGGGAGTAGAAGAAATTTTAAAAAAACTTGTTTCCTTTTCTGTGCTAGGAGGAGAAAGTAATCTAGAGATAGCAGCATGGATAGAGAACTATCTGAAAGATTATGGAGTGGATTGTACGTCAGTGCCAAATGAAGAGGGCAACAAAAGGTCTCTACATTGTAGAATAGGACCACCTGTAGATGACGGTGTTATTCTGTCGGGACATATGGATGTAGTTCCTGTAGCGGGACAAGAATGGACTAGTGAACCGTTTGTATTGACAGACAAGTCGGATGGAAAGTTATATGGTAGAGGCTCTTGTGATATGAAGGCTTATATAGCTTGCTGTTTATCGATGGTCCCTATTATGATGAAGGCTGAACTAAAGATACCCATATACTTTGCCTTTTCTTATGACGAGGAGATAGGTTGTTTAGCGGCACCAGAATTAGCGGAACATATAAAAACAACCTATAACGAAAAACCTAAGTATGCCATTATCGGCGAACCTTCTATGATGCAAGCTATGGTCGGTCAGAAGGGGATGGTTATTTACAAAACAACAATAAATGGTTCTGCGGGACATAGCTCTAGAATTAGAACGGAGGTAAGTGCAATACAAGAAGCTTGCAGAATGATCTTATGGCTAGAGCAGAAGATGCATCAGCTGATAGGGGACGGACACGTAGATGACCGCTTCTCTCCACCACATACGACGATACATTGTGGCAAGTTCTTAGAGGCAGGAATTGCACCTAATGTCATAGCTGACAAGGCATGTTTTTATTGGGATGTTAGGGTGATACCTAAAGATAAGGCGGTGGATATTTTAGCGGAGTTTGAGCAATATTCTCGAGCCCAAGAAGAGGTGTTGAGAGAACGTTTTCCAGATTTCCAGATCATAACAGAAGAATCTCACCCAGATGTACCAGCACTAGATACACCAGAAAAAGCTTCTATTGTAGAACTGATCAAATCTATTATTCCAAACCAAGAACTATCTACTGTAGCCTATGCAGCAGAGGCGGGGCAATTTGCAGAAGCAGGCTTCGAAAGTATTATCTGTGGTCCTGGAGATATTGCTCAGGCACACAGGGCAGATGAGTTTGTGGACAAAGAACAACTACAACAATGCAATGCAATGTTGCAAGAGCTTATTATTAAATTAAGTAAATAGTTAAAATCGAGGTGTGCAATATGATGTGGTATTATGCACCTTTATGTTATATAAATAAAAATACTATGGGAAAAGGGAAAGATGCTAAGAAAAGTGTAAAAAAAGCATCTACGAAACTGCAAAAGAAAAGAAAGCAGAAAAGCGACTAAAAAAAGCTGGCAGGCTCTAGGATAAATAATTAGAAAAGCTTTATTTATTATTAGAAGAAATTATCTTCATTAGTCTGAAACAATTTGTTTATAAGGAATACTATTTTCATAGACTATTACTATATGTTGATAGAAAAATCCTATTGTTTGGTAAGTTTTCTCAGCTTGTTTGTAACAATATAATGCTAATACCGTCATCTATGTATTGGCCCGATAAATAGAAAATGCATTCTTCTTTATCTGGTGTTTTACTAAACAAAAATTCAGAAACATGAAACAAATTATTTTACTAACGACTGGTTTATTTTTAAGCCTGAGCACGATGGCTCAAAACATCATAGACAAACACTTTTACGAGATACAAGAAAAAGAAAATGCTACATCCATCTATGTTTCTAGCAAGATGTTTGATATTGCTAAACATATAAAAACAGACGGAGAGTTAGAAGAAATAAGACAATTTGTAAGTACTATAGAATCCTTTACACTTATAGTAGCCGATGACTTAGAAGACCCTATGCAAACTTATAAGGAGGGTGTAAAAAAAGTAAGAAGAACGCACGAAGAACTGCTGAGGATAAGCGACAAGACAGATAAGGTCACTTTCTATATAGATGAGGATGACGGTATCGTAACAGAACTTGTAGGCCTAATAGTATCTGATAATGAATTTATTGTTATGTCACTTTATGGATCGATGGATTTAGAAAAGGTAGGAGAGATGACAGAAAAGATTTCTTCTAATGGTATAGAGCAATTTGACAAAATAAAAATGACAGGAGTCTTAGAAATGAAGGCTTATCCTAACCCGGTATCTCAAGGAGAAGAGCTGAGCATCAGGGTTCCAGAGACGATGACTGATGGAGCAGGAAAAGTTTATGACCAGAACGGTGGTGTAGTAAAAAGCTTTCAATTATCTGGAACAGAGCATGAGCTTTCTACAGATGGTATGAGTTCTGGTTACTACTTCATAGAGCTAAGCAAGGATAATGTTGTTATGAAACATAAGGTACTAATAGCGCAATAGAAAAACAATCAGTTTTTTTTTAGAAGCACTTCTTATCTGGAGTGCTTTTTTTGTATTAGTAGACCCCGCTTTTTGGTAAGCTCTATTACGTGTTATAATATTACAGATCTTTTTTTTATTTTAAATATTATTAACCAATAAAAAGAGCAAAATGAAAAAAACTATTGTAGGAACTTTGGTAGCCGCGATCATATTATTTATGTGGCAGTTTTTGTCCTGGAGCATATTGAACATACATGGAGTAGAAAATACTTATACGCCTAATCAAGATAAGATTATAAATTTTCTAGAGCAGAATTTAGAAGAAGGTTCTTATTTTCTTCCTACAATGCCACCTGATACATCGCCTGAGGAAAAAGCAGAAATGATGAAATCCGTAGAAGGGAAACCGTGGGCAACAGTTGTATACCACGATGCGTATCATGACACAATGGGTATGAATATGTTTAGAGGCTTTGTAGCAAATCTACTTATAGCATTTCTTTTATGTTGGATACTTATGCGGATGAAAGATCTTACCCTAGCATCGGGATTACTTACGAGTCTATTCATAGGTTTTATAGGATATATGATCATTACCTATATTCATACTATATGGTTTGAGACTTATAGTTTAGGATATTTGATAGATACAATAGTTCAGTTTGGCTTAGTAGGTCTATGGTTAGGCTGGTGGTTATCTAGAGAATAGCAGGTGTTGGTAGAATTTTCTGATTATTTAGAACGAATTAGAATTATCTTTGTGTTAATTAGTCAGAAACACTATCAATTCTTAACAATCAAAAAAAAAGAATAATGCATAAATCAACCAATTGTTTTCTGATTTTCTTTGCACTTCTATTTTTATTATCTTGTTCTAGTCAAGAGCAGAAAAAAGCAGAGGAAATAGCCAAGACTTTTGAAAAAGAAAAAGAAGGACTCCTTGGAGGACTTAAGAAAGCATCAGAAGCTCTAGAGGGTATAGGAAAGGATGTCGAAAACAAGGACAATGTAGAGATCGTAGGATTTAGAGAGCTCAAAGAAGTATTACCGGAAAAATTTAAAGGAGGAGAAAGGTTATTCAAGAGTGGAGAGAATACAGAAGTGATGGGCTTCAAAATATCTTCTGTGAAAGCGGATTATAAGATAGGAGACTCAGGAGAAATAAATCTGACAGTAAGTGATGGTGGAGGTGTTTCTGCGGCAAAACTTGCACTTGCTGCCTGGACCATGATCAAGGTAGATAAAGAAACTGCTAATGGATATGAAAGAACAAGTCTTATAGACGGAGACAAGGCCTATGAGAAATACGATTCTAGATCCAAGAGGGGAGAAGTCAGTGTACTGATAAACGATAGATTTCTAGTTAGCGCAAAAGGAAGAAATGTAGAGATGGATGATATTCTTGATTTGCTAGATGATATTAACAAAAGAAAGTTGGGTAGGTTAGCTAATTAGATTAAGAAGACCGTAAATTAAATTATAAAAATAACATTATGCGTAAATTATTATTCCTACTTAGTATCTCCATTCTTTTTACCTATTGCTCAGATGATGATGTCTGTACCATAGAAGATTGGGAAGGAACTTATATAGGGACAAAAAATCTGAATGGTGAGGTGGAAACGAATTATGGTTTTGAGATAAGACAAGACGTTATCATTACAACTGAGACATCAATTTCTAATAGGATAATTATAGACGGCCAGATTTTTTTGTATGATGAATGCACAATTGTTGGTTCTTCTGTTGTCAGTCCATCAGGTCCTAATACTTTTGAAGGAGGTCTGGATGGTGATCAATTAAACCTTACCGTTAATTCCATAGGGGGTTCTTGCACATGGATAGCAACTAAACAGTAGACATAAAAAGGCCTCATCAAAAGAATTGACGAGGCCCCAATCATTATAGAACAACTTCCATTAGCACAATTAAAACGCAAGAAGTCTATTTAAGTTTTAAAATATTGTGTTAAAGTTTAAGCTTGTCGGGACATCAGAGAGAAAAAACGCTATTTATTCATTTAAAACAAGGATTTCAGAGGTTGTAGATCTATTTTATACTGACAATTTTGTCTAAATGCAGACCTAAGTTTAGAGAATGTAAGCTCTACAGAGAAACTGTTTCTCCCATAAGTACTTAAAATTACAATAGAAAAAGAATCACAAAAAAAAACAGAACCTTACCTATATTTTCCTAGTTTCTCTGACAACACATAGGCATCATGTGACTATTTGTTTCCAGGTAATAAGGGTAGGCATTTCCAGAACCTTCTTGCTCAAAATAAAACTTCGTTCTCTTCTTCGTTCTGTTTCCTATCTCATTCATTGTTGATGCATCATAGAGTCTACCATTTACCATAGTATACATGACGTTTTCAGTAACTCTTATATCTTCTAGTGGATTTCCATCTATGATTATAAGATCAGCTAGTTTACCTTTTTTTATAGAACCTAGTTGGTGGTCCATACCTAGGTAGTTAGCTCCGTTTATAGTGGCACATTTAAGCGCTTGGTGATTAGACATACCCCCTTGTTGTAGCATCCATAGTTCCCAGTGAGCACCTAATCCTTGTAGCTGTCCATGAGCACCTAGATTGACATCCACACCTGCAGATTGTAATTTGTTTAGCGACTGAGAAGTTAGGATATGGCCATTGACATATTCTTCCTCAGGGAGCATAATTCTATGTCTAGATCTACTGTCTACAATTCCTCTAGGCGTAAAATTAAGGAGCCTTTCTTTTTCCCATACATTAGTATGCTGATACCAGTAGTACTCTCCATTTACACTTGCATAATTTACAATAAGGGTAGGTGTGTTATGTGCATCCGTTGCTTTCCAAAAATTGACAACATCATCATATAAAGGAACGACTGGTATATTGTGTTCTACGCCTGTATGTCCATCAGCAACCATACTCATATTGTGATAGAAAAATGATCCACCTTCTGGCATCACTAAGATGTCTTGTTCTCTGGAAGCTTGGATAATTTGTTGACGCTGATTTCTTCTAGGTTGATTATAACTTTTGACAGAAAATGCTCCATAAGCTTTAGTCCTTCTTATAGCAGAGCGCGCATCTTCTAAGTTGTTGACTAGTGCTTTGAAATCACCATCGGCACCATATAATATCGTGCCAGTACTGAACAATCTTGGTCCTACCATCTCTCCTGCCTTGATGAGCTCACTCTGTGCAAATACCATTTCCGTATTGGCCGAAGGGTCGTGAGAGGTAGTTATGCCGTAAGCAAGATTAGCATAATATTCCCATTGCTTTTTTGGTGATAAGCCATAACGGAAATTACCGCTATGAGCATGCACATCCATAATACCAGGCATGATCGTTTTCCCTTTACAGTCTATAAGCTTTGCACCTTTTGGGATAGCAATTTCTGCTCCTACTTCTACAATTTTATTTTCAGATACGATCACGCTACCATTTTCTATCACCTCATCTCCTTCCATAGTAATGATGCGCGCATTAGAAAAAACAATATCACCTGATGGCTTATCCATTTGCTTTACTAGCTGGATATGTACACCTAGGCTGTCCATAGGTGGAATACTATCTACAGCACCATTAAGAAAAAGAAAACGCTCTGTAAGCTCATCACTAAAGTACTTATTTCCTAAGGTCCAGAATAATTTTTCGCTATCCTTAGACCAGTGGATATTGATACCGGCGTCCTTAGCTACCTGTGCTACAGGAACGGCTTTGGTTTTGCTGGTGATACCTACCTTCTTTCCTGCTGCGGGAAAGGGAGCGATATATACCTTGAACAATTCTGACCATGCTACCCATTTGTTGTCGGGACTGATACTGTATTTTTGTGTATACTTTCCATCGAAGTGTTCTCTTTTGTTTTCGCCATCTAGATTTACACTTTCGAAACTCTTGGTTAGACTTCCGAAAAGGTATCCTCCTTTCTGATAAAAGATTCTTTTTCCATCGGCAGAAAAACTAGGGTATTCTCCCTGTGTTGTTACTAATTTAGGAATAGAACTAGAGCTACTAGATATGGTATAGATTCCCGGCTCTTGACAATGGACATATCCTTGGTGGCTGTTTCCACCGTCTTTTCTGTATACAATTGTTTTACCGTCTGGGCTGTATTGCGGACTTCGATAGATTCCTGGTTCTGAGAGTAGAATACTGCTATTTTTACTTCGCAGATTCATACGATGGATTTTCCCCATCGCTTCGTCATCCCAACTTACATAAACGATAGAATTACCATCTGGTGAGAACGCAGGCTCAAATTCGAAATCTTGAGAATTAGTCAATCTTTCTGGTTTTCCATTAGGCAAGCTCATTCTCCAGAGATAACCTAGCGCGTTGAAGACTAAGGTTTTTTCGTCAGGAGAGGTAACAGCGTTTCTGATAACCCTCACCTCCATGTCCTCTTCATAGGCATTATTTTTTACCTGCACAGTTTCAGCCACCTTGGTATCTACGTCTACAGAAAAAGGTATAAGTTTTGCCTCTTTAGTTTCTATATTGACACGAGCTATTCTACCTAGACCATAGATAACAATTTCTTTATCATTAGGCATCCAGTCAAAACCGGTATAGACACCAAATATTGCCCACGCCTCTTGTTGGTCTTTGCTCAACTTGTCATAAATATTATATTCCTTACCTGTTGCAAGATCGTATACACAGAGTACGGTGTTTGTTCTTATTCTTTTGACAAAAGCGAGCTTTGTTCCATCGTTAGATATCTGCGGTCTAAATGCACCACCTGGTCCTGACACGACAGTTTTAGTTTCTCCTTTATCAAAATCATAACGGTTGATGACATAGATCTGACTGTTAGGATCTTTATTATACTGGAAGTAACCACCGGGATACATGTCCTCACTATAGTACAGATATTTTCCATCTGGAGAAACAGAGGGTTCATTGACATCTTGTTGATCATTTTTTTTCTTAGTCAGCTGTATACCTGAGCCACCAGTAATATGATACATCCACATTTCTCCAGCACCTAGAGATCTTCCAGAGGTAAAATGCTTTCTTGCTACAAAATAATTTCCATCAGGCATCCAAGTACCATTGTTCAGCAATCTAAAATCTTCAGCAGTAATTTGCTTAGCATTTTCCCCATCGCGATCCATAACCCAGCAGTTATCTGCTCCCCCAGCATCAGAAGTAAACAAGATCTTTTCCCCATCAGGACTGTATCTAGGTTGCACTTCCCAAGCAACACCTTGACGCAATGGAGTAGCTTTACCACCAGAGATAGGTAGGGTGTAAATATCTCCTAACATGTCAAAGGCGATGGTTTTTCCATCAGGACTTACATCGAGATTTAACCAGGTGCCTTCATCCGTAGTAAATTTTACATCTTTCCAATTCCACGCTCCTTCAGGATTATTGACATCCCATTTTTTCTTATCAGTTTTTTCTTGAGCAGAAAGACAGAGCGCAAAACAGAGTAAGCAGATAATAGGTACGATAGGTTTCATAAATTTATTTTTAGTAAACACAAAATAGTAATACCTAGTAGACTTTAGCAGAGGTAAGTGAAAATTTTTGCCTAACGAAATGGTTTAATGATGTAAATGGTATTTTGTTTAAGATAATAGTATCTCTCAATTGAAAACAAGGGGATTTTCTAAACCTATTTAAGATGTAATCTTATGCAAAGATAATAGGCAAAATCGAACAAAAGTGTACTGCAAATGGTAAGTAAGAAAATTATTAACAATATGAAAAATAATACAATAATACTTTTACTACTTGTTGGGATCATACAATTCAACTTCGCACAGAAATATATTCCTGTAACGAATACAGATATGCTAGAAAAGCATCAACTTATAATTGAACATTCGTACCCCGCAGATTTTAATAAAAAACTAATAGATAATGTTTACAGTATAGATGACAATCACACAATCATATCATACAAACAAGTTAATGATCTGTATACAGAGGATCTAGTCCATAATGATGATGGTGAATTTAACATCATAGCCAACTTTACTGAACTTAAGGATGACAAAATTCCAGCTATAGTCAAAGACGCTTATAAAAAATTAAATAAGGCTAAAGCATTAAAATATTTTCTTGTAGAACCCACTTATCAGGGTCCAGATTATTATGCTATACAAACTGCAGAAAAGAGATTCTATTTCTCACGGATGGGGGTACAGCTTGATCCGCCTAGATAGTGTGTAATATAATGATTATACGTAGAGGTAATTTACTCCTACTAAGGTTGCAAAAAAAACCAATTAAAAGATAAAAAATTAAATTAATAAAATTTATTTATTTGCTAACTGTCCACAGGCTGCATCTATATCCTTGCCTCTACTTCTCCTTACGGTAATCATGACACCGGCATCACGAATAATTTTTGCAAACCGATCTATCTGATCTACGGGTGCTTTGACAAACTCGACTCCCGCTATAGGATTGTATTCTATAATATTAATTCTTACAGGAAAATCTTTGCACAATTTAAGCAGATTATAAGCATCCTCGTCTGTAGCGTTAAAGTTTTCGAAGGCGATGTATTCGTAGGATATTTTGTTTTTCGTTTTTAGATAATAATACTTGAGCGCATCCATCAGCTTACTTAGATTATTTTGTTCATTGATGGGCATAATTTCATTACGCTTTACATCATCAGCGGCATGCAGAGACAAGGCAAGATTGACCTTGCTATTATCATCTGCTAATTTTTTGATCATCTTCGCTATACCAGCAGTACTTATAGTGATTCGTTTAGATGACATGTGCAGCCCATCTGGTGAGCTTATCATCTCGATACTTTTCATAACATTTTTATAGGTAAGAAGTGGTTCGCCCATTCCCATGTATACGATATTTGTCAAGCCATGGCCATATACTTCTTCACACTTTTTATTGACAAAAAATACTTGATCATAGATTTCGCCTGGATCTAGATTTCTCACACGTTTCATCTTTCCAGTAGCGCAGAAACTACAGTTGAGACTACAGCCTACTTGAGAGGATACACAGACGGTATATCGATCATCTTTCTCTACAGGGATAAGCACTGCTTCTATGAGGGCACCATCATGGAGTCGATAGCGAAACTTGAGTGTTCCATCTTCACTCCTCTGCATAAGGTCTTGATGAATTTTATTTAAACTGTACTCCTTTTCTAGTTTAGCCCTTAGTTCCACAGAAAGATTGGTCATTTCTTCAAAGGTTTCAGCACCTTTTTGCCATATCCACTGAAAGATTTGTGCTGCGCGAAAGGGTTTTTCTCCCAAGTTCACTAGGGCTGCCCGGATGTCTTCAAGACTTAAATTCCGTATATTTTTCTTATCGATGAGATTCATAAGCGCTAAGATAATTTACTATTCTGTACATTCGTTTGGTTAGGGTCAGTAAAATCTGTTTATTTTAGCGCAACAATGGATATATACAAACGAAAATCCACATGGAAAATAGCTTTGGCTATAGCTGGACTTATTATTTTGATCATTACGATGATCTATTCTAACTATCTAGCGAATAGCTTGGCGATAGTGGAACGTAATAATGTGGAGTTATTCATAGAGGCGATAAAAGATGTGACTAGTGATGATAAGGGAGATGCCAGCCTAGGATTGTCTCTATTAGAACGGCTTAACAATATTCCCATCATCATAGAAGATGAGGATGGAACGATGGAGGGTTGGAATTTTAAGGGAGATGATCTAGAACAAGATCAGGTATTTCTAGCTAAGGAGAGAGATAAGAGCATTAAGAAAGGATATGTTATCGAAGGGTCGAGTGGTTATAGCAATAAATTCTACTATCAAAATTCGAGACTGTATTCCATGATTACCTTTTTCCCTTTAGTACAGATATTGTTATTGAGTTCATTTATTCTATTAGGCTACTTTGGGTTTAATGCCTCACGAAGGGGAGAACAGAATAGAGTATGGGCAGGAATGGCCAAGGAAACCGCTCACCAACTGGGCACACCGATAAGCGCCATATTAGCTTGGATAGAAATACTAAAAGATAGGCTGAGTAATGAACCCGAAGATCTGGAGATTATCTCAGAGCTAACCAAGGATGTAGAGCGGTTAGAATTAGTTGCTGATCGATTTTCTAAAATAGGATCTGAACCTAAGTTAGAGCCAACGAATATATTTGAGGAAATGAACAAGGTTGTGGATTATATGCAGAGAAGAGCTCCTAGAAAAGTAAGCTTTGATAAACCTGATAAGGACAATGCTTATGTTGTAAATATGAACAAGCATTTGTTTGACTGGGTAATAGAAAACTTGATGCGCAATTCACTAGACTCTATGAACGGTGAAGGCAAGATCTCGACTATAATTTATAAGGAGGATGGCTATGTCAATATAGATATATCAGATACAGGAATAGGTATTCCTTCTAACAAGTTCAAAACTGTTTTCCAGCCGGGATTTTCCACGAAGAAAAGAGGTTGGGGGTTAGGACTTTCTCTAGCGAAAAGAATAATAGAAAATTACCACAAAGGAAAAATATTTGTAAAAAAATCAAAGATGAATGAAGGGACGACGTTTACAATTAGGCTTCCTGAAGCTTAGTGTTAGTTTGTGCATGCTATGGATAGTTGTAGGCATAAATGCGCAAATACGTATTACGGTCTGGGATGAGAACAACGAACCACTTATAGGAGTAAATGTAGTAAGTGATTCTAAAAGCTTTATCGAATCAACAGATTTAGACGGGGTAGTTGTATTTCCGCAAAACTTTCCTATAGATGAAACGCTGACTTTTACCTACCTATCTTATAAAGATGTCAAAATTACTTTGAACGAATTGTTCCAAAGATATGAGATCTTAAAAATGGAATTTGATGCAGAGGCACTTTCGGAAGTTGTTGTTATCGGAAGAAACCAAAAGGTAAAAGATAACACACTGTTGCCTTTAGAAATTATTACAAGTAAAGACATTGCTTTCAGTGAGGCGCAAACACCAGCGGATCTGCTAGAGAAAGAAGCATCAGTGTTTATTCAGAAAAGTCAGATGGGTGGAGGATCTCCGGTTGTGAGAGGGTTCGAAGCGAATAAGGTGTTGTTAGTTATAGATGGCGTAAGGATGAACAACGCTATTTACAGAGGAGGACATTTACAAAATGCTATAACGATAGATGAGCAGTTACTCGGACGTGCGGAGGTCTTATATGGTCCAGGCTCTATATTATATGGGAGTGACGCTATAGGAGGTGTTCTACACTTTAGGACGATGACGCCTCCGCGCAAAGAAGAGTTCGACATAGATGGAGATTTTATGTTACGTTACGCTTCTGCTAGTCAAGAAAAAACGATACATTATCATGCTAACTACGGTAGTGGCAAGTGGGCAGGACTAGTAGGATATACTTATAGTGACTACGGAGATCTTACCAGTGGTAAAAATTACTTAGATGGTTTTCCTGATTTTGGAAAGAGAAGCGAATTTGTAATTACAGATGAGAATGGAGATAGAATACAAGAGAACCTAAGTCCCGAAAACCAGATCGGAACAGCTTATAGTCAGCAGGATTTTTTTCATAAGCTTAGATATATCGCTAATGATAAGTTACAGTTTACACTGAACACACAATATTCTACAAGTTCCGATGTACCTAGATACGATGCGCTGACGGAAAGAAATGCAGATGGTTTCAGATTTGCAGAGTGGTTTTATGGTCCGCAAAACAGATTACTCATTTCTCCAAGTATGGAATTAGAGTTGGATAATTTCTTTTTTGACGAAATGTTTGTAATTGCTTCTGCACAAAAAATAGATGAGGATAGAACTTTAAGAAGGTTTGGTGCAACAAAAAGAGAGGAGAATTTTGAGGACTTATGGGTCTATGGATTGACAGTAGATTTTAATAGAGCGGTTGTAACAAACCAAAGCGTGAGCTATGGGGTGGATTGGCAACACAATAATCTTAGTTCCACATCTAGTGATAACACATTTACAAGATATCCTAGCGGTAGAAATAGCATGTCAATTTTTGGCGTATATAGTAAGTATGAGTATAATTTTGGAAAGACATTAAATATACAAGCAGGTACACGATATACCTATGCGCAAACTAATGTTAGTTTCTTAGAAAGTAACTTTTTTGCTTGGCCTGATTTTTTTATCGATGGTGTTACCAACAGTAATAGTAATCTCAGTTTCTTAGGTGGTTTATATTTTAAAAAAGGAGGGTTAAAAATGAATCTGATAGGTGGTACTGCCTTTAGGTCTCCGAATATAGATGACTTAGCAAAAACTCGAGTTAATGCTAACGAAATATCCGTTCCTAATACTAATCTCAGACCAGAAAAAACTTGGAATGTAGAGTGGGGAAGTTCTTATAAGCTAAAAAATATTTCCTTGAAGGCTAGTGTGTTCTACACGCAACTAAGGGATGCAATTGTAAGAGAAAATTTTACCTTACCTGATGGGAGTAATAATTATGTTATAGATGGACAGTCTTTACAAGTTGTGGCCAATGTCAATGCGAATACCGCAAAGGTGTATGGTATTTCTGCAAGCACAGAAATAAGATTTACAGACAAGCTGACATCCAACCTAAGTTATAACTATATCCAAGGAAGATCCTTCGACATAGCAGAAGTGGAAACGCCACTAGGTCATATTCCACCTACTTACGGAAGAGCATCTCTTAGTTACGAAAGTGACAAATTCAAAACACAGTTTGTGTGGCGCTTTAATGGTGAGAAACCGATAGAAGAATTTGGCGGCTCGGTAGATAATCCAGAATTGGCTACTTCAGAGGGTACGCCTGGATGGAACACGTATAACTTATACTCGAATTATAAGTTAACTAAGGATATGCAGTTGCAGTTTGGTATAGAGAATTTGTTAGATATACATTACAGACCATTTGCATCTGGCGTAAGTGCTCCAGGTAGAAACTTTATTGTTTCTGTGAGGTACGTTCATTAATAGAAATTTAAGGAATTATAAAAACCGGAGTAGTGTATAAGATCATATAATAATATGATAGCTATCATACTTGGCAGTTAGATATAGCTTTACTTTTAAATTGCATATAGATCATATCTATTTTTATCGATGACGCCATATTTTTATCATCCGTCAAGGGGAAATTATAAATTGCTACAATAAGGAAAAATGAACTTCATCAAAGTAATTTTATCATTTTTAAAAGATAGACAATATATCAAATTGCTTTTCTTAACTTCTACGGTGTTAGGTCTGGGAACGATTATGTATAGATTTCTAGAAAAGTGGGATTGGATAGATTGTATATATTTTTCTGTTGTTACCTTGACAACGGTAGGATATGGAGATATTGCACCTGCAACTACTGGAGGTAAAATATTTACGATTTTTTATATTATAATGGGTCTGGGTATAATCTTAAACTTTATAGAAATAATCCATACACATTATGAGGAGGAGAAAAATAATCCTAGTATAAAAAAGTAGAAAGCGTTAAAGCTTCATTTAGAAAAATGAGCAGATTGTGATTTACTGGAATCACATCACATATTCAGTAATTTATTCTGTTATCTATAAATCTTTTGTTCAAGCGTGCTACTTGTAAAATTAATTTAAACCTGAGCAACTCCTTAGTGACATCTCATTTCGACTAAGCCATTTAAAATGTTTTCTGGATTATCCGTAAGATCTAATGTAACACCCCGATAGATCAGGTATACACCCAAGATTGCCATTGCTAATGGCAAGAGTTTTTTTAGCTTGATGGTTATAGGTTTATATAAATTGCCAGCTAGCATAACAAGAAACATTAAGGGTAAGGTACCTAATCCAAAAAGCATCATATAAACAGAGGAGTATAATGGAATGCTTTGCGTTACAGAACTGGCTAAAGCCACATAAACAAGTCCACAAGGTAGAAGACCATTTAACATCCCTATTTTTATAGCACTAGCATTATTGTTTATGACCAGTGATTTTTTAAGCTTGTTAGTGAATACGGAAAAAAATGTAACTCTAGGAAAATAACTATACATGCTGATAGCAGGAATTACATGACACAGAGCGGAATATAATATTATTGATCCTAAGGCAATAGAAAAAATCTTTTGTAATCCTCCAATTTCTAAGCACCAACCCATTAAGCCCATCGCAAGACCTAATAGTCCATATGTAAATAATCTCCCTATGTTATAAACTAGAGATTTAGAAGCGATGGATAATCTATCTTTTTTTGTTAAGGGTAAGGAAAGCACTAAGGGGCCACACATTCCTACACAGTGCAAACTTCCAAATAGACCTATAAATAAACCTGAGAATAGTTCAATCATATACTAAAATCTAATTCGTTGTAATAAGGGACATTTTTGTTAAGCCAGTCCAATTGAATTTTCCACAAGCCTTGTCGAAATTGATCTCCTAATTTAATTTTCATTGAATTGCTAGAATCTAATTTTATCGTATACTTCTTATCCATAAACTTATTGGATGGTCTATACAGTTTTAATTCGCCAGTAACCTTTTCTAGATCTTCCGGAAAGTTAACTTGTAGCTCTTTAGATGCTGCAATATATTGAGTGCTAATTTCTTTTTTTAAACTTTCTCCATTGGCCCTTTTTAGTCTAAAACCTTCATAGCCTAAGTCTTTTTGATAATACTCTTCTTCTACAAGATGATGCTGGTTTTGGCAAGACTTAACGACCATTGAGATCATGGCACTCACAAAAATTATATAGAATATGGCTATACCAGATCCCCAATTTAGTTTCATTTTTTTGATTTTATTGGTCCTAAAAAATTAGTAGTCACTTGATCTATAAGTTCCCCTTCAATATAAAGCTCTATAGTAATTTCATTTTTATTTCCTTTTAATTCATCTTCAGAAATAAACACAAAGAAACTACCATTAGCTGTTTGCTGCATTTCTACATTATTGACAGCTCCCACTTTTTGTATATATCCCACATCTTCACTTAATCTTAGTTCCAGATCAGCTATTTGATGAGAGGTTTTGTTTACAATTTGATAATTATATAAATTGCTAATTGTGCCGTCTTCGTTTTTCTGAAATAGAACACCAGAAGCTCTCTGAATAATCAACTCAGCTGAAGTTCTATTAAACAGGAGAAAGGACTGTAAGATAATTAGCCCGGCTAAAACTGCACAGTACGCCCAGACTCTTTTATTTAATAACTTACTTCCCCCTTTTTCTATATTTTCATAAGAATCATATCTTATAAGTCCTTCTTCTCTTCCAATTTTGGACATCACCTGATCGCAAGCATCCATACAAGCCGTACAATTAACACATTCCAGCTGTGTACCATTACGAATATCAATTCCTGTTGGGCATACCTTTACACATAGGTTACAGTCTACACAATCACCAACAATTTTTGGAGGAATAGTTTCTTTTCTACTTTTTTTACCTCTAGGTTCGCCCCTTATCCAGTCATATATTACTACTACAGAACTCGAGGTTAACAATACACTTTGCAATCTACCATAGGGACAGACTGCAACACAAACTTGCTCTCGGAAAAAAGAAAAAACTCCATAGAACAAACCACTAAAAACTATCATGGAAACAAAGCCAGTAAAATGGCTAGATATCGGTTCTTGTATAATTTTTGCAACCTGATCCACTCCGATAATATAGGATAGAAAGATATTAGCAATGGCTACAGCTATGACAAAAAAGATAAAATGTTTAGTTAATTTTTTAGCTATTTTATCTGCGGTCCACGGACTATTATTCAACTTTATTTGCTGATTAGCATCTCCTTCTATGAAATACTCTATTCGTCTAAACACCATTTCCATGAACACTGTTTGTGGACATACCCACCCACAAAACAGTCTGCCAAAAACTACAGTAAAAAGAATAATAAATACCATGAAGATAAGCATCATTAGCGCAAACAGGTGCATGTCTTGTGCAGTAAACACCATACTTAGAATAATGAACTTTCCTTCTAACACATTAAATAACATCAGTGGCTCACCATTGACTTTTATAAAGGGCGTAACGAAAAGAACGAACAGTAATGTATAGCCAACAAGTTGTCTGTAGTTGAAATATTTTCCATAAGGCTTTTTAGCATAAACCCAAACCCTCTTGCCGAATTTGTCAACAGTCGAAACCTTGTCCCTAAAGTTAGTATCACTATTAGACATCTATAATAATTTAATTGGCTTGTTCTTCCGCAGCTATATACTTGTCGCCCTGTGGGCCTTTAGCATTAGGAGGATTAGTACCTTGAAGTGATAAAATATAGCTTGATACCTTATGAATATCTGCGGGTTTTAACTGAGCTTTCCAGGCAATCATACCTTTTTCTGGAACACCATATTTGACAGTTTTAAAAATGCTTTTGATATCTCCGCCATGAATCCAGTAATCATCTGTCAAATTAGGACCAACACTTGTAGGAGAACCTCCGCCACCCTTTAAGTGACAGGCGATACAATTGACATTAAAAATGGCGGTGCCATGTGATAAACTTTCGGAATCTGTTAGTGCTATTAAATTCGAAACATCAATAGTATTCGACTGTCTTTCTAGATATTTATTTACAGAAATTTGAGCTTGCCTTACGTCGTGTTCATATGCCTCAGTAGAGCTTAACCCATAGTCGTAATAATGATAATATCCTAAATAGCCAAAACCGAAAATAATAGAAATATAGAAACCATATAGCCACCAAGGAGGTAAACTATTGTCCAATTCTTCAATGCCATCATAGTTGTGATGTAGTAAAATATCAGATTCTTTTTCTACAGGAACAATATCTAATAATTTCTCTTTCCATCTTTGCCATAGCGATTTTGGATTTTTTTCTTCCAATATTCCTTCTCGCTCAAACTGAAGGTCCATTAATGCTTTATCAACCCCAAGGACTGTCACTAATCCCCCTAATACAATAGCAGCAACAAATCCAAAAGTTATTTTTAGGAATAAATCAGGACCACCACTTGCAGTTTGTGAAAATCCGACAATAGGCGCTAAAGAGAAAAGTACAATAAGTAGCCGATTATATATTCTTTGTTTTGTCATCTTATTCATTTTTATAAATCATTAGAAAGTGGCAAGTTGCTCATCTTGTCTAGATGTGATTTCTTGGTTCTCACTACATATATAAACATGGAAACAAAAAATATAAAGAATATTATAAGAGGAATAATGGCCAACCAATTAACATTATTCACAGATTCAAGAATGTATTTATACATTTTCATAATAATTATTTTGGAGATGTTGGTTTACTTATATCTGTTCCTAGACGCTGGAGATAAGCTATCAAAGCAACTATTTCTTTTTCCTCAAGTTTTTCTTGTTCGATTCCTGCAGCCTTCAGGTCATCAGCAATTTCTTTTGCTTGCTTCTTTAAATCCTGCAGAGCTCTCTTATCATAATCCTTAGGATATGGAGTATTTAATAGTTGGAGCACACGAATTTTCTTAGCAATCGTACTTGTATCTATGTCGTCATATATCATCCAAGGGTAAGCGGGCATAATAGAACCTGGAGACATGCTTTCGGGTTCTAGCATATGATTGTAATGCCATATGTTTCCGTACTTACCTCCTATACGATGTAAATCTGGACCTGTTCTTTTCGATCCCCATAGAAATGGTCTATCATAAATAAACTCGCCTGATTTTGAGAATTCCCCATATCGTGCCGTTTCAGATCTAAAGGGTCTAATCATTTGTGAGTGACAACCCACACAACCTTCTCGTATATATAGATCCCTACCTTCTAACTCTAGCGGAGTATAAGGTTTAACGGTACTAATTTTAGGGACATTGGAATCCAACCACATCATAGGAACAATTTCCATTAAGCCACCAATAGAAATAGCAACTACTGAAAGTACAGTAAGCAACATAGATTTTCGCTCTAAAAATCTATGCCAATGACTTCCTTTAGGGGAGACATATTTTTTAGGTAGTGGCGGTGCAGACGCTTCTTCGTCTGAAACAAATGTAGCGGAGGATATCGTCTTCAATAAATTATAAATCATGACAAATAATCCAGCAAAAAACATCAATCCACCGAAGGCTCTAAGCGCGTACATAGGAATTATCTGTGTTACAGTTTCCAAGAAATTAGGATACTTAAGGAACCCGTCCGGCGTAAATTGTTTCCACATAAGTTGCTGTGTTACTCCACCCCAATAAAGAGGAATAGCATAGAACAGGATAGCCAGTGTACCGAGCCAAAAATGCGTATTGGCAAGTTTTGTAGAATACAAGTTAGTATTGTATATTCTAGGAATGAGCCAATAGAGAATCCCAAAGGTCATCATACCATTCCATCCTAAAGCGGCAACATGAACATGTGCAATAGTCCAATCTGTATAATGTGTTATAGCATTAAACGACTTGATAGACATCATTGGTCCTTCAAAAGTCGACATCCCGTATGCCGTAACAGCTACTACTAAAAATTTTAATACAGGATCAGTTCTTACTTTATCCCAGGCTCCTCGTAGGGTCAATAAGCCATTTAGCATTCCACCCCAAGAAGGTGCAATGAGCATCAAGGAAAATACCATTCCTAAGGATTGTGCCCAATCTGGTAATGAAGTATATAATAAGTGGTGGGGTCCCGCCCAGATGTAAATAAAAATCAAAGCCCAAAAATGAATAATAGATAATCTGTAGGAGTATACAGGACGTTTAGCTGCCTTGGGTAAGAAGTAATACATCAGTCCTAAATAAGGAGTTGTAAGAAAAAATGCCACGGCATTATGTCCATACCACCATTGTACTAATG
>CAYYWZ010000061.1:7403-23745 GCA_964475415.1 uncultured Saprospiraceae bacterium | reverse complement strand
ATCTGAATCCTCTACTTCTGCTAAAGAAGTTTCAACTAACTATGGGACATGATCATTATTTCCAGTGGTAGTTTAAAATATAATTATGTAAAAATATCCTTACTTATCATATGACTATCGTTAAGATTTATAATTTTACTAGAGAATTATATAATAATACCCAGATGAAAATACGCTCCTTCCATACCCTCTTGTGCTTAGTTTGTATATGCTCTCCCTTTTTACTAATGGCTCATGGAGTTAGTGCTTCGG
Organism: uncultured Saprospiraceae bacterium; assembly: GCA_964475415.1. Taxonomy (GTDB): domain Bacteria; phylum Bacteroidota; class Bacteroidia; order Chitinophagales; family Saprospiraceae; genus CALCMJ01. Next base: position 23,493 of record CAYYWZ010000061.1, on the reverse strand, counting down.
ATCAAGAAATTCTATCAAAGGGTGGATTATTGGCCTATATCAGAGTGGGCGCGACACATATGCTTACAGGTTACGACCATCTTCTATTCCTTGCAGGTGTTATCTTCTATCTTAATAACTTTAAGGATATTCTTAAGTTTATAACAGTCTTCACCTTAGGTCACAGTATAACACTAATAGGAGCAACTTACTTAGGTATCAAAGCAGATGAACATCTGATAGATGCGGTAATTGCATTAAGTGTATTGTATAAAGGATTTGAGAATTTAGGGGGATTCCAAAAGTTTTTCAAAACTTCCTCCCCTAACCTATTAATGATGGTTTTCGCTTTTGGATTGATACACGGTTTTGGATTATCTACCAGATTACAATCTTTTGACATGGGAGAAGGTCAGTTTCTAAGTAAGATCGTTTCGTTTAATATAGGTGTAGAACTAGGTCAAGTTCTTGCGCTTATTCCTATTGTTTTTCTTATCTCTAAGTGGAAAAAATTCCAAAGCTATCAAGGTTTTTATACCATAGCAAATTGGTTTTTAGTGTTGGCAGGAATAGGTCTATTTTTCTTACAGATGTATGGTTACTTTTCTGTCCATTAGATTGTAAATTTTAAAATACTACTTTTCTGATTTCTAATTCTTGCAATTACCTATGCAAGTACCTATAAATAGAAAGCAATATACCTACTCTGAGTTATTTACCGTTTTGCTAGATTTCTGTAATCCATTTTGCTGATTATATTTATAATCTATTTTGTTTTTGACAAGATCTACAGCAAGCGATAAAGCATTTCGCATAGAGCTATGGTTTGCCATATCTCTACCTGCTAGATCGTAGGCTGTCCCATGATCAGGACTTGTTCTTACCACTGGTAGTCCAGCTGTATAATTGACACCGTCACCAAACGATAATGCCTTGAATGGTATCAGTCCTTGGTCATGATACATCGCTAAGATGCCATCTACTTTACTAAATTGTGAAGATCCAAAAAATCCATCCGCAGGAAAAGGTCCCATAGCGAGTACACCTTTTTTCTTTGCCTCTATAATTACGGGTCTTATAAATTCTTCTTCTTCAGAACCTATTGCTCCCTCATCTCCTGCATGAGGATTAAGACCTAATACTGCAAGCGTGGGTTTTTCGATACCAAAATCTTGTCTTAGACTCTTATGTAGAGTGTTCATCTTAGCTGTGATACTTTCTCTAGTTATCTCATTTTTGATTTCGAAGATCGGCGTATGGTTACATACAAGTGCAACTTTCATACTATCAGAAACCATCATCATTAGCGAATTCTTAGTTTCAAACCGGTTTGCTAAGAATTCTGTATGTCCAGGAAATTCAAAACCAGACATTTTCATTGCCTTTTTATTGATCGGCGCAGTAACTATAGCATCTATTTTTCCTTCTTTAGCATCCTTTACAGCCCTTTCTAGAGCTAAGCCAGCATACTTACCACCTTCTTCTGTAAGCATTCCTAAGTTGATATTTACAGCATCATCCCAGCAGTTAAGGACGTTGATCTTATTATGATAGGCATTTTCAGCCTCATAAATAGATGAAAAAACAAAATCTACATTCTTAACAATATTCTTATGATAAGCAATCACCTTAGAAGATCCATAAACGATAAGAATACAATTCTTCAACTTGGAATTTCTTGATAATGCCTTTATTATTACTTCTGGACCTACCCCGTTAATATCTCCTATTGTTATGCCGATTCTTAGTTTCTTCATGAAATGGTCTTATTTTGTGCGAAGATATGATTTTTTACCTTATCCTTCGGTCTATTAATCCTTATCTGAACACGAAGAATATCAGACAGAAAAAGGTGCACAATTCATTATGATAAAGATTATTCTACCTTTAGGATCAGAAATAAACATGTGAAAGCTAAAAAACAATTAGGACAACATTTTCTTATAGATCAGGAAGCGATAAGTCGAATCTCTGAAGCTATTATAAAAGAGGGTGAAGGAATAAGCAATGTTCTAGAGATAGGTCCTGGCCAGGGTGTACTCACCAAGCAATTGCTAGGTCAATCTTTCCATCTTAAGCTTGTAGAAAAAGACAGGGATATGGTCCATATTCTCAAAAGAGATCTAGATGTCTCCGACGAAATTATCATACACGATGATATTCTGAAATTAAATCCTTTTGAAGTTTTTGACAAAGCACCCTTTGTTCTAGCGGGAAATTACCCTTACAATATTTCTAGTCAGATCATTTTCTGGATGCTGAGTGCAAGGGAAATTATCCCCACGATGGTAGGGATGTTTCAGAGAGAGGTCGCCAATCGATTATTGTCTCCGCATGGTAAAAAAAGCTATGGTGTAACTAGTGTTTTAACGCAGGCATTCTATGATGGCGAAAAACTTTTCGATCTACCTCCAGAGTCATTTGATCCTCCACCAAAGGTGCATTCTTCTGTTATTATATATAGAAGAAAAGATAATGATCAGTTACCCTGTTCTGAGAAGTTTTTTAAGCGTGTTGTCAAACTTTGTTTTAACCAACGAAGAAAGATGCTCAGCAATTCTCTGAAAAGTTTAGAGCTAGATAGAACTATTTTGCAAAAAGAAGTATTTAGTAAAAGACCAGAGCAATTGTCAGTAGATGACTTTATAGCTTTGACCGCCTTATTAGAAAAATATAAAATAGCCTAAATTATGAACTTAGAAGAAAAAATAAATCAAGATCTGAAAGCTGCGATGAAAGCCAAAGATGCAGTAGCCCTTAGAGGAATTCGTGCGATCAAGTCTGCTATACTATTATCTAAGACGGATGGTACAGGAACTGAATTAGATGACAAAGCAGAAATAAAAATGCTCCAAAAACTAATGAAGCAAAGGCAAGATTCCTACGATATATATGTAAAACAAGATCGTGCTGACTTAGCCGCTGTAGAAAAAGAAGAAATGGGAATTATCTCTAAATATCTTCCTGCACAGATGAGTGAGGATGAGCTTAAACCTATCATCGCAAGCATCATAGAAAAAACAGGTGCATCAAGCATGAAAGATATGGGTAAAGTAATGGGTATGGCTAGTGCTCAACTTGCGGGCAAAGCAGATGGTAAGACTATTTCTAGTATTGTGAAGAGTTTGCTGGGTTAATAGCATCCGGCTTTAAAAATAATAGACTCAAAAGGTCTATTAGCGTATAGTTTTATCATAATTGCAAAATAATGGATTAGCTTTTATAATCTGTTGATTGTTATTCTTGCTCAGTAGATAACAATCATGGCTAGAATAGCTCTTGCTTTTTTAATTTAGGTAATAGTAGCTATTTGCGGGCTATAGTAATCATATTAAAAAAACCATGCTCTTGATGTTCGCATAAAAAGCTGCCACCAAATGCCTCTGCTCTATCCTTAATGGTTACTAACCCTAAGCCCAATTCCATTTTCTCATTCCCCTGGCCTTGCTGTCCATTATCTATAACTGATAATTCAATATCATCTTCTGTCGCATTAAGAATAATCTTTGTTTTTGTTGCTGTGCTATGCTTATGAATGTTTTGTATCAATTCAGAACAACTTCTGAACAGAAATACTTCCCTAGTATTTTCAAATCTCAATTTCTCCATGTTAGTCTCAAAACTGATGACTAAGTCATCGGTTGACATATTATCTGCGAGAGATTCTATAGCAGTTGCTAAGCCAAATTTAATTAATGAGGCAGAGATTAATTGATGAGAGAGATCCCTTACCTGCTTGTTCACTGTGCTTAAGATTGTCTCTGCTTTCTCCACAAATGGTAGCGGGTTGTCTTTCTTTTTTGCTACAGATAAATTAATCTGAGCGGCTGTTAAAGACGAGGCCATCTGATCGTGTAATACCGATGCAATAGCCTGTCTTTCTTTCTGCTCTCCATCCATTTTAGCTCGCGTAGCATTTAGTGCAGATTTTATTTTCTCATTCTCTAATTCTTGGTCAGCTGCTCGCCTCTTCAGTTTATAAAATCGACTGATAAGAAAAGAAAAGAAAACTAACATCAAAGAAAGACCTGCAAGTACACTTAGCCATAAGCGGTTCTTTAGAACCTTGGCTTTTTCTTCACTCAACTGAGTTTTCAGAAAAAGTGATTTATATTTTTCTTCCGCTTCTATGCTTTGATCATCAAAGATCTTATGCTGAAACTCGAATAAACTATCTTTCCAAAAAATAGCAGATTTAAAATCTTTGACTGAATCCGCTAATTCTCCCTTGTAATATAAAATAACAGAAGATAGTTCCAACCAATCTTTATGTAATGTATAATCCAGTAAGGTGTCTAGAATTTCTGCAGCTTCATCATATTGTTTTGTTCTAATATATAATTCTGACAAAGTAACTGCTGCTGTACTTCTATCAAAATTTCGACCGGCTAGTTCATAATAATTATAACACTCATTTAGAAGCTGTAAGGATTCATAATACATACCTTTGCTAGTGAAAATACTTGCCATGTTTTCTTTCGCTAGAAAACGTAGTTCTTCAGAATTCAGATAGGTAATTGCCTTATCGTAAGAAAACAAAGCGGAATCTAGTTGCGCATCATTAAAATCACGATTCATCCTGGTATATGCGTTTCCCTTAATCAAAAAGCTTTTACCTAATTGCTCCTCTAATCTTAATGCACTTTTAATATTGATACTTTCATTTATTAGTTCAAGGGCTTCTCTGCTATCAGAATCAGAATAATTTTTTTGTAGTACGATCGATAATTCATCTAAAAGGAAAGCATGTATAGAATCTGGCTTAGATTCATTTATAAGATTAAGACCTTTGTATAAATAATCAATTTGCTTATCTGAATCACCAGTATAACGATGTTCAAGACTCTTAAAATAATAGAATATGGACATATCTTCTGCTAAAATTTTTGGCTCTATATTCTTCAAATACAAAGACAAACTATCATCTTTTATTTCTGAGATATACCCCTTACATAAGGCATAGTCTATTGGCTGAGTAAAAGCTCCAATTGAAAAAAATAAAAAAAGTAATATTTTGAAAATATTCTTACTCATTATATTCTTGGATCTTTTATTCTTCCTTCTTTGAGGTGAGACTTAATATGATTTCTATGCGGCTCGGATTGAGGAGAATAAATTAATATAGTACCATAGCCTGCATCTAAATTTTCTATAGGTATTTCAATACTATAAGTACTTGACTCATTTTTCTCATCAGGAACAAACTTTAGTTCAGATACATCCGCTTTATCTAAGTCAATAATTTCTAAAAATCCAATGACGTTATTAATGAATTGACCATCAGTAACAGTAATCGGGTGATGAGGAATCGCAATAAAATTTGTATGTACATTTTTGTTTTCTGATCCTATTAATTTTATATCCAGTGAAAATGATTTAGCTACATTCTTAGAATCCTTCGAATCAGAGCTGTGCTTTCTTGATATAAACTCAACTTTTACACCATCTAAAATACCTAGTTTTTCTCCTATATCAACTGTCAGAGTTGTAGTAGGTTCCTCCTGCTGTAGTTCGGTTACTGGTTTAACAGAAGAAAATCTTCTGACATCTTCATTTTCTTCATGCTCTACATCCTGTGAAATCACATAACTTATGTTATTAGTACAGGACGAAAAAAGAAATAGTCCTAAGAAAGAAAAAAGAGAAAAGTAGTTTATGCGGTTTTTCATGATTATATTTTTTCAGCGTTTATTCAAAGTTAAATTCTTGGATCTTTTATTTTACCTCCAAATAAATGACTCATAATTTTAATTTTATTAGCCATATGGCTTAAATTATGTTGTTCTGATTGAGGGGAATAAATCAGTATTTTTCCATATCCACCAGATAAGTTTTCCTTTTCAATATGAACGCTGTAGGTTTTAGTCATATCTACTTCAGGTACACATTTTATTTGGTATTCCTTTTTGTTATCGTCTTCTCCCTCAAGCTTATCTAAATCAATAATCTCTAGAAATCCTATAACAGAATGGAAAGTTTCATCCCAAACTATAATAGGATGATGAGGAATTGATGTAAACTTAGTATACACATTTTTACTAGTAGGCGCTTGCAGTGTAATATCTAATAAGAAAGAGTTTTTAAATTCTTTCTCTTCACTAATATGTTTCTTTGATTCAATTATTACTGTAACATTATCCAATTCTTCTATTTTAGCACCAACATCCACCACTAGCCTGGTTGTGGCATCAGTTATATCGTAATCAATATTTGGAATGGAGTTGTCTGAATTAGGAATTTGCTTAAATATTTCATTTTTACAGGATGACAATAAAAATATTCCCAAGATTAATAAAGTCAAAAAACAGTTGGCATGGTTTTTCATGATTCTATATTTTTAAAGTATTTGTATAATTGTTAGATTAATCCGTGGCGTTCAGCAAATAGGCCGAGACCCACAGAATTTTTTACTTTTAATTTATAGATTAAATTTTTACGGTGCGTATCTACGGTACTCTTTGCAATGAATAATTTTTTTGATATTTCATCACTTGTATATTCCTGAGCTATTAGCTTGAGTACATCTAATTCTCTCTTGGTTATCAGACGCATTAAGCTTTGCTCGTTATTATAAGTAGAGCCTTTTCCAGTGGATTTAGAAAAGGCTCTGAAAATTTTGTCCTTTATGTCAGGACTGTAATAAACGTCTCCTCTGTTAATTACCGTAATTGCCTCTTCTAGATATTCCGTTGCAGACCCCTTTGTTACATATCCAGTTGCTCCTAAGTTAGTAGCTTCGTTGACTAATTTTAGATCATCATAAGACGACAGAAATATGCACTTCCCTGTATATCCTAAGTCTATAAGTTCTTTATAAACTTCTATACCATCTTTATCTTTCATGTTGATATCCATTACGAGTAGATCTATTTCCGCGATATCTACTTTACTTAATAGGTCAGCTCCAGATTCCGCCTTTGTCATGATATTGAGATTATCATTAGTAGATAATAAGGCTTCTATACCATCTAGTAGAATCTTGTGATCATCTACCAGAGCTACATTAATTTTTAAGCTGCTCATACATTGGGTGTTTAATTCTGATTAAGATACTATTTTCTACTTAAAAACTTGTCTTTTGTTACTTGCTGGTACTGCTTTAATCCAATTAAATATTCACATTAAATAAAAATATCAACTTTTGCTTGAGTCTTATTGTAAATAATGATTTTACCTTTTAAGAAAAGTAAAAGAGACAGCTTTAGCTGCCCCCTTTACACCTTGGGGTTAGCAGGAGTTATCTTACTACTTAAGAGATAAGATGCCTTCTGCACTAGACTGGAAGTTGTGTCCGTAATCATCAGCTATTTTTACCATGTATTTTTTTCCTGAATCTCCATTAGAATCTAGAATAAGTAAGGCATGATAAAATTCTGCTTCTTGTTTTAGTTCTAATGGAACATCTTTATCTAAAAGAAATTCTTTAAACAACTTTACTGCTCCTATGTAGTCTTCAGTCTTCATTTTAGTCATTCCAAGATGGTACACTGCTTCATTATAATTAACTCTTGGCTCTGGATAGTTATTTACATAATGTGCTAATGCATTTCGTGCCGACTCCCATCTTTCAAACTGAACTAAATTCAGACAAAGTTCAAAGGAATCTACTCTGATTTTTTCTATTTCTTCTGCAATCATTTTCGCTTCTAGTTCCATCTCCATTTCCTTAGTATTAGGTTCTATCTCTCCCATATCGTTTGGCAAACTTGCATCTAAATAAGTATCTGTTTTAGTTTCTCTATTCCACTCAGGTAAACCATTTAGGTTATCTTCTAATGCTGAATTTACATCGACCCAAGCCATTTGTGCGATAGTTACTTGTTGTAATAGTATGCATATTGTAAAAGTGATTCCATACGCTATTGATTTTGGATTTAAATTTAAATTTTTCATGATTTGATTCTTTTTAGTTATTTAATGATACAATACAAATCTATGATGAAAATGTAGCGGAACCTATACTGCAAAATGGGATAAATACTATTCCCTATAAATGGGTAGTTTATAAATTGGGATGGATGTTTTGAGAAAGATTTATGATGAGGCTAGTTGATTATTCTGAAGATCGAAGTTGGGTATTAGACTTGTCGAAGGCTTTGTCAAAACCAGTAATAGGCTTATTAGATATTAAGTTAGGGGCATAAAAAAAAGATCTCAAATCATTACCTGAAATCTTTTTTGTAATACATAAACACCCTTATATATCTAAGACCCTATATTTATCCCTTACCCCATATTTATATCACTACAGATGGTATACAAGTTATTTACAAATTGTATCAGAAGGTAGAAAAGGGAAATTATAAAGCAATTATTGTTGCTATAAGGGTAGTAATAGAATCATAGTTTTTACCATTAGCTTTAGCTACAGCTAAGGCTTGCTCAGCAGATTTTAATGCATTCTTCTTGTCCTTATACATAAGGTATATAATTGCTTGATCTTCGTAATACTGATAATTATCAGGATTTTCTGCAATGACATCTTCTATAAGCTGTAGACTCTTCTTCCTACTTTTTTTGTCGGATTTCGTCCTAGCGATTACCTTGGCTAATCTGCTCATTTCAGAAAAATCTTCTGGTGCTATAAAGGAAAGATAATTTTCTGCAACCTCTATATATTCTTCTGTCTTGTCTGCCTCATGTAATCTGTTGAGATAATACAAATTAGAATTCTTATCTATATTGTTGGGGTCTACATATGACAGCAGCAACTTAGTCTTTTCTAGATCTGGTCTAGGGTAACCGTTATATAGTTTGTTATACACAAGAAGGTCTACTGTACGATCTATTTTTTCTTCCCCTATAAGTTCTACAAATGCACCATAATTATCCATAATATATTGGAACTCCTTAGTATCTGTATCATATACGAAATCTGAAATAAACTTCATATTCTTTTCTGTGGACCAGTCGTCTTGGGTATCTAAGTAATTTTTAACCGTTCTTCTGTGGCTACCATCCATAAGTTGCATACGGAAGTATGCCTCTTCATAGAGGATATCGGGCGGAATCTGGCCTTCTGTATTGAGCACATATAGTATTTTCTCACCTGGTTTCTTTACTACTGATTCTGGAGTTGCTACTATATTTTCTGCTGTTTCTTGATTTTGTGTTACTACTGGAACACTTGTTGTTACGGATGTCTTTTTTCTTGCAGGTGATGAGCTTATTACTTCGTTAGCTGCATATTCTGTTACGGGTGGAGTATAAGGTTCTGTCACCGCTCTAGCAAGACTGAGTAATTCCTCTGGGGGTATAACTCTATTATCTACCTTAAGCTTTACGTTTCCATACTTATCTAATATAAGAATCGTAGGAAGAAATATAACATCATACCGTCGGTATATTTCTCTTCCTTCATCGGTCTCCATGTCGTACTTGACATTGATAAATTTTCTGTTGAAATAGTTTGCTACATCGTCGTCTAAAAATGATTTTGCTAATTTCTTACAAGGCCCACACCATTGTGCATAAGTATCTACAAAAATATCTTTATCCTGTTTTTGTGCCATTGCTAGTGCATTTTCTATATCTGCATTTACAAAAAATGAAACGGAACTACTTTGGCCAAAAGCGGCATGAGCAATCGTACTGAAGGCTAGCACGAAAATTAATATTAGATGTTGAACGATCTTTATCACTTAGAATTTCTAATTCTTTCTATTGCTTTATCATAAGGCTGTGTAGGTTCTCCTTTCTTCTCTGCCTCTTTCTTCGCCTTTTCTACAACCTTTATAGCTTCTTTGGTATTTCCATTATCTACTAGAATGTTAGTATACAGCATTTGATTTTCTTTAGTGTTTTCTTTCTTCAGAAGATCTTTTGCTAGTTTCTCAGCAAATAATTTATTCTCTTTTTTATTTTTAAAAGTTCCTACTAGATCACCTATTGCCCACTTCATTGTAGCAGGATCTTTTTTACCATATGCTTTAGTATAGTCTTTCATAGCTTCTAGGTAACCATCAAAGTCTCCAGTGTTTTTATAAAAGGCAACATCACTTTCTAGAGAAAATCGTTTTGCCGCAGACTTAGAAGTATGCAACTTCATCTTGTCTTTAGCCTCTATAACAAGATCATAAAAGTCAAACTCTATACCTTTGTCCACAGTCTTTTTGCATGCTGCGTTTATTTTCTTTTCAAAGTCCTCTTCTCCTACTCGTGGAAGAATAGTAGCTTTCTCTTTAGTCATCTGTTCGAATATCCTAGAATCACAATCCACTGTTGCTGCATATAAAAACATAGCTTTTTGTTCAGCAGAAATTTTAGGGGATGAATCGAGATATTCGTTTGATATTTTTAGACTAGGCTTGCTTGCTTTGTTTAGTTCCGTTACATAGTTTACCATCAACTCGTAATCTCTATCCCCCTTGTCATACAATTCAGCATATTCTTCGCTACGATCGTAACTACCTGTCACCGCCTGGGCTTCTTTTAGAAAATCAGTCGCTTTTCTCGCACCTTTTAGTTTTTTTACAACCTCTCCATTACCGTCTATAAAAAACATGGTTGGATAAGCAGACACTCTGTATTTAAGCCCAAAGTTCATACCCTGTTCTTTTTCCATATCTAGTTTGATGCTGACAAAATTTTCATTGAAATAATCTCCTACATCTGGTTGAGTAAACACATTTTTTGCCATTCGCTTACAGGGACCACACCAAGTGGTATAACAGTCCACAAAGAGTAATTTCCCTTCGTCTTTGGCTTTAGCCATTGCCTCTTTCCAGTCTTCTTTATAGAATTCTATTCCTTGCGCGCTAGAACATAATGGGGCAAGGAAAACAAATAGTAATATTATAAATCTGTTCATCTCCCTAATATATTTATTACAGAATGTAAAAAACTCTTGGAATTGTATCCAAAATTAAATCAATTTGGCCCATTTATAAGGCTCAACGTGTATTTAACAATATCCTAACAAAAATAGTGCACAACAAGCATAAAATAATGATTTTCATGTAAATATGTTTATTCGCTTACTGAACTACTGCACTTTATTCCACCTAATGCCCACAATTTATAAGATTAGCTAAGTAAGTAGATTAATATTAGTTTAGATCCATATAAATGGATAGCTACGATGATATCTAGAAAATCTTGTAACAGTTTGGATCGTACTTCTACGGGGATTAGTTTCTAAATAAGCTAAGCGCTTCCAAAAAAACTAGTATATCACTAGATAATTTTTACTTTTGACGTAGATGATTATTTGTATTTTTACAGTATATATATTGACATGACCTCTATAAGAAATCTCTTTTTACAAAATGTGGCTCAGACTTCAGAGCTTCCCCTTATGCTAGAAATAGATCGAGCAGAAGGAATGTATATATGGGACAAGGATGGCAAGAAATATATGGATCTCAACTCTGGTATTTCTGTAAGCTCCCTAGGGCATCGTCATCCTAATATTGTGCGAGCTATCGTGGAACAAACAGACAAGTATCTACACACGATGGTTTATGGGGAGCATATACAACAGGTTCAAGTTGCTTATGCCAAAAAGCTAATTGACATACTAGATAATGGTCTAGATAGAGTCTACTATCTTATGACGGGTACAGAAGCTGTAGAGCTTGCAATGAAGATGGCTCGCAAATACACAGGAAAGCAAGAAATAATTTCTTGTGCTAATGCGTATCACGGCTCTACAATGGGGGCCGAAAGTCTTAGAAGTGATTACGAATTTAGTAGGGCATTCTTTCCCGGTGTACCAGGTATCAGACATATACGATTCAATGAAGAATCAGATCTAGAAAAAATAAGTTGTCGTACAGCTGCAGTTATTACCGAACCCGTACAAGCTGAATCAGGTGTACAAGCTCCTAAGAATGACTATCTGAAAAAATTAAGTGCTCGTTGCAAAGAGATGAAATGTCTGCTTATTCTCGACGAAATCCAGACAGGGTTTGGCAGAACTGGACACTGGTTTGCACATAAAAAATATGATGTTATTCCTGATCTATTACTTATTGCAAAATCGATGGGTGGTGGAATGCCGATCGGAGCTGTTGTAGCACCGCAAAAAATTATGAAATCCATTGTCAAAAATCCTGCACTGGGGCATATTACAACTTTCGGTGGACATCCTGTCTCTGTAGCTTCTGCACTAGCAACCTTAGAAACCTTAGAGGAAGATAAAATAATCACAACCGTACTAAAGAAAGAAACTATTTTCAGAGAACGTCTGCGACATCCGATCATTCGAGAAGTAAGAAGTTCTGGGTTGATGATAGCAGTAGAGCTAGAGCGACGTAAATATCTCAAGCACGTTGTTTCTCATACTATACAAAACGGTGCCCTAATAGATTACTTTCTTTTCAATAACAAAAGTTTCAGGCTAGCACCGCCTCTTATTATAAGTGAGGATGGTATACACAAAGCTTGCGACATGCTACTTGCTTCTTGCGATTATGCTATGAACTTTTACAAGAAGTAGTATTATAATAATTTAAACTTGATATACTTTATTGTTCTTCCATCAGCCAAGTGCTGGTATTCATAATAAGTCTTATATTCTAGTTCTGGAAAAGCTAATGCTTCTGAGTAGATATTTTCATGATGATATAATATTTCCGCTTGTTCCTTTTGTAAGGTATCGTAGGTAAACTCATACAATACAGGATCATCTGTCTTAAGATGTATAATAGCTTCTGGTTTTAGCAATTTTCTATAAAGGTTTAGAAAAGAAGGAGCAGTAAGTCTCCTGTTAGCCTTAGCTAAAAAAGGATCTGGAAAAGTTATCCAAATTTCATCTATTTCTTGAAGCCCAAAAAAGCGATCAAGTAGCTCTATTTTAGTTCGCACAAAAGCTACATTATCTAATTTTTCGTCGAGTGCAATATGTGCTCCTTTCCAGATTCTAGCCCCTTTGACATCCACACCTACAAAATTCTTTTCCGGATGACTTCTGGCTAGAGCAAGCGAATATTCTCCCCGGCCACAGGCCAACTCTAATACAAGTGGGTTGTCATTTTTAAAATGATCAGAAATCCATTTGTTTTTTAAATCCACCTTTCTCTCCCCTGCTCCTACAAGTTGCGGTTTGAGGAAATCAAAATTTTGGTAGACATTAGGAAATTTAGCCATTTCGGAAAATTTCTGCAACTTATTACGCTTTGCCATATCTAGGTATACATACTTTGGTCTCAAAAATATAAAAAGACTAGAAGCAAAAAGACTTATTCTTTCGTTATTAGAGGGCATTTGTGATCTCTAGATAACTTCTTGCTATGATTTACGTTATTGGAAGGTGCATAAGATTAGAGAATATGCATCATTTGATTACTTTTGCATCCTAGATTGGAAAAAATAAAATAATTTCTTTTGAAGAATATCATATATATACTGTTATTGTTTGTTATTCCTACCATAGGGATGAGTCAAGGTCAGAAGATCGGAGTAAGAGCTGGTCTGAATTATTCTTGGTTCTCAGGTCCTCTGGAGGTAAACGAGGATTACAGTAGAAGTAATGGGTTTCATTTTGGACTGAATTACTCTTATTATTTCAACGATTATATCGGTCTTAGACTAGAGCTACTATATACACAGAAAGGTACAAAGCAAACTTATCTCGGGGACACCTATGCTGTTATCAGAAGATTAAGTGAGAGGATTTACGACAATGGATTTACAGATTACGAACTTGATGTTTCTAATGCCTACCTCTCTATACCCATTATAGCATCTCTTCAACTTACTAAGAAGATAGAAATCTTCGGGGGTGTAAGTGTAGACTTTCTCATAGGCCCCACAGGAAGAGGAAGAGTAGATTATATTAGTAATACGGATCCTGACGGGATTTTCTATATACAGTCCTTCGAGCATAATTACAACTCTGATCTGGCTGCTCAAGCAAGTCAATTATCTGGAGAAATTATTGCCTTAATCGTAGAAGGTGAAAGATTAGACATACCGAGAATTGTCGGAGCTTACTACAACCTCAATGATGTAGAAAAAGATGGCAACAGATTCCGTAGAACAGATTTTAGTTTAGAAGCTGGATTAAATTACTTCCTTAACACTGGGTTTTTTATAGGAGGATCTTTCTCCTATGGATTAGTAGATCTTACCAGATCAGAAGTAGATGTCGCACTAGGCGAACTGAATAGTGATAACTCCTATATTTTTAGAGATGATTATGACCGTCAATTATCTTTAAATTTTTCTATAGGTTTCAGATTCTAGACATTATCTAGAGTAAGCAATTGTGGTTGCACATCTAAAATTTCTGGTTGTACTTTTTCGGAATATTTAGTGAAGTTTTCTCTGTATAATTTGGCGAGCTTTTGCTCTGTCAGATCATACCGCTCTTCATCTTTCCATGTACCTCTAGGATCTAGAATACTTCTAGGAATGCCTTCTACTTGTATCGGAACTTTTAGATTGAATGCTCCATAAGAAAGAAAAGCAGCTTCTTCTAACTCACCATTCAGTATAGCACGTATTATGGTTCTTGTATGGGACAATTGTATTCTTTTTCCTTCGCCATAAGGACCACCTGACCATCCTGTATTTATCAACCATACATTGACATGATGAGCGGCTAACTTTTCTCCTAACATATCTCCATAAACTGTAGGATGTAAAGGTAAGAAAGGTGCGCCGAAGCAAGAAGAAAATGTAGCTACTGGTTCGTGGATACCATCTTCTGTTCCTGCAACCTTAGCCGTATAGCCTGAAATAAACTGATACATAGCTTGTTCTCTTGTAAGCTTGGCAACAGGAGGTAAAACTCCGAAGGCATCGCAAACAAGAAAAAATATATTACTAGGAATCCCTCCTCGAGAGTCTTCTTTAGCACTGGATATATGATGGATAGGATAAGATACTCTTGTGTTCTGTGTTATACTACTATCAGAAAAATCAGGTTTGTTACTTCCTAGCTCTAAAGTGATATTTTCTAGCAAAGCACCTGGTCTTATCGCTTGGTATATTTCAGGTTCTTTCTCTGGACTTAGATCTATGCACTTAGCGTAACAACCGCCTTCAAAATTAAATATTCCATAGTCTCCCCAGCCATGCTCATCATCTCCTATAAGTTTTCTGGATGTATCTGCCGATAGAGTTGTTTTTCCTGTACCGGATAATCCAAAAAACACAGCTGTATCTCCTAGCTTTCCTATGTTAGAAGAACAGTGCATTGAGAATACATTTTCTCTGAGTGGCAGTGTGAGATTCAGTACTGAAAAAATTGCTTTTTTTATCTCTCCTGTATATCCAGTACCTCCTATTAAGATCTCCTTTTTTGTAAAATTAATTATAGAGAAATTTTCTCCTGAGATACCATGAAGTGATGGTTCTGCAAGATATCCTGGAGCACAAATTATATTCCACTCTGGTCTTTCTATTGCTGTCTTATGCCTGAGAAACATGTTATATGCAAACAAAGCACTGTATGCACGTTCTGCGTATAACCTTATATTCAGTTTATACTTAGGTTCTGCACAAGCGTATCCATCATGGATATATATATCTTTAGAAGAAAGGTATTCCATTACTTCTGATCTCAGAGAAGCATAGGAAGATGTATTCACTGGCTTGTTCACTTTTCCCCAGTCTACAACCTGATTAGTAATCCTATCTTTTACAATATATCGATCTTTAGGTGACCTTCCTGTAAATCTTCCTGTCATGACATTTATAGCACCTGTACTTGTAAGTTCTCCCTCTTTGTTATGGATGATGTGTTTTTGGAGCGATGCAGGTGAAATATTTACAAATAAATTTCCTGAAGTTTTAATACAATGATTGGCTAGCTTTTCGACTTTCATAAAAGGTGGATGTTGGTGTTTTGCTTTTAATAAGTTCAATACATTTATTGACGTTATAACGATACAAAAATAGAAAAGCGTAAGATCATAAAAGCTCAAGACCTAACTTAGAGACCCCTTTTGTTAAAAAATTATTAGTGTACGAAAAACATAAAGTTTGATTTTGTGGGCTTGTATTCTGAATATTTAAATACGTTAAGAAAATGTTAAAATAATTTAACTGGTATCCTTATATTCAATCTACTAAGTAAAATCTGTTCTGTCAGATATCTTATCAGGAATTGGATAAATAGATAAAATTGACACTCTAATGGTATCTCATACATGACAGCGTAATT
>CAYYWZ010000061.1:1254-7303 GCA_964475415.1 uncultured Saprospiraceae bacterium | reverse complement strand
TCATACATGACAGCGTAATTCCTAAATGTCTAGGGAATATTTTGTCATTATTTACATAATAAATTTGTCAATGATTCTATATTGTATATGCAATAGACTGTCCTTAGTAACATCACCAACTTACTAGTAATCTTATAAAAGATATTCTATAAAAAATATAATTGTAATTTTTTACATCCTTGTATTTAGCACCAATACATCTATTGCCCAAATTACTGTAGAGTCCCATATGATGGGACATAGTCTTATGGATCACAGCTCCCCTACAGAACAAACAAAGATAGCCTACTGGATACATGAGCTTGCAACAGAAGCGGGAAACATATATGAGTATAGTGGTCAGTTTGGTTCAATATGGGATTTTGCAGAATTCGATCCGCAATCTAATTGGGGTTCACTAGGCATACCAAAATCCTGGGATGCGGAAATTGAGAGCTATGCTGAAGCAGATCTAAATAACTTTATGTTTACAATATTTAATTTTGTCCAAGATCTAGCTCCAGATGTTATCTATTACGACCTTCCTTCCTCTGTTCTGACAGCAAGTGAGCGCCTAGTCGATTCTGTGCATCTGTACCAAGCCACTAATGATATATTTATCTACGAGAATTGGCCTGATATGGCTCCCTTCACTGCGGAAGAACCTTTTAATCCTACAGCAGCAGAATATGCAAATTACAATAACTATACATTAGGCGATTTTCACACTTGGTGGTTAGACCTACACGATCTTATACGTGTTTCTAAGCCTGATTACAATATACTAATGATCCCTGTAGGTCCTGTTATCGCCGAACTTATGAGTACTGCACCATACAATTCAATTCCTGCAATAGATCTTTATGAAGATAATGCTCCCCATGGTAGAGCATCCATTTATTTCCTAGCAGGTCTAGCCAGTTATATGGCTATCTACGGCGAGCAAGCTCCATCATCTTACAACGTACCTTCTACTGTACTACCACTCATCGCAAATAATTATACAAGCATAGCAGATGACTTCTGGGAATACTTCCAAAATTTTGAAGATGGTAATGGAGTGAATAGAGTGTTTTCAGAAAGTATTACTCCTCCAGATGACGCAGATGGTGACGGCGTAATCGATGCTTCAGACAATTGTGTAGACCTCAGTAATCCTGATCAAGCAGACTATGATGGTGATGGTATAGGAGATGTGTGCGACACACCAGAGGGTAAAGTAATACTAGAAGAAGGCATCTTTTATCAGACAGATGCTGAAGGTATATTGCTCAAAGGTAGGAATGATAACTGTTATCTTATTTATGTCAATACAAGTGGAAACTTAGTAACAGAACAACGACCTTGTCCAGAATGAGGTTTTCTATATTACAAAAATAAAATGCCTGAGTGAATCATAATTTTCGGGCCATAAAAGAGAAAAAGAAAAGGTCTTTTTAAGGAAAACCATTATAATAGATTATAATCTAAGGAACTTAAACACCTGAGGAAGATTGTAGGAATTTAGAAACGTAGTATATTCTATCAGGCATAGAATTTTTCTAAAAAATACTAGATTTTCTTATTCAAAAACCTATCTGTTTTTTCCTCTCTAGATAGTTTCACATAATCTTACGACATCATTGCTTCACCCACTTTCTTGTCAATATTTCTTCTCCAGATTGCATATTTATAATGTATACTCCATTTGACAAATTAGATACAGGAATTACATTCTGATAACTTACTTGCTTCGTCTGAGTATAGATAATTCTACCCGAGAGATCTGACAAACTTAAGCTCTTTATGGAAGAGGCATTTTCAAGTTGAATAATAAGTTCGTCTCTTCCTGGATTAGGAAATACTTTTATTTCAGATACCAATGAGTTTTCCTCAGTGTCAGAAATTCCCAGAGCTAGCTCCACTGCTTTCAGTGCGTTAATTCTTCCATAACCATACACAGCATTAGGAACGCTTGCACCTTGAACGTCATTACAGTCTTGATTAGAATTAATAGTCAATGCTGACTGTATAAGAATTTCTTCTATCACAGATACCTGTCCTCTCAAGGAGGGATTAGCAGAAATAATAAGTGCCACTGTCCCCGCAACATGTGGACCTGCCATACTGGTACCATTCCATGTTCCGAAATTATCATTAAGTCTTATAGATCTTACGCCTACTCCTGGTGCAACTACATCAGGCTTAAGTAGAAAACTACTATCAGCAGTTACCGTTCCTCTAGAACTAAAGTTAGCTATTAGATCAGCATTGTTACTTGCGCCTACTACAAATGCATTCTCAAACATTGCTGGCGGTGCATCTATGGTATTGCAATCAGGTCCATCATTACCTGCAGAAGCTACAACTATAATACCAGCAGCTTTAAGATTATTGACCGCAGTCTCTAGTATGTTCCAGTTGTCTTCATTACATCCTTCCAATTCGGGACACCTCCAACTGTTGTTGATAACATCTGGTGCTAATACAGGATCAGGGTTCATACCTGCTGTATCTGTAGGTGCTAGAAACCACTCAAAACAATTCAGATAGGTAGCAGGAGAACCATAACCACGCTCCATATTTCTACAACCTATCCATTGCGCTCCAGGAGCAACACCTATCGCGTTTTCCTCATCTTCTCCCACCATGGTACCCATCGTATGCGAGCCATGACCATGATCATCACAGGGTATAGTAGAAGCAAGGCCACAAGGATTTGTTGTATCTGTAATCAGTGTATCACCATGCAATGGGCTTATCTCCGTGATCGCATCATGCCAATTATAATTATGATCTACAGAGTCTGTACCTGAGGAAATCCATCCTCTATATTTTTCTTTTATTAGCAGATTATCCCAATCATAACCCGTGTCTTCACCCGCAACTACAGCAAGTTCTCCACGATAGCCCAGAGACCATACACTGTCTGCTTGTATTTGTTCTACGCCCCACTCAGGCTCTCCTCCTCTAAGGTCTAGTGGCAATGGGTTTACTTCTGGTTCTTGAATCATTACACTAGGATTAGTAGTAATTGCTATCACTTCATTATAAGCTGCTATTTTTTCTGCTGTCAATTTATCTATAGTACACTGTATAACATTTGCTAAAACATAAGATTTGTATGTAATGTCTTTTTGACTAAGCAGGGACTGGACTGCTTCTTGAGTTATCGTAGCTTGTTCTGATAAGGCGGTGTAAACTAGTTTTCCTTTTTCTTCTTTTGTCAATCGAGCATTTTCGTAAACGCTGGCATCTAGTCCATTTCTAAATTGTATCAAGACCTCTACCTTATCAGAAATTGTGAAATCCAATGCTAGATCAGCATTTATTTTTTGTCCATAAGTATCAAAAGTAAAAAGCATACTTAATAAGAAGCAAGTAAGAATTGAAAGCAAAGATTTCATAGTTAGAAGTTTAGCATATAAAAATAGTAAATCTAGTCAGGACTTATGTAACTAAAAAGTAGGAAGATGGTTCTACGACAAAAAGAATAATTTGTTTTTTGCTTACAAGCTATTTGTTATATAGTTAGCAATGTTAGAAATTAACCAACCAATACTAGTTGTATTTATAATCCATGGTAGACAGCTAGTTCTGCAACACGCTATCTTCCAAGTTTTTTATATTTTCTTTAAGCTGGGTATGACCATCCATTTCTTCTCTGAAATAGAACCACCAGAACGGGCTAGCAAGCAATATCGCTACACCTAGGAATAGTAGACTATGTTTTTCCGTTACTTCCTTATTGCTTATATATTGTAACATCCATAGAAATAATGGAAAAAATACAACGAAGGCATTTCTTATAAGCTTTATTCTCGTCAAGATGATATGCTGCCTTGTCTTTAGGAAGTTGAGTTTTCTATGCATATACTCGGCAGTAGTTTTCTCCATGTTTTTGTAATCAGAGAAAACATTATGTTTAGATACGACAGCTTTCATTGTACTCCTATAGTAGAACAAAAATGTAAGCAATAACAGAAGGATAATCATTAGAGCTATGCTGTAGCCGTATCTAAAAAAGCTTGTTATACATGCTGCTATAACTATTATAGCGAGGCCGAAAAAAGCCATAAGAAAATCATTAGCCATTTTCTTATTATCAAGCGCTGCTAACAAATGATCAGACTGCTCATCAAAAGCCTCTGTAGAACCATCAGATTCTTCGACACCATCTATTTTACGTTTGGCATCTTCTAGTTTTCTAACATAAGCTTTGTACTTATCCTTTCTGTGTAATTCGTCCATTCTATTGTAAATATAATTATAATGCTAATATGTTGTTCAGAAAAACACTTAACACTGTATTGTATTTACAATAAATCTATCATCTCTAATAACTATACCAATCCATCTTCCGAGAAAGTGCCATGACAATAGCTAGGATTACAAAGAGTCCTATAGCCCCTGCGAGTAGCGCATAGTCCTCCATCTGCAATAAAACAAAAATATATCCATAGAGGCCAATCAGTGTTGCTCCCAGGATCATTACACTCTTGCCCGCTCTAAGCATTGTAGAACTATACCAGGTAACGAGTGAGATCGTACCAATAGATGCAATTCCATAAGCTAGATTAAATCCTACATGCTCAGAAAGAGAAAGCAAAAGCAAATAAAAAAGAGACAAACCCAAGCCAATCAAGATGTACTGTAACGGATGAATTTTCCTACCATTAAGTACCTCGAAGAAAAAGAAGATCAAAAAACTGAGACTGATGATGAGCAGTGCATATTTTACACTTCTAAAATTTTTCTGATAGTGATCTACTGTTTGTACCAGCTTAACGCCGAAAGCCTGCTCACTATTTCCTAGCCTATAGTCATTGTCTTTCCATAGATCAGGCATCGGTCTACTATATTCATTTGCTGACCAAGCAGCTGTAAATCCATCAGTAGAAATCTCTCGAGTTACGGGTAACATACTACCTTGAAATCCTGGTGATGGCCAGTCGCAATTCATACTAGTTTGATGGTCTTCCCCTGTAGCGATGTACTCTAGACTCTGGCTGCCTCTTAGTTTGAGATTAGCAGATACTTCGATTGTAGATTGATCTTTGATATCGATTATTGCTTGTAAAGAATTACCTAGATTAGAGCTGTTGTATGATCTCATTTTATACGGCTCACTCCCATACATCAAGTCCACTTTAGAGATAACACTAGATGGCTGAGTAAGGGGTATTATTATACTTGCCTCTTCCCAGGATATGCTATTCATTTTTTTACCGAAAGCTTCTTTCTCTGGAATCACAAACTTTGCTTCTATATTATTATCAGCAGTATATAGTGTCGTGCTGTAGATACCTTTTTTTCTTTCTTCAGTGGTTACATCTGTGTCTATGATTACTGATTCTGGAGCTACATAAAGTGTATGTGTAAAAATGCTAGATTTATTTTGATCTTTATCAAAATAAGAAGAGGTATAAGGAATAGCCAACAGCGGACCACAGATTTTTTGTTTATTGCCCCAGGTTCGGGCGATATCTTGCTGTGTCTGATAGAGTAGAGAAGATCGCTCATGGATGAGGTCGGAAATAAAAGCATTGGGAATAAGAAGCAATAAAATAAGCAACAATATAAAGCTCATTTTGAAGTAAAGCTTTCGTTGACTTTTTGCTGATTGGATAACAGAATCGATATTCGTGTTTGACATGATTAGTATTTTGATTTATATGCAAGGTAGGAGCGTTATGAGGAGCTTATCATTAAAAAGAGAATTCGTTGAGAGATAGAAAGGATTCGTTAGTTGAATAGCCAACAAAGAAAACTTAGTTAGATGCTATTGTAACTTAGCTACTTAATCTGTCTTATCCGTATGACTTTGTAATCCTAATTCATGAATGGCAAATGATGGGTTCTATACATATAGCTGTTTGGTATAAGACTCTCTCACAAGGAATGAGAGAGATATGGTCATATATATTCAGAATTTTGTTGATCGATTTGACCTAAGTATTCCTTTATGTCTATTGTATTATGTAGAATTCCTATAATTATATAAGTTGTAATGTAGACTCTATTGTTACATCCAACGGAGCAAAAGAGGACACAATTTTGCAAGCTTATAAAAATATATCTATCGTTTCTG
>CAYYWZ010000061.1:0-1154 GCA_964475415.1 uncultured Saprospiraceae bacterium | reverse complement strand
TCTGAATCTGAATAAGAAGTTAAATAAATAAAAGGAATTTTATGATGCTCATTGATGTATTCAGCAATCTCAATTCCATTAACTTCATCCTCTAGATTAATATCTAATAAAACTATATTCGGATTATATTTTTTCAATTTTAAAATTGCGTCTCCAGCACTATATGCAGGTTGTATTACTTCATGACCCAGGTCTATACAGATATTTTTCCTTCGGTGTTGAATTTAGCGTGTGAAAAAATTAAGGTGAAACCGAGTGGACAGATGGTGCTTGGTCTAGGTAATTGATTGAATAATTAAAAAAGAAATACATAAAAAAACCACCGTCTTGCAACAGTGGTTTCTAGATTGAATTGTTATATATTTTATATTACTCTACACCAGTAACGAGGAGCGCCACTTCATTGTTAAGCACTTCTACAAATCCCTTCTCTATCGTCATGGTCTGCTTTTCTCCCGACTCACCTATAATCCTTACCTCTCCACCCATGAGTGAAGAAACGATAGATGCGTGACCCGCTAGAATCTCAAACTGCCCATTAGAACCAGGAACTTTTACGGACTTGATCGTCCCGTTATATATCTCTTTTTCTGGCGTAAGTACTACTAAATTCATATTGTTTAAGCGTTGGCTTCAGCTAATAATTTCTTTCCTTTTGCAATAGCTTCATCTATAGATCCTACAAGGTTAAATGCCGCTTCCGGATACTCATCTACTTCTCCGTTCATAATCATGTTAAATCCTCTGATCGTTTCTTCTATAGGAACTAATACTCCTTCTAGACCTGTAAACTGCTCCGCAACGTGGAACGGCTGAGATAAGAAACGTTGTACTCTTCTAGCTCTGTGTACTGCCTGCTTATCTTCCTCAGATAATTCTTCCATACCTAAGATGGCAATAATATCCTGAAGCTCCTTATAACGCTGAAGAATCATCATCACGTTCTGCGCACAGTCGTAATGCTCATCTCCTACGATAGATCTTTCTAATATTCTAGATGTAGAATCCAATGGATCTACCGCTGGATATATACCTAGAGATGCTAACTTTCTACTTAGTACAGTTGTTGCATCCAAGTGAGCAAATGTTGTCGCTGGTGCTGGATCCGTCAAATCATCCGCAGGTACATATACCGCCTGTACAGAGGTAATAGA
>CAYYWZ010000060.1:0-24377 GCA_964475415.1 uncultured Saprospiraceae bacterium | reverse complement strand
AATTGATAATTGATAATTGATAAGTGATAGTGATAGTAGAATTTTTAACTATAAACTGGCTTGAGATGGGTTATGATGCTCACACTTCTCTAGACATTTCCCGTAAAGATTTAGGGAGTGGTGTTTTACTTCGAAACCCAGCAGTTCTCCCATCTTATCCTTTATTTGTTGGATCCTTGGATCACAAAATTCTAATACTTTCCCGCAATCTATACATAATAGATGATCGTGTTGCTTGAATCCATATGACTTTTCATATTGAGTTAGATTCTTACCAAACTGATGCTTCGTTACTAAATCACATATTACTAATATTTCTAATGTGTTATACACTGTAGCTCTAGATACCCTATAGTTTTGAGTCTTCATATGTATATATAGCGCTTCAGCATCAAAGTGATCATTTCTTCTATATATTTCTTCTAGTATGGCAAAACGCTCAGGTGTCTTACGTAGATTATTTTTTTCTAAGTAGTTCGAGAAGATTTTTTTTACTTCTTCTATTATTGTTTCTGTGACCTTTTCTGATGTCTGCATGTATTATTTTTCTATTCTTGAAACAGTAGATATACCTTTTAGTTTTTCTACAGCCTTCACAACCGTATTCAATTGATCTTTGTTCAATACAAAAATACTGATTTTCCCTTCGAAATATCCTTCTGTTCCTTCTATACTGAACGATCTTATATTCACCCCTAATTTATTAGAAATTTCATTTGTCAATTCTTGAATAACACCTGGACCCGAATCTACTCCAGTAACCAGAAGATCTACAATAAAGTTTCTATCCGCCTTTCCTTTCCACTCAGCTTTCAGTACTCTATATCCAAAATTGGCTAGAAGGTGCGTCGCATTTTTACAATTGACTCTGTGAATCTTCATCCCCGCGGTACTTGTAAGGTAGGCAAATATATCATCTCCTTGTACAGGCTTACAACACTTAGCTAGTTCGTATTTATAGGCATCAGCTGGTTCTCCATTGACAAGAATATTAGATTTCCCAGTGACCTTATTTGGTGTTTTTATCGCTTCTTTATCAGAAGGTGCAACATGCCCTGGAATAAGTTCTTTTCTGATACTTAGCTTACCATGAGTATTGTCAAACCTCTTAAGATCTGACATCTTTATCTCATCCATTGCCAGCGCAAAGTACAAATCTGGTCTGCTTACAAAGCCTAATCCTTTGACAATCGTATCTACATTATCCTCAAAATCTACTTTCATATTTCTGAGTTTACGCTCCAGCGCTTCCTTACCTACCTGCCCTTGCTGTCTTTTTTCTTCTTTCATAGAAGAACGAATCTTAGACCTTGCCTTTCCTGTAACAACCATTTTAAGCCAGTCTTCCTTTGGTTTCTGATTCTTATTAGTGGTTACATGTATCTGGTCGCCATTAGATAATTTATAGCCCATAGGTACAAGCTTATTATTAACCTTAAGAGAGGTGGCCCGGTAACCTATGTCTGTATGTATGTCAAAGGCGAAGTCCAACGCAGTAGCACCTTTTGGTAATATTTTCATATCACCGTTAGGAGTGAATACGTATATCTCTTCATTAAAAAGATTTGTCTTGAAATCATTAAGAAATTCCAAAGCATCTGAGTGGCTTGTATCCAGTAGGTCTCTTACACCCTGGATCCATTTGTCATAGACACTGTGCTCGTTCTTTATACCCTTATATTTCCAGTGGGCAGCAAAGCCTCTCTCAGCAATATCATCCATTCTCTCGGAGCGTACTTGTACTTCTACATACTTACCTCCAGGACCTATGACGGTGGTATGCAGAGATTCGTATCCATTTCCCTTAGGAGTTGTAACCCAGTCCTTCAGTCTTTCAGGTATGGGTTTGAAGTGATCCGTAATGATAGAATATATCTGCCAACAAAATGATTTTTCTTTTTCTACAGGCGCGTCGATAATGATCCTTACAGCAAACAGATCATATATCTCCTCAAAAGGGACTTTCTTCTTTTTTATCTTATTAAGAATAGAAGATATAGCCTTAGATCGGGCAAGTACTCTGTAAGAAGGACCTAGATCATCTAAGAATGGTTTTATGGGTTTTATAAATTTGTCAATGTATTCCTGCCTATCCTGTTCTGTATCACTAAGTTTTTGCTGTATTTCATCATATGTTTCTGGTTCGGTTATCTTGAGACATATGTCTTGAAACTCTGTTTTGATTCCATATAGTCCTAATCGGTGAGCTAAAGGAATGTAGATATAACTTGTTTCTGCAGCAATCTTAAGTTGCTTATGTCTAGGCATGATGCCTATAGTTCTCAGATTATGCAATCTATCTGACATTTTGATAAGTACGACCCTAACATCTTCTACAAGCGTACTCAGTACTTTTTTGAAATTCTCCGCTTGAGGACTTTCCACGTTATATAGACCATCCAGTTTTGTAAGACCATCTACTATACGGCATATTTTAGGACCGAAAGTCTCTAGAATTTCCTCTATTGTTACATTAGTATCCTCTACAACATCATGTAATACAGCTGATATCACTGCTGTAGGGCCTAAACCGATTTCTTCAAAACATATTTTAGCTACTTCTATAGGATGTAAAATATAAGGTTCACCAGATTTTCTACGTTGATTACCGTGAGCTTTTTCAGCTAGATCAAAGGCAATTTTAAGATGAACCTTATCATCTTCAGTACATTTTGGTAGAATAAGTTGATACAAATCCTCGAATGCATCTTTGATTACAATTTTTTCTTGAGGAGATATTGCTTGAACACTTGGCATTTACACGTCTATTTTTAATCTTTACTAAAGATAATATTGTTTTATTATATTCTAGATAGAGCATATTTTTAAAAAAGATTTATCTTTGCGTCCTATTTAGAAATTTTGAATGCTTATTATTTGATTTAAGATAGCAAGATTCAAGATACTCAAAGAAAACAGAAGCGTTTTTCTTTTCAACAAAAAATGCGGGTGTGATGGAATTGGTAGACATGCTAGATTTAGGATCTAGTGCTTCACGGCGTGGGGGTTCGACTCCCTTCACCCGCACATTTTTTTTCTTGAAAATATGGCTTATTACAGTCTTTTCGTAAGGACTCGGTTCTTAAATATCACTTTCTGTTGCAATAATATACCTTCTTATAAAACGAATACATGAAAATAAAGTTTGACAAATCAGATGAGCTTACTGCATTATTAGAGCTAGAAATAGAACCTACTGATTACCAGAAAGATTTTGAAGATGAGCTAAAGAAATATAAAGCTAAAGCTCAGATGAAGGGATTCAGAAAAGGAAAAACACCTCTAGGATTCATAAAGAAGATGTATGGCAAATCTGTGTTAGCAGAAAAAATTAACACCAAGCTACAAACATCTATTTACGATTATCTCAAAGAAGAAAATATCGAAATCTTAGGTGATCCATTACCTAATGATACACAGGAACAAATAGAATTTGATGAAAAAAATCTAAAAGCGTATACTTTTAAGTTTGACTTAGGACTAAGTCCTGATTTTGATGTTGTAGGTGCAGACGAAAAAGCTTCTTATGAGAAAACGAAGGTTACTGTTACTGATAAGATGATCCAAGACGAAATAGAATCTTACAGAAAAAGAGCAGGAGAACAGAAACCTACGGATCTAGTGATAGAAGAAAATGATTTAGTAAAAATTCAAGCGGAAGAATTAGACGGCGATAGTCCCAAGAAGGATGGATGGGCTTCTGAATTTGTTATTTCTGTAGATCTAGCGGAAGATGAGATAAAAGATTCCTTACTGAAACTTAAAAATGGGGATGAGCTTACCTTTGACATAAATAAACTAGAAAAGAATAGAGACGAAGAGTATGTAAAAAAATATTTCCTGCAAGTAGGCGAGGAGGACACGGAGAAGGAGATAGGAAATATGTTCAAGGGAAAGATTGTAGAGGTAAAAAGATTAGAATTAGCTGAAGTTAATCAAGAATTTTTTGATAAATTATTCGGAGAAGGTAAGATCAATTCTGAAGTTGAGTTAAAAGAGAAAATAAAAGAAAATCTTCAAGGATATTTTGACAAGCAGTCTACTAGTCTTATGTATAGAGAGATAATGGACGCCTTAGTAGAGAAAAATAGCTTTGATCTTCCTCAGCCTTTTCTTAAAAGATGGCTCAAAATAACTAATGAGGGCACAGAAGAAGAGAAGATAGAGCAAGAATTCAGTGGTTTTCTGGATAACTTAAAATGGACACTTATAAAGTCTAAATTGGCTAAAAGATTGGATGTAAGTGTAGAACCTGAGGAACTACAAAGCTTTTTGACAGAAAAAGTAAGAGGTTATTTCGGAAATTACGGATATGGAAATGCTGATGACTCTATGATTCAGCAGATGGTTACAAATCTTAGCCAAGATAAGCAGCAGGTACAAAGTGCTTATAATGAGATAGAAGCCAACAAATTATTCGAAGCTATAGGAACCAAAATAAAGATTGAAGAAAAAGCTATATCTTCAGAAGATTTCTCTGAATTGGTAAAATCTGCAAATGAGAAGTACCAACAAATGAACTAATTGAGCTTTTTCACATTTATATGATAGTAAATAAAAAAGATTATGTTTCCAAAAGATGAATTTAAAAAATATGCAACAAAGCACTTAGGAATGAGTGCTATGCATTTAGAAAAATATATGAGTAACACGATTCCTAGAATCGATGGGTTTACTCCGCAAGTTATAGAAGAAAGGCAGATGAACGTTGTAGGTATGGATGTATTTTCCAGACTTATGATGGATAGAATTATCTTCCTAGGTGTTCCTATCAATGACTATGTAGCTAATGTTATACAAGCTCAGTTATTATTCTTAGAATCTACAGACCCTAAGAGAGACATACAGATGTTTATCAACAGTCCTGGAGGTTCTGTCATAGCAGGATTAGGAATGTATGATACTATGCAATATGTATCTCCTGATGTAAGTACTATTTGTACTGGTCTTGCAGCTTCTATGGGAGCAGTATTGCTAAGCTCAGGTACTAAGGGAAAGCGTTCATGTCTAAAACATAGTAGAGTGATGATTCACCAACCGTCTGGTGGTATGCAAGGACAGTTTTCTGATATGGAAATAAGCTATAACCTTATCAAAGAACTAAAAGAAGAGTTGTACGATATACTAGCGAAGAATACTGGACAGACGGCTAAGACTATAGAGAAAGATAGTGATAGAGATAACTGGATGTCTGCTAAGACGGCTAAGGAATATGGTCTTGTAGATGAGGTGCTTCTAAGAAAACCTAATAAAGCTTAATAACAAAATATTCTGCAAACATGAGTACTAAGAAACCTAGTCAAAAATGTTCTTTCTGCGGTAGAGAAAAATCTGATGTGATGATTCTAATAGCTGGTATAGATGGACATATATGCGAAATCTGTGTAGATCAGGCTCATGATATTATAAACGAAGAAGTATCTGCAAAAGGGAAAGCGGAAAATGAAGAATTCAGCCTTCCGCAAAATCTTACACCTGTAGATATCAAAAACTTTCTAGATACATACGTTATAGGGCAGAATACTGCTAAAAAGTATTTGTCCGTAGCTGTGTATAATCATTACAAGAGGCTTAACCAAAATAGTTCTGTACATGATGAAGTAGAGATAGCGAAATCTAATATTCTTTTTGTAGGACAGACAGGAACGGGAAAAACTTTATTGGCTAAGACTATTGCTAGATTTCTGGAGGTTCCTTTTACCATAGTCGACGCTACAGTGTTTACAGAGGCAGGATATGTAGGAGAAGATGTAGAGAGTATGCTGAGTAGGCTATTACAAGCAAGTGACTATAATGTCAAATCAGCAGAAAAAGGTATTGTATATATAGATGAGATAGATAAGATTGCTAGGAAATCTGATAACCCTTCTATCACACGTGATGTTTCGGGAGAGGGTGTGCAACAAGCGATGCTTAAGATGTTAGAGGGAACAGTTGTGAATGTGCCACCTCAAGGAGGAAGAAAGCACCCAGAACAAAAAATGATTTCTGTAGATACTTCTGATATACTATTTATATGTGGAGGTGCATTTGACGGTATAGAAAAGGCTATTGCTAAAAGAATGAATACTCAGGTAATAGGATTTAATTCCGATGATAAAGAGAGAATAGAGAAAGATAACTTATTGCAGTATATAACTCAACAGGATCTCAAGTCCTTCGGTCTTATTCCTGAGCTTATTGGAAGAGTACCTGTACTTACCTACCTAGAGCCATTAGATCATAGTACAATGGTGCGTATCCTTACTGAGCCTAAAAACGCATTAGTAAAACAATATCAGAAGCTGTTTGCTTTAGAGCATAAAGAGCTTAAGTTTACAGAAGAAGCTATACATATGATTGCAGATAAGGCTCTAGAGTTTAAGTTAGGAGCTAGAGGTCTCAGATCTATTTGTGAGGCGATCCTTACGGAAGCTATGTATGACATGCCTTCTCAACCAGATGTTTCTGAGCTTATTATAGATGGGGCATATATACAAGAACAAATAAAAAACTCCAAGTTCAATTTTCTTAAAGCAGCATAAACTACTTCAGATTTATGCCACGCTATTTTGCTGAGCTAGCTTACGATGGAACTAATTATTGCGGGTGGCAAAGGCAAAACCATTCTGTAAGTATACAGCAGACTATAGAAAATAATATTTCTACTATACTAAGGGAGAAGATACTCATTACAGGCTGTGGGAGAACAGATACGGGAGTTCATGCCAGTCAGTATTATTTCCATTTTGATATAGATACTGAGCTATCGGAAAAAGAACAAAGGAGTATCATAAAGATTCAACCAAAAGACCTTTCCATTAAAAGGTTATTCCTTGTTTCTGATACACTGCATTCTAGGTACTCAGCACTCACAAGGCGGTATACTTATTATATAGAAAAGGGACACAACCCGTTTAACCAAGCTTACACTTATCAGTATTACGCAGCTACTCCATTGAAACTTGAAAAGCTTAATCAGGCTGCTAGTTTGTTGTTAGCCTATAATTCCTTTTTCCCTTTTTGTAAAACTGGATCCGAAGTAGATCACTATAGATGCAATCTTACTAAGGCAGCATGGAGACAAGAAGGCAACCAGTTTATTTTCGAAATTCAGTCCAATAGATTTCTTAGAGGCATGGTAAGACTTGTTGTAGGAATGTGTATTATGGTCTCTGAGGGTAAGATAGATCTAGAAGATGTGCGTACAGCTATGGAGGAACAAAAAAGGCTGGTCAAAGATTATACTTCACCAGCCCAAGGTTTGTTTTTGTCTCAAATCACCTATCCAGAATTCTAGGATGATTTATTAGTAGCATGTAGCCATCTATTATGTATATAAAGGAAAACCTTCCATATATTTATTGATCTCTTTCTTGACTTCTTTCTGTAGATTTTCATTTTCATGATCGGAAAGTATCTTGTCGATCCAGTCTACAGTTTTCAGACAATCTTCAGCACCGAAACCTCTAGATGTTATAGCCGCTGTTCCTATCCTCATTCCTGAGGTAACGAAAGGGCTCTTATCATCGAAGGGTACCATATTTTTGTTGATGGTAATATCAGATTTTATCAAGGTGTTCTCGGCTATCTTTCCTGTGATGTTCTTAGTTCTTAGATCTATAAGCATAAGATGATTATCTGTACCTCCAGAGATTATCTTATAACCACGCTCTACAAAAGCATTGGCCATTACCTGAGCATTAGCGCCTACTTGTTCCTGATAAATTCTGAATGCAGGATCTAAGGCTTCACCGAATGCTATTGCCTTAGCAGCAATTACGTGCTCTAATGGACCTCCTTGCATTCCAGGGAATACACCACTGTTTAGTATAGAAGACATCATTATCGTATTACCTTTTTTAGTTTTTTTGCCGAATGGGTTTTCAAAATTTTTACCCATCATGATAATACCACCTCTAGGACCTCTTAAGGTTTTGTGTGTTGTAGAAGTTACGATATGACAGTGGGGTAGAGGATCGTTAAGCAATTTAGTTGCGATCATTCCAGCTGGGTGTGCAATGTCTGCTAGAAGTAAAGCGCCTATCTGATCTGCTATATTTCTGAATCGTACATAGTCCCAATCTCTAGAGTAGGCCGAGGCACCACAAATAATTAGTTTAGGCTTTTTCTCTAGTGCTATAGCTTCCACCTTATCCATATCTATTGTGCCTGTCTCTTTTTCAACACCGTAGAAATAGGGTTCGTAGACTAGGCCAGAAAAATTGACCGGTGATCCATGAGAAAGGTGTCCACCATGTGATAAATCGAAGCCTAGTACGCGATCTCCTGGCTTTAGAACGGATAAGAATACAGCTGCATTTGCCTGTGCGCCGCTGTGCGGCTGTACATTGGCATATTCCGCACCAAAAAGCTCTTTAAGCCTGTCTATAGCTAAGGTTTCTATCTCGTCTACAACCTCACAACCTCCGTAATATCTTTTTCCTGGATAACCTTCCGCATATTTATTAGTAAGACAAGATCCCATTGCCTGCATAACAGGCATGGAGGTAAAATTTTCTGAAGCGATAAGTTCTATCCCTTCTCTCTGCCTATGTAGTTCTTTGTTTATGAGTTGATTTACTATATCTGCCATAGTATTTGCTGTTATTTATTTACACTAAAGTATATAATAAAAAAAACCTTGCTCTAAATAGAACAAGGTTTTTTTATTTATGATTGCTTTAAATATCTTACTTGATACCTAGCGCTCTTAAAGTTTCGAAATCTAGTGATCCAATTGGAAGACCATTATCTTTCTGGAATTTAACTAATGCAGCTTTAGATGAAGCACCTAATCTGTTATCAGCTCCAGAAGATCCTATGTCATATCCTCTTGAGATAAGAGCATTTTGTACTCTTCTTACAAGATCAGAGGTAATATCTGACTCACAAACAACTTCTTTCCACTCTGTAAATCCACCTGGCTTAACAAGCTCTCTTCTAGATACAGTCTTGTACTCAGCAGGAACATCTATAGTTCTTGTTGTTGCAGCAGAAGCAAGCTTCTGGTAAGATCTGTTTTCATATCTAGCCTCCTCATCTACTGAGTTAGTAGTTGCATCGTTAGCTAATTTCTGATAAGATCTAGTAGTGTACTGAGCTTCAGTTTCTACGCTTTCAGAAGAAGCATCGTTAGCAACTTTCTGGTAAGATCTATTTTCATATCTAGCTTCTTCCTCTATTGATTCTGAAGTAGCATCGTTAACTAATCTTTGGTAAGTTCTCGTTCCGTAAGTAGAAGGAGTCATTACTGGCTCAGTTGTCGCACCTGAAGATAACTTCTGGTAAGATCTGTTCTCGTATCTAGCTTCTTCTTCTACAGTTTCAGCTGTAGCATCTTGAGCTAATCTTTGGTATCTGTGAGTAGTATAAGATTTTCCATCTCCACCTCCAGAAGAAGCTCCGTAAGAAACTAATTCTGTTCTTCTGTTCTGAGCTCTTCCCGCCGCAGTAGAGTTATCAGCTATAGGAGAAGATTCTCCCATACCTTCTGAGCTCATTCTGCTTGCAGATATACCCATGTTTACAAGGGCGTTATAAACTGCTCTTGCTCTGTTAGAAGAAAGTGTTCTGTTTGCAGCTTCTCCACCTTGAGAATCTGTGTGACCTACTATCTTAACTGTAAGACTTGGATCAGCATCAAGCATTCCTTTGATTCTTGCTATCTCTGAGTTAGAATTTCCTGTTAATACAGCTGAACCTGACTCAAAAGTGATATTATCTAATACCATTCTTGTTCCTCCACCTGATCCAGTGATCATTTCAGAAGTAGCATCAGAAGCTAACTTCTGGTAAGATCTACTCTCATATCTAGCTTCTTCTTCTACAGTTTCAGAAGTTGCATCATTAGCAAGTTTCTGGAAAGTTCTAGTTGTGTATGCTACAGGAATCTCAGTAGCTTCAGTTGTTGCGTTAGTAGCAACTTTCTTATATGATCTAGTGCTATACTGAGCAGGAACTTCTACAACTTCAGTAGTTGCAGGAGATACAAGCTTAGAATAAGTTCTGTTTTCATATTTAGCAGGAACTGTCTCTACCTTAGTTGTAGCATCAGCAACTAACTTCTGGTAAGATCTAGTTTCATATACAGCAGGAACCTCTACAGCTTCAGTAGTTGCAGGCGTTACCATTTTTCTATATGTTCTATTTGTGTATTGAGCAGGAACCTCTACAGCTTCAGTAGTTGCAGGCGTTACAAGCTTTCTGTAAGATCTAGTAGTATATACTGCAGGTACTTCTGTTGCTTCCGAAGTCGCAGGTGTTACCATTTTTCTGTATGTTCTAGTAGTATATACAGCAGGAACTTCTGTTGCTTCAGTAGTTGCAGGAGTAGCTAGCTTTCTGTAAGATCTAGTCTCGTATTGAGCAGGAACTTCTACAGCTTCAGTAGTTGCAGGTGTTACCATCTTTCTATAAGATCTAGTAGTATATACAGCAGGAACTTCTTCACCAGCAGTAGTTGCAGGAGAAACTAATTTTCTGTAAGATCTTGTCTCATATTGAGCAGGAACTTCTACAGCTTCAGAAGTTGCAGGAGAAACCATTTTTCTATAAGATCTAGTTGTATATCCAGCAGGAATTTCTATTGTTTTAACACAATCGTCTCCACTGTCAGTATAACCGTCAGCACATCCTACTCTTACTTTCTTTGTTACTGTTCTGTACTGAGCAGGAGTCTCAACAAGACACCATACTAGACAATCATCTGGGTTAGCAGAAAGACAGTTTCTATCAGCTTTTTTCTTTACCCACTTAGTAGCAGCAGGTGCAGTTTCTATTTGTTCAGTTACTGTTTCATACTTAGCAGGAACTCTTTCTATTCTAGAAGAAGCTTCTTTTTGTAGTACTTGCTCTGTTACAGTTTCGTACTGTGCAGGTACTGCTCTAAGTGTTGTATAAGCATCTTTTACTAGTACTTGCTCTGTTACCGTCTCATATTGAGCAGGTACAGCCTTAAGTGTAGTATATGCTTCTTTAGATAATACTTGCTCCGTTACTGTTTCGTAAGTTGCAGGTACAGCTCTTAATGTAGTATAAGCATCTTTTACTAATACTTGCTCCGTTACTGTTTCGTAAGTTGCAGGTACAGTTCTTAATGTAGTGTATGCTTCTTTAGATAGTACTTGCTCAGTTACTGTCTCGTAAGTTGCAGGTACTGCTCTTAATGTAGTGTATCCTTCTTTAGAAAGTACTTGCTCCGTTACTGTTTCGTATACTGCAGGTACTTTTCTTAATGTTGTGTAAGCATCTTTAGTAAGTACTTGCTCCGTTACAGTTTCATAAGTAGCAGGAACTGCTCTTAATGTTGTGTAAGCATCTTTCTTAAGTACTTGCTCAGTCATTGTCTCGTATTGAGCAGGAACTGTTACAACTCTATCGTAAGCTTCTTGAACAAGAACTTGCTCAGTCATCGTTTCGAATCTTGCAGGAACAACTCTTAATGTTGTATGAGCATCTTTTACAAGAATTTGCTCACTTACAGTTTCAAAAGTTGCAGGAACTGCTCTTAATACAGTAGAACCTTCTTTAGAAAGTACTTGCTCGCTTGCTTGTTCGAATTGTGCAGGAGTGATTCTTACAGAAGAACCTCCATCAGAAGCTAATACTTGCTCAGTCATCGTTTCGAATCTTGCAGGTGTGATTCTTACATCAGAATCAGGATCACCAGCGAATACTTGCTCAGTAGCATTTTCGAATCTAGCAGGAGTGATTCTTACAGAAGAACCTCCGTCAGAAGCTAATACTTGCTCTGTTACAGTTTCGAATCTAGCAGGAATAATTCTGTAATCAGTCACACAATCTCCACCAGTTACAGCACCAGCAGATGAACCTGCAGTGTAACTAACTAGTTCTGTTCTTCTATTCTGCGCTCTTCCAGCGGCAGTTCCGTTATCAGCTATAGGAGATGCTTCTCCTCTACCATCATAACTTAAGTTAGAAGCATTACATCCTGATGCAACTAATGCATCATAAACAGCTTTAGCTCTTCTTCTTGATAAATCAAGATTAGAAGCTTCAGACCCTTGATTGTCAGTGTGTCCAACAATTACTGTTCTACCAGAACCAGAAATTTTTGCACAGACATCACTCATTCCTGCAATAGATGCAGCAGTAAGTGTTGCAGAACCTGACTCAAAGTTTACGTTGTCCAGAACAGCAGAAGTGCTTGGTGAAGCTCCTCCAGTACATCCTGAATCAAAAGTAATCACTTGCTCAGAAGCAGTTTCAAATCTTGCTGGTATAACTCTTACAGAAGATCCACCATCAGAAGCTAGTACTTGCTCCGTAACAGTTTCGAACTGTGCAGGATTAATTCTTACAGATGATGAACCATCATTTGTAATGACTTGCTCTGTCGCTGTTTCGAACTGTGCAGGACTTACCCTTACAGAAGAACCACCATCAGAGGCTAAAACTTGTTCAGTAACTGTTTCGTATTGGGCAGGTACAACCTCAACTCGCGTTGAAGCCTCTTTTACGAGTACTTGCTCTGTTACTGTTTCATATTGATCTTGTATTAAACATTTAGCATAACACTTTCCAGGTTCTGATGGCATTCCTGCCTCAGGCTGAGCATAAGCTACAAATGAAACCAAGACTAAAAGAGAAGTGAAAATTGTATTCAGTTTTCTCATAGTTGATATTATAAATTATTTATTAATGAAATTGGTTAAATAGCACGGCAAATTTAATATTTATATTTGGGATAACATAAAAAGTACTTAACATTAAGTTTAGTATTTGGTAGGTTATCTGTATATGCGGAATAAGGGGTCACGCTTCCATCTTTTTTGAGGATTTTAATCTCATCAATATCAGGGACATAAGCTTGATTTGACTCTTGGTTCACTATAATAAGTTTGTCTGCAATAGAATTGTCTACATTTAGCAATCTAACGACATTTTGACGGAAATTGGACTCTAAGTCACAATTTATAGGTGCATCATCCATGTGAATATGGAATAACTTCCTGTCTAACAAGCAAAAAGATATATATTTTAATGTAAAATGAGAAGAATTTTTCATGTTTTTTATGCTCTGAAGGATATCCGTATCATCTAAAAGAGCGAATTGTGCCAAATCTTGACTGTTTTCCAGCGTTTTTTCTTTTTCTAAGAATTTAAGCAACCTATCGGGTATATGTTGATCTAATTGACCTGATTGTACCACTTTTCTAAGTTCTTTTATATATAAGATCAACATTTGCTCTGCTGCAATCACTGTTTTATGCAGATATACCTGCCAATACATGATTCTTCTACTTACAATAAATTTCTCTATAGAATAGATACCTTTTTCTTCTACAACCAGCTGACCGTCTACTACATGGAGCATTTTGATGATCCTATCATACCCGATAACGCCTTCCGCAACTCCTGTATAGAAGCTATCTCGGGTCAGGTAGTCCATCCTATCCATATCTAATTGACTAGATACTAACTGATGTAAAAATTTCTTCGAATAATTATTTTTGAAGATTTCTATAGCCAGACTTAGTTTATTATCGAAAATCGAATTCAGCTCCTCCATAAATA
The DNA here is from genome assembly GCA_964475415.1 of uncultured Saprospiraceae bacterium. Lineage (GTDB taxonomy): Bacteria > Bacteroidota > Bacteroidia > Chitinophagales > Saprospiraceae > CALCMJ01. The sequence continues at coordinate 10,859 of CAYYWZ010000060.1, read as the reverse complement.
GTAATGAAATACGCTCGTGATGTGTTTTTACAATTTTATTTTCTAGCGCATGAGAATAGGGCCCATGACCGATGTCATGTAATAATATAGCTATAGACACAGCTTCAGCTTCTTCATCAGTTATAGATATACCCTTTATACGTAAGGTCTCTACTGCCTTTGTCATAAGGGCTACAGCGCCTAGGGCATGGTGGAATCTGGTATGATGAGCTCCTGGATATACATAATGTGATAGGCCCAGCTGAGATATTCTTTTGAGTCTTTGGAAATACGGGTGGTCTATAAGGTCATACAATATGTCAAAAGGGAAGTAAAGAAATCCATAAACTGGATCGTTGAATATTTTTCTTTTATTCATACTATTGGTAATAAATTTTTAAGCCTTCTCGTTTCTACACCAAACCTATCCATATAAAACATACTTTTACTTTTCTTTCAAGATTTTTTCAAATATAAACGCGAAAATACAGAATATGAGCAAAATCAGAATTTTATGGGCTGACGATGAGATCGATATACTAAAGCCACAGTTGTTTTTTCTAGAAAAGAAAGGGTATGATGTAGAGACCGTGACCAATGGGCACGATGCTATAGAAAGGGTAAAAGAAAGTTCTGATATAGATGTTATATTCCTAGATGAGTCTATGCCAGGGATTACTGGCCTAGAAACGCTAGAAAGAATTAAGGAGATAAACGCTAATATCCCTGTAGTCATGATTACTAAGAACGAAGCAGAGGATATTATGGAACAGGCTATAGGTTCCCGGATAGACGATTATCTTATCAAACCTGTTAACCCTAATCAGATATTACTTTCTCTAAAAAAAATTACCGACAATAAGCGGCTAGTTTCTGAGAAGACTTCTTCTGATTACCAACAAGAATTCAGGAAAATATTACTAGAGATAAATGAAACTTCAGATATAGAGAGCTGGGTAGATATTTATAAAAAAATTATAAGCTGGGAGCTAAAATTGGATGAGTCCGAATCTGACGAAATGAATGATATTCTCTCCATGCAAAAAAACGAAGCAAACAAGGAATTTTCTAAGTATGTTTTGAAGAATTATGAAGACTGGGTGAATGATGATTCTGTGACCATGTCCCACAACTTACTGAAGCATAAATTGCTTAAACATGTAACAGGGGAAAAGCCTGTTGTTTTCCTTCTTCTTGATAACCTGAGATTCGATCAATGGAAAATTCTAGAACCTAAAATATTAGAATTATTTAAGGTGGATAGCGAGGAATATTTTATGTCAATTTTACCTACTTCTACACAGTATAGCAGGAATGCCATTTTTGCAGGATTGAAACCCTATGATATTCAGAAAAAATATCCGGATAAATGGTTGCATGATTTTGAGCAAGGAGGTAAGAACAATCATGAAGAAGCCTTTATGCAAATGCAGCTCGATAGGATACTTAGGAGAGATGTAAAAATGGAATATCATAAGATTACAAAGAATAGTGCAGCAAAAGTATTGGCAGAGAATGCACTTAATTTTATGAACAACGATCTAACCGTAGTCGTTTATAATTTTATAGATATGTTATCTCACGCCAGGACGGAGATGGAAGTGCTCAAAGAACTAGCAAGTGACGAGAAAGCATATAGGTCGCTTACACGTTCATGGTTCGCTAATTCGCCACTATGGACAACACTGCAAAAGCTATCTGAAAAGGATATTAAACTAGTCATAGCAACTGATCATGGAACCATAAGGGTAAAGAATCCTTCTAAGGTGCTAGCAGATAGAAATACAACAACTAATCTAAGGTATAAGATGGGGAAAAATCTAAACTATGTCAACTCAGATGTCCTTGAAATAAAAGATCCTAAGCAGGTTGGACTCCCTAGTCCTAATATGAGTAGTCGTTTTATTTTTGCCAAAGAAGACAAGTTCTTTTTATATCCTAATAATTATAATCATTTCAATAATATGTATTCTGATACCTTCCAACATGGAGGTATTTCTCTAGAAGAAATGATCTGTCCTTATATAGAATTATCCAGTAGGTAACTGGATAGAATTTTCGTTGTTATCAAGGAAAGTTTTGAGGTGAGACTCTTTTAGAATAAAATGTATTTTTTTTCCAAAAGATGTCTTTTCCTGGAAGTGAAAATGCATTGTTTTAAAGATTAGCCAATCTCTTGTTTTGACCTTGGAAACATCTTTGAGTAAGAATCGGTATGTCTTGAAATAATTAGAAACATACAGGTAAGTATTATCTATTTCTACTCGCTTAAGTTTCATTAAAGTAAACTTAAGTAGGAAAAGAAAAAACAAGAAAAAACCTAGCACAATTCCCTTAAAGATAAGTGGATTAGATGGGAAGAACATCATGTCATCATCTAGTAAAATTGCTATGCAGAATAGAGAAAAAAATACTATCCAAAAAGTAGGGATAAATATCTTTAAAAACAAAGTTATGTTAGAAGAGATTCTAATCATCACTATGGTATTTTTTTACGACCCTTCTACATATTATTATACTGATTTCGTATAGTATGAAAAGAGGAATCCCGATCAGAAATTGAGTGAGTACATCAGGTGGTGTTATGACCGCTGCAAGGATCAAGATTATGATGATAGCATGCTTCCTATATTGCTTCATAAACTCTGGAGAAATCAAGCCAACACGAGCTAAAAAATAGACAACAATCGGTAGCTCAAAAATCAATCCCGTAGGTACAGTAAACATGGTCAAATAATTGACATAGGAAGAAAGTGTAGGACTATTAATTGCAGTTTCTCCTACCTGATAGCCAGCAAGGAAAGTTATGGCAAATGGAGCTATTACATAATATCCAAAAAGTACGCCTAGAATGAATAACAAAGAGCAGTAAAATACAATTCCTTTAGCTGCTTTCTGCTCTTTATCATATAAGCCAGGTTTTATAAATCTCCATATTTCCCAGAAAACATAAGGGAAGGCTATGATAAGACCCAGCCATAATGAAACCTTTATATGTACAAAAAACTGTTCTCCTAGTTGACGAACGATAAGATCAAACTCTGGAGGTTTAAAGCAGGTGACTTCAGAAATACTGCAGAAAAACTGATAGGTAGCAAAACTAGCTTTCTTAGGAGCAAAAATAATATGTTCGAAAACAAAGGTTTTCATCAAGAAAATACCAATTCCGATAATGAAAATAGCTGCTATAGACCTAATTATGTGCCATCGGAGCTCTTCCAGATGGTCCAAGAAGGACATTTCTTTTTGTACTTTTTCAGCCAATTAGAGATATTAGAGTTTAATACTACAAATCTAATCTAATAATTTTTTATTCCCATTGTCTTTTTCTAAAAGTAATTCCGATACGTCTATATATTGAGGAAATAAGGGTATAAAAGGAATAAATAAAATATATTTGCGCAAGAATAATTATAAAACTAAAAAGTATTGGGATTACTTGCATATATAGGTCTTTTCGCAGTCAGTTTATCTGTGCTATTATATGCCTCTGACAAGTTTATAGAAGCAGCCGAAAAGATTGGTCTTTCCTTTGGTATTTCACCTTTTATTATAGGGGTTACAATTGTTGCTTTTGGTACATCTTTACCTGAATTGGCTACCTCTATAGCAGCTGTATTTTCAGGATCTTCAGAAATTGTTGTTGGAAATGTCATAGGATCTAATATTACAAACATATTATTAGTGCTAGGACTTACAGCTATAGTAGGCAAGCAGATAAAGTTGGATTTTGATGTCATGGATATTGATATGCCCTTACTAATCTGCTCGGCAATATTTATGTTTTTTGCATTAAGTGATGGAGATTTTACCATTTTTGAGGCTCTATTATTTCTTGCCTGTATTCCCATCTTTCTGCTAAACTCATTTAAAGGTGATAAGGTAGACAAAGCGGATAGGCCCTTTGTCAAACCTGTAGAGTATTTAATTCTATTATTAGGAGGAATATTTATATTCTTAGGAGCTAAGTATACTATCGTTGCCTTAGAGGTTATTTCAGAAATCGCTGGTATTTCGCCTGAGCTAATTGCGCTTACGGGCATAGCCTTAGGAACCTCTTTGCCAGAAGTTATCGTAAGTATTGCTGCTGCAAGAAAAGGAAAACATGCTATTGCAGTGGGTAACGTACTTGGTTCTAATTTATTTAATACTTATGCAGTTATGTCCATTCCTAGGTTAATAGGTGATTTGACCATACCAGCTTCTATTCTTGATTTTAGTCTTCCGTTTATGGTTGCGGTTACATTTATCTTCGCTGTAATCTGTTTGTCCAAGAAGATCAGTAAGTGGGAAGGTATGATGCTTGTAGTCCTGTATATTTTCTTTATCTATTATTTGGTGAAGCAAGGATTGACGTAAAAGAGTATTTAGGAAGCAATGTAATTAAACTAAAGGTCGTTTTATATTGGCAGTTATTTAGTATTACTGGTGTAATGAAGCTTTATCTATCCGGTCTAGTTTTATTTCTTTATTATCTTTTCTTCTAATGAGACTTTTTTTAGTCGTATTCTCAATATCTTTACAATCTGAAAACTTGATATCTTTATAAATATCTGAAAATGAGAGGTTTTATTAAATTTTGTTTCAATACTATATTGCTGATTTTTAGCCTATTGTGGTCTTTTCAGATCTATGGACAATTACCAGTTCCAGAGGCAAATTTTTCATTTGACAATTGTATGATAACTGATGAGAATGGTATTTATATAGACAATATAGTTTCTGGAAGTCCAGAATGCGTGTGCGGGCCTTCTTCTAATGCTATACAACTGAATGGAGTCGATCAATTTGCTGAGCTAGACCCAGATCTTAAAGATTTATTTATTGAAGATTTTACTTTGAGTTTTTACTTCTGGGTTGAAGGTACTGATAGACCGACCAATATTTTTTCAGTAAAAAGAGAAGATGATTGTCAGACTAGAGATAGTACCATGAGAATTCAGTTTTTTCCTCTTTCTAATACTATAGAAATAGATCTTGTGAAGAATCTTGGAGATAATTTGAGGTTTATAGGGGACTTAAACCCAGATATCTGCTGGCATCATATTGTACTTATAAAAGAAGATACGAGATACTCGGCTTATGTAGATGAAGAATTTGTAGCAAGTACAGATCTAGGAACTTCTTATGAGATGGCAGATACTTCTATCGTTTATTTGGGGACCTCTCCTTGCGTGGGCTTTAGTGATAATTTGTTTGATGGACGTATAGATGAATTGCAATTCTATGATCGTGCCTTTAATATTACAGAGGTACAAGCACTAGATCTGAATCCTGATGAAATTATAAATCAAGATATTACTGTTTTTCTAGGTGAAAGTGTACAAATAACTACAGGTGGTACTTGCGCGTCGAATTTCTTCTGGAATAACACGGAGGATTTTGATGATGAGAATGCACTAGAGCCACTCATTACTCCTCAGCAAACGGAAACTTATATATTGACCTTTGATCATGGGACCTGTATCACAAGAGATAGTGTTACGATTAATGTCGTAACGGAGGAAGATCTTAACTGTGATGAATTATTACTTCCTAAGGCATTTACACCTAACGGAGATGGGTTAAACGACAGTTATGGTATCAGTAATGGCTTCCTGATAGATGAACTTATATATTTTGAGATTTACGATAGGTGGGGAGCCAAGGTTTTCGAAACTGTGGATATAGACACTAAATGGAATGGTACATATAAGTCTACTGTTATGAATCCTGCTACATTTGTATACAAAGTGAAATATACTTGTAACAATGAAGAAAGACTTGCTGTAGGAAATTTCAGTATTATAAGATAAATATCTATTTTGCTACATCCTTATGAATATATTATCTAAACCTAGTTATCTATTTTCAGTTTTACTTGTTCTAAGTATAACTTGTATGCAGTGTAATTCAGATGCTAAGTCATCTCAAAATGCCTATAATAACAAGGCGGATGCTCCAGTAAAGCAGCTTAAAGAAAATAAAGAAAAAGATAACTCAGAGGGTTTTGAAAAAGAGATTATAGAAGTACCTCAGAAAACTGTAGAAACCAATCCAAGTAATACAGAAGCTTCTAAAATAATTGCAGAACCTCAGAAAAAGGTTGTAAAAGAAACACAAGCGGCTAAAAAGAAACCTGCGACTAAAAAAACGAAACCAGCTCCGCCCAAAACTGCTTTGCTTAAGCCTGATATAAAATTTGACAAACAGATTTACGACTGGGATACCATTACGGAAGGGGATAAGTTTGACTTTGATTTTATATTTACAAATACAGGAAAAACTAACCTAGAAATCTACAGTGCTAGTGCAACTTGTGGCTGTACACAACCTAGTTTTCCTTTTATAGAAATCCCCCCAGGCGAAAAATCTAAGATAGGTGTCAAGTATAATAGTGTGGGAAAAGAAGGTAATGAAAAAGCTACGATAAGTATAAAAACCAATGTTAGAGAAGCTCCTTTTACCCTGTTTTTAGAAGGTTATATCAAACCAAAATCTAAGGCAAAGCCCGATCAAGAAAAAGAGAAATTGATCAAAATTATCAGTGTGCCTGATAGCTTAAAAGAAAATTAACATTACTGGGTAGGTATATATATATTTATATCTATATATTGGTCCATGATTTGAAATTGTTAATGCAAGTCATTTCAAATCAGGCTAAATGTTTAATAACTTAATACTTATCTGATGAAACACCTAATTACAACTTTTATTTTTTCCTTTTTTATTTTTCTCCATGGTATAGACGCTCAGACCATTAATTGGGCTACGGGGAATGGAGACCCATGCGCTGATATGGGTAATGGAACAGCTAACTCCACAATGGATCCAGCATGTTACACTATTGTAGATCTTTGCAGAGGATCAGGGCTTAACCAGGGAAGCGGTGGTGATTTTAATAATAATGCTTTCGATACATCTAATGCCAGTTGTGCTGATGCTCAAGCAGATGACGAATGTCTTACTTTTGGGTTTGCATTAGCTGCTGGTTGTGATATAGCAGCTGGATCTAGTTTAGAATTCCAGCTGGACAGAAGTAATACTGGCCCACCTAATTATTGTCTAGAGATAGATATAGATGGAGTTGTTACAAGTCTAAGCACTGGGACAATAAGCGCTTCTACTGGATGTGTCTCATTAAGTAATCTACCAGCTATAACAAGTCCAGCAATGGTAACTTTTCAACTTTGTGCATGGGGTGCTTCTTCTGGAGCTGGTACCATGGATATAGAAGATGGTAGTACATCATGTGGTGGAGCAGAAGGTGGAATATCTTTTGTAGCGAATACAATTGTACCCGTTACCTTCTCAGATCTTAGAGCAATGGTAGAGCATAAAATGGTTAATGTTGTTTGGGCAACATCAAATGAGGAAAACAATAGTTTTTTCGAAGTAGAAAGAAGTAATGATGGAACAAACTATGATGTAATAGAAATTGTAAATGGCAGAGGAACTATAAATAGAGTATCAGAGTATAATACTCTTGACAAAAATGCTACTCAGGGTGTCAACTATTATAGAATAAAGCAGGTAGATATAGATGGTAGGTATTCTTACAGTAAAGTAGTTTCTGTAAAATTAGGGGAGAGCTTAACCTTTGATCTACGACCTACAGTATCTAGTGATTTGATTAATTTCAATTCTGGAATAGAAGGTCTAGTTACAGTTTTTGATATCAACGGAAGTCTTGTGGCATCCTTTAATGTAGTGGATAACTATAAGCTAAATGTTACTGAATATACTGAAGGAATTTATATAGCAAACTTCAAGGGAAAGAACGGTGAGGGGAAGACGAACAGATTTATTGTTCAACACTAGAATCGCTAAATAGAAAATATTAAGGGCTCGCTTACGTATATGTAAGGAGCCCTTTTTTATTTATAATTTATAAGAAAGTCCGATCTTAAGTAAGTGTACATTTCCGTAACCGTATTCACCATAGATACCTAATTTATTTGTTACATACAATCTAGCTCCTGCACTTGCATAATATACTAAAGAAGGTACCTCTGTATCCAGACCTAATTCATTAGAAACTGCATCTAAACCTTCTTCCGTTATGGTCTTCCTTTTGTTGAAACTATATCCTAGATAAGTAGAAGCATAGGTGGAAATTTTCTCTAATACTGGCTGATGTAACATAAGTTTACCACCCATGGTATATACGCTTATTCTTTCTTGGATTTCAGTGTTACAATCTCCACCTAACAGACAACCGATTCCAGTTAATAGATCATTAATATCTAAATTGTCAATATCTAAATTATCTAAGGGTATAGAAGAACTAGCATCTACTCTATAATAACTAGTGTAGGCTCCTAGAGCTATATTATTTGTTAGCGCATAATCAAAAGAAAGGTTAAAAGAAGGGGATGGGTCTCCGCCTCCGGAGCTACCAAATAAACTAAAAGCAAAATTTTGTGCATTGATTAAACCCACATCAAAATTTACCTGCTTTTCTCCAGCAAGAAAATAGTAAGAATCTAAGGTTCTATTTTCTCCTGAGGAAAGTTGAGCATTTCCCATAAATGGAAAAGTCAGAGCACAAATAAAGATTATAAATTTATATTTCATAATAGCGTATTTATTCTTAGACGTAGATCTATAAGAAAAGTCGCACTATTTAAATTTGACATAGGAAAAAAACTTAAAATACTTTTCTAGCGAATTACGGTTACACTACCTTTATACTCTATCTCTCTGCCATCTATAAAGGTAACTAAGGCTTGATAGACATATACACCAGGCATTACTTGGGTACCTTTAAATGTACCATCCCAAGCTTCTGTTCCATCTAGACTAGGTAACTGATCTTCTACTGAAAACATCTGATTACCCCATCTGTCAAAAATTCTAAAGTAATTTATCTCTTGAACTCCCGGTCCATTATAGATGCGGAAATCATCATTACTGCCATCTCCATTAGGAGAAAAAATATTGGCAATAAAAATATTTCTTTGAGCTTCTACAGTTACTAGAATCTCGTCAAAACCTACACATCCATTTTCGTCAAGAACTGATACGCTATATAAGGTAGAAACGATAGGGGAAATACCCACTATGCTACACATATCATCTCTGCAAGAAACCTGTTCTATAGGATCCCAGTCTATTGCAAGGATTGGCAGGGTACTCGTTACATTCAGTTGTAAGAGAGTAGAAGTGTCTCCTAAAGGAACAGTTATATTTTCTCCTAGATCAACAATAATCTGATCAGGTTGCGTTACTATGATTTGCTCTTCTACGGAACAACCTGTCTCATCAAAAACCATAACGTTATACATACCAGCAGGAACTTCTATACAAGAATCTATAGGTACAGGGTTACCAAAGTTGATACCGAATCTATAATTATCTCCTACACCACCCGTTACGGATTCTACAGTTATACAAGTCCTTCCCCCAAAACAGTTGGGTTCTTCGGGCTGATTAATGGTTGCAATAATAGGTTCTGGAGCTAATAGATCATAAGAAGCTACGTCCATACATCCATTGATATCTGTTACGGTAACGCCATAACTACCTGGACTAAGATTATCTGCAATTAGTCCATCACTTACATTGTCAGTCCATTCGAAAATTTCTCCGCCATTACCACCTGTAACACTTAATCCTATGACGCCATTATTATCCGAGTTACAGTTTATCTCTTGTGTTGTAAAAGAATTAATCTCAACAACTAATGAGTCAGGTTCGTCTAAGAAAATGGAATCTATCTGTTCACAACCTTCGTCATCTGTTATTAATACAAAGTGCCAACCAGCAGCTAAGTTTGTTTGTGTGTCTGTATTAGACCCATCTGCTAGCCACTCATACATGTAGGTAGAGCTACTGACCGTTCCACCCGTAGCCTGAAGGCTTGCGGTACCGTCCTCTAATCCAAAACAAGTAGGTTCTGTAAGAAGACTGAGGGTAGGGTCTAGCATTATTTTTTCTGGGCTTCCAATTTCGAAGAAGATAGTATCTGTACTACATATACCATCATCTACAAGCAGCCATTGTGTTCCAGATTCTAGATTTGATGCTAGGCTCGCTCCAGGAGCAAATCCTCCATCTAAGGGGCTAGAAGACCAAGTGAAATTATAATTACCACTCATGGCTGTGCCACCGACTGCGGTAGCTCCAGCTACTCCATCCGCACCTTCGAAACAAGTTACATCTATCATGCCCTGAACAATGACGTCTATCGCAGGCGGATCCATTAATACTAACATAGTATCTTCTGTACATCCTTCTGCATCAGTAATAACAAGATTGTAATTTCCTGCTCCTATACCTGCTAGGGTAGCATTGTTTGGGTTTCCATTAGGATGATTCCAGTTAAAACTATATGGCATTACACCTCCTGAAACACTAGCTCCGATACTTCCGTTTAAGTCACCAGGACAGTCAGCCATTTCGAGGTTTATAATTACACTGAGCTGACTTCCAGATGAAATTGTGGTAGCATCACTTGCCGTACATCCATTTACATTATCCGTAACGTTTACCGTATATGTCCCAGGGCCTATACCGCTTACTTGTTGTGTATTTCCTACTACTGTTCCTGACGCATCTAACCACTCAAAACTCTGATTAGCACTTGGAGGAGTGACCACTACATCTAGAACGCCATCAGCATTATCACCACAGGACGCTGAACTAGAGCTGGCTACCACAGATAGATTTCCTGGGCTTTGTATGTCAAAAAAGAGAACAGTATCACACATCAGCGCATCCGATACGGTTACAGAATACATGCCAGAACTTATATCTAATAGGGTATTCCCCGTAGACATATCATTCCATAGGTAAGTCTTGAGTCCTATTCCGCCAGTGGCGTTCACGACTATACTACCTCCCATATCTGCACAGTCGGGTGGGGTTATAATTTCAGTAACATCTAGTGGTAAACCTTC
>CAYYWZ010000059.1:0-25232 GCA_964475415.1 uncultured Saprospiraceae bacterium | reverse complement strand
CAATGTCGAACATTGGGATAAAATTAATGACAAGCTATACAGCCTGAAGGGCTGACATGTTATTATAATCATGGCTGAATTTCTGCACTGTAAGTTTGCATTGAAATCATATTCACTATTTCTAAACTTTCCTAATAAGCCATCAACTCATCGATCTTTACCCGTAGTTTTTCCGCAGAAGGAATCATGGTTTCTTCGAGAACAGAATTTAGAGGGATCGCCGGCATGTTTTCTGAGCCTACTGTAAAAACGGGTGCATCTAGTGCTTCGAAACATTTTTCTTGGATCAAGCCCGATAGGCTTCTAGCAAAAGAATTATTTACAGGTTCTTCAGTGAGAACAATACATCGATTTGTTTTTTTGACAGAAGTAAATATCGCTTCTTCATCTAGTGGATACAAAGTTCTTAAATCTATAATTTCTACATTTTCTTGTAAATCCTTAGTAGCATTAAGTGCCCAATGAACGCCCATGCCATAAGAAATAATAGAGAGCTGGGTTGTATCTTCTTTTGCGGTAATCTCTTGTACAATTTTTGCTTTGCCGAAAGGTAGTATATAATCTTCAGCTGGTTCTATGGACATAGCCATATCTGTCCCTTTTACCTTAGACCAATATAATCCTTTGTGTTCTAAAATAACTACAGGATTAGGATCATGGAAGGCTGCTTTCATCATACCTTTGAGATCTGCTCCATTGCTAGGGTATACGATTTTAATCCCGCGTATATTAGTCAGTACAGATTCTACACTAGAAGAATGATAAGGTCCACCACTTCCGTAAGCACCTATAGGTACTCTTAAAATCATACTTACAGGCCATTTCCCATTACTCAGATAGCAAGATCTACTTACTTCAGTAAATAACTGATTAAGTCCTGGCCATATATAATCTGCAAACTGCACTTCTACTATAGGCTTAAGGCCGACCGCAGACATACCTACGGTAGATCCTACTATAAAGGCCTCTTGTATAGCTGTATTAAAAACTCTGTCGTCGCCAAATTTCTGTGCAAGTGTCGCCGCTTCCCTGAAAACACCTCCTAGTCTGGCTCCTACATCTTGACCATATAATAGACAAGTCTTGTGTTCTTTCATCAACTCTTCTACTGCATGTAGAGCACAATCAACCATTACTACTTTCTCAGCTTTTTCTGGAAGAGCAGTTCCTACTTCTTCCGTTATAGAAGTAGGGGCAAAATCATGTGTAAATAAATCTTCAGGTTTAGGATCCTTAGCTTTCAGTGCTAACTTAAAATCTGAAGCCACCATCTTGATCGCTTTGCTTTCGATGTATTTGATAGACCTATCAGAAATACCTGCTTCAGATAATTGCTTTTTTATAACAGGATAAGGATCTTGTTTTCTTGCTTCTTCTAAGTCATCTCTATACCATTCCATCCGCACTCCTGATGTGTGGTGGTTCAGTAAGGGAACAACTGCGTGAATGAGAAAAGGTCTTCTTTCTTTTCTCATAATTTTTATTACACGCTGTATCGCAGTATAGCTCTCTACAAAGTTCGCCCCATCGATAGTGATGGCTTCTAATCCTATAAATCCTTCAGCATATTCTCTAGCATTCTGTGATCTAGTTTCTTCTGCATTAGCAGAAATATCCCAGCCATTATCTTGAACTAGATATAGGATGGGTAATTGCTTAAGTGCAGCCATCTGGAAGGCTTCTGATATCTCACCTTCTGTAACAGATGCGTCACCTAATGAGCAAATGGTAATAGGAAAATCTCCATCATCCAATCCTAGTTGTTCTTTGTATAGCATTCCCATTGCAGCTCCTGTTGCAGGTATAGCTTGCATGCCTGTTGCTGATGACTGGTGTGGAATCTTAGGTTTATCATCATCTCGTAGACTAGGATGAGAATAATATGACCTACCTCCTGAAAAAGGGTCTTCTTTTTTTGCTAACAGTTGGAGCATAAGATCGTAAGGTCTTAGATTCATCGATAAGAGCATAGCATCATCTCTATAATAGGGAAATGCATAATCCTGAGGAAGTAATTGCATGCCCAGGGCAATTTGTACGGCTTCGTGTCCTCTAGATGTAGCATGGACATACTTAGAAACTTGCTTGAATTTTTTTTCATATAGTTCTGTCATCGCCTTAGCTTGACTGAACATAGAGAATGCTTTCTTTAGGGTTTCAGGATCTAGTTTTCCTTTGTAAGTTTTTTTCTTACCTGCAGGAGCCTTCCCTTTTTTTATAGTTTTTTTCTTCATTTTCTTTTTCACCTGAGTCATAATATCACATTAATCCGAATTGCTGGAAGTGGTGTGTAAAATGTTTGTTGTTCATTAGTTTCCATTCGTACTTATCTAACATCCCGAACATAGGGTTAAGTAATTTTCCTTCTGGATTTTCTTTGTAAAAATTTTCTGCTTTATCATAAGCTTCCCAGAATGCTTTTTTTGCATCTTCAAAACTGCTATGAACAAGGTCTTCCACTTCTCCTTTTTTGAGCAAGGGATGTTCGAAGTTTTTAGGCATAGCTTTGTAGTTCCATAAACTATCCTGAAATTTCTCTAAGCGATCTTCTGGTGTTAGGATTTCAGTTTTTATTTCACCTAGCCCTAATTTAAAAAAATACTCAAAGTGCTCTAGCAAATGTTGTGCTGTCATATGACCCCATTGCGCTTTTGTATCTGCGGTAAGGGCTTCTACTTTTTCATGTATATTTTCTCTAGTAGCTTCCATAAATGGACTCTTCTTGCTTACCAAGGTAAGGATAACAGCTGTCGCCACTAACTCATTGTCTTGATCAAAAATCTCTTCATACCACTTTACAACACCACATGGATGTTCCTTCCCTCTGCTGTCTCTTTCTACTTTTTCCTTACATGTAAGTCTTACTTGTATGGTGTCATTATGATAGATAGGTCGTATAAATCTGCAAGTATCTAAACCATAATTTGCTCCTACTGGTCCTTTTGCTGGGTTGACAAATAATCCTGCTGCGGCAGATAATAAAAAGTAGCCATGGGCTGCACGCTTTTCGAATATGGTTCCTTCTAGGGAAGTGATATCCGTATGAGCATAAAATACATCCCAACTCAGATTAGCGAAATTTTGGATATCAGAATCTGTAATTGTTCTTTTATGTGTAAGCAATGACATGCCAGGTTGTATATCTTCAAAATGATATTTGAATGGATGTTTTTCTGCTTCGACAACTTTCCCTCCGGGCTGATAGATTCCAGTTATTTTGGATAAAGTAGTAGGTGTACCTTGGATAGCGCATCGTTGCATATAATGTTTTATACCTCTCATGCCGCCCATTTCTTCTCCACCACCAGCTCTGCCCGGTCCACCGTGGACAAGGTAGGGTAGAGGCGATCCATGTCCTGTACTATATTTTGCCATCTCTCTGTTAATAACTAATATTCTGCCGTGGTGAGTAGCTGCTTCTAAAGTAAAATCTCTCGCTGTATCATCATCGAAGGTTGCAATACTACATACTAGAGAACCCTTGCCAAGATGTGTCAATGCAACAGCATCTTCTATAGTATCATAGGGCATAATAGTACTTACTGGTCCGAAGGCTTCTAGCTCATGGACAGCAGTATTTTTAAAAGGATCTTTTTCTAAAAGAACCATCGGACTAAGGAAAGCACCTTTGTCAAAATCTGCATCTATAAGATCTATTTTGTCCATACTTCCATATACCATTTCCGCGGTCTCTGTCAGTTTTTTTACCTGAGCTGTCACTTCTTCTACCTGATCTTTACTTGCTAGTGCACCCATCCTTACACCCTTAGATGTAGGGTTTCCGATAGCAACTTTTGCTAATGCTTTGCCTAAGTATATTTGAACATCTTCTACTAGTTTTTCTGGAACAATGATCCTACGTATAGCAGTACATTTCTGACCACACTTAGTTGTCATTTCTTTTCTTACCTCCTTGATAAACAGATCGAACTCCGGCGATCCAGGTACCGCATCAGGTGCAAGCACTGATGCATTAAGAGAATCTGCCTCCATGTTGAAGGGTACAGCTTCTTCTATAATTCTAGAATGTGCCTTCAGCATTCTTCCTGTAGTTGCTGAGCCCGTAAAGGTAACCACATCTTGTGAGTCGACACCATCTAGTATGGTACGCGCCGAACCACATAATAATTGTAAGGCTCCCTCTGGTAATATGCCGGAAGTGATGACCTCTCTTACTACTGCTTCTGTGAGAAAAGAAGTAGCAGTTGCAGGTTTTACAACTGCAGCAACACCAGCCATCCAGTTGACAGCACATTTTTCGAACATGCCCCAGACTGGAAAATTATAGGCGTTGATATGTATAGCAACACCTCTCTTAGGTACCATAATATGATGTCCCATAAAATCTCCACCTCTAGAAAGATCTATTGCATCGCCATCAACATGGTAGGTCTGGTTAGCGAAGTTTTTTCTGAGGGACGCATTGGCAAAAAGATTACCAAAACCACCTTCTATATCTACCCAGCTATCTGCTCTAGTTGCCCCCGTTCGATAACTCACATCATAAAATTGTTCTTTCCTTTTGGTTAAGTAGAGGGCCAGCTTTTTAAGCATATTACCTCTTTCTTGGAAAGTCATTTTTCTTAGCGCACGGCTTCCTTTGTCACGTCCGTATTTCAATACTTTAGGTAGATCTAACCCCTTAGCTGTAGCAGTTGCAACAACATCCCCGGTTACGGCATTGTATAACTGAGCGCCATCTCCATCTCCTTCTACCCAGTTACCCATTACATAATTTCCTAATTTCATTTTCAAGATTTTGTAGCTATGAATTTATACACGTTCTATTATAGCGGCATATCCTTGCCCGACACCTACACACATAGTTATAAGTGCATATTTTTTATTTTGTAGATTTAATTCTAAAGCTGCCGATAGCGCCATCCTAGCACCTGTGGCGCCTAGTGGATGACCTATAGCTATGGCTCCACCATTGGGATTTATTCTAGGATCATTATCTTCTAGTCCCCATGCTCTTATACAGGCAAGTGCTTGTACCGCAAAGGCTTCATTAAGCTCTATGACATCTATCTGATCCATCGTTAGGCCAGCTTTTTCTAATGCCTTATTAGATGCCGTGACAGGACCTATACCCATAATCCTAGGCTCTACTCCTACTACTGCTGAACTGAGAATCTTAGCCATAGGTTTGAGATTATATTTTTTTACAGCAGCATCAGAAGCTATGATAGTTGCAGCTGCTCCGTCGTTAAGGCCAGATGCATTTCCTGCCGTTACTGTTCCACCTTCTTTTCTAAAGGCTGGTCTAAGTTTAGCTAGAATCTCCGCAGTAGTTCCTCCTCTTATAAATTCATCTTCCGAAAATATAATAGGGTCTTTTTTTCGCTGAGGTATTTCTACAGAAACAATTTCCTTGGCCAGTCTTCCTGATGATTGTGCCTTGGCAGCTTTCTGTTGCGACCATGCTGCAAACTGATCTTGATCGGTTCTAGAGATCTGGTATTTGTCAAATAGATTTTCCGCCGTAACTCCCATGCCATCTGTTCCATAAGCTTCATGCATTTTCGGATTTACAAACCTCCATCCGAAACTGCTATCATGCATCTTAGCGTCTCTTCCGTATGCTTTAGAAACTTTAGATATAACCCAAGGGCCTCTTGTCATATGTTCTATACCTCCAGCAATAAATAGATCGCCGTCACCAGCTTTGATTGCTCTATTAGCATGTATAATAGATGATAATCCTGACGAGCATAACCTATTGACCGTTTCGCCTGGAACGGAATAAGGAAGTCCAGCAAGCAACAAGCTCATTCTTGCAACATTCCTGTTATCTTCTCCTGCTTGGTTAGCGCAACCCATGATTACATCGTCATAGGCTTCAAGGGGAATAGTAGTATTTCTATTAGTAACTTCTCGGATTACGATTGCACCTAAGTCATCTGTTCTTATAGAAGAGAGGGTGCCGGTAAATTTACCGATAGGTGTTCTTATGCCGTCTATTATATATGCATCCATTCGTTGGATTTAGTATTTAAATTATCGATTAAAGTACATCTTCCTTATGCCAAAAAAAATACAGGTAACGTCGCAAATGTCAAAAGGAATCTGATAAAAATAGCGAACAATTACTGTTAAAGCAAATCTAAACTAACATTTGTTAGTTTATGTAAATATTAATCCTCTCCTCTTGTGTTATATATCTAATTATCATAGTTGTAAATATTGTGTGAGCAACCTGGAAAGAGCGAACGTTCTCCTATCTTATCGAATAAGTTCTACGATTATATAGTGAGCAGTCCGTGACTAGGAATAGTGGGTATGGAGGGGACCAAGCGAACAGCGCGCTTGTAAGACTGCGGCCTGAGGTGATGAGCATATAGGGTGCAGCAGAACGAAGGACACACCCTCATTATAAAACTATTTAGTAATTCCGTTCAATAAGATATTTTTCATCTCTTCTGCTAGCTTTTCGCTATCATCAATATGTTTTTCTGAGTTCCACGCATAGAGATTTCTCAGGGTAGAAAGTATGGAAAAGAGAATCACTTCTGGATTAAGGGATACGAGTTCTTTATTCCTGATACCTTTTTTTATGATTTTTCTAAAGTTGTTTTCGTATCCATTTCTCATATCTAGAAAGTAAGAAAGTTCAGGTTCTTCTAAGTGCATCCAATCATTATTCATAGAAGATAAAAGATGTATATTCTTAAGCGTTATATCGACATGTAACTCTATCAGCTTGTTCAGTTTTTCTATAGAGTTAATCTTAGAAGAGGCTATGGTATTCATGCCAGATGTAAACTGCTCGGCAAGATATATGATATTAAGAGATAAAATTTCTTGTTTAGAACTGATATGGTTATAGAGACTTGCCGCTTTGATGCCGAGTTCTTCTGCAAGATCTCTCATGGACACTGCGGTAAATCCTTTTTCACTAAATAATTTAGCCGCCGTTGCTAGAATTGATTCTTTCCTGTTTAGATTTTTCATTAGATAAAAGCAAAGTAAAGATATTTTTTCATGAATTCCCTAATTCATTCACATACATAAGGGCCTTGTCTAAGCCATACCGGTAGTCGCTCATAATAGTCTTGTTAGAATAACTGTAAGTTCCGCTTTTGAGAAGTTTATGAGGATTTATCTCTTTGATGGTAAGATCTGAAGGAGGGTTTTTGATAAAGTCTAAGCCTTCATTGTATCTTTTGTAACAGTTTGCAAATGCATTGCTTAGCTGAGGTGTGGAATTGAAATATATAGATCCGAAATAATCCGACCAACTTTGAGAGGATCTTTGGTCTTTAGGCCAAGTTCTGACAACTAAGATATTTTTATTGCCTTGTTCGTAGGCCCACTTTACAGGTAGTGGATCACTCCAGCCTCCATCAAAATATTCATTATCATTTATTAAGTGCTTGCCTTTAGTTACAAAAGGGAGTGTGCAGGAAGCGATAACGATATCTAGCCAATTTTCTTCCGTCGGACAAAGGTAAGCAGGTTCTCCAGTCAGTCTATTGGTAGCTACAAAATGTACTTTGCAATTTTCATTTTCTGCTATGGCTTTCTTAATATCGAAAGGTACTTTTTCCATTGCCACCTTAGATAGAAAATCTATATCCATGTAACCCTGTTTTCCAAAAGTTCTTCTATAGTTCATAAAGGCCTGATCTTTTGATAAGATTTTCATGGCAGATATACAATATCTGTATTGCTTACTGAGGAAATAGGACAAGGCAACTGCGCCTCCAGATATGCCTATATAATGTGTAAATGGATCGTGTTTGCTCATAATAAGCCCATCAAGTATGCCTGATGTGAATCCAGTCTTGAAGCCTCCTCCTTCTACAATAATACAGCTGTTTTTTTCTTTTTCCATCTAGTTGTAAAACTAAAGAATTATAGGCGATTAGCTCAGGCCGCATTTTTAAAGTTGTGTTAAACCCGTGAAAAATATAAATTTCTGTGCTAATTTGTATCTAGATTTTTTTCTATGCAAAGTTATAAGTCTAGATTTTTATTCTTTTGTATTGTCATGAGCATCCTTAGTTGTTCTAGGAGTTCTTTCTATGTGATAGATGGTGCACCAGTAGACATTTCTTATGCGGATGAAGATAATATGATGGTCTCAGAACAAGATCATGAGTTGTATACTATAAAGACTGCCTTTGCAGGAGATGCGATAAGCTATACTATTTTTCAGTTGGATTTCGAAAATTTATCTCAGGATAGCATTTTGATTTCTTCTGAGGAGATATACCTAGTAGACTATAGTACTGCACAGAAAATATATCCTTTAGATAAGTATGAAGAGATAGCTTATCTAGAATCGACTAAGGATGAAATAAATAAACAAAAGAAACGCGAGACGATCGGCAATATGGTTTTGGGCGGACTTAACTTGTTATCATTTGCTGGAGGAGGTGGGCTGTTCAATACTTTGAATGGGATCTCATATGGAGCTGAGACTTCGTTATATATATTAGAATCAAGAAGAGAATTTGATTTTATGTCAGGTTCTGTAGAAGATGAGATTGACTATATATATGACTGGGTAATTGACGCAGAAATGGTTGGGCCAGATGATAAACTTAGCGTAGATATCTTATTTCCTAGAAGAACTGAATTACGAGAAGCCAGACTAGTGATTACGGTACTAGGAGAAGAACAAGATTTTCCGTTTAGATTTGAACTTAAAGAAATCAGGGAATAGAAACTTATCTAAACCCATTTTCTAGATCTGCTATTATTTCCTCCATAGTGATTTCATATTCAGGATTTATCTTTTCTTTAAATAACTTATAAGTAAACCGAACTGCATAGGCAGTAGGGATAAGTGCTAAAGTTATATAGGATTTACTGATAATAAATAAAATTACACTTAGGCTTAAAGTCAGAATAATGAAACGATTTTTCTTTATTCCTGCCAGGATATGTAATTCTGAACCTTTGCTTTCGGGGATACTTTTTAGAGTTGTACTTAAGTTTTCCATAGGGTTAGGGCTTATGTTGTTAATAATACTTAAAGGTCTATATAATTCCCGAGGTGAACTTCTATGAAAACCAGTAGAAAAAAAAATTATAGGTATACGTGTATTGAGTTAATTTCAATAGTATGTCCTAGTATTGTTCAAACCAATCAAAGGAAGATTTGATAACATCTTCTTTATATTTTTTTAGATATTCAGTATAAGCCAAAGCAGTAGGCGATAATTTTTTGGACTTTAACCAGATCATATTCCAGTGAGTGATGATGGGAAGACCCTTAGCTGGTATGATCTGGATGTCTCCAGTTTCTAATTCATTCTTAATACCAATAAGTGGCATTACTGAGTAGCCTAGCCCTGCGATAATAGCTTGTTTCAGTGCTTCGTTGCTCGTTAGTTCTAATCTTTTGACATTAGGAATCCCAAGGCTAGAAATATAGGATTCCATAGCCTGCCTAGTCGCAGATCCATATTCCCTATATAGCATTGGGAGATTAGAAATTTGCTTTTTTGTAATCTTATTTTTTGTTAGGTTATATTTTTTTCCGCCTATTAAGAACAGTTTATTTTGCATGAGTTGTATACTATTGATGTTTAGGTTCTCTGGTATAACTGATACGAGGGCAAAGTCTACTAGGTTTTTTTCAAGACTCTGTATAACAGTAGCCTTGTTAGTAACGTCCATACTTAGTTTTACACCTTGATGAACTTCTATAAACTTTTTAAGAAAGAACGGCATCACATATTTTGCGGTAGATACTAGTGCTATCTTTAGCGTGCCAGCTAGTTCACCACTAAACGTTAGAGTCTTTGTATTAAGAGACTCTACCTCTTCTAATATTCTGTCTACTGATAAAGCGACTTCTTTCCCAAAATCGGTAATATATAACTGTCTTCCTATTACCTCAAAGAGAGGATGAGGAAATTGTTCTTGAAGTTTTTTTAACTGAATAGAGATAGCAGGTTGTGTTAAATATAACTCTTCTGATGCTTTTGTAACACTCTGTAATTCAGCAACTTTCTTATAAATCTCTAGTTGGTGTAAAGTATAGTTCATAAGTAATAGTTTATGTATATTATATAAAGTATAAATATAAATTTATTAAAATTTAGCACATCTTTGTACTAACGAATCAAATAATTATGAAAGCAATAGCAAAAATATTTTTCAACACGGAAGTCTCAAACGTACTAAATAGAGACCATTTAAAATTAGCCTTGTTTGTTCTTGTCTATGCTATGAGCCTAGTAGCTTCATGGTCTATAGGAGGATTGTTTCTATGGGAGATAAGTATAGTAGGTATTATTCTTTGTCTTTTATTGGTATCTCGGAAGAGACCTTTAGAACTTAAACAGTAAAAAAAATTAAAAACAAATTCACAAAATTAAAATTAACAAAAATGAATAACGCAATCGTCCAGCCTCAAGCAGCAATTAATCATGTAAAACTTGTAGATGGTGTATTTACTCCTTCTGAAGCTGCAGATATATTATTGGATATGTTCTCTAAGAAAATCAACTTTCACAAGCTGAAAATCTTAAGTATCAATGAGGGTAATCATAGCGAGCCATGTACGTATGACCATGGAAGGTTAGAGGAGCTTATAAGACAAAAGGCGGAGTTAGAGCAAATTATAAGAGATGTGAGAAGCGAAGGAAGGAATATGAAAGTTAATGCGATGATCAATATCGAAATCGTCTAATCAAGATATAATCATTCAATTATTATGTTCATTGTAATTGGATGTGTAAGTAGTAAATGAATGTTAGTCTTAACTATGAATGGTCAAAAAGTCTAAACGTCAGATTTTTTAATCATAATGGCCTGGCAGTAATTGTTAGGCCATTTCTTTGACTGTTATTTAATAAAATATAAGGATGAATTTTAATTCAATACTCCATAAGTCAACGCTAAAAAATGATATTTCTGGCGGTCTAATTGCTGCAATTATCGGTTTGCCTATGGCCTTGGCATTTGGTGTGCAGTCAGGTTTAGGTGCGCAAGCGGGTATTTATACTGCGATAATCTTAGCCTTAGTTGCATCAGTAGTAGGTGGTACTAAGACCCTTATTTCTGATCCTACTGGACCTATGACAATAGTTGCAGCTACGGTAGTAACTCTAGGTGTAACAGCAACAGGGGAATTGAGCACTGCTTTACCGTTGATACTTGCGACCTTCGTGTTAGCAGGAGTTTTTGAGTTGATTTTTGGTTTATTAGATTTTGGGAAATATGTAAAATTTATGCCTTATCCTGTAGTATCTAGCTTTATGGCGGGGATAGGTATCATTATTATTTCTATGCAATTGTTTCCTTTGCTAGGGCATGTTTCTCCTAAGGGATTTATCAATATTATATCTCAATTACATGATCCGATTTCTAATGTCAATTCATATTCCTTAGGATTAGGCTTGCTCACCTTGGCAATAATTTTCCTACTACCTAAGATTACCACTAAGCTGCCCTCCATATTAGTTGCTTTAGTTGTTTCTACTTTTCTATCTGTAATTTTCCGCCTGGATGTGCCAGTAATAGGTACTATACCTCAGCGTCTTCCTAAGCTTCATCTTACAGAATTATTTAGTCTACATTGGTTGGATTTAAAAGCTATAGTTAAACCAGCTTTGCTATTAGGGGGCTTAGGTGTAATAGATTCATTGCTTACCTCCGTAGTTGCGGATAATCTTACTAAAACTAAACACGATAGCAGAAGAACTATAATAGGTCAGGGACTTGGAAATATTTTAGTAGGCTTGTTTGGAGGTATTCCTGGAGCAGGTGCGACAATGGGAACGGTTTCCAATATAAAAGCTGGGGGTCTAACTAAGTTTTCTGGTTTTATGAAGGGTATATTTTTGTTAATTATTGTAGTCAGTGTATCTGATTATGTAGCTATGATTCCTATGTCGGTTCTCGCTGGTATATTGATATTTATAGGTATAAGTATTATAGATTATAAGGGTATTAAGATGCTTTTGCAAGTGCCTAAGCAGGATGCTCTTGTATGGCTGATTGTTCTCTTTTTTACAATTTTTGATAATCTTTTAAATGCGGTAGCTGCTGGCTTTGTCTTAGCCTCAGTATTATTTATTGGGCAGGTGGTTAAAGGGATGAAGAAATCTCATAAAGAGTCACTGTTAGAAGGTATGGTGGAAAGAAAAGAGATCCCCGAAGATCTAGCAAAGTCTATTTATGTACAGAACTTAGATGGTCCTCTATTCTTTGGGTTTGCTAATCAGTATAGAGCGCTTTGCAGTGCAATAGATGATATGATGATTATAATTATAAGGATGAACAATGTACCATTCTTAGATCAGAGTGGTCTGGTTACTTTAGAAACAGTTATACAAGACTGGCATGATAGAGGTATACAAGTCTATATTTGTGATGCTGATGAATATGTCAAATCAATGCTAGTCAATATAGAGCTAATTCCTGATCTAGTATCTGAGCAAAACTATTTCGGAACATTTAGAGAATGCATAGCTCATATCAAGGGCAAGGTAGATGGTAAGCATGATATTCGGCAATTCGAATCAGCTTTACTAGAACGTCATGTGCTGAAAAATAGGATGCGAAAGATCGCTTAAAGAAATAATCTTATACAATTTGGATTTATAAAATGAGATAATTGTACATCACGATATTATGCTGGTTTATAATTATAATAATCTAAGTTGTCTTGCCTAATGTTTTTTTCTTAAGTGCTAATGGCACTTTATCTCTAATCTCTTTGTTATCTTAAGTGATAACTAATGATATGCATTAATTATATTAATACATATATATGTATGCATAAAAAAACATTTAAGTATTTTATTGTTAATATAGTGTAGAAGCTATGAACAAAAGTTAAGAAGTATAATAATACTAATTAAAAATTGTAGTTATGAGTAGGATATTGCATCAGATGGAGAGCTGCAGATATGATGGATGATTATAACGGAGCTTTTTCTGTTTATATGTAAGAAATATTGATGTATATTTCTATAATTATTTTTTTTTAAACTCTTAAATATAAGTTATGAGAAATCTAATGGTGATTTTCATTGTACTACTGACAAATGTAGTCTTTGCTCAAGGAGTAAGACCTGGAATACTTTTCTTAGATGCAAGTAATAGAGGGTCTGTGCATGAGCAAGGTGTAGCTTTCTACACAAAAAGAATAGAGCAAAATCCATCAGACTCAAGATCTCTCTTGTTAAGGTCTGAATTATATTCTGCAATGAATATGACGAGAGAAGCTGAAGCTGATCGTAGAATGGCACTAGCCATAAATCCATATAGTCATCTGCATGCGGGGCAAAGAGATAGACATAATTTTTTTGTAAACAGAAATTATGAATATCAAACAGGTAATGATACCGAAAATAAAAATGGATTTAGGAAATCGTATCTTTTAGAGGACGAATATGTTAGTTTATTTGATGATCAAGATAATCCAGCTGAGGTCAACTATCTATTAGAAGATGCATTGTATGATATTTCATTTGGACAGTTTAATGATGCGGAGAAAAGTTTAAATAACATCCCTGAAGAGTATAGAGGAAATGCATTATACTTAGATCTCAGAGGTGTAATTTATATCGAGTTTGGTGAATTAGAAAAAGCGATAGATATGTTTGATAAGGCAATAGAACAAGACCCTGAGTTTACTATTGCTTATCATAACAGAGCAGTTGCTAATAAGTTACTCGGCAATCTAGAGGCGGCTAATGACGATTTTGAAAGTGCTCTCAACCAGAGAGCAGATATAGCTAAGATCAAGTTTAGCAAGGCTAAATTACTAGAATTGAAAGGGGATAAGGAAGGTGCTAAAATTTATTATCAGAATGCAATGTATTCTACGGAAGGATATCCAGAAGCGAAACTGAATTATAGTGTTATGCTCAAGGCTGCAGGAGAGTATACTATGGCGTTATTAGAAATTAACGAATTGATAAAAGAGTATCCAGAAGAGAGTGAGCATTATTATGTTAGGGGAGGCTTGTATTTTATTTACGGAGAGTACTTAAAGGCAGCAAAAGATTTTGACACATATTTATCTTTAAATTCCGAGGACGCTGATGTTCTATTCTACAGAGGTCTTTCTCATCTTATGGGAGGTAATGAACTTAGAGGTTGTAGCGATATAGCTCATAGTATAGATGAAGGACATATAGAGCATGCAGCTTTATATTTGTTTATGTGTGAGTAAAATTAGAGATTTTTCATTTTGGTTTGAAGAGGTTAGCTTTTATAAGCTAACCTCTTTTTTGTTTAGAGCTCAACTCATGAACATTGCCTAGCGTAAAGAAATCTATAGTTCTGTTGTGCTTTGCTAGATATATTATATCATGACTATTATGATGCGGCAATAGAAATGCAATTACTTACTCAAGTGTAAGATCCTTTCTTAAAGTTTGATATATGGTTTATTGAACTCTTTTACTTATAATATACATAAATAATATACATAAATAATATTAATGAATAAATATTTATTCATTAATAACTATTTAAGTGTTTTGGAGTTATATTTATGTAAGAAACAAACAAAAGAGTTGAGCTATTTACCTAACACTTTTAAAACTTTAAATTATGAACAAATTATTAAATATTGCGATAGTAATGATGACAGCCTTATTATTTACATCATGTGCAACAGTCAGGCAAGGTGAGGTAGGTGTAAAGAGAAAATTAGGAAAGTACTCGGATAATACCTATACAGAAGGTTTAAGATTTTTCAATCCGCTAACAACTAAAATAGTAAAGATCTCTACACGAACTGAGAATCTAGAAATGGCTTTACAGATACCTAGTAAGGAAGGATTGAATATTAGATCTGAGGTTTCTATCTTATACAATATAGAGCAGAAAAAAGCTCCTTATATACTGAGGAATCTTGGAACAAATTTCGAGACTAATATAATACTGCCTGTTTTCAGATCTGCGGTAGCAGATGTATCCGCTAGATTTTTTGCAAAGGATATGCATACAGGTGAACGTTCTACTATAGAAAAAGAAATAAAAGATCATATGGACAATACCCTAAGTGGAAAAGGAATAAATATAGAAGCTGTATTACTTAAGAGTATTGTACTTCCATCTAGCTTGTCTAATGCAATAGAGGTTAAGTTAGAAGCAGAACAACAAGCTCAAAGAATGGAATTTGTATTAGATCAGTCTAGAAGACAAGCAGAGCAAAAAAGAATAGAAGCGGAGGGAATAAGAGATGCTCAGATGATTATTGCGGAGGGATTGACACCAGCAATTTTGAAATATAAATCTATAGAAGCTTTTCTCGAATTAGCTAAGTCTCCTAATACTAAAATAATTGTTTCAGATGGGGATTTACCCATAATGATGGATGACTCTGGAAGTGTAACACCGACTAATATAGGAATGAAGCACTAGGAAGAATTAAGATAAATTCTTTTAATATTTCGAAAATTAAATTGACAAAAAGACTCTAAAATATAAGAATATGAAAAACCTTCTAATTATATGTTCTCTACTGATAAGTAGCACGATCTTCGGGCAAGAATCTAGGCCAGGCATCCTGTTTCTAGATACAACGAATAAAGAATCTGTTCTCGAACAAGGGGTAAAGTTTTATACTGACATTATAGAGCAGGATCCATTAGATGCAAAATCTTTGTTGAATCGTGCAGAATTATATGCTGCAATGAATATGACCACGGAAGCCGAGGCTGACACAAGGTTAGCTCTTGCCATAAATCCTTACAGTTATTTGCACAAAGGTAAAAGAGATAGACAAGATTTTTTTGTCAATAGAAATTATGAATACAGAGTAAGTAATCATATAGGTGATAATGATGGTTTCAAAAAATCATATCTATTGGAAGAGGAATATATAAGTTTATTTGATGATGAGTTTATGCCTAGTGAGGTAAGGGTATTACTAGAAGGGGCGCTCTATGATATAGCAATTGGGCAGTTTCTAGGAGCTGAGCATAATCTAGATAGAGTTCCTGATCAATATAGAGATAATGCACTATATTTAGATCTTAAAGGTGTCGTATTTTTAGAATTTGGAGAAGTAGAAAGAGCAATTGAATTCTTTGATATGGCGATAGAAAAAGATTCCGAATTTACAATAGCTTATCATAATAGAGCAGTGGCTAATAAACTAATCGGTAATCTAGATGCAGCCCATGATGATTTCGAAAGTGCACTTAACCAAAGGGCAGATATAGCAAAGATTAAATTTAGCAAGGCTAAATTATTAGAACTCAAAGGGGACAATGAAGGGGCTAAATCGTATTATCAAAATGCAATGGATGATGATAAGGATTATCCTGAAGCTAGACTAAACTATAGTGTGATGTTGAAAGCAGCTGGTGAATATACAATGGCACTTTTAGAAATCAATGATTTGATCAAGGAGTACCCAGAAGAAAGTGAGCACTATTATGTAAGAGGAGGTCTCTATTTCATATATGGAGAATATCTCAGAGCAGCAGAGGACTTTGAAATGTATTTGACTAGTAATCCAGATGATGCGGATGTAATATTCTACAGAGGACTTTCTCATCTGATGGCAGGTAACGAAGTAAAAGGATGTAGCGATATAAGCGATAGCCTAGATAGCGGACACACAGAACATGCAGCATTGTATCTGTTTATGTGTGAATAAAAGATAGAGTTTTTTCATAATGGTAATGAGGTTAGTTAGTAGTAGGCTAGCCTCATTTTTTTATATGATTCCTGAACAAAAAATAATCTCTTCTGAGTTTTTTATTATTATCTATAAACTAATTGTCATAATAAACATACATTGACATAGAAATAGACGAATAAAAATTCTTAAAATAAAACAAAAATATATCTATGCAAAAACTAGAGAAGGATCTTACACATATTTACAGATCACTTATCAATAAAGAGTTTATCGCTAAGAGAGTAGCAGATGTTGCTCATCCTTCTAATAGGCTCAGTGCCATGAATCTTGTAAGATATATAACACTGAGAACGAGTGATCTGCGCAACGTACATGATCATCTTTCTGAACTAGGGATTTCATCATTACGGACTTGTGAGAGCTATGTAATGCACAATGTTATCTCTACTTTACAACTTATAAAAAAACTTAACGGGCACGAATGGAAACCTGACCAGGGCTTAGAAACAATAGGATACAAGGCCAGTAAAAAGCTAATAAGTAAAAAAACGAATCACTTATTCAATACGGAAAAACGAGATAATCGTAAAACTAAAATCATGGTCACTATGCCCTTAGAGGCAGCTGAGGATAGAGAAATAATCAGTAATCTCTTAGTGCATGGAATGGATATCGCAAGAATAAACCTAAGCCATGGAACGAAAGAAGAATGGCAATCGATGGTAGATCATATTAAGAGCCTAACTAAAGAGTTAGATATAGACTGTATGATATATATGGATCTTTCCGGTCCTAAGATTAGAACTGAAAATGTAAATATAATCCGAGCCAACGGTAAGGCAAAGCCCTTCATCAAAGTACAAAAGGGAGATCATATTATACTTACTTCGGGCAAACAAGTAAGTAATGATAATATATACGGAAAGAAAGGAGAACAACTAAGGTTTCCTATGATAGAAGTGTCACTACCAGCAATTTTAAGTGATGCAGAGATAGGGCACAGAATATTTTTTGATGATGGACTAGTAGAAACAAAAGTGCTGAAAAAGAAGGAAAATAAGCTTGAGCTTATTGTGTTAAAAACTAGTAAGGATGGGTTCAAACTGAAGTCTAGGAAAGGTATAAATTTACCAGATACAAAGCTTAATCTACCATCGTTGACGACTAAGGATATAGAGAATATTCCTTTTGTAATGCAGCATGCAGATATAGTGGGATACTCTTTCGTGAGGACTGTCGAGGATATCAAAGCACTACATCAAGAGATAGAAAAGTATGACAGAGATGATCTAGGGTTAGTATTAAAAATAGAGAATCAAGAGTCTTTTGAAAACCTACCTATATTATTGCTAGAAGCGATGAAAAAATCTAAAGTTGGTGTTATGATTGCAAGAGGAGACCTTGCTGTAGAGATAGGTGCTGAAAGGATAGCAGAGGTGCAGGATGAAATTATGTGGATCTGTGAGGCAGCCCATGTACCTGTAATCTGGGCTACTCAAGTTTTAGAAAACTTAGCAAAAACTGGTAAAGCCACAAGAGCAGAAATTACTGATGCCGCCAAAAGTGCAAGAGCAGAATGTGTTATGTTGAATAAGGGGCCTTACATCGATGATGCAGTTAAGATGCTTAGTAATATCCTTACTAAGATGGAGGGACACACCTCTAAAAAGAAGAGTGTAATGAGATCACTTAAGGTAAGTCAAGCTAATATTGATAGAATGGGAAATTCTTAGTATTGCTTACAAAACAAGCTTCTAGCTTTAGTTTATACATAAAACGTCCATTCAAGTCCTCCTTATTATAAGAAAGAATCATGAATACTTGCCTTTTGTATTAATCTTAGTTAATTTAATTTTTACAAGAAACTAACAACAAACAATTTTCATGAAAAACTTATTTACTTTGCTTTTTATCTTCTTTGCCTCGGTGGGTATAATAGCTCAGGAGCAAGGCATTCCTGCTGGAGGCTTAGGTTCAGATCAAGGCGGATTCTCAGGTATAAATTTTAATACCTCTATGAACCAAGAGTTATTGAACAAAGCACTTGGTATGACAATGGGAGAAGATAGAGAACTAGCTTATAGCCAAATTAAAGGCAGTCCATATCTAAATGAAGAACCAGTCAAAGGGACACTAGTTATGGGAGACGGTAAGCAGGTTAATGATATCTTGTTACACATAGACTTATATACAAATGAGTTTATTGCTACACCAGCTAATGGAGATAAAGTCTTACTCGATAAGACAGTTCTAGGAGAACTTGTTATACCGACTGATGAAGAAACTGTTGTATTAAAAAAATTAGATCTTACAAAACCAGATCAATTTTACGAAGTCTTATATAAAGATGAGAAACTATTATTTTATAAGCAGAGATATGTAACATTAAGAGAAGGTTCTAGTCAAGGGATGTCCAAAGTAGATCCGAAATTTAACCAAAGATCTAGATATTTTATTAAGCATGGTAATAAGCCTGCGGAAACGGTGAAATTGAAGAAGAAAGATATATTAGCAGGTTTTTCAAAAAGAGAGCAGAAAGCATTAACCAAATATGCAAAATCGCAAAAAATTAAATTCAAAAAAGAAAAAGATTATATTGCGATTTTTGAAGGATTTCATAATCAATAGTTTGTAAAAATATATGCCTCTGTCAAGTCTTAGGTATTTAAGGGCAGACAAACGATGTCATTTTTGAGCAGATCTTTAGCAAGATGTACAAACTGCTGATGACTATAATTAGCTACTCATATACTTGTTAATAAAAGATTCTTGTTTATCTTAGAGATATGCTTATTTACAAATCAAAAAAAAGGAAAAATATATGAGAAGTTTATTTTCTATATGCATAATGATACTAGCCAGTTTTACACTTGGAGCTCAGTGTGGTCCTACAGATAGTAACCCTACTAGTGTCAACAGCTATGGGGGCGGAGGAACAGCAAGTTTCGGAGGCGGATCTTTATCTAATATATCTGCGAACAATACCTTAGGAGCAGCATTTTTAAATCAAGCACTGAGCGGATCATTAGTAGCTGATAGAAGTATTACTTATCAAAATGTAAAGGGAAGTCCTTACCTGAATGATGCAGCAAAAAAAGGTACTTTGGTACTAAATGATGGTAACATGGTAAAAGATATTCTAATCCACGTGGACTTATACACAGATGATTTTATTGCTACAAAATCTGACGGAGAAGAAATTATCTTAAATGAATCATTGCTTAGAGAAATCATTGTCCCTGGTGATGATAACAAGATGGTTGTATACAAAAAGACAAACCCAGAGAATCCTGACAAATTTTATGAAGTACTTTATGAAGATACGGATATGGTATTTTTCAAGCAGAGATATGTTACTTTGAGAGAGGGATCTAGCCAAGGTCTTGCAAGAGTGCAGCCCAAATTTAATAATAGAACTAAATATTTCATGAGACATGGTGACGGTCAAGTAGCAAGTGTAAAGCTTAAAAAGAAAGAGATATTTTCAGGATTTGTAGATGCGGAACTATATGCAATGAAGGAATATGCAAGAGAAAATGGTATTAAGTTTAGAGATGAAGAGGATTATATTGCGGTTTTTGAAGCTGTAAACGCCGGTTCAGAAAACAATTAGATCAGAAGGATTTATAACCCATTAATAGAATATAATAATCGCCAAAGTTATGAATGTAGCTTTGGCGATTATTTTTGTGTACAATGAGAAAAGGAGCTAAAGTTAAACGAACTTATTTTCACATGCTGAATTTATTTAGTTAACATGATATATGACTGAGAATTTATTAATTAGCTTTGCCAAGTTGTTTTTAGATTAAAATTTAAGTATTAAGAAATTGAAAAAGAGTAAGCGAATTATGACAAGTGAAATCCATTTACATATAAAATCGAATAATTGATTAGAGGAATTAAAATAGTTTTATCTATTATTATATGCTCATGGCTATGTTCCTCCTGTGTGACTTACAAGGAGCAGTACAGTGGAGAATGGCAAAGACAT
The DNA here is from genome assembly GCA_964475415.1 of uncultured Saprospiraceae bacterium. Taxonomy (GTDB): domain Bacteria; phylum Bacteroidota; class Bacteroidia; order Chitinophagales; family Saprospiraceae; genus CALCMJ01. Next base: position 4,668 of record CAYYWZ010000059.1, on the reverse strand, counting down.
GTAGAAATTAAAGAACCGTATTTCACAATATTTCTTATTGGTGATGCGGGTAACGCTCCTATGGATAGCAGTACTCAAGTATTTGATCATCTCAAAAAGGCCTTAGATGAGGAGTCTGCTAATTCTGCAACCATCTGGCTAGGGGATAATATATATCCTGTAGGTCTTGCTCCTTCCTCTAGTCCGTATTATCCGGAGGGAAAGCATAAACTTCTGGCGCAACTCAAAACAATGTCTGATTATAGGGGTTATAAGTTTTTTGTGCCTGGTAATCATGATTGGTATACCTTTGGGCGGATAGGATTAAGAAGGCAAGAGTTGCTTGTGGATTCATTTCTACTAGATACGCCAAATCCGAATAGGCAGACTAATTTTTTCTATCCTGATAAAGGTTGCGGAGATCCACAAGTAGTAAGCTTAGCCGAAGGTATCAGTCTGTTACTCATGGACTCTCATTGGTTTCTGAACGAGAAAGCAAGATCAGGAGATCAGGAAGTTTGCGCAGTACAGACGCCGCAGCAATTTATCGATAAACTGCATTCCGAAATTATAAGTCAGGAAGGGGAGTCTCTCATTGTGGCTTCTCATCATCCTCCATATACTTATGCGCACCATGGGGGTAAATTTCCATTCAAGGATGATTTCTTTCCCTTAACCCAAGTTGTTGATTGGTTATATTTACCATTGCCAGCAAGTGGTTTTATTTTTAATAGAATACGTACAAGAATATCTGAGCAAGATGTAAATAATGCGCTATACAAAACTTATAGGGGAAAGCTGGTAGAAGCACTAGAACAAAAAGGGAGAAGCATAATAGCATCGGGACATGAACATACCTTGCAGTATATAGAAAACCATAATCAATGTTTTATCGTAAGTGGCTCTGGCACCAAAAATAATAAGGTAGGCATGGGGCAAGGATCCGAGTTTGCCATCGGAGAGAGAGGTTATGTCAAAGTCATATTCAAAAATTCGAAAGAAGCGCTTTTGCAATTTATCGTTCCTGGGTATTTTAAAAAATATAATAACGTCGCTTTTGAGAAGATGGTAGTTCTAGAGTAAATAGAAAAATATAGAATGCCACCGTAGCTGATCTAATTCTTATTAAAACTAAAAAAAACTAATACAAGCCAAAATTCCCCACCATACTAAGTTTTATTAATTTAACATGGTTACTTGATCTTCGGTAATGTGTATCGTTCGTAAGGCATCAGTTCTTTCTGCTATATCTCCACTTCCATTCTCTAATCTCAGTACACCTCTTGGGCATACTGCTGAACAAACGCCACATCCCACACAACTACTTCTGACTATATCCTGACCTTTCTGTGCATAGGATCTTACATCTATACCCATCTCACAATAGGTGCTACAATTCCCGCAAGAGATACATTGTCCACCATTAGTTGTAATTCTAAATCTACTTTTAAACTTCTGTACTAATCCAAGATATCCAGCAAGAGGACATCCAAAACGGCACCATACTCGATTACCCATTAGCGGATAAAACCCTGTCCCTACTACTCCTGAGAAACCAGCTCCTATGAAGAAGCCATACCAAGATTTTACGTTATCACTGTTAAGTCCTAAGACCGTACTCTTTCCAGTAAAATAATGAAATAGTACAAGAGCAGTCATAATGATCGCTGATGCTAATACACCATGTATAATATAGCGCTCGTACTTCCAGGCTCGCATACTCTTATCTGATAATTGTCTGAACGGATCTCCCATAGTCTCTGCAAGTCCTCCACATCCACAGACCCAACTACAATACCATCTCTTACCAAAAAAATAGGTAATAACAGGTACTCCGATGATGATCAGCATGATGCCCCAGACAAACATGAATATGCCAAGTCCTCCACTACTCATCAAGTTGTCTATATTGTACTTAAAGAAAAAATCATAGTCAAGTGGCCAGATATTTTTAAAGTCAAAATAAGGTTGATTAAGTCTTACTAATATTTCTGGAATCAAAAAAGCAATCGCAGTCTGAAAAAACATTACCGACATAGTACGAATTTTCTGATACTTATTATGCTGGTACTTACTCATCATTCTGATCCCCATTACAACAACAATAATACTGTACATGAGACCGTACAGAAACCACCGACTAGCGGCATTACCACTTAGCGACTCACTGATAGGGTTGACCATAGTGATCCAATTATTGATATAGGCAGGAGCCCAATATAATAGCACGTAGAAAGTAACTAGATAGATACCTGCAATTACACCTAGCCAGCCGGTGTCTAGTGGGGATGAATGTCTTTGCGGATTATTATCCTTAGAGTTGTGTCTGTAGAATACTAGATAGGATATTATACCTGCTATAGCTAAGGTAACAATAGGCCAGAATAGATTCCCCTGGTATAAAAATCCCCAAACCAGTACGCCTAGAAATGTAGGGATCAGAAACATTAATTTAGCATTAATCTTAAGACCTCTAGTCAATGAGTTATGGTAAATGCCATTGTTTTTTATTCCTTCATGCTCAGTGAATTTAGGAAGTATAAATAATAAGCCTCCTATTATTGCTAAGCCAAAAGTTAGAAGAAAAAATAACCAAGGATTATTTTGTACTGGACCGCCGGCTGTACTTGACACCAGAGTATCTACATACTCAGATACTTTCCACGAACCTAGTTTGAAATCCCATTCTTGCACCCCTTGTGGTATTCCAGCTTGAGCTTGATCATCTAAGTCAGCAGCGGCAGCTTGTATAGTCTTTTTGAGTTTTGGTATAAAAGCTATACTCGATAATTCCTTGCCTAGTAAACCACTGGATTGAGCAGCCTTTACTATTGCTTCCTTGTGATAATTATTATCTATGTTAATGCTTGATTCCGTTAGTTGCTGATGACCTATTCCCAGCATTGCTGTAAAGATCAATAGTGCAGCAATAAATAACCCTATGCCTATATATTGAATTGACTTCATGTTTCTAGCTATTTAGAAATGATAAGACTTTTGCAAGCCCACGTTTAGTTTTTAATTTGATGTTTTTACCTTCTGCCTGATTATATATCTTGATAATCTCGGCATCATACTCTTTGTAGAATTCAGGATCAAAATTTGCCATACCTAAGTTTTGGAGTACTTTTTCTATATGCGTATTTTCGAGTATCCATTTTTCACAAACTTCATGACGGTAACGAATTCCAAATAAGTTAAAACCCTTTACAGTAAGATCGTCTTTATGATAATTGATACGTATAGATTTTTCGTTATCAGTGTGTTTCCAAAATATAGTTTTAAGATGTTCAGGTAACTTTGCAGGAACTTCTCCATATACTTGATATTCGATATCTATAAACTTAGCACTGTTGAACCAAAGACCTGGATCATAGGCAATTTTTTTGTTGCAAATGTTATAGGCAGCTGTTTCTCCCATCATTCTTCCAGTATACCAGATTGCCTCTATAGGTCTTCTTCCTGGAACCACTTCTGTCTGTTCTACACAATCGCCTACTGCATATACGTCTTTTTGATTTGTTTGTAAATATTTATTAACCTTAATACCTCTTCCTAGTTCTAGTCCTGTTTCTTTTAACCAGCCTACATTGGGACTTACTCCTGCAGTAAGACCTACATAACCGCAAGGAATTTCTTCCCCTGTTTCTTTGATTACAACTGCATTAGCTGTACCTGAACCATCATTTTTGATTTCTTGGAGATTAACTCCTAATCTTAGATCTATATGGTTTTTTACAATATGATCACTTACCATTTTAGATTCTTCGGGAGGTAGAATATTATTCCAGTAGCTGGCTTCTCTTACTAGCATTGTTACAGGAATATTTCGCGCATGAAACATCTCAGCCATTTCTATTCCTATCAAGCCTCCTCCTACGATGACGGCTCTTTTTAGGTCTTTACTGTAAGCCTCCATCTGCTCTAGATCTTGATAAGAATAGAGTCCTCCAACTCCTTTAAGATCCTGTCCTGGCCATCCAAACATGTTGGACTTAGAACCTAAAGCTAAAACTAGCTTATCGTACTTAATTAATTTACCAGATGTACATTTTAAACTTTTACCAGCGTAATCTATTTCTGATACATGTTCTCTCATCAGGTCGATACGATTTTTTTTCCAAAACCAATCTTCATAAGGCTTTGTATCTTCATATCTCATGTGTCCCATATAAATGTACATGAGCGCTGTCCTACTGAAAAAATGATCTGTCTCAGAGGATATTACGGTAATCTGATAGTCACTAAGTTTTCTTACCCATCTCGCTGTAGAGATACCTGAGATTCCATTTCCTATGATTACTATATGTTCCATTCTGTTAGTATTTAATGTTTAAAATCTTGGTCTCTTTAACCATAATTCAGCTACTCTACTTATCTAATAAGCACTATCTATCAAGCCTAAATATTATATTTGTTCATTCTTATGGATATTAACAGTTTTGAATCCAAAGTATAAGCAAACCTTAAAAGAGAAACCTCAACTAAACTTATGTCATATCTATAAATGGGCTTATCTAATAAGGAATTAAGATATACTAATATTACCAAGTTAAAAAATGTATATTTATTTACTAACTATTCAAAGGAGGAATGCATAATAAGGTATTTGTCCTGACGTTAAATTCTAATTTGTTAGTTCATCTTTCTCCATGTTAAGAAACAGAAACTACGGATTCAGGAGGGAAA
>CAYYWZ010000058.1:0-25688 GCA_964475415.1 uncultured Saprospiraceae bacterium | reverse complement strand
TATTGTCGGGATGACAGGATTCGAACCTGCGGCCCCACGACCCCCAGCCGTGTGCGCTACCGGACTGCGCCACATCCCGTAAAAGCAAAGATATCATACCTGATTTTAATCTTTGGATTTAACACTCTTTTTTTATCAGTCATTTTATTTTGCTGTGTGCTTTTGCTTGACATCAATGCTAATAAGAGTTCTTACGGTGGTATATTTTTATGTTATCTTCGTACAAAATATTTTACATATGAGATATTATTTATTACTTCTAGTTACTGCACCATTTTTTCTTAATGGACAAGATATCACTTTAGAACTATTCGCTGAGGGTTTTTCTGCGCCTGTTGATCTAGTGCACGCAGGAGATGAAAGACTATTTGTAGTAGAGAAATCTGGCGCCATAAAAATCATACAACCTGATGGTTCTGTAAATGCTGCGCCTTTTATAGACTTAGATCCTATCGTCAACTCTGGTGCAAATGAAAGGGGATTGTTAGGATTGGCCTTTCATCCTGATTATACAGAGAATGGATTTTTCTATGTAAACTATACAGCGAATGGAGGAGGAGCTACAGTTATTTCTAGATTTTCTGTTTCGGACAATCCTGATATAGGGGATCCGGATTCTGAAAGTATGGTGATTTCTATAGAGCAACCTTTTAGCAATCATAACGGTGGAGGTGTAAAATTTGGCCCTGATGGATTTCTCTATATCGGAACAGGTGATGGAGGTGCCGGTGGTGATCCACAAGATTTTGGTCAGAATGGAATGAGCCTATTAGGTAAGATGCTAAGATTAGATATAGACAGTGGCATTCCATATGTAGTGCCAGAGGATAACCCTTTTGTAGATGTAGAAGATATAAGAGATGAGATATGGGCGACTGGATTGAGAAATCCGTGGCGATATAGTTTTGACTCGGAGACTGGTGATCTATGGATAGGTGATGTAGGTCAAAATAGATTTGAAGAAATAGATTTTCAGTCTGCATCGAGCAAGGGGGGAGAAAATTATGGTTGGAGATGTTATGAAGGTAGTTCAGACTTTAACCAATCTAATTGCAACTTGGATCAAGACTTTACCTTTCCAGTGTTTGAATATGCTAACGATGAATACGTCGATGGTTGTTCTGTCACAGGTGGACTGGTATATAGAGGTTCGGATTATCCTAGTTTGTATGGTGATTATATCTTTGTAGATTTTTGTTCAGGACAATTCTGGGCGACAACACAGCAGCCATGTGGTAGATTCGATACAAGAGAAATATTTAGAGGAAGTTTTCAAGATTACAGTGCCTTTGGTGAAGACATCAATAAAGAAATATATGTCGTTGCGCTCAGTTCTGGAGAGGTGCTTAGAGTTGTAAGTGATTGTAATCTAGATATAAATGTTAATACAACAAATATAAGTTGTGAAAGTGCCCAAAGCGGTACAGTTTCCATAAGTGCAAATTCTCCAGGTGATGTTGTAGCAGTAGCATGGTCTGATGGAAATACAGATTTAGTGAGAGAGAACTTAGATGCAGGTACTTATGAATTTGAAGTCTCGGATGGCGTTTGTGCCATTACAAGATGTGTAACTATCGAAGATGAAAGTCCTGATTTTAATTGTCAGATAGCTATCACCCAAGTTGCTACCTGTCCTGGTTCTCAAGCAGGTGGTGGACAGATTTTTTTGCAAGATGATTTTATAAATGCTTGTAATGTAGAAGATGAAGTTATTACTATAAATATTTATAATCAAGATACATTACTTGACGTATATACTCTATCAGATACAATTTTGATACAATTTATAGCTAGCACTACTTATGGTTTCCAGCTGGTAACAGCTGATTGCGAATCCGAAATTACAGACTTTTTAGTTGTAAGTGCTTTGGAATTGGATTCTACAACTATAGAGTTTATAGATGGGATTCTGGTAGCTGATCCAGTAGAGAATGCTACGTTATATTTATGGTATCTCGATGGTGAATTAGTTACTCAGACAATGGAAAATACGTTAGAGATTAATCAAGGAGGGTTTTATTCTGTTGTGGTCCAAAATATAGGATGTGTAGGACCACCTTCTCCAGAGTTATTTGTTAATCTTGTAAATACAAAGGATCTGAAGAATGTATTCTCTTATAATATTTTTCCGAATCCATTCTCAGAAATTATAAATATTAATATGAATCTTGATCGATCAGAATGGGTTAGCTATAAGGTGGTAGATCTTGCTGGAAAAGTAATGTTAACAGGTAAACTTGAATCCGATGAGATTGATCTGAGTATTAGTAGTCTGACATGGGAGGCGGGTCTTTACTTTATAGAGATGGAATCAGAATCCTTCTATTTTACTGAGAAATTGCTTAAGTTTTAGAAAAGAATAGAATCTTATTGGTTAGAAAGTACGGAGTAAAATCATTTTTCTTTTCTTTGTAGAAGTAAATAGTTAATTATGATTTCTTTGATAACAATGCCTGATTTTGCTAGCTCATCCGTTTGGTTGAGTTTATTGACTTTGACATTCTTAGAGATTGTACTAGGGGTGGATAATATAATATTCATATCTATAGCCTCTGCAAAGCTTCCTGAAGAACAGCAAAAGAAAGCGACTAATATAGGTCTTATACTTGCTATGGTACTTAGAGTGGTATTATTATTTGGTATCAGTGCCCTGATTGCGATGAGCACTCCATGGATTAACATAGATACTGAATTTGTAAAGGCAGGTTTTTCTGGGCAGAGTCTTATTCTTATCGGTGGAGGTTTATTTTTGTTATATAAGAGTGTTACGGAGATACATCATAAGTTAGAAGGAGAAGAGCATTCTGACTTGGAGTCTTCTGGTAAGAAAAAACAATATACCTTGTCTAATGCGATCACTCAAATTACGCTGATAAATATTGTTTTTTCTTTTGACTCTATTCTTACAGCAGTAGGAATGACAAATGGTCTAGAGGGAGCACTTTTTATTATGATAGTTGCAGTAGTTTTTTCAGTTCTTATTATGATGCTTTTTGCTGTTCCTGTAGGAAGGTTTGTAAACAAGCATCCAACTATTCAGATGTTAGGTTTGTCCTTTTTGATCCTGATAGGTTTTATGCTTATACTAGAAGGAGGTCATCTAGCTCATCTTTCTTTCATGGGTAACGAAATAGGAGTTGTTCCTAAAGGCTATCTATATTTTGCCATTGCATTTTCTCTGTTGGTAGAATATCTTAATATGAAACTCCGTAAAAACAGTAAACCTGTACAATTAAAAGGAATCGAAAAAGAAGCAAAGGCGGAAGGCATTTTGTAACTTTAAAGAAATGGGTATTTTTGTCCAGTTGGAAATATTTTAATTCTTAGGACTTACTAAATTTCGTGCTATCATAAGAAACATAAAACTACCATATTCAGATGCTATCAATATACTATTGGTAAGTGCGCTATTTATGTCAATAATAGGGTGCAAGCAAGAAGTGCAACAAGCTACTCTAGAAAAAAAACAATACCATTACACTGGTCTGACAATGGGAACCACTTATAATATAAAGTTCTCCAGTAAAACTGACTTTCCCCAAAAAAAAATTGACAGTATACTCCTTGCTTTCAACGATGAGTTATCTACTTATATAGACACCTCTTTTATAACTATTATGAACAATAACGGAGAGAAGACAAGTCTTTATAGTAAAGCGCAGCACAAAGATTTTGTAAAGGTATTTGAGAAAGCTAAAGAAATATATGAACTGACAGATGGCGCTTTTGATCCAACAGTAAAACCACTAGTAGATTATTGGGGCTTTGGCAATAGAAAAGAAAGAGTTGTTTATGATAAAGAGGAAGTAGATCAAATCATGAAATTTGTTGGCTATGAAAAAATTGACATACACACTATAGAAAACCAGTTCTATGTAGAAAAACTTAGAGAAGAAACTTCTTTAGATTTCAGTGCTATTGCCAAAGGTTATGGAGTGGATATTATTGCTGAGGCACTCGAGGGAAAAGGCATAGATGATTATATGGTAGAAATAGGAGGAGAGACTCGAACCAAGGGACTTAATCCTAAAGCTAAAAAGTGGTTATTAGGTGTATTTAGGCCAGTGCCAGGAGTTAAAGAAACAGAACTTATAGCCTATATCGAACCGGAAGATAAGGCGATGGCATCCTCGGGGAATTACAGAAATTTCTATGTTGAGGAAGGAAAAATATATAGCCACACCATTAACCCTAAGACAGGGGAATCTGTTCCTTCTGATCTGCTTGCTGTAACGGTGCTTGCAGAAGATTGTATAACTGCAGATGCTATAGCAACAAGTTGTATGGTGATGGGATTAGATAAAGCAAAACAGTTAGTTGGAAAGATGGATAAGGTAGAAGCTTGTTTTTTTTACCAAGTTCAAGATAGTATACAATTTTCCTACAGTACTAGATTTAAGGAATATATTAAAAATTGATTCATGGAATTTAATTTAGAAAGAGATATTGTATTTTTTGACATAGAAGCTACTGGCTTACATGTTCTAAGAGATAGAATTGTGCAAATAGCACTTATAAAATATCTAAAGAATGGAAGAAAACCTCAGCAACTCACTATGATGATAAATCCTGGAGTACCTATCTCTGAAGAAGCTATAGGCGTCCACGGCATTACACCAGATATGGTAAGAAGCAAACCTACATTTGCTCAGGTAGCTGACACCATTTATGACTTCATAGGAAAAGCAGATCTTGCTGGATACAATTCAGATCGATATGATATTCCTATGCTTATGGAGGAATTCAGCAGGGTAGGAAAAGAACTAGATCTTAATGTGAGAAGAACAGTAGATGTCCAAAAGATTTTTTACAAAATGGAACCTAGAACCTTATCTGCAGCTTACAAATTATACTGTGGCAAACAAATAGAAAATGCACATGATGCACTGGCAGATGTTCTTGCAACAGTAGAAGTTCTGAAAGGAATGATCACTAGATATGATGGGGTAGATTATGTAGATGGAGATGGATATACGCATGAGGCACCGATCAGAAATGATATAGCTTCTATATCTAAATTTACAAGTGTAAGCCGCATGGTAGATGCTACTCAACGTTTAAAGTATGATCATAAAGGTAATATTGTATTCAACTTTGGAAAATATACCGGTAAGTTAGTTGGAGAGGTGCTGAGTAAGGATAAACAATATTACAATTGGATACTAGAAAAAGAATTTTCTGCTCAGGTAAAGCAGATTGTAAAAAAATTAGTCATAGACTATGAAAAAGCTAAAAAGCAAGCTAAGTAATCATTGTATTCTTTTCTTCCTTTTCTGTCTTCATTCAGCGTGTTTTGAAACTACGGAAGGCTGTCTAGATATCAGGGCAGCTAATTATGATCTAACAGCAGATGATGCCTGCCCAGATTGCTGTACATTCCCAGTTATAGATATTAACCCTACTTATATATGGGATACTCTTAGCTTTAGTTTAAATACTAAATATCCTTTGTCAGGAGATGATTCAATCATAGTGCGATCAGCTCATCAGATTATCTCTCAGTTTGACATAGTGAGTACACAGAGTGTAAGCTATCAATCTATAGATACGGCTGATTTTGATAATACTGGCTATATCTTAGCTGATCTAGTTGTTTTGAATTTTGCAACCAGTAACCCCACTTCTAGGCCATCAATTATTATAAATGATTCTATTCAGAGTATTAGTTTTTTACAAGATCTTGCAGCGGAAATCAATGATCTCACAAATGATTTTAGTGATTTTGACGAAATAGAGGAGATAGTAGAAGATAGTTTATATGATGTAAATGGCGATATTTTTTCCTTTTACATGGAGTTTGATTTGATAAATTCGGATACAATACCATACCAGGTGTCCGTTTCAGCACAAAACTTTAGAAAAGATTTGATGTTTAAGAGTATACAAAGCATAGAAAACGGAGATAATTTCGTTCTAGATTTGGAAGTTGATTTTAATATATTGTTTAAAGATGTTAATTTTGACGGAATAGACTCCATAACCTTGCGAGAACAAGTAATTATCAATCTTGAAGATTACATAGAACTTAAATGAACAAAATGAACAAATTCACATTTTTTCTACTCTTAGCAGTATTCTCTGTTATTTCTTGTGTTAGAGACGATGATAACATAGGTACAGGATTTCTAAACCTCAACTTTAAGGCGGAATACGACGGTGAACCCTTAGTTATGTTTGATGAGTATGGCTATGCAGATACTAAATTATTTTTTTCTCAGGCGGACTTTTATGTAACGCATGTGGAGGTGGAAGATGTCAATGGTGTTGTAAAAAATCTAGATGCAGTAAGATTTTTAGATTTTACTAATGTCAACAAAGATCCAGATGCTGCTGCAGAAGGAATTACTTATTTTTACAATGACCTTATAATAGGGGAGTATGATGTTATAAGAATAGGTATAGGGGTAGATCAAGAAAATAATGCTAAAATGCCATCGGATTTCGAATCTAGTAATCCTCTGAGTAAAACTGGATATTACTGGACGGCGTGGGATTCTTATATTTTTATGAAAATCCAAGGTCAGTATGATGAAGCAAAAGATGGAAGTTTTGGCCTGGGATATTTATTCCATACAGGAAAAGATGAGTTATATAGAACAATAGAGTTACCCGGTAGTTTTCTTATAGGGGAAGATACAACGACGATAGAAGTAGGGATAGATTTCAAAAAATTATTTAATACATCAAATGGTCTTTTTGATATACCTGAAAATCCAGTAAATCACGATCCAGATAATATTGGACCTATTCAGATGATTTCAGACAATTTATCTGAGGCTGTTTATATGAAACAATAAGATATATGGCGATAAGAAGTTTCTTTATCTTGCTTGTCTTGAGCTCTATATTGGCCCTTTCTTGTGGAGAGGATGAGCCTATAGAAACGGATGTAGACTTGAGAGGAATTACTTATACGCCCACTGAATATATTCCTATATTTCCTAGTAGTTTTCCGCAACTAGAAATCCCGCAGGATAATCCTATGACTGTAGATGGAGTTGCTTTAGGAAGGAATCTTTTTTACGATAATATTCTATCTGCTGATAGCACAATGTCTTGTGGATCATGCCATTTCCAACAATCTAGTTTCACTGATAATCTAGCAGTAAGCAAAGGTATCGACGGACTATCAGGCCCTAGAAGTTCTATGTCCTTGCTAAATGTTGGCTTCTACTATGACGGCTTATTTTGGGATGGTAGAACTGCAACACTTGAGGAGCAAGCTATCCTACCTATAGAAGATCCGTTAGAGCTTCATCATACTTGGACTGAGGTCGTAGATAAGCTGAAGAAGCATACTGACTATCCCGAACTGTTTAGAAAAGCATTCGGTATAGAATTTAGTTCTGAGATAACTAAGGAACTTGCTGCTAAAGCTATAGCGCAGTTCGAAAGATCTTTAGTTAGTTCTCTAAGTTCTAGATATGATATAATAGAAGCTGGTGGAGATTCTTATTCAGATCTAGAGTTGCTAGGCAGAGATTTATTTTTTGACGATAATCCAGATGTCCCAGATGCAGAATGCGGTCATTGTCATGCTCCTCCTTTATTTACTACTAACGAGTATTTTAACAACGGACTAGAAGAAGTAGAATCCATTGATGATTTTCCTGATCTAGGAAGAGGTGTAATTACAGATAGGTTTGACAATGGTAAATTCAGAGTACCTACCCTCAGAAATATAGAGTTTACAGCGCCATATATGCATGATGGACGCTTTGTTACTCTCGATGAAGTCTTAGAACACTACAATTCTGGAGGGCATCCTGCTATCAATGTAGATCAGAATATTAGGCCTCTAAACCTAAATCAAGAGCAACTTGATGCTCTTTTGGCTTTTATGAAGACACTTTCTGACACAGAATTTCTAAATAATCAGGAATATTCTAATCCTTTTTAAGCATTAATTACAACAAATTTATTTTTTTATACTTAATATTAGTGTTGGTAATCAACAAGTTAATATTATCTTCTAATCATATATAAATATTTCATATATAACAATTATGATTTTTTGTATTTTTTTTTAGACCAATTCTGATCGATATTTATATTATGAATGACAACAAAGACCCGATAAAAGAATCGGATCAGTTAGAATTCAGATATGTTCATGGGATTATACTTGTTAAGGAAAATGCTTGCAACTAGCAGCTTTTCCTTGACAAGATTTTAAAAATTGAGATTGAGTTTTGTTTATATATAAGTTGGTTTTCTTATGAAGCACGCCAAGTGCTTACTAAAGAATACATTATGTTCATGGGATTATAATTATTAAAGGCCGCCTGGGAAAGCGGCCTTTTTTTATGTCACAATTTCTCCTCTTACTGCCTTATCCTCTATCTCGAGGTAGCTTTCTATTTCTTGTTCTAGGTACAGTTGCGTTTCTTTATTCATACCATCCACTAATTTTTCTTTTTGCCCCTTTTGTGTGATGGCGTACAAAGCATAAGCATAGTTAGTTTGACCGTTGGTGCTACCAGTCATGTATTTACTGACATATAATTGTGCTATATCAACGGTAGAAAAAACCTTATCCTTACTGAAGGGTGTCTTTAAGGGTTTTTGACCTATCGTTATGCTCTCTTTTGTAATATAGACGTCCGTATAGTTAATATACATCTTTAGAGTTTGATAAAATAACAATATTCCAGCGGCAAGGTGAAGTGACAAGGGTAATAAGCTTCCAAAATTTCCATTGCTAACCATTCCTATAGCTATAGGCATTAGCATAATGTTCCACATAATTGTGAATATGCTCATAAAGATAAGTGTAGATCTATTAGATGATTTAAACCAATTGATTCTAATATCTAGACTAGATGGTAGCGTAAGGATTTCTGTTCCCTCAGGTATAATAGTTTCTGGTCTACCTGCTCTTCTATTTTTTACTTTCTTAAAGAATTCATCATCATTGTCTAGAAATAGTAGCGAGTTGCAATTAGTACATTTAGCAAGTGTATTGTTGATATTTATATCTTCTGCTTGTACGCGATGATTGCATTGTGGGCAATTCAGATCTAAAGCCTTGAGTTTTGTTTTTACTTTCTCTATTTGTACATCTTTACTTTTTTTCATATGTCAATATTTTACTACCCTTATAGGATGAATATTGTTCTAAAATAAACAAATTTGTTATCTGTAAATGATATGTGCAATTTTCAGTCAATACTTTAACCCCAGTTATACATTAGAACTTCGTAATGAGAGTTGAATGAGCAATGAAATATAGGATTTTCCTGACTGAGTAATAGTAACGCTACCGCTTATCGCGACACGAGTTATGGTGAAGGAAGAAAATCAAGCGTAGCTTTATATTTTGCAGCTCTTTCAGAACGCAATAGATTTTCTATTGCATAATTCGGGTTTAAGCGGATCATCAAGTGATAGTTATTATTTAGAGCTTATGAATCGATAAATTAAGTTGTAAATGGATTCAAGAGGTCTTAGGAAGGGAAAGATAAGCTTATGGTAAGACCTTTGCTAGCATTGTTTTTTATGTCTAGATGGGCACCTAGTCTATTTGCAAGATCTAAGGATAGTCTAAGGCCTAAACCTAAGCCAACTTCTCCTTCAGTGCCATTAGCTGATAAAATATTATAATCGTTCAGTAAAGCGTGAATCTTTGATTGTTTCATACCTGTTCCTGAATCTATAATGTGTATTTTTTTTTCAGATCCTTCTTCAATTTTGATTTTTATTTGTCCCCCTTGATAACTAAATTTTATAGCATTTCCGATAATATTTTTTAGAATAATTAGAAGGCTTTCTTTATCGCTTTCGATTTCAATCGACTCATTAAAGTTTATCTTTTCTATAGTTAGGTTTTTAGCATCTATATTTTCTTTCAGATCCTCTAGAGTATAGCTTAACAGCGAGCTGATTTTTAAGGTTTCCGATAAGAATATATTTTGTTTTTTTAGGTTAGCCCATTTAATTAATCTGTCTATTATGCTAAGTACTTTTTGCGTATTGTCTTCTATTACATGGCCTAGTTCGACTATTTCTTCTTTACGATCATTTTCTATAAGATAGTTATAAGTTTTGGACAAGTCGTTGAGTGAAGTGACAGGACTTCTTAGGTCATGTCCTATAATGGCAAATATCTGATCGTTCAGAGCCAGCATTTTTGTTAATTGATTGTTTTTTATATTTAATTCTTTGGTCTTTTTTTTAATCTCTATTTTTACCTGCCTAGATCTAATCTCAGCTCTTCTTCTTCTATTATCTAGATAAAAGGTCACTAGGAGTCCTAAAAATAATAAGGCATAACCATATGTGTAGGGGTTTAAGTAGAACGGTTTTGAAATTTTTAAGGTAATTATTTTTGGGCTAGTCCATTCGTTAAGATCAGTTTGTCTGCTGATCATTAATTCCCTTGAACCCTTTTTTAAATTTGATAAATCAATTTCACTGTTAGAAGTATATTTCCATTTTTCTTGAGAACCTGATATAAAGTACTTTGTCGCTGTAGAAAAGGAGTGGTCTGCTTTTTTTAGAATTAGCTTAGGCTTATTTAGTTTCTCACTAAATTTTATTACTTCTTGCTCATCATCTATAAGTCGTATTTGTTTCGTTCCAGAGTGATCAATAAATTCAAAATGATGAAATTGAATATCTTTTGGATCAATGGAAAGGTCAATATCTTTTGGATCAAAATGTAAGAATCCATTTATTGTACCATATAATATAGTGCTATCTGGCAACTGTAGAAATGAATTTCTATTCATCTCGACCTCAAGCAACCCTTGTTCTCTAAGAAGCGTAATAATGCCATTATTCTGTTTGTGATAAACAGAAATTCCAAAATCCGTGGAAAGCCAAAGCTGATCCTTAGAATCTTCTATAATGGAGTGGACATTATTACTTTGAAGACCATCCTTAGTATTAATAGTATCTAAGATATTCCAGTTGTTATCGCACTTTAGCATTCCAGATCCCTTTGTCGCTACCCAATGGAATTTGCTAGGACCTCTAGCTTGGTATATCATAGTGATATAATGACCTTTTAGTTTATCTACTTTTTCCTGTTGTTTATTTCCGGAAATTATTATTATTGGCCCATTATTGCTAAAAGCAATAACGGTGCCATCATCAAGTTTTTGGAATTTTGAAATACTTAAATTACTCCAGGAATGCTGAGTATTTATTAAAGAATTTTTTTCTTTGTCATATCTAAAAATACCGTTATCAGAAGCGAGCCACCATTTGTCAAAAGGATCTACATAAAGATCAAAAATAGTAGTGATACACTGATCGGTAACAATAGAATCACAAATATTATTTATTATTAAAGAATTAATTTTATTCTTATGTTCTTTCGACCAGATCCCTAGATAGTTGGAAAAACCTTTTAAATAGTATTTTTTACTATCGATCTTTGTAATACTATAATTATTAACAATAGGTACTAATGTGTCAAGTTTATTGGTTTTGGAATTTAGTAGATAAGTTCCTTTATCACTTGCAATAAGAATACTGTCTTCGCCAATAATTTCAAATTCTCTAACGCTAATATTGGAATTCTTCAAATAGAAACGAAAGTTATTCTTCTTTTTATAAATACTAAAAAGGCCATTACTTGTGGCAACCCAAACTTTAGAATCTTTTGCCAGCATTTCAAAAATCTCTACTGATCTGAATATTTCATTATAGCGTTCTGTAATGTCAATTCTATTTTTAGCGCTAACTTCAATAATATTTTTCTGATTATAGAAGTAAGTACTACTTTTGGTATCGCAAACATTTATTATAGGCGAAGAAACTTTAATAATCACTTCATCTCTATTATTTTTTACACTACGGAATCCTTTTCCTAAATCATTGTATTCATTACTAGTGCCAAAAATATATTTTATAGTATCTTCTTTGCTGAGTTTGGTAAATTCAATATGATTCCTACCTTCTATTTTGCTAATATTTAAATTCTTAAAAATTGGAGATTGTGTTATGTTTCTTGATAATGCTATAGATTTATCGATTAGTCTTTGATCTACATTATCATATTTTTTTTCTGTCAAATTATAACTAGTAAAATCAGTAAATAATAAAAAACAGTTGCCATCATATTCGCAGATTCCTGAGTGTATAGTATTTAGAGAAAGTTTGTCGACAATCTTTGGATATACGGAATTTAGGTTAATAAATTTCTTTTGATTGAGGCTATAACATTTAATAATAGACCCGAGAGAGTCCCTCTTACTATGTAGGAATATTATCCATAAAAAATTATTTCGGTCGACAAGTATATGTTTAATTCTATTTTGAAATTTTAGATCTTCATTTGTTTCAAAACGGTAATCATTATAACTTACTACACTGTATCTAGTTGCAATAATAAGATTGTTGGCGGTATCTTTTTGTAAACTTACTATGTTATTATCTGGAAGCCCATTGAGTGTAGAGTATTTATCTATTGTGTAAGAGAAATCTTGACAGAACACAGGGCTCCCGTATAGGAAAATAGTAAGAAAAAAAATGTAGAAATAGCGACTCATTGTACAACAAATATATTGGTCTTTTAAAAGATTAAGTAATAAATAAAATAGGTAACCCTGCTAAGGTCAAATAAAAAAACAACTTTATGTCAGGAATGTCATTTATTTTTATTTTTCAATTATACGGAACTAGTTTAATGATAAAACTTCAAATATAGTGTGTCGTTTATAAAAGAAAATTATCGTTTCGTACCTAATTAAGGTTATTTTATATTAGTATTTGAAGAAAATTATTTCTTTGCTACAAATATTTTTTATGTTAGAATGTATCATAATTGAAGATGACTTCGCTTTTGCTCTTAGCACCAAAATAATGGTAGAAGAGATAGGCTTGAAGGTATCTTGTATCATCTCTAAGTTCGAGGATATTGTTCCTATGATTACCGATAATAGTGCGGACATTATTTTATCTGATATCAGAATTGGAGCAGATGAGTATTCTTATGAAGCCTTATCTGAAGTTGAAAATTTACCACCTGTGGTTTTTTTTTCAGGTTATATTGATGACCGACAATATATCAAAAGCCAGTCTGTAGATTCTTATATTTACCTTATAAAACCATTTAATAAAATAACGCTCCAGAGTGCAATAGATGGTGCACTAAAACAAAAAAAGAAAGCCATAAATTATGGTGGAGATATCCATAAAAATGGTAACACCTTATTCGTAAGATCTAAAGGTAAACTTATATCTATAGATCCTCTTGATATTAAATATGTTCAGTCAGAAGGAAACTACTGTTATCTTTACACGAAGGATGGGAAAATCGCAATTCGATCATCGTTAAAAAATGTTTTTAAGAAATTACCTAACTCTGGTTACTTTCAGATTCATAGATCTTACATGATCAATCTTAATTTTATAGATAAGATAGTGCTTGGTAAAAATCAACTCGTTATTGGAGATGATATTTTGCCTATTGGTAGGAAATATAAAAAAGAATTAATTGATGAAGTTAATTCTTAGTAAGTCAATAAAAGTAGGTATTCTATAAGCCATTAAAATAATATAGAGACCTAATTGTAGCTGTTATTAACATCAATTATTATGCTGTTGGTAACCTATTTTTACCATTTCCTTTTTTTTTCTCAAGTAAATAAGTTGATTTGTATACGTTTAGAAAGCATGGATTATAAATCTAAACTATAAGTTGTTATTTACAATCCAAAATACGATTCTTTTTGTTTGTGTAGAATTATCCACACCGCCAAAGAGTAAGATTCATTACCAACTGACACCTAATAAAAGCAGGCTTGGTAGTTCATAAAAGTAATTCGTGTTTTGGGGTTATGCCCCTCTTCGTGTAGACGGAGAGGGGTATTTTTTTTACTGATATAATTTCTAGTTTCTAGAATACTAACCAAGCTAGAAGTCATTACTTCTCTGTATTTTCCTATACTTTCCTTGCATATTATTTACTAATTATACCTAAATTGCTGTTATCAGATGAGTCAAATAATATAGTGAAAGGAACAGATTATAAATATTTATTAGCCTATATCATCCCTGTAAGTGGATTCTTCTCTGTATATCTTTATGATAAGTTTTCTTTCTTAACGGTTTTCATTGCCTTTGGTCTATTGCCTATACTAGAAGAAACGATGTCGCTGAAACCAGAGAATGAAGATCAAGCTACTCGGGAGGCAAAAAGTGATCTTAAGATTTTTGATTTCTTATTGTATATAAACATGCCTATGGTGTTTGCCTTAGTTTTGTATAGTTTATATACAGTTACTGCCTATGATCTAACCAGCTTACAGTGGACCGGTGTTCTACTTAGTTGTGGTATTGTGTTGGGTACAGCTGGAATTAATGTTGCGCATGAAATAGGTCATCGCAAAAGTTCTTTTGATCAGTGGTTCGCTAGATTTTTGCTTATGCCTTCCTTATATATGCACTTTCATATAGAACATAATCTGGGACACCATAAGAATGTAGCGACTCCTGAGGACACGGCAACAGCTATAAGAGGGGAGTGGGTTTATTATTTTTGGTTTAAGAGTATGATAGGTGGTGTTATAAATTCAATTGCTATAGAATCTAGGATTGTAAGAAAAAAGCATGGGACAGCATTTCATCTTTCTCATAGGATTATACAGTTTGTAGGGATTCAGTTTTTATATCTTTTTATAGTACACCTTTATTTTGGTATGTCGGGCTTATTGTTTGCTGTGTTTGTCGCCTTGGTATCTGTATTGTTGCTGGAGTCTATAAATTATGTAGAGCATTATGGTCTATTGCGTAAGAAAAATGCATCAGGAAAATATGAGAGAGTTAGCAATAGACACTCGTGGAATTCTAATCATGTTATGGGTAGGATATTCTTATATGAACTCACACGACACTCAGACCATCACTTTAAATCTACTATCAAATATCAGTCTCTAAAGCATTACGACGAGAGTCCTCAACTGCCGCATGGTTACCCAGCCTCTATACTGATAGCTCTAGTGCCTCCGCTGTGGTTTTATGTAGCGCATAAGCGCTTAGATGAACTAGGTTTAGCAGCATAATTTCAGCTTTCCGACTAGATCCATTAAGTAATAAAATTGGCTTATGATTTCTATCCTAGAATTTATATCCTACTGTGAGTAGTAGTTTATTGAAATTCTTTGTAACATTTACTAGTTTCTCTCTAGACGTATCGAAGTCTCTATATGGAACATAGCCTTCATCTCCAGAACTCATTCTT
Source organism: uncultured Saprospiraceae bacterium (assembly GCA_964475415.1). Taxonomy (GTDB): domain Bacteria; phylum Bacteroidota; class Bacteroidia; order Chitinophagales; family Saprospiraceae; genus CALCMJ01. The sequence continues at coordinate 10,498 of CAYYWZ010000058.1, read as the reverse complement.
AGTGCAGCGTCTATATAGAATCTGTTAGCTCTGTAGCCGAGTCCAAATGAAGTTATGGTATCGAAATCACCATCATCATCTATAAAAGCTGATTCCTGTAAAATAAGACCTCCTCTAATTCTCCATTTGCTATAGGCTAGTTCACCTCCTATATTATAATTCACAACTGAACCTAGTGTCTGATCTAATTCATTATTGACAAAAGTCTCAAATGCTGCATCGTCTGGATTATCAGAAAAGCTAGTAAAGTCAAAATTGTTAGAAGAATAGTTCCTGAACTCTGCAGAGGCAGAAACAAAGCCGTTGATCTTGCCTGTTATGATAAGATAGGATAAGCCTAAGTTAGCTGTAAACGGCGTACGGAGTCTATATCTAAATGATCCGTCAGGTGACTCAGATCTTAGTATGCTGTCCTCATCATCTAGCGTAAATGAATATCCTAAGCTAGTATTAAAATCCTCACTTATTGTATATCTAGTTGGAGTCTGTATAGAAGCTCCTAGTCTGAAATTTTTGACAAGGGTAAGAATCGTACCTATCTTTAGATTAATCCCCGCTCCAGAAACGGTGAGAGATTCTTGGAATCTCAAATCATTGAAAACGGGAATGAGGTCTCCTGGGTCAGATTCTGTATATGATTTTTCTTCTTCAAAAGTTATTATGGGAATTCCTATTCCTATACCCAGACTAAATTTTTCGAAATAATTTCCTGCCCAGGCAAAGTTCAATTCGCTTATACCTCCTGAACGATCTACTGTCTGGTCTCTTCTAATGATATCACTATCTATAAAATCTGTATCATAAAAATTGTCTTCATTAAAATCGAATATCGCTCCCGTTTCAAAAGCTAATCCAGATTCGAAATCATCCAACTCATCAGGAAATAATCCATCGGCATTATCTCTAAATCTGTTGGTTATGCTTCCTCGACCACTTCCTCCATAGGTAAAAGACTCATTGAAGTCCGCAATTCTATTTACACCTATTCCGAAATTAGAAGTCTTTAGTACTCTGCCATTGGGTTTGTTTCTTGCAATGACCACGCCTATGTTTTCTAAGAAAAACTTAGAATCCACTGTGGACTGGTCTACGTTAGGATCATCTGTAAGAAAAGCATCTTGACTACCACTAAGGAATGAGGGGGTTATAGTAAACTCAGAAGTTCTATAGTAGGCTAGTCCTGCTGGATTTATACTAAGTACTGAAAAGTCAGCTCCTAAGGAATTAAATGCTCCTCCACTTCCTACTGTTCTGGCTGTTCCGCCTATAGTAGTTTGAGAGTATCTCAGTGCGTCAGTTAGGTTTTGTGCTTGCAGGATTGTAAAGCTAAGCGTAAGTATAAGTATGGAATTAAGTAATTTCATATATCATTTGGAATTGACATGATCAAAAATTTCTAAACGAATATTGCTAAGATAGGTTTTTATCTATGGGATAAAAAAAGGGTGGAAAATTTATTAAATCATCCACCCTTCCTTAAAAGTTTGATAAAACTATATTCTTAGTTACCTCTTCTAGATGAAGATCTGCTAGATCCACCTCTTGAAAAACTTCTTGAAGAGCTTCTGTTTGGTGAAGAGAAAGATCTGTTACTTGATCTACTAGATCTTGTAGAAGTATTATTTCTTGAAGATCTCGTCGAGTTAAATGATCTATTAGATCTTGTAGAAGTATTATTTCTCGAAGTTCGTGTAGAACTACCTGATCTTGTAGATTGAGAGCTTCTTGTTGCTCTTCTATCATTATAGTTTCTAGAAGAAGATCTTGTCTCTGTACCCGTTCTTCCTGTTCTACTCGCTCTTTCTGAGCTTCTAGAAGTTCTAGGAGTAACTCTTGGGTTGTTTCTAGTAGTAGAGCTTGCAGTAGATCCAGATCTTCTAGCTCCGAAGACTCCGTTTCTAGCTGGTGTAACTATGTTTCTAGTATTTACTGTGTTTACTCCGAAAGCACCTGGTCCGCAATAAGCTGCACTACTTGCTCCGAAACCTCCTCCAAATCCATTTCCAAAACTGTTTCCAAATCCAGTGTAAGGATTATAAGCTCCGTATCCAAATCCACCCCATGGGTTTCCGAATCCGTTATAGAAGTTTCTACTTGCTCTGTTTCTTCCTACGAATACTACTCCGCCATTGACAACTACAAAGCTTGCACCTGGATTGTAGAATCTATCGTTATACCAGTTGTTAGAGTTGTAAAAGTTGTTATAGTAGAAGTTACTATATATAGGGTTAAAATATCCCCAGCTTCTCGCTGGTCTAGAAAATCTTCTGATTCTAGATGTATACTGATAATCATCTTCATATAAGTATTCTGCATCATCATAATCGCCATCATCATAAACTACTTCGTCATCATAAGAATCAGTAGCTTCTTCAGTAAATATGGATGCATCGTCACTGTCCGGATTATAATATAAATCGTCGAACTGTGCTGTTGTGAATGTTGCTATCCCGAACATTAGGGCCAATAAGGAAAACATCTTGTTTTTCATAACTTTTAAATTTTATAGTAATTAATTCGACTCTCTTTTATCTTGCTATTGCAATTTATTACTTTTGCGGTAATAATTTGGTTAAAACTCTATTAAAGTCGTCGCCTAATCTGTTAATTTTTAAATAATCTATTATTTCATTAAATAATATACTATTAAGACACAGAAAATGGGTCAGAGGTTCGGTTTTACGCAACATTATCTTTTTTTTAACAAATTTTTCAAAATTTTATGGCAAAGGAGATCACAAGTAGAGGAGAAGATTATTCTCAATGGTATAATGATATTATAAAAAAAGCGGGTTTAGCAGATAATTCTCCTGTAAGAGGGTGTATGGTTATAAAACCTTATGGGTTTGCCATTTGGGAGAACATGAAAGACCAGTTAGATAAGATGTTTAAGGATTCAGGGCATGTCAATGCTTATTTTCCTTTATTTATACCCAAAAGCTTCTTAAGTAAAGAAGCGGAACATGTAGAGGGTTTTGCCAAAGAATGTGCTGTAGTAACGCACCATCGACTAATGAATAATCCTGATGGTCCAGGAGTGGTTGTAGATCCTTCCGCAAAATTAGAGGAAGAATTGATTGTTCGCCCCACTTCAGAGACCATAATATGGGATACTTATAGAAAATGGATAAACTCCTACAGGGACTTACCTTTATTGATCAACCAATGGGCTAATGTAGTCAGATGGGAACTCAGAACAAGGCCTTTTCTTAGGACAGCCGAGTTCTTATGGCAGGAAGGGCACACAGCTCATGCGACAAGTGAAGAAGCTGTAGCTGAATCTAGACTTATTCATGATATATACGCCAAGTTTGCTGAGGAATATATGGCGATGCCGGTTATACAAGGAAGTAAGTCAGAGAGCGAAAGATTTGCAGGAGCTGTAGAAACTTACACGATAGAGGCATTGATGCAAGATGGAAAAGCATTACAGGCTGGAACTTCTCACTTTTTAGGTCAGAATTTCGCTAAGGCTTTTGATGTCAAATTTTCTAATGACAAAAATGTTGAAGAGCACGTATGGGCTACCTCTTGGGGCGTTTCTACCAGATTAGTAGGAGGGCTTATAATGACACATTCTGACGATGCAGGCTTAGTACTTCCGCCCTTGTTAGCGCCTATACAGGTTATAATTATCCCTATTCCTAAGCCATTGCCAGAGTTGATGGAGAAAATAGATGCTATCGAAAATTCGCTTAAAGCTATAGGTGTCAAAGTAAAGGTAGATCGTGATGATAAGAAGAGACCTGGGTTTAAATTTGCCGAGTATGAGATGAAAGGTGTGCCTATTCGATTAGGAGTTGGTCCCCGGGATTTAGAAAAAAACCAAGTTGAAGTTGCAAGAAGAGATACAAAGGAAAAAACGACGGTAAGTCTAGACGGTTTAGAAGATTATGTCAAAAATCTATTGGTTGAGATACAGGATAATCTGTTAAACAGAGCAAAACAGTTTAGAACTGATCATTCTTCTACCACAGATTCTTACGAAGAGTTCAAAGAAATTTTAAATACTAAAGGAGGATTTATCCTAGCCCACTGGGATGGAACACCGGAATCCGAACAAAAGATCAAAGAGGAGACCAAAGCAACTATTAGATGTATTCCTATAGATGCACCAGAAGAAGTGGGAAAATGTATTTATTCAGGAAAACCATCGAATAGAAGAGTAGTTTTCGCTAAATCTTATTAATGTATGGCAAATAACGATTTTTACAATATTTTGTATGTAAAATAAGTATTATTGTAAATTTATAGTTCTTTATTTTGGCATTTACCAGAATAATACATATATTTAAGTATTATTAATGGTAAACACATAATTCTTATGAGTCCACCAGAATCGTGTTTAGCTAGAGCGATTTTATATTTCTCTAGCTACTCAGAAACAGTACAGAGCAAGTCTCGGATAGCACGGGTGTCATCTTAATTACAAGAATACACAACATTTAATTGTAAAATAAATATTCAGAGACTGACACATTTCGCAACTTCCTCATATTCTTTTTATGAAAGTGTTGCTCTGAACTTAAAAATATAGCCGAAAAGCAATGGTTTGCTTTTCGGCTTTTTTAGTTGATTATAAGATAGTTGGCTGCTATTTTCATCTAATAATTTACTATTTTCGAGCATAATAAGAAAACGTAGCTAAATTATAATCAACCATGAGATATCTGTTAGTATTGCTCTTATCTATTATTTCAAATTTAGTTATATCGCAAGTAGAATTCTGTTGTGAAAACTTCAGTATCATTGGAAATGAAAGCAATAATCAAATCTATCAGGTACAATCGGTCGATGATAACTATTATTTAGTGGGTTCTTCAGAGATAAATGGTCTAGCTCATGGTGCAATTGTCAAAGTAGATGCTAACAAGGATATAGAATGGCAGTATGTGCTGGATGAACAATCTATTTTAGTAGATTTTACAACAATGGAAGGTGGAGATTTACTTGTGATAGGAAGAACTCAGCCAGTTTCTCCTCCAACAAATAATAGATCTATATTATTAAGAATTTCTCCTGACGGTAATGTTGTTTTCGAAAGAACTTACAATAATCAAAATAGAGAATTTTTTGGAAGGATATTAACGCATCCTGCACCAGCAAATCCCAATACCCCATACTATATAATAGGAACTAAAAATTCTACCTCTTCTCCTAGTACTTTAGATGATAGTGTACTGTTTATTCTGGATTCAGACGGTAATGTAGATTCTGCTGTTGAATACGATTTTACAAATGATGATCAGATTAATTTAGGGAACAGGCCTAGAGCAAACGGGAACCTATTACTTTCCGGAGATTATTTTTTCTCGGGCTCTAATAGGGGAATATTAATCGAAGTAGATGGAGTAGGAAGTCTTGTTAGGTCTTTGAATATTTCAGAGCCTCTTAAGATTGGTGATATTCATGAAACAGATACAGGAAACTTTATTCTCGTAGGCGTTAAAGATCCAAACAATCCTGCAGGAAGTTCTGTCCTATTATTAACAGAAGATTGGGAAATACTAGACTCTAAAGATTTTAATCCCATTCTCCAACAAGTAAGAAGAATTGAAAAAGATAATAGTGGAAATTATTATGCGGGAGGATTTTTAAATGATGGTAGAACCGCCGTGGTGAAATTCACTGAAGATAATAATCAGTTAGAAATAGTGAGTGCTAAAGTCCTCACGGATAGCCAGCCTATTTCTTTGTTTCCTTCTATTCACGAAGATATGGATGGCTTAGCTATTGCAGCTTCTCAAACTGGATTTGAAAATGGCTTTGGAGCGTCTGATATTATTTTTGGTAAGATAGGATATGACTTAGAAAGTGATTGTTTTGATGATATTGACTTTGAATTTACGGATGTGAACTATACAATGGAAACACCTAGTATTTTTGATAATATATATAGTACACCTAATCCGTTGGCAGATATAGAGTTGCTTCCTCTTGATTTTGAAATTTCAGTTGATTGCGCCATGAGTATGGAGATTTGTGATAATGGTGTAGATGATGATGGAGATGGATTGACGGATTGTGATGATCCAGATTTACAAAATGATTGTTGTTGTTTAGAAGTTACAGAGCTAGATTTAGGTGTTGATATAGAAGCATGTGATGGAGAATCAGTTCAGCTTTCTAGTAATGGCGAATTTGTATCTTATGTATGGTCGACAGGGGATTTAACATCCAGTATTACAGTAAACGAATCTAACACTTATAGTGTAACCGTTACGGATACATGTGCTAATAATATTGTAGATGAAATCGTAGTAGAATTTCTAGAATCAGTCTCTGAGTCTATAGTTGTCCAGGCATGTGAAGGTGATACTATTATTGTAAACGATACTTCTATTACCGAAAGCGGTTCCTATCAACAGAATATTATGAGTACTTCAGGATGTGATAGTCTGTTATTTATTGATGCGGTATTTTTATTACCAACAGAAGGAGATCTTTCTTTTGAAATTTGTGATGGAGAAGTTGTGGAAGTAAATGGAGAGACTTATACCATGGAAGGTACATTCAATCAGCAATTAACTAATATTGAAGGTTGTGATAGTACATTAACAATAATTTTAAGTAAAATAAATAGTAGTAACTCTAATTTAAATGTTGAAATATGTGAAGGAGAATCTATAGAGATTAATGGTGAAGAATACAGCGACGCTGGTAGTTATAACCAAACTTTAGAAAATGCTGAAGGGTGTGATAGTTTACTTGTAATAGAGGTGACCGTTTCTCCATCAGATAATATAGATTTAGAGACGACTATTTGTCTTGGAGAACCTGTTATGATAGGAGGTCAAGAATTTGACGCACCGGGTTTTTATACTGTCAATCTTATTAATGCGACTGGATGTGATAGTATACTTTCCATAACGATAATCGATGAGGGGTGTGTGGATTGCGATAGCTTTAAAGGGGAATTGGAATTATTAATAAAGAAGTCTAACAATGATAATTATTCTATTAGATTAAACGGTAATGAAGAAGAAATAAAGAGTGCTGATTTAGATCAATTTGTAATCTACTTAGACAAGAACGCAAGAAGTTTAAAATTTAAGAATGATTTTTCTAAATCAATTAAGAATGGAAATTTTAAAAATTTAATAGAAATGTCAAAAACAGAGAATCTTAAATTTGTCAGCACCACTGATCTTATTTTACGAGAGACACTGGAGGAAATAAAAGCAATAAGAAAAGGTGCGTCGTACAGCATAAAGTATTAAAAACTATAGTTTTAATACTTTATACAGCAACAAAAGAAATAGCCGAAAAGTAAATTTTACTTTTCGGCTATTTCTTTTATTTAGCGTTAAGCCTTCTCTATAAGTTCGAATATCGAATAGGATTATTTTATTACAATAATCCTTTCTCTAACTTTTTGATTGGTGATTACGTCCTGAATTTCTAGAAAATATAATCCTTCGTTTATTGAAGCAGTGTTTATTGAAGAGCTATTTTTCTGTTCAAGGATTAGTTTACCTTCTATGTCATATAGTTTCAAGCTATAATCTAATTTTCCATCTACATCTATATTCAAAATATCCTTTACTGGATTGGGGTATATATTAATAGTTGCTCCAGCAATATCAAAAACTGAAGATGTTATTAAATCCATATCATCACAATCTTCGTCTATACCGTTATCGGGGATTTCTTCTGCTCCAGGATATATAGATGCGTCATCATCATCGCAATCGATATCATCTTCATATCCATCTTTATCATCATCCTTGATATATTTTGTAAATACGGTATTTGTTTTTATAGGCGAATTAAAATCGAAGTAAATATTCGCTTCATTTGTTATTGAATCTCCTTTTAATAAATCAGTAATAGGTTTTATTTTATATAAAATATAGCCTTGTGATTCCTCAAGATTAGTTGTGCTATCTGGCAAATATATATTATCAAATATAAAGTTCACCTTATTGCCTTCGCGAATTACTGTTCTTCCTTCATGGCTTTGCTCTAATACTTGAAAAGAATCCCAGTCTAACAGACTATCCAGTTCATTTGAGACATCTATATTAACAGCAGAAGCGGTACCTGTATTTTGAAATCTTATCATGTAATTAAGATATTGATCCTTATTTTCAATATACATTCTGGGGCCCTCGAAAACGGTTATATCATTTGGGTCATAAGAACCTATAATAGGTTGATCATAGTCGAAGGAATTATTAGTTACATCACAATCTATACCTGTACTGTATATCTCACCCGAAATAGAGACGGTTTCTCCTAATAATGCAATATCGTTGACCATATAAAATTCAACACTAATCTCGCGCTTTTCTTGCGGAGTTAAATCCTCAACAAAAAAGGTGATGATTCCATCTTCCATTTCTGAAAAGGGAATACTTGAATTTAAGAATTGAAGTATATCTTTATCATATTCTAATTTTATGGTAGCATTATCTACAGAGCGTAATTTATTTTTAATTCTTAGCTTAAGCTCGTAGTTGAAACCAATTCTTGCTTCAGGTAATTGAGTATACAATTCTAAGTCTTCTTTATCCGAATTTAGTTTAAAACAAAAATCTAAATCAGAGACAACTTCAGATGAATCTACTGAAATTTCAATTTGTTGAGGAAATACTTCCATATATTCTGGTAACATAATAGGTTCGATCGTATAATCACCACCTTCTAAATAATCAACTAAAGATCCATTACTATTCGAGTATACGATCCTAGTTTCTTGATCATTACTAATTTCGAATTTTATTAGTTCTTCATATTGCTCTGTGTTACAAATGACATCTTCTATTTCATAACTCATTTCTCCATTAATAGTATTTATGCTATTTGATTCGGTATTGATTAGCTTAACTAAGCTACCGCCATTTACAAGAAAAAATAAATCGCCATTCGGATGTTTATAAAATGACAGATAATAAAAACAATCCTCACAAATTATAATTTGTCCATTAATTCCAAATTCCTTATCCAAACTACCAGTGATGTCTATTTTTATAAGAACTATATGGCCTTCATTATTTTCAACAATTAAGTATGCATTTTCATCTTCAAAAAATGCAACACGAAAGATATCAAAAGATTCTTCGACTTCTAGATCTAGACTGAAACTTTCTAATTTTTTTCCTTCCAGATCATATAACAATAATTGATTTTGCGAATTTGTTGACTCACCAAGAATGTAATTATTCCAGATATAGAAATAATCCAATTCCTGATCTATTTCAAATTCTGAAATTTGGTCAAATTTTTGATTAATTATTACAAATTTTTTACTTGGATAGAGATATCTATAGAAAACGGTATCATTTAACATATCCATAATGCCATTCTCTTCACTTTTAAGTTTTAATTGATTTAACATTTGTCCATTCTCATCAACATGTTGTATAAGAGAAGTACAATGAATAATTGCAGAGTTGTCGCTCAGGAAAAAAGCTTTTATATAAAAATACATTGGATTTAATTCTCCTGTATGATCAGCTCCATTTTTATAACTATCATCTAAAACGCCAGAAGGACTTAGTTTTATTTGTGACCAATCATGATGAGAAAATGAAATTGTGCCATGTCCAAAACCAAAAATATTGCCATTAACGTCTTGAAATATAGATTGTACGGTACCGTAACGAGATAAGCGTTCTCTAAATAATCCACCTTCCCCAAATGAAGTTATTAAGCTTCCATCTAATGGATTTCTCTTCTGTATAGCAGTTCCGTTGCCTGCACCTCCTCCTATTAAAAGATTATTATCTTTGGCAATATTAAGACTTCGACCACCAAAGCCTTGCGTTAATTGTTGACCTCTTAAATTTATAACGCCATTTTCTCCAAAATTTGGATCACGGAAAATACTCTGACCTTCTACTGATAAGGAAGTTAGGCATAAGTAAAAAGAGAAAAAATAGATGAGCTTGGAACGTTCAGATAGAACTGTCATAAAAGATAAAAGTTGGATGATTTACTTAAAGATAATAAAATTCGCAATCATCAGTAATTATTTTAAGTTTTGGACGATTAAATATATTTTTTTGAATTCAAAGAAATGTATTACATGAGGATCTTATCTAAGAACATTGAAAATATAATCCTATTCTATTAGGTATATAAAAAGATGGGGAGGCCAACTGTGAGAGAAGCCTCCCCTAAAATCTTTGGTTACGTGTATCATCTCAGGTTAATGTTCTGATAGGGGCAACCAAGAGGATCTTAATCAGAAAACATTGTCAAGATAGAAAAAAGAAAATAAAACGACTTTAAATTGTCTTTTATGCTTGTATAATGATCTAGGGTATACTATATTTGCCTTCCGTATAAAAACGGATTGTTTTTTAGACACGGTGAGGTGGGTGAGTGGCTGAAACCACCAGTTTGCTAAACTGACGTACTTGGAAACGGGTACCGGGGGTTCGAATCCCCCTCTCACCGCAAGAATTAGACCGCTGAATAGCGGTCTTTTTTTATGGTATGTAAGCTAGAACGAAAACGAAGTTTTCAGATCTGGCGTCATGCCATAAAAAAG
>CAYYWZ010000057.1:0-25919 GCA_964475415.1 uncultured Saprospiraceae bacterium | reverse complement strand
ACTTCATTTCATACCTTTCTGCGTAATTTTGTCCTTACTTCTGAATCTCCCTAATACAACTTGACTTTCAATTAAATCTGTATTCTATAAATTAGAAAAAAAGGGATCAACTATTCATTGATCCCTTTTTTTCTAATTGGTTGATGGTAACTTTTCTTCGTCGAAAATACCATTATATTTTTCGTTATCCTTATTGGTTTTGATGAGTTTTTCTGCTTCAGGGAAAGGACGTTTCCCGATGAGTCTTTCTACATCTGACTTCAGGAGAACTTCTTTTTCTAGTAGCATCTCTGCTAGGATATTCAATTCTTTTCTTCTTGTCGTGAGCAACTCTTGCGCTCGGATATATTCTACATCGATCATCTTTCTTACCTCATCATCTATCAGTGTAGCGGTATCATCAGAATACGGTTTATTAAAGTTATCCTGAGACATGCCATGGAAAGATACATTTCCAACCTTATCATTCATGCCGTAGATAGCGATCATACTGTAGGCCATTTTGGTAACCTGATCTAGATCGTTTTGTGCTCCTGTAGAGATTTTATCGAATACAATTTTCTCAGCTGCTCTACCTCCTAAGGTCATTGCTATTCTATCCTGCATCTGTTCCGTGCGCGTGATATATTCCTCCTTAGGAAGATACTGCGCATATCCTAGTGTTCCTATTCCTCTTGGTACAATAGTCACTTTGACAAGAGGAGAAGCATGTTCTAGATACCATCCACAGATAGCATGTCCCGCCTCGTGATAAGCAATAATTTCTTTCTCTCTAGGAGATATAAGTTTGTTCTTTTTTTCTAATCCACCTATAACTCTATCTAGTGCATAGTTAAAGTCGTCTAACTCTACTGCCTTTTTATTTCGTCTTGCAGCCACCAGGGCAGCTTCGTTACATACATTAGCAATCTCTGCTCCAGCAAAACCTGGTGTCATCTCGGCTAATACGGATGGCTCTACCTCATCATTTGTCTTTATAGATTTTAAGTGCACTTTGAATATCGCTTCTCTTCCTTTTAGATCTGGTCTATCTATACCTATCTGTCTGTCAAATCTCCCTGGACGCATCAGCGCTGAATCTAGAACATCAGGTCTGTTAGTTGCCGCCATAAGTATGACTCCTTTATCTGTAGAGAATCCATCCATCTCAACAAGTAATTGGTTAAGTGTATTTTCTCTCTCATCATTTCCGCCCTGCATAGCGCCTTTTCCTCTAGCTCTTCCTATCGCATCTATCTCATCTATAAAGACAATACAAGGCGCTTTTTCTCTTGCTTGCTTGAAGAGGTCTCTCACTCTAGAAGCTCCTACACCGACAAACATTTCTACAAAGTCAGAACCGGATATAGAGAAGAAAGGAACACCTGCTTCTCCAGCTACAGCTTTAGCTAATAATGTTTTTCCTGTTCCTGGAGGTCCTACTAGTAGAACACCCTTAGGTATCTTTCCTCCTAGAGAAGTATACTTTTTAGGATTTTGTAGAAAATCTACTACCTCCATAACTTCTTCTTTAGCCTCTTCTAGTCCAGCAACATCTTGGAAAGTTACATTTACTTTAGTATTACTGTTATCAAAGAGGGTTGCCTTGGACTTTCCTATATTGAAAATCTGTGCTCCTGGTCCTCCAGCTCCTCCACTCATACGACGCATAAAGAATATCCATAAACCTACTAGTAACAAAACAGGAAATAGCCAACTCATGATGTTAGCTAGGTAATTGGGCTTGGAATCAAAAATCAACTGAACGTCGTGCCCATTTTTACCGAGCTCGTCCATCTTTTCTATTAGATTCGGTATATCACCATACTCAAAGCTAAAATGCGGCTGTAAAAGATTGAACTGGTTTTCGTTGATTTTGTATTTGGCAAAAGCTTCATTCTTAATAAATACATTGACTGTATTCCTGTTGATAACTTCTACCTTTTCTACATCATCACTATCGACCATTTTTACGAGTTCGCTCATAGAACTTGTTGCTGTCTTATTGTTAATTTGTGCTAGCAAATTAAGCGCGATGATAAAGAAAATTACCAATCCATATATCCAGTAGGAATTGAATTGTATTTTCTTCGGATTTTTATTGTCGTTTTCACTCATTTTTCTAAGCTAATATAATGTAATGTTGTAACCCTTCTATTTGTAAATTGGTTCAACTTATAAATTTTGATATTCTGTAATTTCTGCATCACTCCATAAATCCTCAAGTTCATAAAATCTTCTGGTCTCAGGGTAGAAAACATGGACAACAGTATTAAAATAATCTACTAATACCCAATTTGCATTATCGACGCCCTCTCTAGAGGATGGATTTAGTGCTAGATCTTCTCTTACGCGTTTGGATACGTTTTCTGCAATAGCTTTTACTTGAGTAGAAGAATCACCCTCGCATATGATAAAGTATTCTGTAGGAGCTCCATCTAATTTCCGAAGATCCAACTTTATAATATTATTTCCTTTGATATCTTGAATAGCGTCTACTATTGTATCATTGAGCGCTATCATTTCTTTTTCTGGATCTTGTGCCTTTGTAACTGCCAATATTTTATTTCTATTTTTTATAAAATTACTAAAATTCAGATTGCTATCTTTATGTAACTATAATATTACTGCTTGAATTGCCAATACATCCACTTAGAAACGTCCGAATCGACCAATTTATATGCTTCTTCTTATATAGCAAATAACAAACCAAGCATTCCTACAGTCCTATTTACGTTCAAACAGTCAGACGGAAAGGGCCAAATTGGCAGAAAATGGTACAGTGGAGAAGATTTAAATCTAAGTTTTTCTATGATTTTACCTTTTTCGAGCTTTCCAGTTCCAGACTTTTACAAACTAACCATGAAATATAGTCTAGTACTTGTACAGTTCTTACGACAATATATAGGCATAGATTGTTCTGTAAAGTGGCCAAATGATATATATGTAGGCAACAATAAGCTAGCGGGGATACTTATTCAGAATCTAATCTCAGGAAGAAATATCCAGTACAGTATTTTCGGTTTAGGACTCAATGTCAATAGCCTAGATTTCCCCGAAAACATTCCTAATCCTATATCTTTAGCACAGATAAAAGGACATAGTTACCCTTTATTAGAGCTGCAATATAAGCTATCCGACTACTTGAGCAAACATTTAGTATTCGATGAAAGCTTGACAAAAATAAAATCAGAATATCTGAAAACCTTATATAGATATAATATTGTTAGTGAGTTTGAAGATCTTAATGCCGATAGGTTTAAGGCAAAAATAATAGATGTTCTAGATAATGGTCACCTCGTTGTAGAAAAGGAAAAAGGGACGAGGAATTCCTATAATTTTGGAGATATAAGATATATAATATGAATGCGATAGTTGTAACGATAGGAGATGAAATTCTTATAGGTCAGATAATAGATACTAACTCTACATGGTTAGCTACTGAACTCCATTCACTAGATATTCAGGTTGTAAAAATGATTTCTATACCAGATACTAAGGAGGCCATAGTACATACCTTGGCTCAGGCTACTGAGCAAGTAGATCTCGTTATCACTACTGGAGGATTAGGAGCGACTAAGGATGATATTACCAAGAAAAGTATAGCCTCCTTTCTCGGCTTAGAAATGTATTTTGATGAAGGAGTACACGAACATATTACAGCGCTCTACAAGAAATTTAATAGAACGCTTACGGATACTATTAGGGCACAATGTTATATGCCTGAAGGAGTTCAGGTGTTAAAAAATATTATGGGGACAGCACCTGGAATGTTATTCCGTCATAGGAAGTCTTGTATCGTAAGTATGCCTGGTGTGCCCTATGAGATGAAGTGGATCTTCGAGCATAGTCTTGTCCCCGAACTCATGAAAAATAAATCTGATATTTTTCTAAAGCACTTGACGATAAGAACTATAGGAATGGGAGAGACTACTATTGCGGATAAGATAGAAGATATTACGGATAGCTTTCCTGATAACATTTCCATAGCCTTTCTGCCCTCTCTAGGCACTGTAAGGCTCAGATTATCTGGAAGAGGTAGGGATGAGCAACAGTTAGAATCACAGTTGCAATCGTATAGTGAGAAAATAGTTTCCAGATTATCAGACATTGTGTTTGGTTATGGAAGGCAGACGCTAGCACAAGCCTTACAAGAAAAATACGTAGCTAAGTCCATTACTGTAGGCACTGCAGAGAGTTGTACTGGTGGTAATATTTCTAGGACGATTACCTCAGCTCCTGGTGCATCGGCTTATTATATGGGTTCTGTAGTGGCCTATGATTATAATCTGAAAACGTCCTTGCTTAATGTAAGTGAAGAAATTCTGAACACGTATGGGGCAGTAAGCGAAGAAACGGTAGTTGCTATGGTTAAAGGTGGTCTAAAATTGCTAAAAACTGAAGTAGTTGTAGCTGTATCAGGCATAGCTGGACCTGCAGGAGGAACCCCAGATAAACCTGTAGGAACGATTTGGTTAGCCTGCGGAGATAAAAATAAAATTCAAACAAAAAAACTACAATTGTCTAAGGATAGAGACAAAAACATTATTTATACTACAAATGTGGCTTTGAATATGCTCAGAAAATATATTGATGCAGAATAATTGCTAACTTTGTCTTTTTTAGAAGATCAACCAAGAATTTTATGGCAAAATTTGAACTTACAATGCCTAAGATGGGCGAAAGTATTATGGAAGCTACTATTCTTAAGTGGGTTAAGCAACCAGGGGATACGGTTTCAGAGGATGAGACCATCTTAGAAATTGCTACAGACAAGGTAGATTCTGAAATCCCTTCGCCAGTAGATGGTGTTATCAAAGAATTATTATATAAGGAAAATGATATTGTAGAGGTAGGAAAAGTTATAGCTATTTTGGAATCTGAAGTAGCTAGTACTAATACAGATACTCCTGTTATCTCAGCTCCAGCAGCAGAGCCTAGTCCAGCAGTAGTAGTAAAAGAAGAAACTTCAACGCCATCTGTTGCTGTTCCCCTTGCACCTTCTAATGGTTCCTCTGCTATGCAGCAAACAGAATCAGCAGCCGTAGAAGCTTCCGCGGAGGTTATTCCGGTTAGAGGAAATAATAAGTTTTATTCACCACTGGTAAGAAATATTGCTCAGAGAGAAAATATATCTCTAGCCGAACTAGAACAGATTCCCGGTAGTGGCAAGGACGGTAGAGTGAGCAAAAAGGATATTTTACATTATCTAAATAATAAATCTCAAGGCACTCAGAATAGCCCTGCAGCAGCAGTAACTAGGAATAATAATCCAGTTGCTTCTAAACCGTCTCCAGCGGCGCAAAATGCGACTAATAGTTTTTCAGGTGGTACAGAGATTATAGAGATGGACAGAATGAGAAAACTCATTGCAGACCATATGGTCATGTCTAAACACACCTCTCCACATGTCACCTCTTTTGTAGAAGCGGATGTAACTAATATAGTTAACTGGAGAAATAAGGTAAAAAAAGATTTTCAGGCTAAGTACAATGAAAAAATAACTTTCACACCGATTTTTATGGAAGCCGTAATCAAAGCGCTCCATGATTATCCAATGGTCAACATCTCAATGGACGGAGATAAGATCATAAAGAAAAATTATATTAACCTAGGGATGGCTACAGCTCTTCCTTCAGGAAACCTGATTGTGCCAGTTATAAAACAGGCTGATCATCTCAATCTGTTAGGACTTACAAAAGCTGTAAATGATTTAGCCAATAGAGCGCGTAACAATAAGCTCAGTCCGACAGATATCCAAGATGGAACCTTTACAGTAACTAATGTAGGAACCTTTGGAAATGTAATGGGTACGCCTATAATTAATCAACCCCAAGTAGCGATATTAGCAACAGGAGCTATCAGAAAAAAGCCAGCAGTTGTCGAAACAGAACATGGAGATCTTATTGCAGTAAGACAGATGGTATTTTTATCTTTATCCTACGATCATAGAGTAGTGGACGGATTTTTGGGAGGCTCATTTTTAAGAAGAATAGCCGATTATTTAGAAGCATTTGATTCAGACCAAACAATTTAATTTTCGTGATTAAACAACTATTTGCATTACTGTGTATCCTAGCTGTAATATTTCCATTGCAAGCACAAGAGGACTATCTTTCTGAAGGGGGTAAATTACTCAAGGAGAAAAAATATAAAGAGGCTATATATTTTTATAAATACGCCAATATTGATAATAATCCAGATGCACTCTTTAAGCGTGCTTACTGTTATTTCAAAACTAATAATTTCTCAAAAGCGCAGAAGGATATTATACAATCCATCAACAGAGGAAACCAGAATCCGGAAACACTTTTCCTGATGGGCCAGATGAAACATAGTGAGTCAAAATACAAAGAGGCTATCACTTTTTACAAAGATTATCTTAAAGCTGTAGGCTCAGATGATCCATCTAGACCCATCGTTGTAGAGTATGTCAAAAATTGTAACTCAGCCATAAATTACAGGTTCAAATCTGCTAAGGGAACGGCAGTAAATATGGGAAGCGCAGTGAACTCTCCATATGATGAGATGAGTCCATTGACTAGTCCTAATTATGATAATGTATACTATTTTTCTTCTAACAGGAAAAGTAATAAACAAGAAGCTGATGTAGAGGTCGTTTCCTACAACTACGATATATATAGAATAGAATCTAACAGTAATAATAATAGCTTTACGCCAGCACTACCGATAAATCCTGAGATGAACGGTATAGAGAATGAGGTGCTATTAGACATAAGTGATGATGGGCAGATCTTGTTTTTCTCACAAGGATTTAATGAGAAGTACGTCTATGCAGATACTTTTGGTGTGATAATTCCAGAGTACTTAGAGCGTCAGAAAATGGCTTCTCCGTTTAATGAAAACAGTGTAGACTATCTCGATGTATATAAGGATAATATTTTCGTTTTTGCCTCTAAGAATTTAGACGGATATGGCGGCTATGATCTTTATGGTACGATGATGATTAACGGCGCTTGGATAGAACCTTTTAACCTTGGGCCGCAGATCAATACTATATATGATGAAGTCTCTCCATATATAGCAGTGGATGGTACCAGCCTTTATTTCAGTAGTAATAGGATCAAGGGTATAGGAGGATATGATATTTATAATTCTAAATATAGTTCTTCAAAGAATAAATGGTCAAGAGCGACAAACATGTTGCCACCTATAAATTCTGATAAGGACGAGTTGTATTTTAGACTCCATAAGAATGGTCGATCAGGAGTTTTTGTATCCGATAGATTGCTTAATAGTCAAGGAGCTTTTGATATATATCAGACAGAATTGGTAGGAGGTAGTGGTGTTACGCCATCTAATAAAATAGTACCTGATTTTGTGCAAAATTATCTTGACTCATATCAAGAGGAAGAAATTTTTATCGTACCCAACGATGAGATAATCTATTCTTATGAGGACGAAATCTATGGAGAGGAACAAGAAGATAATGAAGAAGCGCCGACCGAGGAGGAACAACTTATAGTTAATCCTAGTGAATATCCTGTTACTGAACCAGGAACTTCATTGCCAGAAGAGATTCTGAATTTCCAAAATAGATCCTTATTGCCAGATAAGAACGGTGAGATAGTTTCAGAAAGAAACCAGCTGCTTGTGCAAGATGCAGCAAGATTTTTACAATCTAATCCAGGAACAAAAATAGAGCTTGTTGGACATACACTTAAGGAAGGATTGCCTGAGTATGATCTCTATTTTTCTCTCAAGATTGCTGAAGAGGTTAAGAATCTATTTACTGCTCAGAACATTGCTGGAGATAGAATATTACTGAAGGGATTAGGCTCTGCTTATCCTTTAGTGAAATATGATTCAGGTGGACAGGCGGTTGCTATGGCTGAGAAAATGAATAAGCGAGTAGAGATGAATCTTATTCCGATGGGGAATACTTCATTTAATATTACCCAAGAACAAAATGATGTTCCCGACTATCTGAGAGCAACAGAAAATCAGTTATACAATACGTTGAAAGATGGACTATCTTATAAGATTCAGATTGCAGAAACTGACAAATTGCTGAAGAACGAAGTTCTTACAAATTATAAGCATATCATGATGGAAAATACGTCATCGAGCAAGAAATATCTATATACTGTAGGCATGTATGATAACTATACCGAGACCTTTTTTATCAAAAGAGAACTAGAGGGCTACAATGTGGATAATCCTCAAGTTATTCCATTTGTAAATGGTCAGCGTGTAGAGCGACAAAATCTATTTTTGCTAGCAGAAAAATATCCTGACTTGGCAAACTATATAGAATACGAAATAGAGTAATACAAGGTTTTTTTGGGCGTGACCTTTCGCTAAGCGTACAGCAGCGCGCAGGTCGGTCCCTTACTAGCTCACCATTCGGTTCGATCCTATATCTAGCGCAATAGCTAGGCGCGGACTTCGGATTCTTATCCTCACTATCCAGGCACCTTACGCGAGATTAAGGCTTAAGTTAACTGTTTTTACGTTTTTAGAAACTAGCTTGCTTCACAGCGATAATACATTTTTCCAGATACTTCTAAGTACTTCTTAGATATTCTTATATTTGACTTTCATTTTATAAGGATATGAGTTACGTAGTTTCAGCAAGAAAATATAGACCGCAGACTTTCCAAGAAGTCGTGGGGCAAGAGCATGTGGGGAAAACACTCATGAATGCCTTGAGAAATGATCAGCTGGCGCAAGCATTTCTTTTCTGTGGGCCTAGAGGAGTAGGTAAGACAACCTGTGCAAGGATCCTTGCTAAGACGCTGAATTGTGAAAATAAGACAGATAAAACAACGCCCTGTGACGAATGCAACGCATGTAAAAGTTTTTCTGAGAATGCATCTTTCAATATTATAGAACTAGATGCTGCCTCTAATAATAGTGTAGAGCATATAAGAAGTCTTACAGACCAAGTCAGATTCAGACCACAGCAAGGAGATTATAAGATCTTTATTATAGATGAGGTACATATGTTGTCTACGGCAGCATTTAATGCCTTTCTTAAGACACTAGAAGAACCACCACCGTATGCGGTATTTATTTTAGCAACGACAGAGAAGCATAAGATCATTCCTACCATCTTATCTAGATGTCAGATTTTTAACTTTAAGAGAATTGCTATTCCAGATATAGTCGTAAGACTACAAGGTATTGCTAAAGAAGAAAAAATAGAAATAGAAGAAGAAGGCTTACATGTTATTGCTCAGAAAGCAGATGGAGCACTAAGGGATGCGCTCTCTATTTTTGATAAGATTGCAAGTTCTGCAGAAGGTAAAGTTTCTTATCAGGATGTAATCGACAGTCTTAATATCTTAGACTATGATTATTATTTTAAGATCGTAGACTTTTGTATAAAGGAGGACATGCCTTCAGTACTAACACTGTTCAACGATATTTTGAAAAACGGTTTTGAACCAGAGATATTTATTCAAGGATTAAGTGACCACTTTAGAAATCTACTCCTTGCGAAGAACGAAGGTACAAGAAAATTACTGGAGCTGAGTGAGAAATTGCAAGAACGTTATGTACATCAGGCAGCACTAGTTTCGCAATCCTATGTTTTTAATGCGTTAAATTTGCTGAATAGTGCAGACCTGTCTCTTCCTAGATCCAATCAGAAAAATCTCCATGTAGAGATTGTATTAGGAAAGATTGTATATCAGTCTCGCTTAGTAAGTACGGCTGATAATACACCAAAAAAAAGTAGTAGACTGAGTCCATTGCTGACAAGATCTCAAGCAGTTTCTAAGACGATCACTATTCCTCAAGGTGCTGCAAAAGAACATACGATAGAGGATAAGGAAGAAAATATTGAGACTTCTTCACCAAAGGCAACTCCACGTTTTTCTAAGGCCCCCACTATAAGCTCTAATGTAGCGGATCTGATTTCTAAGATCAAAAAAGAGGAGAACGTAAAATCTGCAAATAAGAAAGCCTTAGAGTTAGATGTAGTGACAGAAATTTGGGAAAATTACAAAGAGAGATTGCAATCCACCTCTATAAGAAGTGCATTTAACCAAGCAATATTAGCTGTAGAAAAAAACGCTATACAAATAAGTGTTCCTACTGGTGTAATTAAGGATATGATCATACAAGAGAAAATACTTGTAGATGAATTCAGGAAGAATATTGATAATAAGGAATTAATAATGAATGTCGTGGTAGACATTAATAAATTTCCTGATTACCAAACAATTGAGCCTAAGAAGGTGTTATCAGAAAGAGAAATTTATAGCATAATGGTAGAGAAAAACCCAGTCGTGAAGAAGCTGGTATCAAAATTTGAACTCAAACCAGACAAGTAAACCTAAGTAAATAAACCACATATGTCCGATCAATCACTTTGGTTTTTAGAAAATATAGACGTTGGAGGAATTTTCTGTCCTAAGAAGATTGGCCAAACTATGAATGACGATCACCAACGAAAAGTCAAAAAAAATGAATATATCTATCTGCCTGAGCAGAGTAGTGATAAGATATATTTCATTACTAAAGGAAGAATTAAAATAGGTACTTATAGTGATACTGGCAAGGAAATAACTAAAGCCATTCTAGATGAGGGTCAAGTTTTCGGAGAGCTTTCTATTATAGGGGAACAAAAAAGAAGAGATTTTGCTATATGTATGCAAGACTCAGAAATCTGTATTGTCACTGTAGACGAGATGAAAGAGCTTATAAAAGATCACAGCGGGCTAAGTTTATTTCTCATGAAAATAGTAGGTTCTAGAGTGTTAGAAGTAGAACAAAGGCTAGAATCTCTTGTCTTTAAGGATAGTAGAAGTAGAATTGTAGAATACCTTGCTGATTTAGTCAATAAGAAAGGTCAGCGTATAGGCTATGAGTGGGTGGTAAGGAATTTTATTACACACCAGGAAATTGCTAATATTACAGCTACTTCTAGACAAACGGTAACTACCGTACTCAATGAATTAAGAACTGCAAATTTATTGACATTCAATAGGAAACGTCTTCTTGTCAGAGATTTGGACGCTCTTAAAGCAGAGATAAAGAGCTAACTACACTTATGTATAAGTATTTCTTAAAACATTTTTTCTTTCTACTTAGTCCTGAGAAAGCGCACCATTTTACAACAGATACATTTGGTTTTCTGCTTAGAATACCTTTATTATCTTCTCTAATAAGAAGTCTGTTTTCTTATGACAGCAAAGATCTAGAGAAAGAATTATTTGGACTTAAGTTTCGCAATCCAGTTGGCCTTGCGGCGGGTTTTGATAAGGACGGAAAATACATAAACTCGTTTTCAACTCTTGGATTTGGTTTTTATGAGGTCGGCACGGTAACACCTTTGCCGCAAATAGGTAATCCACAGCCACGATTGTTTAGACTTCCTCAGGATGAATCACTTATTAACAGAATGGGATTCAACAATGGAGGTGTAGATGTTTTAGTGGAAAGACTAAAAAAAGTAAAGAATAGAAAGAAACTCATTATAGGAGGGAATATTGGAAAAAATAAAGTAACTCCTAATGATAAGGCCATAGAAGATTATCTTATTTGTTTTGACAAGCTTTTCCCCTATGTAGATTATTTTGTTGTTAATGTGAGCTCACCTAATACACCAGGATTGCGATCTTTACAAGATAAAGAACCTCTAACGCATTTATTACAAGCTGTAAAAGATGCTAATAATAAGAAATCAGAAGCTAAACCCGTATTGCTTAAGATAGCACCAGACCTTACCGATGGCCAGCTAGATGATATTATAGAAATTGTACAATCTATAGGCATCGACGGTATTATAGCTACTAATACAACGATAGATAGATCAGGTCTCGAGACAAAGAAAGAAACTATACAATCTATAGGAAATGGTGGCCTAAGTGGAAAAGCTGTTACAGATAGATCTACTGAGGTCATAAAGTATATATCTAGTAAGTCTTCTGGAAGGATTCCTATTGTAGGTGTTGGTGGTATACGATCAGCAAAAACGGCTCAGGAAAAAATAGATGCAGGTGCTAGCCTGGTCCAAGTCTATTCAGGTTTAGTATATGAGGGTCCGTTCCTTATTAAAAACATAAAAAAAGGTCTTTCCTAAAAACTCAAGCTAGATCAAATTTTAATTATAATGGAGGATATTGCTATATCCATTTCAAACTAAATCTAAAGTTTTTGGGTATTTTTTAAATAAGATCGAGTAATGCATCATTCGTATTACTTATATGATCTATATGAAAGATCCTAATTATCAATTAGTAATAGAAGGTAAATAATCCATATTGAAAAACTACTGCATTGTAAGCCTTATTATGAGTGTAAATATCATATGTGTTTTTTTTGCCATGGCATCATTTTAGCAAAGTATGTAGTACAGTCAGACGGAGGCTGTTTATTAACCAAACTCATATTCACATAACTTAAACCCAACAATAGAAAATGTTACAAACCAAAGACGAGCGTATATATTCAGACGGACGATTCTGGATTATACTATTAAGTACATCGGCATTACTCAGTTTTTTAGTCATTACGTACCCAGGATAATTAAGAAATATTAGGTTGGCATAATTTTTTTTTAAATCGGTTTTTAAAAATTAATGTTGACCTATTTTTTTACTTCATTATTCTAAATCCTCTCCTCTGAGATAAGATCACCAAAATGGATCTAATCTTTTACTCCCTATAATTATAGCTATCATTGTTATCGAAGGTTACTTTCTATTTATAACAGCAATAAATTTTCTCTACTTATTCAAATCTACTGTTACAGAAGAACAGGGACACGTTTGTAATAGACTTTTGTCTGAATTTGCTTATTGCTAAGTTGTAAATTAGTATTGACAGTTAGCTAGTTGAAGGAAAATATTTTAAGACTTATTATTTCTAATAGATTACATTTTATTAAGAGTCTATAATTATAATTTACTTTCTTTGTGGGATATACTTTACTAATACTAATACAATGAAAAAACCACTAGTTTCACCTTTAGATAAAGATGCTAATCCAGAAATGGAGAAAATGGCCGTTTTCTATGAAGAGACCTTAGGATTTACTCCTAATAGTCTTTTTACAATGATGCATAGACCGCGTATAGCAGAAGCTTTTCTAGAAATGAACCAATCTGTAATGGAAAACAAAGGAAGAGTTACTAGTGCTCTTAAGAGATTAATAGCATATCTTTCTAGTATGACTACAGGATGTAGATATTGTGAAGCACATGCAATTCGTGCTGCAGAGCGATATGGTGGATCAGAAGATCAGCTGCAAAATATATGGGAATACAAAACACACCCTGCATTTTCAGAAGCAGAACGTGCCGCTTTTGATCTTACTATTGCAGCTTCTCAAGTGCCTAATGCTGTAGATGATGCTATTTCAGAGAATATGAGAAAGCACTGGGAAGATGGTGAGATAGTGGAGATATTAGGCGTAGTTGCTTTGTTTGGTTATCTCAATAGATGGAATGATTCTATGGGGACTCAACTAGAAGATCCTGCAGCTGAATCTGGAACTCAATATCTAGGAAAGAAAGGTTGGGCTATAGGAAAACATAATTATTAGTATCTTAATTCTGTAAAAATAGCTTAATTGAAGTTTACTGAATTATGAAGTTACTCTCATTCTTTATTTTTTTTCTTTCCTTGGGTTTTTGTGTATATGCACAGAATAGAATAGAAACAGATAAGTATATAGGATTCGACGTATTACTTACAGAAGAACCTATTGTATTAGACGGAATCTTAGATGAGCAGAGCTGGGTAAGAGCTAAGGCTGCCAGAGAGTTTTCTCAGTATTTCCCTTATGATACAATTCTTGCTGTACATCGTACAGAAATCTATATGTGCTATGATGATGATAATCTATATGTAGCTGCAAAATGTAAAGCAGAGACAAATGATTTCGTTGTTCCCTCTCTAAGAAGAGATTACGGCTTTTCTGGAAGTGATAATATTAGTTTTCTATTTGACACCTTTAATGATAAGACCAATGCTTTTCTTTTTGGTATTAATCCTTATGGTGTAATTAGAGAAGCCCTTATATCTAATGGGGGCAGAACAGGTGGATCATTTGACGATTCTTGGGATAATACCTGGGCAGGAAATGCAAAAATTTATGAAGATTACTGGATAGCAGAAATTGCTATTCCGTTTAAGACTTTACGGTTTAACGAAGGGACTAAAAGTTGGCGGTTCAACTCATATAGATTTGACACTCAAGAGAACGAAATAACTACCTGGGTTAATATACCTACAAATAGGATATTGATGGATCTCTCCTATATGGGTGAGATGAAATGGGAAGCTCCTCTTAAGAAGTCAGGAAAAAATGTTTCCATTATTCCTTACACGATAGCTGGAGCGGCAAGAGATTTTGAAAATGTAGATGAAGAAAGTACGCAAACAAATTTCAATATAGGGGGTGATGCGAAAATCGCGATTAACTCTGGACTTAATCTGGATCTCACTTTCAATCCTGATTTTTCGCAAGTAGAGGTTGATCGGCAAGTAACTAACTTATCTAGATTTGAAATCTTCTTCCCCGAGAGAAGACAATTTTTTTTAGAGAATGCAGATCTGTTTGGAAACTTTGGGAATGGAAGTATGAATCCTTTTTTCTCTAGAAGAATAGGAGTATCACAAGACACCACGACAGGTTCTAATATTCAGAATACAATCTATTATGGTGCTAGGTTAAGTGGGAAACTAAATGATAAGCTAAGAATAGGTCTTATCAATATGCAGACAGCAGCCCAAGAGGAGAATGATCTCCCTAGTTTTAATTATACAACTTTGGCGCTTGAACAGCAGGTTTTTGACAGAAGTAGTTTAGCCTTTATATTAGTTAATAAAGAAGCTTTTAATTCTGAAAATTTTAGTGGAACAGTAGACCCGTACAATCGAGTAGGAGGACTAGAGTATAGACTGGCAAGTTCTGATAATAGTTGGGTTGGAAAATTTTCCTACTTCAGGGCAATAACCCCAGGTGGGTTAGACAAAAAATTTTCTCACTACGCCCAATTACAACACATTAAAAGAAGATATACGGCAGAGTGGGCTCATTCGATAATAGGAGAGGGGTTTGATGCGCAAGTAGGATTTGTTCCTAGGAAGGATATATTGAGATTAAACCCAAGATTCGACGTAGATTTTTATCCTAATGGCTCAATACTTACTAGACATACGATAGGGATCCGTACAGACTGGTTCTATAAGCTTGGTGATGATGATAATGAAATAATAGAAGACTTTAATCTTGCGGAAAGGAATCTAAGTTTAAATTGGAATTTAAGATTTAAAGACAATTCTAGTCTTAATGTAGAGCTAGGAAATAGAAATATAATACTGCTAAATGATTTTGATCCTACAAGGATACAAGACGAAGATGTTTTCTTATCAGCTGGTAGTGAATATAATTTTACGGCATTTTCGATGAGATACAGATCTAATAGAGCTAAGAAATTTGCATTACAATTTAATCCTATAATAGGAGAATTTTTTAACGGATTTAGAGCAGGAGTATCGGGGGCATTCAGCTACAGATATCAGCCTTTTGGCTCTATATCGCTAAACTATACCTATAATCATATAAAGCTAGATGGTGATTTTGAAGAAGCAAATTTATGGCTTGTGGGTCCGAGATTAGATCTTACATTTTCCAAGAAAACATTTTTCACCACCTTTGTTCAGTACAATAGCCAACTAGATAATATAAATATCAACTCTCGTTTCCAATGGAGGTTTAAGCCAGTTTCTGACTTTTTTATTGTTTATTCTGATAATTATTTGACAGATAACTTTAGTCAATTTTCCGTTAGAAACCGAAGTATTATTTTGAAGTTTACCTATTGGTTGACTATATAGATTTTTAACGTAGAACCTATGAGATTTTTTATATTAGTATTGGCTTCCATAATAGTTGCATGTAATTCTAATACGCAAGCTAATAATTCAGAGATAAAAGAAAAAAGTGATTCATTATATCTCTTCGTAGGCTCTTATACCCAGGATTTAGGTTTTGTAAATGGAAAGGGTGCAGGTATAACTGTTTTTGATTGTGATCCTGTAACAGGAAAACTAATTAAAATTACAGAGATAAAAACGGATGAAAATCCCTCATATCTAAGCTATGATAAGGTAAGTAACTTATTGTTCGCAGCTAATGAAAACGAAGAAGGATCTATAACTTCTTATAACTTTTCTCCAGAGAAAAAACAACTTAGTAAGATAAATACAGTAGGAACCTTAGGAGCTTCACCATGTCATCTGTCGATAAACAAAGACTCTAATTGTATATTTTCTGCTAACTATGTATCAGGTAGTGTTAGTTATCACAAGTTTGACAAAGCAGGTGTTATTTCTGATGCTAAGGATACCATAACTCACAAGGGAAAAGGACCTTTTGCTATGAGACAAGAAGCTGCCCACCTTCATATGGTAAGTAACTCACCTTATGATAATTTGCTGCATGGCGTAGACTTAGGAACAGATGAGATTTATCATTATAATCTATCAAGAGATATGATAGAGGTAGAAAATACGACTAGTGGGTTATCAGGAGCGGGAGCTCGTCATCTAGTGTTTCATCCGACAAACGGTAAGGTGTATGTAGCTTATGAATTTACTAATCAAGTACAGGTCTTGGATGCTACTAAGATTCCTTTTGAACAAGAGCAAATTATCTTGAGTCTAGATAAAGCTTTGGAAAAACATGCCGTAACATCTGCTGCTATCAAGATACATCCTAATGGAAAATTCCTTTACCTTTCTAATAGGAAAGGACAAGATGGTACAGACAATTCTATATCTACTTTTAGAATCAAAGAGAAAACAGGTGGATTAACCCTTGTTGAGAATTTAATTATTGAGGAATCTGTTCCTAGAGATTTCAGCATAGACCCTAGTGGAAAATTCTTATTTGTAGCTGGACAGAATTCTGACAACATCGTACAATATCAGATAAATCAGAAAGAAGGAAGACTTATGAAGACTAACCATGCTATTACTGTAAATACGCCATCAGTATTGGTATTTTCTAGATAAAGGACAAGATCTTTTTGTAGTAAAATAAATTTTGATTTAAAATCTTTCTAGTTGGGTTTTATTAGTATTCATTATCAATATTATATATGCTGTAGAAAGACCTAACTAACTTAGAAAAGATATAATCTATCTTGAAATTTTTTAAAAGTGCTATTTAGGATTTGAATGATGTTTCCAAAAAAGTATAATTAGTAGAAGGGTTTAAAAACCTTTATAGCAATGAAATCAAATATTTTTATTTGATTTTAATTCAGGATCTAGTCAGATTATATTCATTTCTTATTTCTAGAAGTTTTTAGATATCAATAGATGGTAATTAGAATTCCCAATTTATTAATCAGCAATCTCAGATCTAGGGCTTGAAGGCCTTAGTGAATTATCATGAGGAATATTCTTAAAAAATGGATAAATAACATAGGCAACTAATAATCCCAATACAACTGTCTCCACTAGTATTACACCATTTATCACAGCCAATTGACCTATAGATTGTGCTGAAAGGTTGTATTTCTGTATGGCAAAGGAAGGATCTATATAAAAAAGAATCAAATTACTAATTCCTATTAAAATCCCCCCTATCAAGGAAATATTAATTGACGATCCTATATAATTTCCTACAAATTTTTCGTACTTCCAATTCTCTACATTCTGCTTGTAGAAGTATATTAAACCAGTAACGATTATAGCGTATTTTCCGTATTTGAGAAAGGATCCACCAAAATCTCCAATTACAGCTAAGATGGCTAAATATATTGAAGCGGCTATTCCTACAGTTAAGCCTATTTTAGTTGTGGATTTCATGTTTATTATTTTTAATTAAGAAATTTAAATGCTGTTGTTATATATCTAACCCAACATTGTATACTATACTATTATGTGAGTAATTATGTTCGATAAGAATTAATAAATCTAGATTTATTTGTAAGATAATTTAATCTGTAAATGGAATTATAATCAACATGGATGCCAATTTTCGGTTAACGTATAAGAATAAGTAACGCTCCAAGGGCAGTCAGAATTAAGATAAGTTTTCTAAATATTTTATCCTTTATTTTTTTGACAATTTGAAGGCCTACAAGAAGACCTATAGCAAGTATGGGCAGTAAGCGTAGGTTGATGGCTAGCGTTTCTAGACTTACGGTTTCCCAAACCCATATATGAAATGGAAGTTTGAACAAGTTGATGATAAAAAACAACCAAGCTGCAGTGCCT
Source organism: uncultured Saprospiraceae bacterium (assembly GCA_964475415.1). Classification (GTDB taxonomy): domain Bacteria; phylum Bacteroidota; class Bacteroidia; order Chitinophagales; family Saprospiraceae; genus CALCMJ01. The sequence continues at coordinate 7,733 of CAYYWZ010000057.1, read as the reverse complement.
ATAAATTCATTCTTGGGTAGGCGCACGGCTAAGAAAAATATATTGGAAAATGCTCCAGCAAGATTTCCTATCATTGTTGTAAATCCTGCAGCGAGTCCCATCGATCTAGCAAGCCACTTGCTTTCTGGAATTTTCACTTCTGATTGCTGATCCCACCAATACATCATACCTACACTTAAAAAAATGACAATACTCATTATTTTCTTGAATACATCCTCAGGCATATCCTTGCCAAGAAATACACCCAGAAGAACGCCAGCAATCATCCAAGGAAGAAACTGAAATAGATATTTCCATTTGCAGTGTTTGTTATAATATATTACTGCAAAAATGTCACCTACAATAAGCATAGGGATGATGATGCCTGTAGAGGACTTACTTCCAAATACTAAGGCAAGTAAGGTTACGCAAATAATGGCTACACCTTTAATACCTGATTTTGAAAATCCTAGAATGAGTATGGCTATTATTGCTAAGCCCCATTCTGTATAACTGAGCTGAAGACTAGCAGGTAATGACAGCAGGCTATCCATTAATGAATCTATTTTTTAATCATAATCTAATTAGTAGATGCAGAGCTAAGATAATTTTATCCAAAGATAATGACCTATCCTCTAGATAAAATTATTATTTTAGAAGATGAAAGAATACGTGCCGTTTATTTTTCTGGTCCTTGGTTTGCTATTAATTATTGATTTAGTACGTGCGACCATTAAGGTTTTATTTGAGTACAAGTGGCAAGCAGAAGGTTCTAATTTTAAAAACATAGTATCTATCTACAAGTTGTCACTCCTCAGTTTTCTTCTATTGTTGCTCTTTGTTTTTATTGTCCTACCGAGGATAGAGCCTTAGAGAAAATTTATCTTTTCCGATTTTATAAATTATGGAAATATTTGGAAGCATATTGACTGAGAATTTACAAAAGAGAAAATGGATTGCCGTTTTTACTACTGTGACTGTTTGCCTACTTCTTTTGATATTGGCTATCTATGGACTAGGGGAATATGGAATAGCTATATTTGTTTTGATACCGCTTTTATTGGGTATGCTATCCACCATAATATTAGGATATAGTATGGACATATCTTTAAAACAAGCTAGACATATTGGTTTTCTTACCTTGCTTTTTTTTACATGTGGATTAATTATTTTTGCTCTTGAAGGACTTATTTGCATTGCTATGGCGGCACCTTTTGGTATAATTTTAACCTGGGTAGGAACATTGATAGGCTATGTATTGATTAAGAAAAAACCAAATCAAGCACTACCAAGTATTTTGATTCTCTTAGTACTTATTCCTTTTAGTGCTTTTAGAGGGACTAAAAATATTCCTCCAATAAAACCAATCATCACAAAGACTATTATCAATGCAAGCCCTGAGACGGTGTGGCAAAATGTAATTGCATTTCCTGAGCTGGATCAGCCTGATGAGTTCTTATTCAAAATAGGAATTTCTTATCCTATAAAATCAAGGATCGAAGGAAGTGGAGTTGGTGCAATAAGATTTTGTCAGTTTAATACTGGCGACTTTGTAGAACCTATTACAAGTTGGGAAGAAAACGAATTGCTAGCCTTTGATGTATTAGAGCAGCCTGAGCCACTAAGAGAAATAAGTTTCTGGGATGTCAATTCTCCTCATCTACATGATTACTTTATTTCTAAAAAAGGACAATTTAAAATTACAGATCTTGGGAATGGAAGGGTAGAACTAGAAGGGACAACTTGGTATTATCATAATATAAAACCAGATTTTTACTGGAGGTTATGGTCTGATATGATCATTCATAAAATACACAATAGAGTATTAGACCATATCAAGGAAGTTTCAGAAAATAGCTAGGTAAATAAAATATTAGGGTTTACGTCTCAATTATTTTTTCCCAATCATTGCATATGCACTTAGTGATCCTATGATAATTAAGATTCCAAGAATAGCAATACTAGATTGTGATTCCGAGAAAAATAACCATCCTGCAATAATCGTAATGATCGCTTCAGAATATTTGAACGGGACAATCTTGCTTGTCTCATCAGATTGCAAGCCAAGGGTCATGTAATACTGACCAAAATAACCAAATATACCTAGAGACATCAATATCCACCACTGAGATGGCAAAGGAGATGTCCAAGAAAACAAGCAAGATATTCCACCAGCTATTGTCGATATACACATAAAATAAGTAACTATCCTTACTGGGTGTTCTTTGTCTGTCAATTTTCTGATAAGTATATATACGAGCCCACTAAAAACAGCGGAGGTCATGATTACCACAAAAGCTTGAAAGCTAATCCGATTGTCAAAACCTTTAATCAGAACAACGCCGCTAAAAGCAATGGCAAAAAGCAACCACTGCACCCATCTCATTCTTTCTTTAAAAATATAGATAGCCATAAAAGCAGCAAAGATAGGAGAGGTGTATCTAAGGGAAATAGCAGAGGCTATAGGCATAACCTTTAGAGACATAAAAAACAGGGTCATTGCTATAAGGCCTACAACACTTCTTGCAATTAGAAGCCCCTGATGTTTTCCTATTATAGGAATTTTATTTCTTCTTAGATAAGCAAGACCTATACCAGCAGATCCTACAGAGCGGAAAAATACAACCTGCATCGCAGACAGATTTTCTATAGACTTGATAAGAGAATTCATAATGGTAAAAGCCAGTGCAGAAAGTACCATATAAAGAATCGCCTTAGGTTTGACCATAAACTGTGATCTTAATTGGTGACTTGATTTTTAATTATTTCTCTTAGTGCCTTGTAATGCATATTCGTTGTTATTTATATTGGACCTCTTATTATGCTTTCATTTTCTTATATTGTAAAGCGTCACAAAATTAGGTTTTTTCGCTTACTTAACCCTAGAAATAATTAATGATGAATAAGATAATTATTAGCCTTATCGCTTTCCTTTTCTGTAATGTAATTTTTGGTCAAGGAACTCAACTACTTAGGCAACCTAGCCTATCTGCGACAAATATTGTATTTGTATATGCTAATGACTTATGGCAGGTAGAAAGAACAGGAGGTAAAGCTATCAGACTGACGACTAATGAAGGATATGAGTCTAATCCTCACTATTCTGATGACGGGAAGTGGATTGCTTTTTCGGGACAGTATGATGGAAATACAGATGTATATATTGTTTCTTCCGAAGGTGGATCTCCTGCAAGACTTACGTGGCATCCAGACCAAGATATTGTTCAAGGATGGACACCAGAAGGGGAAGTACTCTTCAGATCATCTCGTCACGCTCATCCATCAAAATCTAGTTCATTCTACACTATAGGAACAGATGGCGGTCTACCTACTGCCTTGCCGGTCAAACGATCTGCATATGGAGAAATCTCTGCTGATGGAAAATATCTTGCCTATGCTCCTATCGTTGCATGGGATGCTGAATGGAGAAATTACCGAGGTGGGCAAGCGATGCCCATATGGATACAAAATTTACAAACAGGAGATCTTGTAAGAACACCTCAGACAGACAAAGAAAGACATATGGATCCAGTGTGGGTAAACGATAAAGTATATTATTTATCGGAGCGAGATTTTGCTAGTAATATTTGGTCTTACGATATGGCGTCAAAAAAAGAAACACAAATTACCAATCATAAGGTTTTTGATGTCAAAAGTCTAGATGCTTTCGGTGGTGATATGATCTACGAGCAGGGAGGATATCTGCATCTATTAGCAGCTGGAAATACATCTGCAACACAACTCGATATACAGGTAAGTGGCGACATGAATTTTTCTAGACCTAGATGGGAAAATGTGAGTGCAGGTCAGTTATCTAATGCTAATGTATCTCCCAATGGAAAGCGAGCTATCTTTGAGAGCAGAGGAGAAATAATTACAGTGCCAAAAAAAGATGGTTCTCCCCGGAACCTTACTAATAGTTCTGGAGCTGCAGATAGAACACCGATCTGGAGCCCTGAAGGAGATAAGGTAGCTTATTTCAGCGATCGATCTGGAGAGTATCAGATGATTATCGCAGATCAAAAAGGCGCTATTCAGAAAACGATAGATATGCCTGCGGGCACCTTCTATTATAGACCTGATTGGTCTCCTGACGGTAAGTATATTGCATTTACAGATACAGATTACAATATATGGATTACGAATATTACTACAGGTAACAGTAAGAAAGTAGACACCGATGAGTATGCACATCCTAACAGAACATTTAATCCAGTATGGTCTCCTGATAGCAGATATATCGCTTATGTAAAACAGCAGGCAAGCCACTTCAAATCTGTCTTTTTATATGATACTAAGCTCAGTAAAAAGGAACAGATAACAGAAGGACTTGCTGATATTGTTACACCTGTTTTTGATCAGTCGGGAAAATATTTATACTATCTGGTAAGCACAAATTATGGCCTGAGCTCAGGATGGTTAGATATGAGTTCTTATGATCCTTCTGTTACACGGAGTCTCTACCTCACTGTTTTACATAATGATGGTAATTCCCCCTTGTCCCCCAAGAGTGACGAAGAAAAAAAGGAAGAAGATGATAAAGAAAAAGATCAAGCCGAAACTATGAAGGCTATAGATGTTAATCAGATACAATATCGTACCGTAGCAATCTCAAAAGTACAGGGTGAATATATAGGTTTAGAAAGAGGGCCAGAAAATCATGTCATGATTTTAGAATCTTCTGAGGACGGAGTAGTTGTACACAATTATAATGCTAGTGATGATAAGCTAGAAGAATATACTGGTGGTGTAAATTACTGGAGTAGTTCTTATAATGGAGAACATGCTGTCTACAGCAAAAGTGGATCTTGGTTTATTTCCTCTCTAGCTGGTGTTGCTAGTCCAGAAGATGATCGCCTCGACATTGACATAAAAATAAAAATCAATCCTACACAAGAGTATAAGCAGATATTCAAGGAAGGATGGCGATTTATGAGGGATTATCTATATGTTGATAATGTGCACGGCGCACCTTGGCAGCAAGTTTGGGACTGGTATGCTCCGTGGATAGATCACGTTAGACATAGAACAGATCTGAACTATGTTGTAGATATAATGAGTGGTGAAGTAGCCGTGGGTCATTCTTTTGTAAGAGGGGGAGATATGCCTGACATCGATAGAGTAGGCATAGGATTATTGGGTGCTGATTATGTCAATGAAAATGGCCTATATAAAATCAGCAAAATTTATTCTGGAGAAACATGGAATCCAGATGTTAGGGCACCTCTTTATATGCCAGGTTTAGATGTCAAGGAGGGAGATTATATTACATCTGTCAATGGTAAAAAGGTAGAAGGCTCTGAAAATATTTATGCTTATTTCGAAGAGACTGCAGGTAAGCAGATCCAGTTGTCTATTAAGAGAGATAGCGCTGGAAAAACACACGAGGTAACAGTTGTTCCTGTGGCCAATGAAAGCGGCCTGAGGAATATTGGATGGATGGAAGATAATCGCAGAAAAGTCGCGGAGTTATCTGATAACAAATTAGCTTATGTATATGTGCCAAATACTTCTGGAGTAGGGTTTACAAATTTCAATAGGTACTACTTTTCTCAACAGGACAAGAAAGGCGTGATTATAGATGAGCGAAACAATGGGGGAGGTTCTGCAGCAGACTATATGATCGATGTGATGAGTAGAGAACCTATCGGATACTTTAACAGTAAGACAGAACATAACCGACCATGGACGGCTCCTATATCTGGAATCTGGGGACCTAAGGTTATGATTATAAATGAGCGTGCAGGTTCAGGAGGAGATCTACTTCCCTATATGTTTAAGCTCAAAAAATTAGGTCCTCTAGTGGGAACAAGAACCTGGGGCGGATTGGTAGGAACATGGGATACACCATTGTTTGTTGATGGCGGACGTATGGTTGCTCCTAGAGGTGGATTTTTTGATCTAGACGGAGAATGGTCTGTAGAAGGAGAAGGTGTTAGTCCGGATATAGAAGTCATCCAGGATCCAAAGATTACCATGGAAGGGAGAGATCCTCAGTTAGAGGCAGCTGTAGAAGAAGCACTAAGGCTTTTAGAATCAGAAGAATATGAGCTGAAGCCAGAACCCGAAGCACCCGTAAGATGGAAGCGCCCAGCAGGCTGGAATAAGGATCAATAAATAAATAATAAATAATAAATAATCTTGACAACTTCCAGAAAATATATAACTTTGCGCTGCTTTATAACAAAGCGGTTCCATAGCTCAGTTGGTTAGAGCATCTGACTCATAATCAGAGGGTCCAAGGTTCGAGCCCTTGTGGAACCACCAGTAAAATAGGGAGTATCAAACGATACTCTCTTTTTTTATCCACTCAATCTGACAAACATTCTGACATACATCTAGCAAACATTTATCATTCTTCAATTTTAAACAGCATATATACTATCCTTATAAAGATAGATATTCTCCGAACCTTTTGCAATAAATTCAACGTCGAGACCTCGTAAGTTTTTAATGACTGAATAACAAAAGTTTATTATGATTTATAATTTGATCAACAATGTGAATATATTTCAGAACAATACCGCTTAAGTCTTTGTGAATTTCTCTGTACCAACAATCTTTCCTTTTTCATAGAAGTTTATAAAATATTGACCTGCTTGTAGAACTGAAATATCTATTCTTTTCCCTTTGTTTGGTAACTTTATCATACTCTGACCTATTATATCTATTATTTCTAGTTTATCATAACTATACCCTTGGTCTAAATCTTCTTTAATATATAATATATCTGCAGTAGGATTAGGATATAGATTAAATTTTAGATTTACATCTAATGGAATTCCAATATTGGAACTCAGCTTATCGAAGTCACCATCCTTATTGACGTAGACCATCCAGCCATAGAAACTAGTATTATCTTCAGGAAAATCTACGAGATTAAAAACATCTCCTACAAAAATATATCCGTCTAGATAAGTTTGCACATCATAAGTTCTATGGATGCCATTATAGCCACTATTGTAATATTTGACCCAGACTAGGGAGCCATCGTGAGCAATTTTTGAAAGGGTAGCAGCAATATAGGTGCCAAGGCTATCCGTTATGTAATCTTCTCCTAATACGATATATCCTTCTCCATCTGTTGAAGGAATAATTTGTTTAAGTCTTTCATAAGAGCTAGTCCATTCTGGTCCATAAGGATTTACTTTCCATTCTATTCCGTTCTCAAAAGAAAACTTGTATACAATAGGACGAATCACTTTACCTGAGCCATTGGGGTCTTTTTTAGCTTCTAAACCACACATGATGAAAGTATCATCTTCATTTCTAAAAATATCACTTGCGGCATCTAATTGGTCTGATGGATCTGTCTTTATCTCATCCATTATATCTCCATTTTCACTAACCTTAAAGAAGTAGCTCTCAGGTCCCCATCCTTCAGGAGTTGGGAAACCAGGATTTTGAGCTCTTGTATAGAATAGATAACCTTGTGACATTGGCACCAAGTTTCCTCCAGTGGCTTTGGAGATAGGATTTTTCATCTCAAAATGTTGACTAGGATCCGACCATTTTGTTATAAAAACTCTAGTCTCTCTAACTAAAGGGGGATTAGATATGATCCTAGAATCTACTCCACTGTACCATAACTCTTGATTTTCATCTATGAAGTATTCAGTAATTTGAATTGGCCTTTCGGGATCTAAAGTATTTATAAAAGAATCAACGACTTCATAAGTATTATCGCAAATCTGAACTAAAAAAGCCCGTTTGTTTTCATGAAATGAATTGATATATTTCCCATCTTGGAAGAC
>CAYYWZ010000056.1:0-26962 GCA_964475415.1 uncultured Saprospiraceae bacterium | reverse complement strand
CACGCAATAAATCCAGAAAATGGGGTAATTAACTCTTAAGTAGAGTTCTAAGACAGTTATATATAAAGGTATATCGGTAATTCCGAATATCCCGTATTAGCCCTTGAATCAAATAATAATATTAGCTATATCAAAGTTATAAATAGTGCAAATAAGTATTCTAAATGCTGTTGAAATAGAGCAATAAGAGTCAAAATTCATATTTACTGAAAAGCAATTAAAAGATATCGAAGTAGCTCGTAAATCTGTCAGATCTAAAGGAATTCCACACAACCAAGTTTCCAGGAAAACAAAAAGGATGGCTAGGAGAATAATCTGGTCTTCAGAAGCTGAAAAAGCAATTGGTCATTTAACCCAAATTAGATTTAACGTTAGACCAGAAATTACAATTTTTGAACTTGAAAAAGCATAAAATAACTACGAGTAACAAGTTCTTAGCCTCTACATTAACCCCTAAGCTGAATTTCTACTTGCATTAATATTTCCATAGAGCGATCTGATGACTAATTTCTTATACACTTCTGACTGTTCATCTCCGCTTTGTACTTTCTGCAAAGCATAATTCTGTATCAGGATAAGCGGTAATACTAGCTCTTCCCTTATCCGGATAGAAGCTTTCGTACGCTGCTCATTTTCCATCAATGTATCGAACCCAGTTATCTCTAGTGTCATCTGCTTAGATAATACATACTCATCATATAGGTAGATCCAGAAATCTCTATAGGTATCGTTTTCTTTCATATAGGATGTTATCTCGAAGAAACACTTGGTCAGAGACATCATACTATTGTCTATAAGGATTTTGAAGAATCGAACCTCCTTGTATAGTTTTTTCAGCTCTTCTAGTCTACCAGATTTTTTTACTTTTTCTAGAGCTGTTCCTATACCGAAGTAGCCAGGAATATTTTGTTTGAGCTGACTCCATGAGCCTACATAAGATATAGCTCTTAGATCACTTAGGGTCAGTTTTTTATCTGCATTTCTTTTACTAGGTCTACTGCCTATATTGGCAGCAGAGTAATACTTCAGGGTAGTCATTTCTTCTAGATAAGAAAGAAATCTAGGATGATTTTTGAGATCTATATATTTCTCATAACTCAGCTCACTTAGTTCCTCTATAAGAGATCGCTGGTCTGTTGAAATATCATTTTTGTCTTCATCTATATTTCCTAGAAGTCCAGAGGTGATCAGTTGCTCTGCATTAAACTTGAACTTCTCTTCTGTACCATAAGTGCTCGTAATGGTCTGGCCTTGGATGGTCATCTGTACTTCATCATTTGCTATACCTGAACCTAGCGCCGCATAGAAATTATGAGTCTTTCCACCACCTCTTGCTGGAGGTCCTCCCCTCCCATCAAAAAATACTACTGACACATCATATCGCTTACACGCAGCGGTCAGCACTTCTTTAGATTTGAAGATCGACCAATTAGCTTTCAGGTAACCTCCATCTTTAGTTCCGTCAGAAAAACCTAACATGATGGTTTGCTTATTCTTCCTATACTTAAGTTGAGTCTTATATGCTTCTGTCTCAAATAATGTTTCCATAATCTCTTCACAGGCGGCCATCCCATTCATGGTCTCGAAGAGCGGTATGATATCAAAATTGAAAACTTCTTTTTTTCCTATCCACCTCATAAGACCTAGTACAAATAAAACAGAAAAAATATCTTCAGAATTACTGATAATATATCGGTGACAGCCATCCTCTCCATTCAGCTCTTGCAACTTATCTAGCTGAGCTATATTCAATATTGTATCCGCAACACGAGAATCTTCTACTTGTATGTCATTAGGAATATCTAGATATTCACCAGTAAGTAGTTCTACTAACTTATTTTTATCTATCTCATCTATAGAGTCCTTTATATAGCCATTCTCTTTGAGTATATAGGTAACGGTGTTGACATGTACAGAATGATCTTGTCTAATATCTAAAGAAGCAAAGTGATTTCGGAATACTGAAACCTTGGCCTTATACTTATGTAAGTCTTCTAAGTATAGACTTTCGTAATGATTTACAATAATCTTTTCTACTTCCTCTAGCTTATTAAGTATTTCTTTGTGATCAATACAATGATCTTTCTCAAACATAGAAGTATATAACTTATCTTTTAGTTCATATAATATTACTTCTGCCTCTTTAAATGTCAGTTTGGAAATTAGAACTTTGAGATCATTATAATAACACTTCATAAGTGTCATCCTCAGTGTATCCATCACCTCTTTTGTTGTCTCATGCGTTACATATGGATTCCCATCTCGATCGCCACAAGGCCAAAAACCAAGGGTAATCAAATTCTGATTTACAAATGACGCATTATTCTTGATCAGCTGATATTGGAAATCCCCGATAGCATTATAGTAGTTAGTTCTGCATATGTGAATTATATTTTTTGCCTCCTCTAGCGGCGTCGGACTTTTAGAATTTACAAGAGAGGTAAGTCCTAACTGATGTAATAGTGTATCCACTTCTTGGATATCATTATTAGATATTTGTTCCCTCAGATTAGAAATAATATCTAGAACTGGAGGTCTATAAAACTGTGTAGGATGCGCTGTCAATACAATTCTTATTCTGAAATCATTAAGTTTTTTCATCACTTCCTCTACATGGGCATTAGCAAGTTGATCCGATAATAATTCAGATATTCTGACTACCTGCTGATCTTCTAATTCATACGGTGAAGTGGAATCTTCTATGCTATCAAACAATACAATCTGACGTTCTACGTATTGTATAACCTTAAACATAAAGTCTATCTTATTTTCAAAATAGCCTTCTGCATTTTGCTCAAAAAACTGATCTATAATTTTGACAGGACCATTCTGTTTTTCTATGCCTTTACTAGCATATTTCTTAAAGAGGGGTAACAAATACCCTATATGATTAGAATCATTATAATACAGATTCAGAAATAGACTATTATAGATCTGGAATTTTTTATTCGCTTCAGTAATTTTCATAGGATTCCTTTTACTAAGTATCTACTCGATACAGTAATAACTTTTACAGTACATAAAATAGTGAAAACTAAAGTTAGGAAAACAATACGATCTATTAGAAGTTTAAATTTATATTTTTTGTTTAGCGTTCCATTTAAGGTAGCTACATAGAAGCAATAGAAGTATGTTAGATAGCAAAAAATGTTTTTTCCCTTAGAGAGCTACTGCTAGCATGCTACAAAAATAGCGTGCATTTTCATATAAGTATAAGAAAGAAACTATTCCTATAGGGAGTACTGACAAGAATCGATAAGAATGAAAAGCTTAGGTCTCAGGAAATCTTAGCCTAATCTACATCACCATGTGTACGGTCTATTAACCTAAATCCATTACCATGGATATTTACGATTTCAAGATTATTATCATGACTTAGATATTTTCTAAGCTTCGTAACAAATACATCCATGCTTCTCGCAGTAAAGTAATTGTCTTCACCCCAGATCTTAGTCAATGCAACAGATCTCGATAGTACATCATTTTTGTGAATACAAAATAATCTAAGAAGATGCGCCTCTTTAGGAGAAAGCTTTTCTTTGATCTCATTATCATTATAAGAAAGAATTCTTAGTGGATAATTAAAGTAAAATTTACCGATGTTAAATTCTTTTACATCTTCCTGTGGGTCAGCTTTACTACTTCTCTTAAGTATAGCATGGACTCTATATAATAACTCTTCTGAATTGAAAGGTTTAGCGATATAGTCATCAGCACCAATCTTGAAGCCTTCTATAACATCTTCCTTAAGCGTTTTTGCCGTTAAGAATATAATAGGTGTTTCTTTGTCTTTTTCTCTTATCTCTCTTCCTAAAGTGAAGCCGTCTTTCTTAGGCATCATGACATCAAATATGCAGAGATCATATGTGTCTTTATCAAAAGCCACTCCTCCAGCTTCTCCATCAACAGCTAAAGTTACGTTGAAATCGTGCATTTCTAGATACGAACGTAAAACATCACCAAAATTTTGGTCATCTTCTACAAGTAATATGTTAGGGTTGTTATTCATATTTTTTAGACTGTTAAATTAACATAATGTCACATTTTTCAGGAACTAAAATATTTAAATCTCCGTTTGGGGTAAAAATATGGTAAAATTACTGCCTTTTCCTAACTCACTCTTCACTTTTACCGTGCCTTTATGGGCAACAACAAGGGCCTTTACGTAGCTCAGACCTAGTCCAAAACCTTTGACATCATGCAAATTACCTGTATGTACTCTGTAGAACTTATCAAAAATATGTTTCTGAGCTTCCTTAGTCATACCGATACCCTTATCAGCTATTTCAATTTCTATTCCACTTTTTTTATTTCTAGTACTTACAAACACCTCAGGAGCATTCTTTGAGTATTTTTCAGCATTATCTAGTAAATTGTGGACTATATTAGAAATATGGGTCGCATCGCCTAGAAATATATCATTATGCGCTTGTAAATTTGTAGAAATCGTTCCATTTCTCTTCTCTACTTTCAACCTAGAGTTAGCAACCGCTTGATTGATAATATCATGTAGTTGCAAGCTTGTAGATTTGATTTGGAAATCTTCCTTATCTATTGTTGCCATCTGTAAGACTTTCTCTACCTGATTCAGCATTCTTATATTTTCCTGCTTGATAATTCCAGCAAATCTCTTGATCTTATCTGGATTTCCACTGATCATAGGGCTTACCATAGAATCTGATGCCAAAGAAATGGTAGCTATAGGCGTTTTAAATTCATGTGTCATATTATTGATGAAATCTGTTTTCATCTCTGACAATTTCTTTTGTTTGAATATGATATATAAGGTGTAAGAGAAGCAGAAGAGTATTAGACCAGTAAGTAGAATACTACTTATCATCGATGGCAAGACCTCTGACAAAAGCATGCTATTCTTCTGAGGGAATATCACCTTGAGATACCCCGGGGATTCCTTATCGTTATTAAATAATTGTATCTGATATTCTGTAGTATTACTTGTCAATGGCGTTTCTGCCGTACTGGATTGTCCCTCATCACCTATCTGAGCAACATAATTCCCATTGATGATAAGATAATTTTCTGCATCATTTGAAAATACTCCATAATCATACTTCAGATTAATGTTTTGATTTTTCATCTCCTGAATAATGTACTTATGCAGATTATCCTTATCTATATTCTTAAGACCATAATTGGGATCTATTCGCATAGGCATCTGAGACAGTTCGTATTGTAATCTTTGCTGCTGCCACTTATTCTCTCCTTTGGTAGAAAGATTGTTCATGAGCTTCTCTTGATCTGCTCCGAACAATGTCCCCCCTGGTCTAGAGAAGAATTTTACTGCATTATCATAATTTTCAGTATCCTCTAGTAGCCTATCTTTGACCTTATTCATAGCCATGACAACCTTGCTGTCAAAATTTTCTTCCGCTAGACTTGCCTGCCATTGTATATAATACATCTGAATAATAGTTATACCTATAAGCGCTGTGCTCATAAGAATTATAATTACCCATATAGATTTTTTGTTCATAGTATTATGTAAATAATGAATCTACAAAAATAGAATGATGCTACGAGGATTTCTTTACTTTAACGTAGATTTAATATTCTGTACGTAAAATATAAAAAATGCAAAAGATAGAACACATAGGTATTGCAGTAAAAAATATAAAAAAGAGTAATGATTTATTTTCTACCCTATTCGGTTCAGCACCATACAAGGAAGAAGAAGTAGCTTCAGAAAGTGTGATTACTTCATTCTTTCGATCTGGACCTAACAAAATAGAATTGTTACAAGCTACCTCAGAGGACAGCGCTATACATTCCTTTATAGAAAAAAAGGGAGAAGGTATCCACCATATTGCCTTCGCTGTTACAGATATACTGAGCGAAATGAAAAGACTCAAGGAAGCTGGTTTCAGGATACTTAATGAAACACCAAAAAAAGGAGCAGACAACAAACTTGTATGCTTTTTACATCCTAAGTCTTGCAACGGTGTTCTTATAGAACTCTGTCAAGAAATATAAAATGGAACTTACGTCTATACAGATCAGTATTGCTATAGCAGGTGGATTTCTAGCTGGTATAATTAATACCCTAGCTGGAAACGGTTCTGCTATAACACTTTCTATATTGACTGAGGTGATAGGTCTTCCTGGAAATCTAGCCAACGGAACCAATCGTGTCGGAATACTATTCCAGAGTATAGCCAGTACTTTTTCCTTTGCTAAAAACAAAAAACTAGATATAGGGCGATCTAAGTTTATCATAGGCGTCACCATAATAGGCGCAATAGCTGGGGTCATCACTGCCGTAAATGTAAGCAACGAAGCCTTCAAATCTGTATTCAAAATTCTTATCGTACTGATGTTATTTGTTGTACTTGTCAATCCTAAGCGTTGGTTTATAGCGTCTGATTTAGAGAAGAAATTACCACTATACCTAAGCGTACCTCTATTTCTAGCGCTAGGTTTTTATGGAGGATTTATACAGATGGGTATGGGCGTATTTTTTCTAGCAAGCATGGTTCTTATTGCCAAGTATAATATCATAGAAGCTAACGCAGTCAAAATAGCTGTAGTCACCATCTATACTTTTCTCGTCGTTGCTATCTTCCACTGGAAAGGACTCATCGACTGGAGAATAGGAAGTATCGTAGCCATAGGACAGGCTAGCGGTGGATATCTGGCGGCGCAGTTTGCTTCACATTACCCCAAAGCAGATATCTGGGCATACAGGTTACTAGTTGTAATTATCATTGCTGTGATATTAAAGACCTTTAATCTATTGCCATGGTAATAAGATATATTTTCTTTATGTCAATGGCGGTATCTTTCGTATGCTGCAAAGCTGATCAAAACCTAGAAGGTATATGGAAAACTCTATATGATAAAGGCTCAGAAAATTTTAAACAAGTAATCGACGACAAAGAAAAGTACGAACTACAAATTAGATACACTGAGATAAAGCGAGATGAAAATAATAATCCCCTGTTTACAAACCATGGCTTTAATCTTGATTCTACCCACTATTTCTATCCCGCAAGTACTGTAAAAATGCAGGTCGCAGTACTAGCCTTAGAAAAACTCAAAGATCTCAGATCACAAGGTTATAATGTCAATAAAAATACTCCCTTACATATATTAACCAACAGAAAAGCTCAAACATCAGCTACTTCAGATAGTACTAGTCATAATCTTCAACCATCCATAGGACATTACATCAAAAAAATATTTGCTGTAAGTGACAACGATGCGTATGTGCGTTTATACGAATTTCTAGGAAGAGATTATATCAACAAAAAGTTGCTAGAAAAAGCCATATTTACTAATTCAAGAATAGTAACCAGAGTAGGTATTAGTGGCTTTTCCTATGAAGAAAATGCTTTTACTAATCCATATTGCCTACTATCAGATACGGACACACTCTATCATCAAGCTGGTCAGAAAAGTACAGGAAACTATATCCAAGAACTACATAGTACTATCAAAGGAATCGGATATTACAATGACTCACTAGAAACTGTTGTCATGGAAGCTTTTGACATGAGAGAAAAAAACTTCATCAGTCTGCAAGATCACGAACGAACACTGCAAAGAATATTTTTCCCTGAATTTTTCAAGATCGAACAAAGGTTCAATATCGAAATAGAAGATTATACATTCCTTAGAACTTGCATGCACACCCTGCCTAGGCAATGGAAATTTCCAGAATATAATCCAGAAGAATATTACGATGCCTATGTAAAGTTTTTTGTCTACGGCGATACAAAAGAAAATATACCTTCACATATTAAGATTTATAACAAGGTTGGTTATGCCTATGGCACCTTAACGGATATAGCTTATATACAAGATACGCTTGCGAATAAGGAATTTTTTCTTTGCGCTACTTTGTTAGTAAATGAAAATAAAATATTTAATGACGGAATTTACGAATATGACTCTATAGGAATTCCTTTCTTAGCTGAGCTAGGAAGATTATTATTAGAAGACTAAGTCTTATTAATTTTTAGTTTTACAACTATACTTCACAATAGACTTAAAAATTTTCATAGCATAACTTTATTCTATTTAAATCCAATAATCATGAGAATCATGGTCTAGACAATTTCCTTTAAATCTCCGTATTTATATTTTTTACCAGATTTCTTACAATAGTTTTAGTAATTTTGCTGCATGAAAATTACGCTTGCTCAGCTCAACTATCACATAGGAAATTTCGAAGGTAATCTTAGTAAAATGATTACAGCAGTAGAAAAAGCAAAATCAGATAAAGCAGATATAGTTTGTTTCAGCGAACTTGCCACCTGTGGATATCCTCCTAGAGATTTCTTAGAATTTGATGACTTTGTAGAGCAGTCTTTAGACTGTATCCACCAACTTGCAGAACATGCAGATGGCATAGCAATAGTTATCGGATCACCTTCTAAAAATCCTGTTCCTGAGGGGAAAGATCTCTTTAATTCTGTTTATTTTCTTGCTGAACAGAAGATAAAGTATGTGCAAAACAAAGCCCTTCTCCCTACCTATGATGTTTTCGATGAGTACAGATATTTTGAGCCAGCATCGACTTTTAATATCGTAGAATATAAAGGAAAAAAAATCGCACTTACGGTATGCGAAGATATCTGGAATATAGGAAATGAAAATCCCCTATATACGATTTGTCCTCTAGATGAGATGATGAAGTTCTCTCCAGATTTCATTATAAATGTTTCAGCTTCTCCCTTCTCCTATAGACAGGCAGATTCTAGATTAGAGGTTATTAAGGCAAACATAGACAGATATAAAATTCCTATGTTCTATGTCAATCATGTAGGTGCTCAAACGGAGCTTATTTTCGATGGAGGATCTGTGGTCATGTCCCCTAATGGGAAAACAATAGAAATGTCTTATTGGGAAGAAGAGATAAAAACTTTTGACCTAGAGGCCGTCAAGAAATGTGAGAAAGAACAATTACAAAATCAGAGTAAAATCTCTAAAATTCATGATGCACTTGTGCTTGGTGTAAGAGATTATTTTGGGAAACTAGGTTTTAAGAAAGCCATCATAGGTCTATCAGGAGGTATAGATTCTGCTGTTACCCTTGCTCTGACAAGTGAGGCGCTTGGGCCAGAAAATGTAAGAGTATTACTTATGCCTTCTCAGTTTTCCTCGGATCACTCTGTTAATGATGCTAGGAGTCTAGCGGAAAACTTAGGCGTGACCTACAACATCATTCCGATTAAGGGCGCCTTCGATGCATTTATGGAAAACCTAGCACCGATCTTCGGCGACCTACCATTCAATGTTACAGAAGAAAATATACAAGCGAGGAGCAGAGGGCTATATCTTATGGCACTATCTAATAAGTTTGGTAACATCCTGCTTAATACAACTAACAAAAGTGAAATGGCAGTTGGTTACGGAACACTGTATGGCGATCTAGCAGGGGGGCTATCTGTGATTGCAGATGTTTATAAGATGGAGGTTTACGAACTTGCAGAATATATCAACAGAGATAAAGAAATCATTCCAATCAACACCATTACGAAACCGCCATCAGCAGAACTGAGACCTAATCAGAAAGATTCTGACAGTTTACCAGACTATGAGATTCTAGATAAAATATTATTCGAGTATATAGAAAATACGAGAGGTCCTCAGGAAATAATTGATATGGGTTACGATGAGAAACTTGTCAAAAGAATCCTAAGACTGGTCAATATCAATGAGTTTAAAAGATATCAAACTGCACCTGTATTGAGAGTAAGTCCTAAGGCTTTTGGTATGGGTAGAAGAATGCCTATAGTTGGAAAGTACTTGAGTTGATTATTACTTATTTTATATAAGATTTTCTGGAAAACAAATATTACTAAATTTAGTCGTACTAAACCAGCTGAGGCCAGTTTTGTACTGTGCCATCTTGATTTCGGATGAGTAAAAAACTCCATAGATAAATCAATTTTATTAATTTTCTAGGATTAAGTAAATGACTATTATTTAACATATTACAACTAATTATAATTTACTCGATGTTTTGGCAAATTTCTTGCTTCTCTAAATATGAAATAACCAAAACTCTTAATAACGATGCGACGAAATTGTCTATCTGTGATATGGACGCTATTATTGTTTCCATACCTTATAGCAGCCCAGCAAGAACCTTGCTACGCTGACAAATATCTAGAATCACAGCTTGCAGATAATCCAAAGTTTGCCGAAAAATACAAACAATGGAATGCAATGAAAAAAGTAAATGCAAGTCTGCTTAAGACCGTAGCTTGTACAGAAGAAAATACCGTAATCATTCCTGTCGCTGTTCATTATAATACACCTATAACTTGTGCTGATAATGCATGTCTACTCTTAGCAGCTGAGTCACAGATCGCTCAGATGAATCTAGATTTTGCCGCTAACAATCCAGATATAAGTCAATACACTAGCGATCTTAATAATGCATGTGAAGATATGTATCCCTTAGACATCGTACCAGAAATCGGTGATGGTGCTTGCATACAGTTTTGTCTAGCCACACTAGACCATCCTGATTGTAGTGGTATTTCCGATGGTGAACCAGCTATTACTATAGATCAATATACCTGGCAAAGTCAATCGAAAGAATGGGCAGGCTACTTAAATATATATGTAAGTAATACAGCAACCGCAGGCCTACAAAATGGTATTGTAGGTGTCTCTCCCCTTCCTGGAAGTGGTACGGGAGATGGGATATTTGTAAGAAATACATCTTTCGGAGGTCCTGGAATAACATGTTTTTCTGGAGGAGCTTTGAACACAGATGATAGATTCAACATGGGTCGAACAGCAGTCCATGAGGTAGGACATTTTTTAGGCCTTCCCCATGTATTTACAAATGATGGAACCTGCGATGACCAAGATGAAAACCCACCAGGACCTATAGGTGTTTTTGACACCCCAGAACAGACAACACCGCATTATAATTGTCCTTCTGTTTCTAATTGTAATGATGCACCTATAGAATGCGACCAACCACAGAATTTTTTCAACTACATGGATTATGCTGACGATGTATGCAAGGTACTTTTTACAGCTGATCAGTGCGAGGTAATAAACTACTGGGCAAATAGTATTGTATGGAAAAGCAATGCCATAAAATGCTCTGATGATGAACTACTAGATCCTTACTGCCCTCCCGCGGCTACCTGTGAAGATGGCATACAAAATGGAAATGAAAACGGAATAGACTGTGGTGGTAACTGTTCACCTTGTGAGAATACATGCTCTACTATTTTCTTCGATATAGGTGGACCTTGTCAAGCTTACACTAATATGATGAATGATACAGTAACCATCTGCCCAGATCATGTAAACAACTTACTTACTATAAACTTTTCTGAGTTTGACATAGAAGAAAAACCTGATGGTTCCTGCTGGGATTATTTAAAAGTTTATGACGGAAGTGACATAAATAGTCCCCAGATAGGAGGTGAGTATTGTGGTAACACGGTTGCTAATGCTCCGGGTTCTGGAAGTGTTTCTGCAAGTACGCAGGGGCAATGTCTTACCTTTGTTTTTTACTCTGATGCCTTTGTAACAGAAACTGGGTGGAATGCTGAGGTACAATGTCTCACATCTGTACCTGTAGATCTTATTAGTTTCGCTAGCACTGTGCATAAGAACTCTGTAGAACTTAACTGGAAAACTGTCAAAGAAATAAATAATGATCGGTTCGAACTGTTACGTAGTGAAAAAAATACTGAGCATTTCGAAGTAATTACTACTATAAAAGCTTCGACTGAAAAAGGCGAAATAAAAAATTATAGCTACACAGATATAGATATTAAAGCTGGAGAAAATTATTTCTACCAACTTATCCAATACGATCTTAATGGCCAATCGAAATATTCACAAATTATAAGTGAATCACTAGAAACAGGAATAGAACAAGAAATAGATATTTTCCCTAACCCTATAAAAGGTAACAAACTAAATATCAAGTTTAAGCCTTTGTATGAAATGATAGATTTAGAGATCTATACCTCAGATGGCGTAAAAGTTTTCGAAAGAAAAGATCTGAAAAATGAAGTTTGTACATTAGATCATCTTAATCAGGGGATCTATTTTGTCAAAATTATTGCCAACGGAAAATATATAGCTAGTAAAAGATTATTGAAGATGTAAAAAAAGCCATAGGAATTATGTTATTTTGAGATTATTAAATAATCAAAAAACATACTTTCATGAAAAAAATTCTAGCATTAGCAATTATCATTTTGTTTTCGTTTAGCAACTACAGCTTTTCACAATGCGAGATTATTAATCCCAGTTTTGAAGAATGGACTGTACAACCTTTAGAACTAGATACCTCAGATGGTGTCGTCTCTAATGATGTCAATCTTCCTGATGGAGTTGTAACCGTATTAAGATTTTTTCTATTCGCGTTTGGTGCATTTTTTGACCCAACGATAGGGCAGATACTAGAAGATGACCCGATAGGATTTATAGGTATAGAGCAATCTATGGATGCCTCGGAAGGAGGTTTTGCAGTGAAGTTGCAAGGTGGTTATGATGTAACCGTAGCTGATATATATTCCCCTAATACCTGTAGTGAAATTCCCGATTCCTTTTTTGTCGATGTCAAACTGGTAAATCATACTGGAGATATTCCTGATTCTTTACTGATCTTCCTAGCTTTTGATCAGGGCTTGAGCCCGCTTCCACAAACTGAGGAAGATGCAATGAATTCTCCCTCTTCTATTTTTGCAGATCTAGTCTATGAGAATGATAGCACTTACCATACTTTGGCATTTCCAGTAATAGACAACTTTGAAGCACCTGTCGATACTTTCTATTATCTTATTGAGGCAACAACCCATGAGGAGAGTTATTTTCTTATAGATAATTTACGATTTGTAAATGATAATGTAGAAGAATGTCAAATTACAGTAAATGCACCTATTACACCAGGATCTAATATTTGTATGTGTGATGATAGGCCGGACTTTTATTTTGCTCCTACAGCTAGCTCTTCTACTGGGCTTGGAGCACATATTCTTTTAGATGATAATAATATGATACTTGCATTGGGAGATATAGATACGCCACTCTTTAGCCAAGACATTTGTTTTGACGGTTCAGTTAGCTATACCTTCCTAGGGTATGAAGATGGAATTACTGGTCTTGAAGTAGGAGCGAATTTCGATGCACTTGAAGGTTGCTTCGAATTTACTCCTATCGAAGTCATCAATTCTACGACGCTAGACAATTCAGACTTTGTACTGTCGTTGAATGGTTTAGATTTACCTTCTGGAGAAATGATAGAATTATGTTTATTTGATGACACAATAGAATTATTTTCTTTCTCTAGTGGAAGTACAGATAATGCTATCTGCTTTCTATGGGATTTTGATACGGATATAATAGTTGCACAAATTGATATTGATGCAACGACAGAATTTGCAGATATTGATCCAGGAGAATATATACTAAGTATACTGTACCATGATAATGATTTGATTCCTGATTTTGTAGGAGAAGAAATAGGGGACCTTACAACCATAGAAGATGGCACCTGTATAAGGGCTGGAGAAAATGGTTATGGAATAACTATTCTAGACGACAGCGAAAACTGCAGTGCTTGCGCCATAACATCCGAAGTAACTCTAGAAGATAATGTAAGTATTTGTCTTTGCGACGAAAGAGAGGACCCATATTTCTTCACCATGGTTTCTGTATCTGATGATGGTGCGCATGTTCTTATAGATGAAAATGATATCATACAAGTCATAGGAGATATAGACCTTAGTTTTTTTAACGAAGATATATGTATAGAGAGTTCTGTAAGACACACCTTAGTAGGATATAAAGGAGATATAGAAGGTCTAGAAATTGGCGAAAACATTAATGACTTAGTAGGTTGTTTTGAGTTATCTCCCTTCACTGATATCAATACAACTTTGCTTGGGGGAGAAGCTTTTCAGATGGAAAGAGAGGGAGAATTACTTTCTGATAATGAAGAAGTAGAACTTTGTATATCTGATGATCTTGTAGAAACTTTCACCTTTATAAATCCTAATAATACCAATGGCACCTGCTTTGTTATAGATGATGATACTGATATTATTGTTGACCAATTTGATGCAAATGGCCTCACAGATTTTTCTGACCTCACAGCAGGAGAATACCTTGTAGGAATATTGTTCCATACTGTTGCTACTTTACCAGATTTAGTAGGTCAGGATATTGAAAGTGTTTTTGGTATCGGTGCTGAAATATGTTTTAGACCATCTCCGAACTTCTACACACTTGTATTAATAGAAAGTGGAGAAAATTGTACAAGTTCGACGCAGGATCTAGAAATTCTTCATGATTTTTCTATTGTAGAAAATCCAGTAAACAATACCCTCCAGATAAGTTATGAAGGGAATACGAAAGATTCATTTTATTCTACAATTATAGATGTCAATGGTGTTGTTATTTCATCAGAAATAATGACGTTTAGAAATGAGAGATATACTTATGATACCTCTTCTTTTCCAGCAGGGATATATTTCATTCGTATCGCTTCTAAAGATGGACAAGCAACACAGAAGTTTATAAAGAATTAAAAATTGTAAAATATATTATGAAAAGGCGGGGATTATAGAGTCGCTGCCTTTTCAAATTTACGTTATATCACAAGAGGGAATATGAAATGATTCATACTCCCTCTTGTAATTTCTATTTTTCAGAATGCCTATCTCTTGAACAAGCTTCCTAGTACTTTCATACCCATCCCCATCATATCGTCAGAGATATTACCATCTCCATCTTGATCTAATATTTTTTCGAATATACTTGCATTATTATCTCTCTGTTGTACCTCCTGCTTAGATGAACTCAGTAGATTAAATAATCCTTGCGCATCTAATCCTTGCTGCTTCTTCTGCTTACCTAAGGCTCCTAGTACCAGTGGTGCCATTTGCATCATAAGATTAGCACTTGAATTTTTATTAAGTCCTGTCATATTAGCAAGTACATCTATAACGCCACTTTGCTTTCCTCCTAGTACATGACGCAAGATTCCGGCACCATTGATTAGGTTATTAGTCTGTCCGCTACCTGTTACCATTTCTAGTACATTGTTCAATATACTACCATCGTGATCTCTCTCTACAGCTCCATTAAGCGATTGTAGACCTTCACTACTAGATGCATTTTTTGTTAATGCATTGATAAGGGTTGTAGCAGCACCCATTGCAGCATTTCTTGTTGTTTCTTTATCATTTACACCTAATTGACTAGCAAGTCCAGCCACCAGTTCATCAGACATCTGAGACTGAATAATATCCATTAAATTCATCTTGTTACATTGTTTTTGTTTAGAAAATATGGAAGTTATCTACTTAGATATTTACTATTGATTATCACTTCCATCTATACGACGAAAAAATAGCTATAAAGATTCTTTAAAATTGAAAAAATTTTCAAAAATTATACTTGAGGTGCTTAATTCAAAAGACTGCAATGGGTCACGACCCATTGCTTCAATCTACAAAGACTGCATCACTACAAATAAAATCTGTGCAATTATAATTTTACCGATCAGGGCTATCGGAAAAACCATAGTATAACCAAAGCTAGGTAGACTAGAATCTGATCGAGATAAGGCAAAATCTAGAATAGCTGGCTGGTTAGATACTATACCCATCAATATAGAGAATGGAATTTTGACAATCTTATAACCTACATAAAGGGTAAACAATGCTGTCAGTATACTTATAATTCCACTGACCAAAATAAAATAAATCGCCTCACTATTAAGACTCTCAATAAAGGTATTACCTGATGATACGCCGACACTAGCCAACAAAAGTATCAATCCTATCTGTTGTAATGTTACATTAGCACTATAAGGTAGGGCCCATACTACAGGACCAGTTCTTCTGACAGCTCCTAGAAAAAGCCCTACGATAAGAGGTCCTCCTGCGTTACCTAACTGGAAACTAAAGGTATCTGTAAATTGTATCTTGAACATACCCACTAACAAACCTAAGCCTATACCTAGACCAAAAGAAAATAAATTCACCTTACTAGAAGCAGTATAAGAATCACCAAAAAATCGTGCAAGAGATTTTAGATCTGATCTTCTCGCAACAAATCGTATCCTATCTCCCTGCTCTAGCACCGTACCACTCTTGGCTAACATTTCTATATCTCCTCTTCGTATCCTGGTAACTATAGCGTTATAGTTTTTCTGTATATCCAGAGAGGCTAAAGATCTTCCTACGACATTACGATTAGATACAAATATTCTTCTTACATCATACTTATTCCTATCATAGGATAATTTGTTCTTAGTACGCTCTCCTACTACTTTCTCTACACGTGCTATTTCTTCCTCACTCCCCACAACCATAATTGTGTCTCCGAGTTCTAACTCCATATCATAGTTAGATAACATCACCTTTTTATCTTTCTTTACTCTACCAAATACCACATCCCACTTATACTTATTCCTAAGATCTCTAAGGGCTATATCTAATACTTCTTCATTCTGCACTTTAAGGGTTGTACTAGTTAGCTGCTCTCCTATCGGATACTCTTTTTTGAGCGTTTCTTTCTCTGCTTTGTAATCTATCTTAAGCCACTGCTCCATGATAAGTATACCTATAATTCCTCCTAGTACACCCATAGGATAAGAGAAAGAATAACCTACAACTAGATCATTAGATAGAGGATCCGAAATCGATGAATCATAAGAATTCTGGACAAAATCTAGAACCCCTGCCAAGGCAGGTGTATTGGTTGTACTGCCTGCATAGATTCCTGTAATACTTGCTGCGGAGAACCCAAAAGCTAATGCCAGAAGAAAAGCTATACAACCTGAAACAACAAGCATAATAAGAATGAAAAAAAAATCCCTTAGTCCATTCTTTTTATAGGATTGGAAAAAAGCAGTTCCCGAACTGAGTCCTATAGAATAGACAAACAGGATTAATCCCAATGAGAAAATAACTTTGGGAATAGATAGACGTGTATCTAAGGCTCCAAAAACTAAACCTGTAAATAGTATTGCCGCTACACCGAGACTTATCCCTTTGATTTTTACATTACCAATAAGGTAGCCTATAGAAGCAACAACAAATAATAAAAGTAACGGATTCTCTACCAGTATTTCTATCAATAGAATTACGCTTTTAAGTGAGTGATTGGAAATATGTAACAAAGTCATCTGTCGTCATACTTCCTTGATCTCCTTCTCCTTGTTTTCTTACAGCTATAGTATTAGACTCTATTTCCTTCTCTCCTATGATCAGCAGCAAAGGAATTTTCTTTACTTCATTATCTCTAATCTTCTTACCTATCGTCTCGTTTCTGTCATCTATAAATCCACTGATATTATGACTCGATAAGGTTTTTTGTAATTCTACAGCGTAGTCATCAAATTTTTCTGACACCGTAATGATAACGTACTGTTCTGGAGTCAACCAAAGCGGAAATTTACCTGCAGTATGTTCTATAAGTATACTCATAAAACGTTCCATAGATCCAAATGGTGCACGATGAATCATTACAGGCCTATGCGGCTTGTTATCAGATCCTGTATACTCTAACTCAAATCTTTCTGGCAAATTATAATCCACCTGTATAGTTCCTAGCTGCCACGATCTTCCTAACGCATCCTTCACCATAAAATCCAGCTTAGGACCATAGAAGGCGGCCTCTCCTAGTACAGTTGTCGTCTTCATATCTACTGCCGCAGTTGCATCGATGATGGCTTGCTCCGCACTGTTCCAGTTCTCATCCGAACCGATATACTTTTCCCTATTATCAGGGTCTCTTAGTGATATCTGAGCTGTAAAATCATCAAATCCCATTTTCTCTAATACAAAAGTGGTCAGCTCTAGGGCATTAAGAAATTCATCTTTCACCTGGTCTACTGTACAGAAGATATGTGCATCATCTTGCGTAAATCCTCTCACTCTAGAAAGCCCATGGAGTTCACCAGATTGTTCATATCTATATACGGTACCAAATTCCCCTAACCTTAGTGGAAGCTCTTTGTAGGATCTCGGTCTATGCCCAAAAATCTCACAATGGTGCGGACAGTTCATAGGTTTAAGCAAGAACTCCTCATCTTCTCTAGGCGTCTTAATCGGCTGGAAACTATCTTCTCCATACTTCGCATAATGACCTGAAGTAACGTATAAGTTCTTATGCCCTATATGTGGAGTCGTTACCATCTGGTAACCTCTCTTCTCTTGTTGTTGTCGGAGAAAATTCATTAGACGTTCTCTAATCTGTGTACCCTTAGGCAACCACAGCGGAAGACCTGAACCTACTTTCTCTGAGAACATAAACAGTTCTAATTCCTTGCCCAGTTTTCTGTGATCTCTTTTCTTAGCCTCTTCTAGTAGATGTAAATATTCTGTAAGTTCCTTTTGTTTTGGGAAGGCTACTCCATAGATTCTAGTCATCTGTTTTCTAGACTCATCCCCTCTCCAGTAAGCACCTGCTAAGCTCATAATTTTTACTGCCTTGATAGGTGCCGTACTAGGGATATGAGGCCCTCTACATAAATCTGTGAAATTTCCTTGTGTGTAAAAAGTTATGGTACCATCTTCTAGATCCTTAAGCAAATCTAATTTGTACTCATCATCTTTTTCTGTGAAATAAGCGATAGCATCAGCCTTAGATACTTCCTTGCGCTCATATTCGTTTTTCTCTCTAGCGAGCTCTAGCATCTTATCCTCTATCTTCTTAAAATCTGCTGGAGTCAATATTTTATCCCCTGTATCTACATCATAATAAAATCCTCTATCAATAGCTGGACCTATACCAAATTTAGTTCCCGGCATAACGGCTTCTAAAGCCTCAGCCATTAGGTGAGCTGCTGAGTGCCAGAAGGTAGCTTTGCCTTTTTCATCTTTCCAGGTATGTAAGGCTAGACTTGCATCTTCATTGATCGCTCTATTGGCATCCCACATTTCTCCATTTATAGTTGCTGCAAGTACATTTCTTGCCAGCCCCTCACTTATAGATTTTGCAATATCCATGGCAGATGAACCCGCTTCGTAAGCTCTTACAGCACCATCTGGAAAAGTTATATTTATCATCTTATCTTCTTTTTCTTTTTAACTAATTCTAATTACTGGCAGCCGCTAGATAGTAAGTAACTCTAGTCAACCATTTCGTTGGATCTTTTTCTTCTCCCGGATCCGTAACATATTCTTCCACCATCGGAACATCTGACAATAGACCTCTATCATCCATATATGCTTCTATAGCTTCATGGGCTGCTGTCGTCCCATTGTAATCTCCATAGTAGTCCACTCTTAATCCGCTCTTCTCTGGAATGAGAAAACTTTCTACATCTTCTATATCTGTATCCTCTTTTACAGGAATAGCCGCAGCCATATCTGCTGTCCCTGCCTTCGTGTTGTATTTAAAAAATAAGCCACTAGGCATTCCATCCATTTCTAACTGCGACTCTCCTAGCTTAGAAGCTATAGAAGAAAAATTAGTCGCATAGAATTGCTGGATACCTTTGAGGTTTACCTCTGCACGATTGATCATATATCTCTTTTCTGGAACCGTTATTTCTTTGACATTATAATCGCCATATTTTCCACTATTACGTTCTTCGACTATACGCTTGATATTTTTAAGACTAGCATCATAGTTCTTTTTGATATCTCCCTTCATACCTAATACAAGCATCAGTCCTCTCTGTAAAAAAGGAAAATCATCTCCAGAATCCATAGACCAAGACACTTCTGTTTTTCCTTTATTTTCTTTCAGTTCAAACAAACCATATGCTGCTGATCCACCCCACTCTTCGAACATGAGTTTAGTTTTTAGCTTTTCGTTTTTGACAGACTCTATAATCTCTTGCGTACCGTTACCTTGTGCTTCACTTGTCCAAGTAGACTTAGCCCCTACTCCTTCTTCTAGCTTTGTATAACTGATCTGCATATCGGGATCATTAATGTTCCAAGAAGACCAGTTTTCCCATGCTGGTAAATTATTGATCTGGTTGAACACAAAGGGAGCTGGTGCATTTACTTTTTGTGTTCTCGTAAGATTCAGATTCTTAGGACCTACAGCACATAGTATAGCATAGATTAATATCAAGGCTAATAATATTAACAACGGCCATTTTAAAAATCTCATAATATTTTATTTCTTTTAAGTGATCTTGTTTTTGCTACTGCGCTTTCTCTCTAATTCTCCTATACCATTTCGCACCCAAAAATAGTAAAAACCCAAATAGGATGACAGCAAGAAAAATATAAATAGCGTTTATAGAATTTTTAAATACCGCAAGCAGAACGATAGCTAACAGAAATAAAGTTGGTACTTCGTTCATCAGGCGAAACTGAAAAGGGTTGAACTTAGATTTTTCAAGTGCTAATTTGCCCATAACGTCTTTGCAGTAATAATGATACCAACTCAGAATGACGAGCAAAAATATCTTGATATGTAACCAATTATTCATCTTAAACCACTCCATACCGTGAATAAGTATCATAGCAATACCACAGATCCAAGTTATATTCATCGCTGGAGTCATGATAATCCGATACACACGACCCTCCATAATCTTATATTGCTCTATAAGTATCGACCTTTGTGGTTCCGTTCTATCCATAGCTTCTCTATGATAGACAAACATCCGAACCAGGTAGAACATACCCGAAAACCAGGCTACAAAACCGATGATATGAAAAACCTTAAATAGGTAAAATGCTGTGTCCATACTCAAAGATGAGGAAAAATTGGATTTATTGTGTCATCCTGTATGCTTATAATAAATATACTAGACCAAAGTGTATACTACTAACATTGTCATTCAGAATGAGCGAAGCGAACTAAGGAATCTCATGATCTAAATTTTTCTTCATTTCGATCTTGTGGAGAAATCTTGCTTACTTTAAAATATTTTTTGAAAATTAAGTTAGCAATTCCATAATCCTGATCAAACTCGAAGTAGAATTTCACTTCTTTTCTTATATTGTTATCCTAGATAACAGAAAGCTATGAAAAAACTAATTTGGTTAACTTGTGTACTTGGTATGATATTTCTTTTTGCATGTCAAAAAGAAAACAATGTAAAACAAGAGGGTCCAGATAGACCACATGATCCGTGGGTCTTTAGATCTGTATTAGATACTCAAGCCAGAATGATAACGATCGCCTTACACAAAGATGTATGGCTTGCTTATAACACTGAAAATGCATCATTATATAAGGTGTGGAAAGGTGTTGTAAATTTTGAAGGTGCTGTGTATAATCATGCTCACGGTCCACAACCTACCACGGTAGGAGACACTTATTTTACCAACCTATATAAGAAACCTTGGACACTTAAAAAGAATGGATCTGTTGTCCCTTCTGATGTACAATATAAGGGCCATAAGTTTGTCAATGGAGAGGTAGAATTACTATATCAGATCAAAGAAACTGGAACCGATAATTACATTGACATAACAGAAAAACCAAGCTATAGTAAAGAGGAAAATAATAATTACCTCGTAAGAAGGTTTGTTACCTCGGGTCAAGATCCAGCGTATACGATAGAATTTGCAACTAATGCTGCATCCATTATCACTAAGTCACAATATGAGGCAAGTGATAATTTTTCTTTTACATCAGAAAAAAAATATCCATATAAGGACAAGGAATTTCTAGCAGTAGAAGGTGTACTCACATTGCCACTAGGATCAATCGAGACTATCAAAACACGAATAATCCAAGCCAGCTATCCTGATCCCAACATAGAGGAAGCGTTCGATACGAAAGATAGTAGTCTACCTCCGGGAGCCTTACTTATCGCTAAAAATGATTGTAAAACTTGCCATAATAAAGTCAAGAAAACCATAGGACCTTCCTATACCGCTATCGCAAAAAAATACGAACATAATGATGCTAACATCGCTATGCTTACAAGCAAAATAAAATTGGGAGGATCAGGTATCTGGGGCCAGCAAGTTATGACACCACATCCAGAAATTCCAAAAGCGGACATCAAGGAAATGATCAATTATATTTTTTCTATTGCCGATTTTGAAGGAGTCTCAGCATCGATTCAGGAGATCAGTACCCTAGAGTCGCCATCTGATGAAATAAATGTCGAAGAACTTCTTCCTGGCATTGTTACAAGTATATACAAAATTCCTCTAGGAACAGATAAAATGCCAAATAACATAGAAAGCAAGCAAGCTATAATGGCAGGCATCATGCCCAACTATGATAATGTTAATGGTGGTGATTTTTCAGAATTAGAAGATAATTTTGCACTCGTAGGAAATGGATATCTGTCTATTCCAGAAGATGGTATATACGATATGAGAATATGGTCTGATGATGGATCCCGAGTAACCTTAAATGGTAAGATAATTCTAGACAACGATGGACTCCATGGAACAGAAATGAAAGAAACAAGATTAGGTCTTAAGAAAGGTTATCATCCATTCAAAGTAGAATTTTTCCAAGGAAGCGGCGGTAAATTTTTAGGATGGAATTATAAGCCAGAAAATGACGAATTCTGGAGTGTCATACCTACACAGCTGCTTTTCCATCATAAAGATCAACAAGGCGTAGTTGGTAAGCTTTCTCTACCCATGTCTGTTGTTACCAAAATTCCAGGAGACAAATACAATGTCGCAGGCGTACACCCTGCGTTTACTCTTAGCCAGGCAAGACCGGATGATTTTCAGCCTAAGGTAGGTGGCATGGATTTCCTCCCTGATGGCAGGATGGTAGTCAGTACCTGGGATGCTATAGGAGGCATATATCTGGTAGATGGAGTTCAGTCAAGTGACCCTAGCAAGATGAGCGTGAAACAGATAGCTAGTGGTATAGCAGAACCTCTAGGTGTTAAGGTAGTGGACGGAGAAATATACATCATGCAGAAACAAGAGATAACCCATCTTATAGATAACAATAATGATGACATAATAGATGAATATAGAACCTTATGCAATGACTGGGGTGTATCTGCTAATTTCCATGAATTTGGTTTTGGTCTAGAAGAAAAAGACGGATACTTATATGCTAATCTTGCGACGGGAATTCAGCCTGGAGGAGCTGGTGTAAAGGTCCAGCCTAAAGATAGAGGATCTTCTATTCGAGTCAATATAAAAACAGGTGAGATGGAAATAGTAGCTAACGGTCTTCGTACACCCAATGGCATAGGATTGGGTTTTAATGATGAACTATTTATAGCAGATAATCAAGGCGACTGGTTGCCTGCAAGTAAGATCGTACAGGTATCACCAGGAGCTTGGTACGGATCTAGGGCAGTAGATTTCGAAGGGACAGCTGGTCGTAATGAAACACTACCACTAGTGTGGCTACCACAGGACGAAATTGGTAATTCTCCTTCGACACCGTCTTATCTAAACGTAGGTCCATACAAAAACCAAATGATCCATGGAGAAGTAACGCATGGTGGTGTCAAAAGAGTTTTTGTAGAAGATATAGAGGGCGATCTTCAGGGTTGTGTATTTAGATTTATCCAAGGAATAGAAGCAGGTGTCAACAGGATAAAGTGGGGACCAGATGGTGCCATGTATGTTGGTGGTATCGGTAATCCTGGCAACTGGCAGCAGACAGGTAAACTGTGGTATGGATTACAGCGATTAGAATATAATGAGAACTCTGTTTTTGAGATGCTAGCCATCAGAGCGAAGAGCAATGGTGTAGAAATAGAACTGACTGAAGCGCTCAAAGAAAATGAAGGATGGGAAAAGTCTGATTATGAGGTCAAGCAGTGGTATTACAAACCTACAGCCGACTACGGAGGACCTAAGTTAGATGAAAAAGAATTAGCTATACAATCCGTAAGTGTATCAGATGATCGCAAAAAAATATTCTTAGAACTAGATGGCATGAAAGAAAATCATGTGGTCTATGTAAGACTTAATAATAACTTCGTCAGCGCAGAAGGCAACTCTCTATGGGCTAAAGAAGGCTGGTACACGATGAACAAGATTCCTAAAAATACGCCTGGTAAAATCTTAGCGGCAAAAACACCTAAGGATCACAACAGTCTATATGCGTCGGAAGCAGCAGCTGGCTGGAAACTTTTGTTTGATGGCGAGACCATGGATAGTTGGAAAGGATTCAAAAAAGACAAGGTAAGCGAAAAGTGGAAAATTGTCAATGGCGAATTACATTTTGATCCTACTATAGAAGGTGACGGAGGGGACATTATGTCAAAGGAAGAATACGAAAACTTCGAACTCGCACTAGAGTGGAAAATACAAAACTGCGGTAACAGTGGTATCTTCTTCAATGTCGTCGAAGATGAAAAATATTGTTGTACATTCTCAACGGGTGTGGAGATGCAGATACTAGATAATACCTGTCATCCAGACACTCGATTCCCTACTCATAGGGCGGGAGATCTCTACGATATGATCGCTTGTAAATATGTAACTGTAAAACCTGCTGGACAGTGGAACAAAGTAAAGATTATTTCTAATCAAGGTAAAGTACAGTTCTGGCTGAACGGATACGAGGTTGTAGATTTTGAGATGCACAACGAAGAATGGAGCAAAATGATCGCCGGTAGCAAGTTCGCCACCTGGGATGGTTTCGGCGTTGCCAAAAAAGGACATATCGCCTTACAAGATCACGGCGACAAAGTATGGTTTAGGAATATAATGATAAGGGAGTTGTAAAAAGGAAAGCAATGTTTTTATTATTATTTAGGCTCTAGATATAAACTTATATGTAATAGTATTTTAGTCTAGTTCAGATATCTTTAATACTAAACTTTGCTTATCGAACTTTTACTAATCTTCATTCTTGGAATCCATGTATTACATTCACCTTATACTATGTAGATATGTTCTTTCCATTGACGAAAGAACCAAAATCTAGATTCATCAAATGCTAGACCCGCAGGCTGGCACTCGCACCCACTGATGAATCGTGCTAAACTTCTTTAAAGATAGAAACTTGGTCTAAGCCTTGTAAAGTATTACATGAAATACATTTTTGCAATTAAAAGAAATTATCATCTTGAGTGAATGAAAGGAGAATTATTTATATAGTTTTTACATGTCTTTGTCTTGATACAAAGAACCAAAAAGAATAGTGTTCCAAACCATAACTAATTACTAACGAAATTGAGAATTCGTGTCCTTGCCAATCTACAAACCAAGCTATTTAAACCAATTGAAAATAGACAATTACAAAAGCATAATCCTCTTTGCAATTATTCCTCTATCCGTTTTGATCTTAAGAATATAAACACCCTTGTTGAACAAGTTCTCTAAGCTAATGCTAGTCTTATAATCTAAGTCGCCGAAAAACTGTCCACTTATGGAATAAAGGGAAACTTGCTCTATCCCTACTTCGGATTCTATATTAAGTATACCAGATGTTGGATTTGGATAAATATCTATATTTTCTTCTATCGCGTATTCGCTTGTGGAAGTAGAGCAGTCCGAAGTTATTATTAGATCATCATATCCTTCTTTATCAGCAATATTTTCTAATAATTCTATATCTCCTTCATCGGCACATACATACTCTAAATTCGGATTGTCTTTCAGTTCAGTATTTAATTCATCTTCAATAGTTCCATTCTTAATATTTAATGAGGTAAGATTTGAATTATTACATATAAAACGTTTAATAAATTTTTGATTTGATAAATCCAATTCTCTTATTTCTGTCTCAGAACAATTAAAACGTTCTAATAAAGTATTATTTGAGAGATCAAGAGTTTCAATCGAAGAAGTGTCAATATTTAGAATGGTAATTAAAGGATTATTAGATAAATCAAGCTCAACGACCTCTGTATCAATTATTGCAAGACTATTGAGCACATTCATATTACTGAGATCTATATTACTTATAGGATTATTTATTAATACCAGATTCCTTATTTTTACTAAATTCGATAATTCTAATTCAGAGATAGGATTGTAACTAACAGATAATTCAACCAATTCAACAAGATCTTCTACATCTAAATTTTCGATATTATTAGTATGGCAATTAAGGGCAAACAAATCTGTAAGTTCACTAACATCCAACTCATCAATTGAATTTATCGAACAATCCAATGTAACCATCTTAGTCACATTTCCTACTTCTAATTCTTGCAACAAATTATTTCGACATTGTAATCCAAGCATACCTGTAAACTCAGAAATATCCAACTCCGTTAAAAAATTATTGTTACATTCCAAATAATTTAGATTTAAAATATCTGAAAAATCAAGCGAATCAAGCATATTATCATTTACTCTTATAGTAGAAATATTTTGTGATCCTCGTAAGTCTAATTTTACAATATTATTGTCTTCACATCTAACATGTGTTAGATTAGGATTATTTTTCAATTCGACATAATTAGCATTTACATTATTTACATTTACATCCTCCAGAAATTCATGATTATTAAATGAGATATCATGACTAAGTGGATTAGTACTAATATCAAGCGTGAGGATACTATCGAATTCGGATAATAGGAAGTTAGTTATCTGATTATTAGAAATTTCTAATCTTCTTATGCCATCCATTTTAGGATATATTACTTCTTTCAAATTATTGTTCGCTAGCTTTAGAATAGATAAATCCTCAAACCTTTCTAAATCTAAAGAAGTGTTTCCATTCCCTAATAAATTGTTATTTGCATTTAATGAAAATAGAGGTGCTGAAGAAGGCAAAAAAAGCTGTAAAAGTTCATTGTCATTACATGACACAGTACTTATTTTCTCCTGATTACTTATATCTATATATCTTAATTGATTATTTGAACAAGATAACGTCTCTAATTTTAATAAAGATTTTAAATCTAGCTCTAATAGGTTATTGTTTTTACAAATTAGGATTGAAACATTTAAAAAATGCTTGATTCCAATCAAAGAATTTATATTACTATTTGAAACATCTAAAACACCAAAACTTAATGCTTCACTATTTTGGATCTTTCCATCATTGTTGCTATCAACACCTTCTGCAATAAGGGCATTAAGAAAATTTTCGTCAGGTATGTTAATATCCTGAGAAGAGACATTATTATAAATGA
>CAYYWZ010000055.1:0-27066 GCA_964475415.1 uncultured Saprospiraceae bacterium | reverse complement strand
AATTAGCTGACATTCTCTCAAAAGTGTATCCATAGAGCGTTCCCATTTTCCATGTAACTGGATTAGTAGGCGCCCATCGAAACTCTATCGCATTGTCTGAGCACTTATAAATCATCGCTAGATCATTTATCTTTTGAATTTCAGTATTATATTCTAGCGTGTCTAAAATTTCTTCTTGTGCCGTAAGCAGTAGAGGAAAAATAATTGAAAATATTATTATTAGCTGTTTCATTATTTTATTGTTTAACAATTAGTCAAGCTTTTTATTTAAGGATGTATTAAAGTCTATATTTTGATTTTGGTAGGTAGTCATCTGGAATTTACTAAGTCCATGAGATGTCCACTGTCTTTGTGGTACACCGTACTGCATTTCGCCACCTATGGATGTGGGTCCACCTGGTCGCTCATGCCAATCAGTATAATGCTTCCTAATATCTTTTTTAGGATTTCCGTTACTATAGAATAAATGTCCTCCATGACCGACTCCGGCAACGGAAACAAAATAACCTAATCTGTCAATGTCAGAATCCGTTGGGAAGTTTCCATTAATATAAGAACTTATATAACTGTCTCCCATTCCATATTGCTCTCTATTATTCATATCAGAAAACATAAGACCACCGGACAGAGATATATAGCCCCTGTAGTTAGTCCTAAGATCCATAGCAGGATAATTTTTATATAAATAATTATTCTTAGCTATACATGCATTCCTACGATCCTGATAGTAATCGTAAAAAGGTTTTCCATAGAGTTCCTCCAAATTCTCATGTAAAAAAGCTCTACTAGGAACTTCTGATCCACTCTCAGATATATAACTTCCTCCAACTTCTATCTGGCTAAAAGATTCTTCCTGCATATCAAACATATAATCCGACTGATCTTTATCCCACTCACATCCTGTGATAGTTCCTACTTTATCAAAAAATGAATTGAAATTACTTGTTGTGAAATCATATGAAAAAAGGAGTATATCTTCTGGTTTTTCTTCTTCAGCTTTTTCATAAGACTTCCCCTCATTTGTGATCGTGTAACCATATTCAGAGTCGTCTTCCTGAAGCACGACAAGATCTGTAAGTTCTTGCTCATTCGTATTAAAAGCTTCATTTTGATACCATATTCGTTTTACTTGAATTGTATACCTTTTATTTGTCACTAGCTGATCCGTTGGGAAATCATAATAAATTAAGTTGAGATCCAAAGGTGCAAAATGCCCATAAGTCAAATCAATTGGATCGGCAACTGAAATTGTAACAGGTGCGTAATAATAAAATTCTTGCCCATGAAAAATATAATTAGTTCTAACAGATCCAATTGTAGAAAAAACCACTTGTGCTTTAGAATGCCATTGTTGACCTTCTGGAGTGAATGGTTCAAATAATTCTTTTTGGTTAGAACCTAGAGCAATAAGGCCTTCGTTCTCCTTATTATCGCCTATCATATAATATTGTTCATCTCTGAATGGATATAGATTAGTAACATTCTCCCATGGCACATAATTAGGAGCATCACCTGTCTTAAAGGTTTCTGTCACTGTCTCTGAATAATCCGTATTTTCCCACAAACCACTATCATTTTTTCTTTGTGCTATTACTGTAGCAGATAAGGTATATTCTGTTTGCTCTCTGAGTCTACTGAATCTCATTATATAAGATAATCCATCATCTTGTAGATCATAACTAACATTGCTCACCTCTGGCCCGGATATGGTATAATCTTCCAGTATGATTTTATACTCTAGCTTTTTATTATTCTGGGCTTCATCATAAAACGTATATGCACCTAACTTATTAACTAAAGAAAGTCTAGGTTTTACAAATATAGAAACAGGCGTATTCTGTGATGTTTTCGGTGTTATACCTTCTATAAAATTAATACCAGCAAGAGGATCGGCTAAGTATTGATCACATTCCTCTCCGATACTAATTTCGAAACTTGTATTCCCAGAAACGATACCTCCTAAAACACTATAAGCCATGGCGGCCTGACCTCTAGCCCAGACAGGATTTGGTAATCCTGCTTGCAGTAACATAGCAGCTTTAATTTCCGCTAAAGAGATTTTTCCTTTATACCCAAAAACGTCTACATCTAATCCTACTCCACCTCTTAGACCTGCATATGCTTGTCCTCGCGCATAATATTGCTCATTACCCATTCCGAGTTTTCCTTCTAGATTTTTACAGGAAATACCAGTCATAGGCAACAAGCTTACATCCATCCCCAGCTGTGCTTCGAAATTAGCATATAGGATAGAGAAATTAATGTCAGATTTTGCAGTAATATTCATCCCTGCAGCAATTGCAAATGCATCACTAAACACAAGAGGATCTTCATTAGGATTACTAAATGTGAATTTTTCATTTCCGCCTTCTTCCCTTACCTCATCGAGAATATCTGTTATAAATTTAGGTGGTCCTGGATGTGTAAAAGTAACCGGCTTACCGGCTGATGCTTGTAAATAAAAACTACCATCAACTTCCAGTAGACCAGCAGCATTTGCTTTGATAAGACCGGGTACTTCATAGGATCCGAATTCAAGTCCAAATGACTCTCCTGTAATGTCTAATCGTCCCCCACTTTCTAATATTTTATAATCTGGATAGGCTCCCTTAATCATTCCGTCAACTAGGTTCATCTGGGCACCAAATGTTGCATGCAATTCTATCTGGTCTGCAAAATCTATATCTACATTTGTGCTTAGTCGAATACCATCTACAAAGGGGCCAGAAAAAGGGTCTGTTGAAGCCATTGTCATAATACCTGATAGGTTAACATTTTTTAATCCTCCCTGACTATTTATTTCAAAGCCTATTCCTGTTTTAGCATATATTACTTCTGGTTTAGTGTAATAAAAACCTATGCCTGCCTTAACGCCAAATTTAGTTGTATTGTCAGGTGCATATATATTCTTGGGATCATTAATATCTACAACTTCATTATCATCTGTCTCGGGATCTCCTGTTGCTGGGTCATCCGTCTCAGGATTAAAGTCAGATGCACTATTTGACATCTTGTAATAAAATCCACCATTAAAACTATTTAAGAATAATCCACTCTGACCAACTGGAAATCCATTATCCAAAACTACTTCTCCAAATAGATAAAAGTAAAGAAATCTATCAATCGAGTTTTCATAGATAGGCTTAGACCCAAACCTAGCTTGTAGGGTGGCTTGCATTAGATTCTCTATCGATACTGTTGCATCACCTACTACGCCTGTTCCAAAAATTTCATCATTAGTATAAAATTCTATTGAGCCAGCAATTCCAATGGGTCCAACCTGGGAATCTACACTTAGATCACCTCCGACAATTTCTGCTGAAACAAAGCGATATATCTCATCTGGCTTCTTTCTTATTTCTCCTACTATATTTACGCCACCTTCTGCAGAAAGTTCAAAGCCCTTCTGAGTACTACCTTTAGGTGGTCTGACTATATTCAGCTCAGCACCTATATTTAAATCTAGTGCTACTATTTCTTCAGTTCCCTCTTGAGATTTATCTACTTGCATATCTAGATTCCTTAGTCCTATTTTGAATCCCGCGATCTGTGGCTCAGGAGTATCTTCTTCTTCCACATCTTGATCATCTGCAGCTCCTCCAGTAGGATCATAAAATGGCAAGCCCGCCAGGGCAAAGGTAGGGGGTGTTATCTCTAATGGAACCTTAGCAGGTGCTGGAGGAGGAGTTTGTCCCTGTGTAGTCGGTGCTGCTAAGGTCTGAATTTTCTGTAATGAAAATCCAGTAAATGTGATGGATGGAAAATCTATTTCCATATCTTCTACAGAGCTGTCTGCATTACCTTTTGTATTTCCA
This sequence comes from uncultured Saprospiraceae bacterium, assembly GCA_964475415.1. GTDB lineage: Bacteria > Bacteroidota > Bacteroidia > Chitinophagales > Saprospiraceae > CALCMJ01. Next base: position 23,251 of record CAYYWZ010000055.1, on the reverse strand, counting down.
ATCTGCAACTCGCCCTCGATAATCATAGAGACTCCTCGCTCTTTCGAATTTTTGTAAACTGAAATCTGTGTATCCTCATTAAATAGTAAATTTGATTTTACAGCAGGAACATAATATCCTTCCGGTTCTGGGGTAACCGTAAGGCTATATGATAGCGCACTCCCTGTTGTTGTATTATTTGGAGTAGTTATAGGTTTACCATCTTTACTCAACAATCCAGTATAATAGAAGTACTCACCATCGTTTAAGATTGGTGCTCCCATTCTGCCATCCAATGATGCTTTTTTAAACTGATTCTGAACAATCTGAACATTTAATTCGTCCACTGATATGGCAAATCCTTCTATATTTCCCTTATCGATGGCTAATAAATTGAGGGCAGAAATATCGATACTTACACCCGTATCATCAAGAATAAAATTATTTACTACGATGCTGGTACGATCCTCTTCACTACCCCCTCCAAAATCTCTAGGTGCGGTTATATTAAACTGCCTAACAAACAAACCTCTCCATAAGGGATCACTCGGTAGTCCGTTATACCCATTTGGAAACTGAATATTTTCAGGATTAGCAATATCAGATAGATCAAATGCACCTTCTTCTAGTCCTACACTGAAGCCTTCTAATCCTGGAATTTCGCAGGGCGTGAAAAATGATTTAAACATAAAATTTCCACCTACTGTTGCCTGACCTGCTAGATTGATTTCTACCCTTGTTTCCTCATCAGCAATTACATCTCCTTCTGTATCTACCGGCAAAAGATATTCTCGATCTACAAAATAAGAAACGGATAACTGAGCTCTTTTAAAACCTTTACAATTAAGTTCTACATAAGTTCCTTGTTCTGTACTTGAGTTTTCTAGGTCAGTTCCCTTTATCACAAAGGCACCTATATCTGTTTCGATTGCAAAATCATCAAATAAAGAAAGTCTAATATTAGGAGCAAATCCACCATCCTTAAATAATATTTTATCAGCAGCAAAAGAAGGAACATAATCTCCCCATTCAGGATTTTCGAGAGAAAACATAGCCACCATAGAATTCTGCGTCGGAGTAAATTCCATATCCGTAATACCTACAACAGCATCCTCTTTGTCATAACCTATCGGCAAAGTAGTAGACTTCCCCCTTAGTTTAGAAACTAAGAAGTCTGCACCTTTTAATAATCCAGTAAGTTCTGTTGCTACCTCTGGATCCATATTTACCTTATTAGCAATACTTGTGGCTACCTTATCTAAACTAGGTAATGATTTTTTCTTCGCAATGGCAACACCAGCAATTACATTACCAGACGCATTGACTTTTATGTTTTCAAAATCTACTTTTATTTTGATCCCTGATAAAAATCCAATTGTAATAGAACCTGTACCTGCATAACCATCTCCTGTATGAGACCCAAGTGTATAGAGCTTGCTGATCTTAAAATCAAGATCTCCCATTTTATAGGTTTTGTTCTTTATAGAGGTATCCGTAATTGGAAAACTAATTTGATCAGTCGGTAGATTTGTTATTGCAGCGGAAACAGGACAACCATCTTCATCTGCAGCATCGTGGGTGTAAAGAACGATCTCACTGAATCCTTCATTAGGTAATACTATAGCACTGTTGGATGGAATCGCCTGTAACACAATTGCATACTTATGAGATAATTCAAATGCATTATTCGGAGTAATCGACATTTGTTTTTCAGTTATGATCTGATTATATATTTTGTTATTTTCTGGGGATTTAAAGTTCTCAATGGTGGGCTGAATTTTCTGCATCTCCCCCTGTGTATTAGGAACTAATTGTTCCAAATCCATAATCTTCAACCAATAATCAACTGCAAAATCATTACTGGGCTGAATAGTATCAAGTGCATGATCCCATTTTAAATCAAGATTAGCATTGAGGTTTACTGTTGGATTTTCTGGCGTAATAATATATGGCAGAGGCAACTGATCCGAATAAGTCCAGGTCCTAATGTTACTATATCCATCATTAGAATAATTAGCAATATCTAGAGCAGAAGAAGTCGCCTTAATAGCTATCGCATACTTATGATCTTTTTGTAAAATAATTTTAGGTGTGACAGTATTTATTTCAGATGAAATATTTATGTACTGTATTTCATTAGATTTATTAATTACACCATCATAAACTTTTGCTCCTGCCCAAACAAAGTGCTTACTTTCTGCACTCTCAATTCCTCGATCTGTAAGATCGATAATCTGACATTTGTAGCTCGTCACTAAATACACTGAATCAGCAACTATATGATCCCAATCTAATCTAACTATATTATCATCATCTATAAAAGAATTATCAATAGGATAGCTTATTTCTGGTAATGGCGTACTAGCTGTAACAATATCATTTTCCGGAAAAGAAAACATTATAAAATCACTAAAACCATCATTAGGATAAATTTCTGCTTCACCTTCTGGATCTGTAGGTGTATAGCTAGCCTTTATGGTCATAACGTAGGTATGCCCAGGTAAAAATGTCTTTGGTGTTGTAGGTTTAATTACAGTAAGTCCAGCACTAGGCAATATTGCTTCATTGTATATTTTAGTATAATTAGGTGATGTAAAATCCCCAATATCAGCTGTACCAATATTTTCTGCAAAATCTAAAATCTGCAATTCATAAGTTGTCTTTACTATCGTATCTGAAGTGGCTTCTAGATCTAAACCATGTTCCCATTTTACAGATACCTGATAAGAAATAGTGGTAACAGGAGCGGGCACAGTGCCATCCGCTAAGGTTGCGGGCTGCGTTGTAGTTGTAACTGGTTCTATATTTATCACATTATTGACATCTGTTACAGTAAGAAAAGGAGCAGTAATTAAAGGCAAAGCTAAAGTCTCTTCTCCTTCATCATCATCATTATCATCGTCATCGTCATTACCCCCTTCCGGATTAATCAATGTAAAATCATATATCTGGCTATGTCCATTATTCTCAAACTCATCGTCCTCGTTATCACTGATTACAGATATGATCATGGCATAGCTTGCATCTACTTCCCACTCTACATCTTCTCCATCTATAATAATAGATTCCTGATAGATGAGGTCTTCAGATTCCCAAATAGAGGAAACAGATCCGTCTAAGATCTGATCAAGTGTTGGGGACTCATCTGTAATCTCTACAATTCTAGATGAGTAGGATAATGAGCTTGTAGAAGCCCCCTGATCATGTGTCCATTCTATTTCTACAGGGCTATCCTCACTAAAAAAAATCTCAGATCCATTAGTAATAACGGGTGCATCAAATACAACCTCCGGAATATCCTCTCCTTTAAAAGAATAAAATCTTATCTCACTATGTCCTCCAAACTGAAAAGCTAATTCTCCTAAGGGGTCAGTGACACTTACTCTTGCAGCATATTGATTTCCATCTATGAAAAAAATATCCATTTCATTAAATAGTGGAGCCAAATATTCACCTGTAAAAGTCTCATTATATATAGAGGGCGTCTGTTCATTAAGCATAGCTAATTCCGCATCTTCTTCAGCTACTCCTTCTTCAGTTAGATCTATAATTTTCAGCGTATATTCTAACCTATTGAAATCATCAAAACTATTGACATTCTGCATCCACATTATATATTCATAACCGTATAATACAGAATAATCGAAAGGGTACCAGATATTTGGTCGTTCACCATATATTACATCAAAAGTGAAACAATCTATATTTTGGTCACTTAGGGGATTACCTAATTCATCAAACGCAAATAGACATATCTCATATTCTCCTTCAGGTATCTGTCTATTCAGTAAGATTGCATTTTGTTCTTCTTGTGTCAGCCCAGTAACATTAAAGTTATCGGAAGTAAAGTCTGCAAATAAGTTCTGTACCTGCTCAGGTGTAAAAATATTAATTCCTGGTTGAATAAAGACAGGATCATTTAGAGTCTCATCAGAAGTAAGACTTACTAGTCCACTCGTTTCTCTAAAAGAAAAACTGAAATAAACAGGTCGTTCTTCTGTGTAGGAGCTAGTAACCTGAATAATACCTAATTCTAAATTATCCAAATATGCATCTAGAGAAATAGGATATGGTGCTGAAATGAAAATATTATTTTCTATGGGGAAGTCCTGACATATCGCATCGATAGAATTAAAAGATAGTAAGGCGAAGATCAATATTTTTAGAGAAGTTTTCATTACTTGATATTTTTTGGTTGTTTTGATTTGGGATTATTGTTCTTAGAAGTAGAAACGCTTGGCAGTCGATATGAAAAACGTAGATTACCTCTTATTTCTTGATAGCCTAGGTCTCCAGATCTATTTACAAAATTGAAGTTTGATGAAATATTAATGGACTTATCTATTCTATATCTCAATCCTAACCTACTTGTTATAGAATAACCTTCTGATGTTCCTCCTAGATAATTCTGGAAACCACCCACGCCTATATTGAGATTAAATTTCTTATCCAACATCGTTTTAGTAAACCCAAGATTGAGCCCTAATCTATTACGCTCTATGCTCTTAATGATATTTCGATTGCCCACGAGTGTGAAACTGAGCCTAGTTCCACTAGGAATCATACTAAGACTGTAACTAAGATTTACGACATCATTAGCTATTCCATTATCTTGTTCAACTTCCGCGAGTAAGTCATTTAATACCTGATGATTATAACCAAGAGTAATAACTGATCGTCTGTCTTTATTGCCAAACATATATCTAGGAGTCAGACCATATCCGGCTGTGGATCTAGCAAATCTGAGTGAGTCGTTTACCGCTACAATACCTGGCGTTCTATCTGTTTGAAAGTTGTTATAGCGGGCGGCAATTGTAAATTTCTGATTAGCCACTAGTGTCACATTAGCACCGATGATTCTTCTTGTATTTGTTACTGCTCTTAGATTATTCAAGTTATTTCTTTGGATACCAACTCGACTATCAAACCTCATTTTACCATTGAGAACTGAGAAGTTTATCTTAACTAAGTAATTTTCATAATCCTCTTGAAAATATAAAGCACCTAGACTTTTGTACAAAGGATCTACCCGCTCATATTCTCCTCCAAAACCGAATTTTTTAAACTTAAAATCTAAGTTTGCACTGCCTGCAAATTGTATTTTTGTAGACTGGTTAATACTTAATAATGAACCATATCTTTCTCTATAATCTAATACATCTTCTGAAATAAGAAAATCATTGGACTCTTGATTAGCCGTATGCGCGCTACCGCTTATCTCTGTTTTGAATCTTAGCCACTTAGCAGGAGATATGCCGAATGCAGTTCCTATAACAATGTTTTCTTGTGGTCTATTATCTTTTAAATTTTCTAATGATAATTCTATACTATTGACATCATCCTTTGCTTTGAAGGCTATAAAATCTATAAAGTTAGAACTTGACCCATACCCTATTTTAGCTCCGATAGCACTTCTCTTATAATTAGGTATGGCCTCAGGCATATTCAACAAGGTATCGATCTGGATAAATGCATTTTCCATATTGCCTCGCACTAGAGAAAATCTAAACTTACCAGGATCTAGATCTATTGCTACTCCTGATATTACTTGTCCAGAGAGGGTGTAGTTACTTAAGCTTTTTGTAAATTTTCCTATGTTAAGTGCAGCCCATCTATATTTAGGATTAAAACTTAGTCTATTAAACGGATTAGATACACTACCTTGCTGATCTCTGTAAGTAAGACTTATAGGAATGTCAAATCCATATATAGTCAATGTAGGATTTGCTGTAATAAAATAAGAAAGGGGACTTCTCCTGCTCTCTCTATTATAGGATTGATAAAAAGAGGTTCCTACAGATATATTACCCGACATTGTAAAAGCTTGCCCTCCTATTTTTTCTATATCTTGTCCTAGCATGCTTGTATGACAAAAGAATAACAAGCTGAGAATGAAGTATTTTACAAGTCGAAACATAATAGTTTATTTGGTTTTAATAGGGCCTAGCTCTTTATAATTGATTCTCTATTTGGATGAAATTTTCAATACAATTATTCTTAATTATTAAACTGTAATTTAGGAGGAGGGAAACAGAAAAAACCTACACAAACATGTAGTTTTATCAATCTGTAGCTCAATTGTTATTGTTAATTTCACTTATATTGACATTTTTTTTCTTTATATTTAATGAATAGACTAACTAATCCAATGATAAATCTTGGTATTGTTGAGGACGACCTTAGTATAAGATCGACACTCATAAAATATTTTGAATATTCAGATGAAATTAAAGTTCACTTTGATTGTGAATCAGCTGATCAGGCCTTAAGTAATATTAAAGCCTTTCCGAAAGTAGACTGTCTACTTCTAGATATAGGTTTACCCGGAATGAGTGGTCTAGATGCTATTCCACTTTTCAAAAAAATAAATCAAGATCTAGATATCGTAATTTTTTCTAGTTACGAAGAAGAAAGTAAAATCCTTAAAGCCCTTTGCCTTGGTGCTTGCTCTTATATTTCTAAAAGAGAAGGTCTTGCTGTAATATTAAAAGCATTACAATTAGTCAAATCCGGGGGCTCATATATGTCCCCAACTATTGCTAGGGAAATCGCTAATTATTTCCTTACAGGGAAAAAGAGTCAGCCTAAAATAAATCTTACCAATAGACAAAGTGAAATCATCAGCCTTATGGTAGATGGCAAAACTTATTCTTCCATTGCTAAAGACCTATTTATATCTATCGATACAGTTCGGTATCATATCAAACAGATTTATCAGACACTTCATGTCAATAATAAAGCAGAAGCCATTTCTTATTACTTAAATCATATCGGATAAAAAAAAGTACGCTCCATTTTACTGGAGCGCATATTAAACTGCCACATATTAAATACTGGTTTTGAAAATTCTCTGTGTTACAGAACGATCTCTATCACGTAAAATCAATATGTAAAAACCACTATTCAATTCCGCTACATCTAATTTCACTAAACCTTGATTGAAAATTCTTTGTTTCTTTTCTAACTTCCCGTCTACATTATAGACTTCTATAGTAGCAGGTGTGAAAACAGAATTATTCCATGTTATAGAAACTTCATCCTCTACTGGATTAGGAAAGGTCTTCATATTTGACAAGCTTTCTATTTCACTAGTACTTGTACTCATTAATATTTCGAAACTGAACTCTTGTTCACATCCTAGTCCATCTGTTACCATTACAGTGTGCGTTCCAGGTGTTAAGTCCTCTGTCATATTTCCTGTATCTCCATTATCCCATAATATTGTAAATGGTCCTGTACCGCCATCTAATATTATCTCTGCAGTACCTCCTACATTTCCTATAACATCTGTTGTCTCTATGTCAGAAGTATAGGAGAATATATCTGTGAGTTCGTAAGTTTCTGCAGATTCACATCCATTTACACCTATGATTCTAACACTATATGAACCTAGTTCAGAAACCGTTATTACTTGTTCGTTGCTACTGAAACCCATAGGTCCAGTCCACTCAATCGATGATGCCTCCTGATCCGAATTTACAATCAGCTCTACTGACATATCGTCACAGTTATACAATTGTTCACTTATACTTATTACTGGCATATCTTGATCTGCTATTACCTGTGTCGTAGCAACGGCTGTACAACTGTTGGGAGAAGTTACTTCTAGCATATAAGCTCCCGGTATATTTACAGTTGGGTTTTGTTCAGCACTCATAAATCCATCTGGACCTGTCCAACTATAAGTTACATCAGGTGTTGTGGAACTGCCTGTTAAAATAACTTCATCTACTAAACATGTTATAGAACCTCCCGTTGCAGAGACATTTGGCAGATCTTCGCTTGCTGTAACTTCAGTTGTGTCTATGCCCGAACAACCATTAGTAGCTATAACTTCTAGAATATATGCTCCAGGTTCTTCCACTGTTGGATTCTGCTCTAAACTCATATAACCTCCTGGACCAGTCCAGCTGTATGTTACATCTGCTGTTGCAGAATTACCCATTAGTACTACATCCGTATTATCGCAATCTATTACACCTCCTGTTGCCATTGCATCTGGCATATCAATATCCACCATTACTATTACTGAATCCATATTTGTACATCCATTTGGCGACATTACTTCAAGAATATATATCCCTCCAACACTCACCGTAGGATTCTGCTCTGAGCTTGTGTAACTATCTGGACCTATCCAGCTGTAGGTTACATCCATTGTTGTAGAATTACCCATTAGCATAAGATCTTCATTTTGACAATCTATTGTCCCTCCTGCCACTATTACATCAGGCACATCATTATCTACTAATACAGTAATCGAATCCATATTTGTACATCCATTTGTAGACATTACTTCTATAATATAAATTCCTCCAGTAGTAACAGTTGGATTTTGCTGGGAACTAGTGTATCCGTCTGGTCCTGTCCAGCTATACGTTACATCTGCTGTTGTAGAACTTGCCATTAGCATAAGGTCCTCGTTTTGACAATCTATTACCCCTCCTGTTACCATTATATCAGGAACGTCTGTATCCTCTAAGACCTGAGTTGTAGCTACACTAATACATCCATTAGGTGCTTCCACTTCTAGTGTATAATCTCCAGGATTACTAACTGTTGGGTTTTCATCTGAACTTGTGTATCCATCTGGTCCTGTCCAGCTATAGCTTACACCTGTAGTTGTAGAACTTCCCGTTAGGGTTACATTCACATTATCGCAATCTATAATTCCACCTGTCACCATTATATCAGGTACATCTATATCTTGGTCTACCATAACAGTCTGAGCTGATTCACATCCTGATAAACTAGTAACAAATAATGTATAATCTCCAGTCTCAAAAACTGTTGGGTTTTGAATATTTGTATTAAAACCACCTGGTCCTGTCCAAGAATAAGTGACATCAGGTGTAGAAGAATTACCCATGAGTTGAACCCCGTTACCTGAACAATCTAAGACACCACCTTGTGCAGAAATATCCGGTGTACTCTCTACTGTAACAAAGATATCATCTATAGAGCAGCAGCCATTTGTGGAAGTTACTGTAACAAAATATTGACCTGTATTAAATGCCTCTATTGTGGGTGTTGTTTCTCCAGTGGACCATTCGTAAGTAACACCTCCTGCAATAGGTCCAAGTAGAACACCATTAGGTGCGCAAGCAATTTGATCAAGACCAAGATCAGCAACAAAATCATTGATAACTGTAACCGTCCAACTTTCTGAAGAAGTATTATTACATGCATCTGTTACAGTCCAAGTTATTTCTTGTGTCTCTGCTATACCTCCTACAGAACAATCTCCTGTAATTATAACAATATCTTCTACTATATCACTAGTAAGATCTCCTTGACATGCATCATTTGCCGTAATTGTAGGTGTAGATGGAAAAACATCTGTACAATTTATCGTCATATCTGGAATCATCCCAGATAAGATTGGTGCTTCGTTATCTTCTAAAGTAACCTCAACCGTAAAATCTACAGGATTAACATTTCCTGCATCATCAGAAACCTGATAAGCAAAGGTCACCACTTCTGAACTACCACAGATTACTGAATTAGTAGAACCTAATTCAACAACTGTTGTTGTCCCACCACATATACCATCATTTGCTGTAGGAATATTTGCATCTGCAAGCATCTGTGCATCATCTACACCACAAATTCCTGTAAGAGAAATGCTTCCTGATGGGTCATCCCATTCTGGAGCAGTATCATCCTCAACCGTAACTGTCATAGTACAACTACCCGTTTGTTCTAAATCATCAGAGGCAAAAAATTCAAATGTCCATTCCCCTAATTCACTCACATCATAAGTGACTTCTTGACCAGGAGTATACCCAAATAAAGTGATGTTGCCATTAGGATCTGTAAGGGCTAATTCTGTAAGCAGCTCTCCACAGTCATCAACAGGCGTAGGACTTATTATACTTACTTCTCCAATACAATCTAGACTAGGCCCCTGATCAATACTAACTATTATATCTGATGGGCAATTCACCACAGGGATATCACCGCCTATTTCACCAATTGAATTACATCCAGGAGCATTATCATTAATTATAATATTCCCTGCAATATTCATATCTGGAATTATACAACAGAGGGATAAATTAGAATTGTCCTCAATTACTAAATCTCCACCTACAGAAACTATAGAGGCAAAATTACTTATGTCAAAAACATCAGTGATTCTCAGTATCAAATCCCCTCCAATATCGACATTTGAACCCCAGAAAGGATATACTTGCAATTGAGCACTAAAGCTTACCCTTGCAAGGCCTCCGATATTTGTGAGTGCACCAAATCCTGATACAGAAGTCATATTATTATTTGAAGTAACTATCAAATCAGTATCAATATTTTGCAATGACTGAAAGCCTGATAAAAGTTCTTGATTAGGATTAAACCCTATTGATAAAGCTCCTACACTAGTCAAGTTATTAAATCCTGAAATATCCAGTATGTCATCATTAGATATCATAGATAAAATGCCGCCTACAGATTGTAATGAATTAAAAGAGAAATCTTGCGCACCTACATCATTCATTACCATAGTACCTGCTACTGTTTGTAAATTATCTAGGGCCGAAAAATCACTTAGTGAGAGACTATTTACAATATCAAGATTAGTTCCTATACTTGTGAGCGATTCTAAGCCGTCAAGAGTTGTCAAACTTGCACAATCTCTAATCAAAAATCTCAAGTTAACAGTTGTCAATCCAGTTAAAGGTGTCAAATCCGTAATAGGATCCGTGCCATCATCATCTATTGTTAAAAATCCATCAAATACAGTACAAGAAAAATTATTAACATCAGCTTGTGTGGATAGGATTACGTTTCCTGAACATGGAATTCCTGCATCCACCGTTACCATAAAACTGCAATTACCACTCAAGTTATTATTTCCTATCGCTGTAAAAGTTACTGTATTATCTCCCTCTGGTAATGTTAGAGTTTCATTAGCGCCCTCAGAAACTACCATGTTGTTAATTACTGTCATATTGTTCTCGTCTACAACATCTACGGTATAGGATAACAAATCACAATCATAAATAGCTGAAGGAACTGAGATCGTTACATCAGCACTATTCTGACCGCTAGTTGCACTTACTGTCATATCAGCTGGGCAATTCAATGTAGGCGCAGTGTTCAGCACAGTATTAAAGAAAGAACATATATTTCCTCCATTACTCTGAACTAAAACATTACCAGTAGTTATAGCCGCAAAAGGAATAATATCACAGCAATCTATACTCGCATTATCTGTAACTTCCAGACTGGCTATGCTTGTCAATGATTCAAATCCATTTACACTTACTAGATTAGGATTATCAAAAATTGCTAAAAAGTTTGTTATATTTTCTAGATCAGGAAATATATCATCAATAATCGTTATATCACTATCTCTTATTATAACATAACCAGTAGATGTTATATTAGGAAACACATCCTGAACATCACCACTATTTGCAAATTCATAGCCATCTAGGCTTACTAAATTAGGAAAAGTTGGTACTGATACTAATGATGGATTGTCGAGATACTGTATCTGAGCTGCAGATGTCAATGAACTAAAGGCATCGATGGTTGTCAATAGAGGACAATCACTTATCTGTAATGAGATTGTTGCACTAGAAAGATTATCAAAACCAGATAGTGTTTGTAAATTATCTCCACCTATTCCTAGAAGCCCCACATTTGTTAAGCTATTAAAAGCATCTAAACTTGTAGCTTGATCAGCTTTTAAGGTTAACTGAACAGGAACGTCTGTAAGCAAAGGATAATCTGGAATACTTGATAATGAATTTCCCGTTAGAGAAAATGAATTTCCCACGGATGTCAAATTATCAAATGTACTTAATGATACTATTGCATTATTAGCAAATATGTTCAAATCAAAGCCAACGGTCTGTAGATTCGGGAAGAAGCTAGCGTTACTTAATATATCATTAAACGAAATTTCCAAAGATCCAGTTACTTGCGAGAGCCCTTGAAGTCCCTCTAAGGTTATTAAAAAATCACAATTAAAGACTGAAAAGTCACCATCTACACTTTCGAGACCTGCCGTAACATTATTGAAAATAGGTGTTAAATCTACAATGTTATCCACTCCATTATTATCATCTTGTATAGTTAAATTTCCTGTAAAATTAGAACAGGCAAATACATTTACTTCAGACTGGGTTGTTAGGGTAATGTTTCCTGAACATTGTCCAGAAACATGTGATGAAAATTGACAAATGAAAAATAGAATGATCAAATAAGAAGAAATTCTTTTTAAGTCTACTTTCAAGTCATTTACAGTTAGTAGTTGTTTTTTCATGACAAAAAATCATTTTAAGGTTTAAGAACTAATTTATCAAGCTCGTACAGTATTGTTTCGCTATCAGGAATAAATGTATAAGCTGTAGGATGTTTTTTTCCTACATGAATATGTAGTTCTTTACTTTCCTTTTGATTTTTTCTTATGTAATACAGTTTGCACCATAAATAAGCGGCAAATTTTCATCTTTTTTGTAGAGATAAAAAAGGGGCAGCTCTTGTTTATGAGCTGCCCCTGGGATTGAGTTAAGTCGGTTTGCGTATATTATTGAATTATAATCATCTTTTTAGTAGCAGTATAATTACCGCTTTCTAATTGGTAGTATAAAACTCCATTACTATTTAATTCCTCCTTGGTAAGAATAATAGCTTGAGGACCTTTCTCGTAGTAAGCTTCTTTCGTTCTTACTATTTTTCCATTAAGGTCATATACAGCTAACTTAGCGACTCCTGCTTTTGCAAGGGAGAAGTTAATCACTGTTTTATTTCCGAATGGATTCGGTTGGTTCTGAGCCAAACTATATTCAAACGCTTGATCAGCATTCCTTAATGTTACAGACATCACTTCTAGCGCCTCACCTTTATAGGCTTGAGCTTCTAGTGTGTTTTCTAGAATATTAAGTTTAGCAAGATCATCGAATACAAGTGTAAATAATACTGTACCCTCTGAGATGGTTTTTCCTTCAGCATTATGGTAACTTGTTGTAAGTTGTCTATCAGAAGATAGTCCAAAATGATTTTCAGTAAGGTCTAGAGCACCTGCTTTCACTGTAGAAAGCGATGCGCCCGTAGACATGCTAAACTGATAACCATAGATCTGCTCAAAATTCTCACCAGCTGTTATAGCTACTGTCTGAGGATCTATATATTCCACAACTAATTCTAATGACTCATTACTTCTCTCTTCTACATCAGGTGTTGTAAAGTTGATCGTCGCACTTTCGTTGACATCACCTATTTTTACACCTATCCAATCTTCATCTATCCTGTTCTGATTTAGAGGACTGATTTCTCTAGTTTCTGTAAAAGGCCATGGACTAGAATCATTTAATACTTGGAAAGCATCGACAAATCTCCAGCTCTTATTAAGCGGTAATTCATCATATAAACCGAGTATAAGTTTTCTCAACTCTACAAGATCTATAGCAGAAACTTTCTCATCACTATTGACATCAGCAGCAATCATTCTATAAGGACTTGTAAGATCCTGTAGCCCTAGAATATGTCTCTGTATCAATACTAAATCGAGTGTACTTACTCCGTTTAAGTATTCATCATTCTTATCTGCATCTACTTGATAATCTATATACATAGGATTATCGTGAAATGCGTACATACCATTATCGTTAGTTATACCAACAATAGGATATTCTGGAAGAGAAGAAGTGTTTGTTATTTCAACGTTCTTTATAGCCTGGCCACTCTCAGTAAACACTTGACCAGCTATAGTAGCTTTAGATTGTGGACCGCCGTCGCATGCATCGTTGTTGTCAACGAGTGTAAGCATTACAGTACAAAAATCATAATTGTCTTTGTCATCCCATACATATACCTCTAATGGAATAGCTTCGCCGGCTACTTCAGGTAGATCATCACAGTCAAAGACTTTAGCTGAACATCTTGTATTAGAATTATAATCTGGATCGTCCTCAGGACTATCAAAATCATTATTAAAAGTAAACTTCAATTCACTAGAACAGTTATCAAAACTTCCTAGATCAAAATCACAGGCCCATAATTCTATCTGGCCATTTTCCATTAGTGCAGTACTCAAATTTATACAATAGGGCGTAGGGGGCTTTTTATCGACTACCATAAAGGTCGCGTCGCAAGAACCGAAATTTCCGCAGCCGTCTGTAACGGTCCACTTAACAATATGGTTGGCCATACTGCCTTCCACATCATTTCTTAAGGTTACTTGTACTTCTTCCATAGAAGAAGTCGGTTCGATGTAATTAGGTGATGAAGCAGGTAGATATGATGAGTATATATCACCATTCTCTATAGTACCGTCTCCATTAAAATCTATTTCCACCTTCCACTTAAGCCAGTCACTCATACAGTCTCCTAGGTCTTGACCTATTGCTGTAAGAATAACATTTCTATTTTCACATTCTATTCCATCATTATCTGCATCTGAGTAGTCATCTGCTTCATACATTGCGTCTTCACACATAACTGTAGGAGCATCATTATCCGTAACTTTTATTTCCTGTGTATATGTCCATACACCTGGAAATTGCGGATCTAATGGATCATCAGAATCATATAAGCACCAGTCTATTACCGTAAAGTGATTCAATATTTTGAAACATCCTCCAGCTTCAATAAAGAAAGTATCGCTATCTAGACTATATCCAACTAATGCACAAAGATCGTTAGGCCATGTAGGCTCTACAAAACCTAGATCTGTGCAATCCACATCTTGATCTTGTGGCCAGTTGATATTTCCATCAAACAAGTCTGTAGATTCCACCTCTATCTCTTGTGTACAAAAGATATCTGGTCTTCCTACTACAAACCACTTTCTGAAAATAAATCCAACACCACATTGATTTAGTCTGTTATCGTCTATATAATCTACTTCTCTGTTATCACAATTGCTACCTACATCTGCCATTCCTGTAAGAGAAAGGTCATAGATATCGTCATGACAATCTAGCACAACATCTGGAGGACAGATCAACCATGGGTCTAACTTATCTTCTACTCTGACTTCCGCCCAAGTTTCATTATAGTTATCACCATCTGATCCAAAAAATCCATCCATATCCGCATCATCCCATACTCTTAACCATACTTTGACCATTCCGTAAGGAACTCCATTGTCTCCGATCTGATCAAGATCATTACAACAGAATTTTACAAACTGACCTCCATCTGGATCGTTGTTTCTATCATCAGGATGACCATCATTATTATAAGTAGTATTTCCTAATACACCACAGTTGTCACTTTCTCTTCTGATCTCTAGATATACATCTGTACATGAGTCATAAGATTCGTTATCTACACTGTTAGTGAATATCTTAGCCATACCAGCTTCTCCATCAGAATGACTTCCTGTGAGAGAAACAACTATAAACTGTTTAGCTATAGCTACAGGCGGAGTATGATCTACCATATCTATTTCAGTAAAACAATCTGCAGTTCTACCACATTCATCATAGACTGTATATCTAACCCAAGTTCTTCCCTTAGGAAGATTAGGAACTACAGCATCTGAAGTTATAGGATAGACAACTCCTGTAGATTCGTAGATACCATTTACTGGTGGATTACCATTATCATCTGCTAACAAAAATCCTACAGAGTAAGATAATGCAGAACATGATGGCCCCGTAATAGGAGGAGGCAATATTGCTGTCCCCATACAAGAGTATCCATTTACAGTAAACTCTAATCCATCCTCAGGACAAATTGTAAATAAGTTATCATCTACTAACTTGATAATCTGTGTGAATTCTACTATATCAGCTGTACACCAATCTACTATAATCCACTTTCTTACAACCTTATATTCTCCTGGACATAACGGAATCTTAGTATCTTCCTTAGTTAATGCTAGTCCACAAACAGCACCTGATAAAGGTACGCCGTCTATTGTAGGATAAGCCTGCATATTTGCCTCAGCTACAGTAGAACCTTGAGATCTGAAAAAAGCAAAAATATCTTCTGGCTCATAATCATTTTCACAAGGAAGTGTGATCAGTTCTTCTGGCATCTTTACATCTCCTAGTCCTATAGGCTTAAGAATAAATTCTTGTGTACAAGTAGAAGTATTACCTGATCCATCTGTGAAAGACCAAGTACGCTTAACTTTCTTTGTACTACATCCGAAATCTTCAACGCTATCGTTAAAGTCAGATGAGAAAGGTGTACAAAATTCTGATACCATTGGGTCTGGTGTTGCTATAGTACCATCTAATATACCATCAACATCAGAACATAAATACATACACTCATCATCGTACATTGCTAACTCATCAGATGAGTTTACTGTATACGAACAAGAGATAGATGAATCTGTAAAAATTACAAGTTCATACACTCCTGGTAACAATCCTGAAATCACTGCACCTACAGTTGTATTACCAGTAGCTACGATTCCCGAACATGGATTGTTAGGATCGAATTTACCAGCATAAACTACAGCAGCAAACTCGCATCCCAATGTATGAGATCCAAAATTAATATTAAAACTTGCTACAGAACTAACTGTAAAATGATGTGATTCATAAAATAGTGTAGGACTCGCTATTACAGCTTGCAAATCTGAACACGTAGTTATAGAAGGTCCAGCTGCGTCTGTAAAAGTTCCTTCAAAAGAAGTTACTTCTACTCCTCCTTCAGGACAAGCACAATCTAAAACAGGAGGAAGCTTGTCTTCCACTGTAATAAATCCCCAACAAGAATTACCAGTAGGTAATTCAGTAATCGTTACTTGGAAAACTCCAAGTTCGTCAATCGTTACAGTTGGGCCTGTAACACCATTGACTGTGACGGTGTAATTAGCCGGATCATAATCCGGAACGCCATCATTGTCTATATCTATAGACTCCTCTCCTTCCAGAATTATATCTGGGGAGATGACAGCTTCACAATCACCATTAAGAGACACCTGAACATTATCATTACATGCTAATGCGCCAAGTACTCCATCTATATTCACATTGGAATATACAGTGATTTGTGAAAACAAGCAGGTTACCATGAGCATCCAGAAGACACCCTTGAACCTACCAATAATAGGTAAATCGGTTCTTACCATAGGTAAAATGAGTTTTGGTTATTAAATAAGTAATAAAGACCCTGGAATACAGGGTCGTGTTCAGACTAAAAAATGGGGGGAAAACTTAAAATGGGGATATTCTTGTCTTCGTCAGCTACAAATATAGACGCAAATATTTTACGAAGCAGCGAATAGGCAATGGTAATTTTAGCATAAATATTTTTGTAATGTAATTCCTATACTATTTATAATAAATCATATTTATTTTTTACAATTTGTTATTATACTTAAAATTTTCTAATTTAGTTGATACAACAACTATTGTCATGTCATCTAAATTAAAAGCTGCACCTTCTTCTTACATAGAAGGAATTATAATAGATAGATCTGTAAAAAAGATGAAGCAAGCCTTCTCTAATATTCTATCTGATAATAAAGCAGGCATTACTGTAGACCAGTGGGTTATTATAGATTCCTTATCGCAGCATGGACATATGTCTCAAAAAGACTTAGCAGAAAGAACAAGCAAAGATAAGGCTAGCTTAACTAGAATGATAGATCTACTTGTAAAGAAAAAAATTATAACTAGAAAAGAAGATAAGGAGGATAGAAGAAGACAACTTATCAGACTAACCGCTAAGGGAGGCAAACTTGTTACATCTCTAGAACAAGATATACGCGCACTTAGAAGAAAAATATTTAAAGGTATAAGCAAACAGAAACTGAATGCCCTAGAAGAAACCATGATTACAATTTACAATAACATAAAATAAACTTATGCACTATTATACGCTAGGAAATATTCCACAGAAAAGACACACGCAGTTTAGAAAACCTGACGGTAGCCTATATAGTGAGCAACTATTTAGTACCGAAGGTTTCAGTGACTTATACTCTATATTGTATCATGCACATCCGCCAACGCAGATTGTACAGATAGCTGATCCATATTCTGTTGCACCTACTACCATACACGATAAGCAACTGAAGCATAGATCGCTTAGTGGTTTCTCTATTGCGTCACAAGACGATTATCTGGAAAGTAGAAAGGCAGTACTTGTCAATAGTGATTGCAAAATTATTCTTGCAGCTCCTAGGAATAGTATGGAAGATTACTTCTTTAAAAATGCAGATGCGGACGAATGCATATTTGTTCATGAAGGTAGCGGTACACTAAAAACCATGTATGGCAATCTAAAATTTGGATATGGT
The DNA here is from genome assembly GCA_964475415.1 of uncultured Saprospiraceae bacterium. Classification (GTDB taxonomy): domain Bacteria; phylum Bacteroidota; class Bacteroidia; order Chitinophagales; family Saprospiraceae; genus CALCMJ01. The sequence continues at coordinate 5,058 of CAYYWZ010000055.1, read as the reverse complement.
GACTACCTCGTTATTCCTAGAGGCACCATATATCAGATGCATTTTGACACAAGCGATAATAGATTATTTATAGTAGAATCCTATAGTGCTATCGTTACACCAAATCGTTATCGAAACAAATTTGGCCAGCTGCTAGAGCACTCCCCTTTTTGTGAGCGTGATATCAGAAAACCTAGTGAACTAGAATCACATGACGAAAAAGGAGATTACAAACTCTTTATAAAAAAACAAGATAACATGTACCCTTATCACTACCTAGCACATCCATTCGATGTAGTAGGTTGGGACGGTTATGTATATCCTTATGCATTTTCTATACACAACTTCGAACCTATTACGGGGAGGATACACCAGCCACCACCGGTGCACCAGACCTTCTCTGCAAGGAATTTTGTAATCTGTTCTTTCTGTCCTCGATTATTTGATTATCATCCTCAGTCTATTCCTGCTCCTTATAATCACAGTAACATAGATAGTGATGAGGTGCTCTATTATGTAGATGGAGACTTTATGAGTAGAAAACATGTGGAGAGAGGGATGATCACTTTACATCCAGGTGGCATACCACATGGGCCTCATCCGGGAACAGTAGAAAAAAGTATAGGTGCTAAAGAAACACATGAGCTTGCGGTAATGGTTGATACATTCAAACCTTTACTGATGACAACGGAAGCTGTACACATCGAGGATAAGGATTATTATAAGAGTTGGTTGTAGTTGCATATTCTGCAGAAAATATTTTTATAATTAAAGGTTTGTAGTAGGCTCCGCCTACGCCTTATATTCCTTATCACTAAAAATTATTATACTGGTCTCTAGCATCGTAGGCACAGCCTACTTTGAACGGAATCGTAAATGATGATAAAGAATCAATGGTTTGTAATACGCTTTGCCTACGACTTATTTTCCTAACTGTTAGAACTATTGAATTAGTTTCTGGAGTCGTAGGCACAGCCTACTTTGAACGCTGATATACAAATTTATCTGATTTATGTCTTAGACTATAGCTGATCTGGTGCCATAAAAAAGAAAAAGGCCATCTCTTTCGGGACAGCCTCTTATATTTTTTTTATTGAAATCTTATTCTCCTTGTGCTGCTTTCTTTCTCGCAATCATCTTATCTATACCAGATGTAAATTCTCCAGGCGTTTTAGTATATCCCGTTTTACCAAAGGCATCTATCTCCCATTTCCCTTCTGCATCCTTATCAAGGTTAAAAACCCAGATTGTTGGAAATCCTCTAATTTTAAAAGCCTGCTGTAAGCCTGCATTTTGTTGCTTTATATCTTGAGGCACTTTTGTTCTTCTAGGATAATCGAGCTCTAGAAGTATAACATTATCTGATGCCCAAGTTTTGAACTCATCTTTTACAAAAACACTTTTGGTTAATCTTTTACACCATCCACACCAGTCGCTTCCAGTAAAGTTAGCTAGTATAGGTTTTCCTGTTTTCTTTGACTGATCATACGCTTCTTCTAGATTAACTAACCATCCCTCATTCCCAGCTTTGTAATCACTCTGAGCAGACACGCTTAAACTCAAAAACAACACAAATGACAAACTGAACATATATCTTATCATACTTATAGATTTCATATTATTTATTTATTTATACAAATATCAAACATTTTTTCTTAACAAAACATCTTTTATACAACAGATTAAGTGTTTCTGCAACAAAAGAGTTCTTCAAAGAAAGATAATTAAGACCTATTTAGTATAAAAATAGGGAATAGTAAGAAAACTATAACAATTGAATACCCGCTCACTTACATCAGAAATAAGTCATAACAAATCATTTTTTAGACTAATATTAACTCTGTTAATTCCTTTCCTATTTGATGTAATCCATCAATAATTCGTTCTACTTGTTTTTTAGATGGGTTTTTCTTTCCATTAACATATTGAGAAAGAAGAGACTCATTCATACCTATTCTTTTTTCCAAGTGTTTAGAATTTATCACTTTATAATAATCAAAAAACTGTTTGAAGTCAATTTCAAATGAAATATTCTCATGTTTGGAGAGTTTGACATTCATTTACTATTCCTAAGAATAGTAAATCGATTCTTAAAATTGTTCACCGATAATTCTTATTATTTTATACTAAATGCCCTTTATGTCAAGGCTATAAGTTTTTTCTTAATATAGCTAGTGAAATCACTTATGTGACCTTGACTATCAGTTGAAGATTATGTATCTTATAGTAGTACACAGAGATGTACATATTTCCTAACTAAATTTTTATATTAATGGATATAACAATGCAAGTAAGCGGCTTTTCAAGCTATGAAAGAACAGAGAAATTTATCCAAAATCAAATTTCCAAATTTAGTTCAAAATACCCCTTCATCTCCCAGGCTAGTATTTTTGTTACTAAGGAAGATGATAAAAATGCCTCCGTTATAACAGAAGTAAGATTGCAGCTAAAGGGTAAAGATGTTTTCGCATCGAGTATGAATAAAACCTTAGAAACTGCTCTTAAAGAATGCTTCAGTAAGCTGAGAAAACAAGTAATGAAATATAAAGATGTAAGGTTCAACAAACGCTAAAAAAAATGGCTGTCTATAAAGGCAGCCATTTTTTTTTACAAGTATAAAATTTCTATTATCCTCGACTTCTATTACTATATTTTATTTTCTTTCTTTTAGCATTGCTTGGTAGGGTCTTACCAAAATGCTGTACCCAATATTTCCCCATTCTAGAAATGCCCATATCTTCCATTCTCTCATCCATCAATAATCTGCAATGACTAGGACTTTCTAACCAATCTTCCATAACCTGATCGAATGTCCACTGGCCTTCTCCTAGGTTCTCTCCAGCAAATTGCCATCTATACCCTACTCTATCCATCTTATCAGCTACATCTGATCCATCAACTCCAATATGGCTGAAGAAATTGAACTTATGCATCTGCTTTGCATGAATTCTAGCAGATTCTACAAGGTTGTCATTCCATTTTACCTCTTGTACCGGAGGCATAATTTTTCCTCCGCAGTTACAACCCTTTACTCTTATTGCGTTGACACTTTGTACCATATAATCGATAGTAACACGCGTATCAGAGAGTACTTTACGCTGTCCGTAAGATAATGATGGAAGTATTGTAAGTAGTAGAATAAGATATCGCATAAATAATAAACGGTAGTATTTTATGTAAATTATAAAAAAGCAGATTCCATTTAGTTAAAAAAAGAATAAAAGTCTTGATGATACAGTATTTAAGCTTGATGATTTAATTTTATAATATTTATCACGGATAGATTAAACCTTTTATATATAACTTCATCTAATCTTAATTGATGATCATATTAAAGTAAACTTATCTAATGCGATATCTTATTCTATTGTTTCTTACCGTAATGACTTTAGGGCTTACTGCACAGGATTCCAATAACCGAAAAGGCAAGAGATCAGGCGGTGGAGATAGACAAAAGCCTAAGGTGTCTGGAGTCGTATTAGATAGTAATACAGAAGAGCCGCTTCCTTACAGTTCTATATCTATATTTTCCAAAAAAGACTCTAGTCTTATCGGTGGTGGCCTTACAGATGATGATGGGAAATTTTCCATAGAGGTAAGACCTGGTCCTAGCTATGCTATTATAGAATATATATCTTATGAAGCTACAACGATAGAGACTATACCTCTTGAAAAAGGAAAAAAGCGTGTAGACCTAGGAGTCATATATCTATCAACCGATAGCTACACCCTATCCCAAGTAGAAATAAGAGCCGAAAAAAGTGAAACTCAATTTTCGCTTGACAAAAAAGTATTCAATGTAGGACAAGATCTAGCTAATAAAGGTGGATCTGCAGATGAAGTTTTAGATAATGTCCCCTCAGTAGCAGTAGATATAGACGGCAATGTAAGTCTCCGAGGCAGTGGAAATGTACGGATACTTATAGATGGGCGACCTTCTGGTCTAGTAAGTGTAGATAATGCAAATGGTCTACGTCAACTTCCAGCTAACATGATAGACAAGGTAGAAGTCATAACAAATCCATCTGCTAAGTATGAAGCAGAAGGAATGGCTGGGATTATCAATATTGTCCTAAAAAAAGATAAAAAGAAGGGCTATAATTCTGTCATAGGTGTAAATCTAGGCACCCCTACAGAATATGGCATGAGCTATACTGGGAACTATAGAAATGGCGCTACTAACTTTTTTGCAACTTATGGTATAAATAAAAGAACAGGACCAGGTGGTGGAACAAGGTTACAGGAACGTATTATAGGAGATTCTATTTTCTATTCTGATCAGTTCAGAGATATTAACAGAAATTCCCTATCTCATAATTTTAGTGGTGGAATGGATTACTCCATCAGCGAAAACCAAACCCTTACAGGTAGTATAACCTATAGGATTAGTAATGATGATAATTTTACCTTACTTAATTATGAAGATTATACAGGTCTCAATAATCGTTCAGATAGGGAGCTATCACTATTTACTGCAAGAACTGACATCGAGAAAGAAAATGAAAACAGACTAGACTATAGTTTATTATATACCAATAGGTTAGATGATAGCGGCAAAGAGTTAACTGCGACTATACAATACAGAGATGAAACAGAAAACGAAAATTCTATCTTCGAAGAAAGTTTCTTTTCTGCAATAAATGTTCCTTCAGGTATTCCTCCCCTGAACCAAAGGTCTGGTAACACAGAAAGTCAAAAAAATATCTTATTCCAACTAGATTACATTAACCCTATAGGTGAGGAAGGAAAATATGAAATAGGCCTAAGAGCTAATCTACGTGGTATAGATAATAATTATCTAGTGGAGGAGTTTGTCAATAATGAGATATGGGAAAATATAGATGACCTCAGTAATAACTTTAATTACGATGAAGATGTATATGCTGCCTATGCTATTTATGGGAATAAGAAAAACAAACTTTCTTACCAAGTGGGCTTAAGGCTGGAACACTCGGAGGTTCTTACTGAACTAGAGCAGACTAACGAAGTAAATGATAGGAGCTATACAAATCTATTTCCTAGTGCACATTTTAGTTATGAATTCTCTACTACTAATGCCTTCCAGATAAGTTATAGTAA
>CAYYWZ010000054.1:0-27879 GCA_964475415.1 uncultured Saprospiraceae bacterium | reverse complement strand
CTGGATCCGTCAAATCATCCGCAGGTACATATACCGCCTGTACAGAGGTAATAGATCCTCTCTTAGTAGAAGTAATACGTTCTTGCATCACACCCATCTCTGTTGCCAAGGTAGGTTGGTAACCCACCGCTGATGGCATCCTTCCTAGTAGGGCTGACACCTCAGAACCTGCTTGTGTAAACCTGAATATATTATCGATAAAGAATAGGATATCTTTTCCTCCTGAAGGATCAGAAAGATCTCCATCTCTATAATATTCTGCTAGTGTAAGACCAGAAAGTGCTACCCTTGCTCTCGCCCCAGGTGGCTCGTTCATCTGACCAAATACAAATGTCGCTTTAGATTTTTCTAGAGCTTTCTTATCTACCTTAGATAGATCCCATCCACCTTCTTCCATAGAATGTAAGAAATCTTCACCATAGTTGATGATACCTGATTCTAACATCTCTCTCAACAAATCGTTACCTTCTCTTGTACGCTCTCCCACTCCTGCAAATACAGATATTCCATCATATCCTTTTGCAATATTGTTAATAAGCTCTTGTATCAATACTGTTTTTCCTACTCCTGCTCCTCCGAATAATCCGATCTTTCCACCCTTAGAGTAAGGCTCGATAAGATCGATTACTTTGATACCCGTAAAAAGTACCTCAGATTCTGTAGATAAATCTTCGAATCTAGGCGGCGTTCTATGGATAGGATAAGCATCCTCACCCTTAGGTACATTACCGATACCATCTATCGCCTCTCCTACAACGTTAAATAATCTTCCTTTGACAGCATCTCCGATAGGCATCGCAATCGGCTTACCTGTATCTACCACATCCATCCCTCTAGTAAGACCATCTGTCGCATCCATCGCGATCGCTCTTACACTATCCTCTCCTAGGTGCTTTTGCACTTCTAGAACAAGAGCAGAGTTACCTTCTCTTTGGATTTCTAATGCGTTTAATATTTCAGGAAGTTTAGCACCTTCCTTTGCAAAACTTACATCCACTACGGGACCGATGATTTGTTTGATATGACCTATGTTCGACATTTGATAAAAGTATTATTTGATTGCTTATTATAAAGCTTAATAATTTTGCTGCAAAGATATGTTTTTACTTAGTTTTTATAGCATTATTATTATAGCAAAATTTGGCATTTTCTACATTCTGATGTTTTCAGTAGCAACAAGATAATATTAGGTGAGATCTATAGAAAGTAGAATTACTGCTATGTGGTGTACATTATGGCAGAATCTAGGCTGCTGTTTCCTTGTAACTTATCCAGAAATTATTGTGTCCCTCGCCCTGCATAAGGGTAAGTACCTGCGTGTTGAGCAGTTCTAGCAAGGCCAGAAATGTAACGATAGCTTCTATCCTGTTCTCCACAACGCCGAATATATGCTCGAACTTATTACGCTCGCCCCGCTTTACTCTATTTTTTATAAAGGTCTGCTGATCTTGTATCGTGTAAGGAAATTTTACAATCTCATGATAGGTACGATTCTTTCTATCCTCATACTTATTCATTACATTATCATAAGCCTTCAGCAATTTAAACAAGGTGAGCGATTCCAGTTCGATATCCACTAGAGCCTTATTAGCTATAATCTTGAGCTCACTAGCTACATTGGTACGCGCATGTTTCTTCTTACGCTCGTCTTCCATAGCTAATAACTCAGCAATAATCTCCTTATAACGCTTATATTCTAGTAGTCTCTGGACCAGTTCTTTCCGTGGATCTATCTCATTCCCCTCTTCGTCTATCTGCTTACGCGGAATAAGACTTCTCGCTTTGATACGTATCAGCGTCGCGGCCATGAGAATAAACTCACTCGCCACATCTAGATTCAGCTGCTCTAGCTCTCGTATATAATCCAAAAAATCCTGCGTAATCTTAGCAATAGGAATATCATATATATTCAGTTCATCCCGCTCTATAAAAAAGAGGAGTAGATCGAAGGGACCCTCGAACTGATTAATCTTGATATTATATCCTTGCATTATCACGGTTCAAAGATACACTCTTGGCGGATAGTATTATTATTAGTTATTACCATTTTATCCACATTTGGGGCGTGACCCTTTTTCGCCTTGCTGCTCATGCCTCCCGCTCTGGGTCGGAGTATTACAGACTCCCCATTCGGCTCGGTCCTATCGGACTAGTCTACCACCCAGCCTCATAGGCCACGCGGTGGTAGCCTCTCTTCCATGTTCCTCACGCAGGGTGACTTGCTATTTTGGCAATATCGGATAAATTAAATACAGACTTCCCCGAATTATAAGTAAGATTGTTCAATACTATATATAGGTACCAATGACTAGATTGAATCCTGCTAAGAATTTCTTGTGGCGTCATAATCTATACTCAGCTCTAGATATTATGACTTGTTCCCTAAATTCTCATATACCTTAAACTCTTTTCCTTGAATCTTATCCACTAATAAATAGATTAAACCAGTGTAGGCCAGTGGAATTACCTGATTAGGAATCTTACTTATAATATAATCAGGTACAGAAAAAATACCAAAAAATATGGCTATGGTTGATAAAACGCCTAATAATAAAGTAAGGTTACCTTTTCTTTCTTCATCTAATTCAATAAATTTTTTTCTTATTAGAACACTATCTGCAAGTGGAGCCCCAAAAAACGTTGCAATTGCAATCCCTTTTTGAGAATAGAACTTGGGATCTCCTATATTCTCAATGGTTTTTTCCTCTGTTTTCATATTTTAATAGGTAGCATTATAATGAAAGTTTTTATATCCTCAACTCGAACCCAAGGAAAAAACTAGATAGATTAATACTCGTTCCAAAAGAACTAAAATTCTTACTTATATCTGTTTCTTCTAACTTCCAGTTACCATTGACATAATTTATCCCTCCTGATCTCAACGTTACTCTAGTCTTATCGCTAATATTATATAAGAATCCTAGACCTACTCCTAGTTCTATGTAGTGCACTTTTTCTTCTTGGACTAATTCATCATTATGACTCTGATCCTCGTTAAGGATATTGTATTCTACATTCGGTTGGATAAAAAAACTGAACTTCTTCCCTGGGCTAAACATATGTCTTGTAAACAATCCAATACCTATTTGATTAGAATTTCTTTCGACATCTATTGGTTCCGCCTCTCCAAAAATAAATACACCTTCTGTACTATAATTTCCATATCTCAAATCTAATTGTAGACCTACATGTAGACTAGGCTTTATCTCTTTTCCGATATAAGGACTGATAGTAAAGCTAGTATTCTTAGAATCGTTTATACTATTAGAAAATATACCTCCTATACCAGAGTTAATCGACAAAGTAGATAATGGGTAGCTGTTATTCTGTGTGATAAAATTTACTGAACCTCCTAATATTATTTTATTGCTTACCTCACTTTCCTGAGCATAAACAAATTGAAAAAACAAAATGGATAATACTATTACTAATAAGTTTTTCATCTGGTAAGATTTATAGAATTGACATAAAAACAAAAGACCTAAATCTAAATTAATAAAAGTTAACCTTCTATACTTTTTATAGGTAAGAATCTAGAGACTACCCTTTTTGAATAATTATCATAAAAATCTAAATAGCTAAGCTTAGTATTATATCTTTTACTAGTAAAACTCTATTTATCTTATTGCTGATAAAATCCATATCTGTGAAATCCTGATTTTCTCCAGCCATAGCCCAGATAAACGAATAATCTGTTGTCCCTGATCCTTCATGTATGGACCAAGGTGGGGAAATAATAGCCTGATTATTTCTTACCCATAAGTATCTTGTCTCCTGAGGCTTAACCATAAAATGCATAACACCCTGCTCTTCTGCTACATCAAAATATAAGTACAGCTCACTCCTACGATCGTGCGTGTGTGCTGGCATCGTATTCCACACATTACCCTTCTTAAGAACTGTTAAGCCCATCACGACTTGACAACTGTGTATTCCTTCTCCATGGATATATTTGTAGATCGTTCTGTGATTAGAAAATTCGCTGGAACCCAAGGTTACTGGCAGGGCATTTTCCTTTGAATATAATGTATTAGGAAAATTCTTGTGTGCAGGTGCAGAATAGAGAAAAAACTTAGCCTCCTTGCTAACATCTACTGAATTGAACGTTACAGATTTCGTACCCCTTCCTAGGTATAAACAGCTCAACCATAAGTTTAGTAAATGTAATGGTCGGAATTACTGTTCCTAGCAGATTCAGATCATTTACTTTTCTAAACTGTTCTACTGATATGTCAAAAACTGTTTGCTCTGGCATGACAGTTGCTCCTGGCATATTCCCTCCTGCAGCATTAATAAGTATATCTACCTTGCTAGACACTTGTAAGATCTGTTCTACAGCTGACGCCACAGATACCTCGTCTAGTACATCACATTTGACTGAGAATATCTCGTAACCCATTTATGCAAAATCCTCAACCATTTTTTGTGAAGATTCCTTATTACGATCTAGACTATATACTATAGCACCTTGCTCCACTAAACCTTTTGCAAAAGCTCTTCCTAATGTGCCGCTTCCTCCTGTTATTGCCGCTACTTTATTCTTCATTATTTTATTTTAAAAAATTGATTTGATATTTTATTGTTTTTATATTTACAAGATAGCATATATACGCCTTCCAGTAAATCTGAAACATCTATCCTTGTATTTCCTTTTATGTTTATTTCTCTTCTAACTTCTCTAGCTGTACTAGAATAAATTGTTGCTACCGCCTCTCTACCTGATTCCAATACAATATTTAAATAATCATTGGCTGGATTAGGAAAAACATTTATAATTCCTTCATCTATTAAGTTTTCCGATGACGTTGTAGAAACATAATTTATTTTATAATCTCTGGTGGTAAATCCATCTTGCGCAACAACCTGTATCACAGCTGTGGTATTAGGTACTGCAATAGGATTATCTACTGTTGCCGAAGCGAGGTCAGAAGTAGTCGTCCATGATAATTCTGGAATGGTACTTCCTTCTATCTCTAGATTATAATCAGATACATTAGGAGAAAAATCTACTAGCGACTCTCCATCTACTTCTATCGTAGACAAAGTAGCTATGCTACTAAGAAATAAATCTGATGGTAGATCAGATCCGTCTGTAGGAAGGTATCCACCTGTCTTATCTATAGCTATCCAATCTATAAAAGCACCATAATCTGCTCCACCAGATTTACCCCATTCGAAGTAGCCATTAGATGAAGGTGTATCACTCGTTGCACTTGCAAATAGATTTGTTTGTTCATCTAAATAAATTTCCGTATTTGTTCCATCTGATACGATACGTATCAAGTGCATCTCGTTAGTTAGGTCAAAAGGAAGATCTACTTCTACTGTAGGCGTAGAACGTTCTAGCTTTATAGTAGACTGGTTTATTCTAATCTTCTGTCTCCATCCATTGCTTCTTATTTCAAAATAACAGATACCATTTACATCAGGATCTACTGCCTGTAATCGAGCAACAATCGTTAGAACAGAATCCACTGGTGCAAAATTATTTCTCCATCTAAAATTTTCTTCACTATTACTTCTAAAGCCGAAAAAGGAATTAGTCGATCCATTATTATCATCTACAATAATATCTACCGGCGGAGACATAGGCTCGGCATTGAGTTCTAAAAAGTTAGTTTCTAATTCAGGTCTTTCGTTAGCCCTATATACCTGCCAAGGGAAATCAGCATTCGAATTTCCTGTTGTAAAGGACCATATATCACTTAGTGTTTCTCCATTGACATTCACAGACCCTATTCTCCAATAATAGGTAGCATCCTCCTCTAAATCCGGCGCATACATATTACTTATCTCTTCACTAACTAATAGTGCTGGGTTTTCTTCTTGTCCAAAATAAATATTAAAGCTATCTGTATTCTTTCCTGGAACCCAACTGAGAGATGATGAAGAACTTACATTAGTAGCTGCATCTTGCGGAAAAGGATTACTTATTACCGTAGGTAGCTCATCAGCTGCGTCTGTAATGATCGTTATTGTATTACTCAGATCAGAAACATTACCTGCATCGTCTCTGGCTTGCACGGCAAAAGTATAGCTAGTCCCTGCCTCTAGATTTTCTACTCTTCCAGAAGTACTAGATATAGATAATACTTCTACATTGTCTTGTGAAATAATGTACTCTACTACACCGAAATCATCTTCTGAAGCATCCCACATAAGATCTACTGAAATCATAGAAGTTGCAACAGCTTCTAGATTCATAGGTCTTGTAGGTGCCACAATATCATCTATAAGAACAGCTTCTGCTGGACATAAAGTACTATCAGATTCAGAAATACAAAAATCACTAAACCGCACATCTTCATCTTTAAGATCCACGTTTTTTGAGCGATAAACGCCCCACTTAGGTCGGTTATATTCAGCTCCCGTTCTCCATAAATCTATATCGTTGTTAGTATATTGTAGCAAGGTAAGTCCTGTAGACATGTTCTTAATAGTAACCTCTAATTCACCATTTTCTGAATGAACCTGACGCACATAAACCTCTACCCACTTCCCTACCAATTTCTCTAGATTTACAGTAGCTAACACACCCAAGTCTACTCCTGTTTCTCCGCCTCTGTGCGCTAACTCTAACACAGAACCTCTTGCAGTAAATGTAAGAACAGGCAAAGAATCGTCATTACCTTCTTTTGCCTTGTTTTGAAAAAGATGATTAAATGATGATGCGGCTTTAAAATCATCTGCTAGTCTAAATTTCCATCGATAGTAGGACGTAGAATTCTGTGTATGCTGCAGTTCTAAGGAAGTATTCGGACCACCTTTGACTTCCATTCTTACTCTATCCTGAACTAGACATCGATCATTGTCTTCTGCTATATGACTATGAAAGACAAATACATTTCTATCTAACTCTTCGTCGTATGCTTGAGTAACGTGCGGTCCAAAAGAAGTGTGTTCACAATCAGGAGTTTCTATCCCTAAGGTGGCTGATGTGAAAACCTGATAAGCACTGCCACTGTCTGAACTTGCAGCACATATTACTTGCCCAAGTGTAACAGAGCTATAAAATATCACGATTATAATGATTGCTATATATTTCATATTTGTATATTTTCTTTCCACAAAGTCGAATGCCAGAGAGGGTACGTCCTAATGATCTCTTCTGATTGTCGCTTTGGGTTTAATAATTTCCAAGTACTAAGTAAATCGTTATTTTTAAATGCCAGTCCTGCGAATAAGAGTCCAGGGCTCCTTATAGGTAATTCATCAAAATGTTGAATATCTTTTGCATAAGACCAAGCAGATTTATCGATCAAGTGGGGTGCTATAAAATTCCATGCTTTGGATAAGCTCCTATTATTTATTTCATATGTCCATAATTCATCTTCCTGAGTAGAAGCAATTTGACATAAGACCGAATATCCTTCTAAATTAAATAGTGTATAACTATAAGGCTTAGTTCTTTCTAATTCTTCTGGGAATCTTCCATCTTCTGACATTTGGCTAGCTAACAATTTTTTGAACTGCTGCCTAGCCACTTCCATCAAATCTTGTCTATCTGTCAACTGAGCAAATGCAGCAACTTGTGCAGCCCACCAGGTACTATGATTGTTTCCATGATTCTTCTCAGCAATTCCATAAGGATGCGTATTCAACCAATCCACATATTGATTAAACCAATCTTTAAGACCTAACAATTGTTTTCCCTTAAGAAAATTAAGTTCTTCCAATATTCCTATAGCTCTAGCCGTTTCTATAAAATGTATAGAATCTATAATACCTATACCTCTTCCCGTTACTTTCCCCTTAATAGCCTGAGCATATAATAGACTAGGGTTCATTCGGGTTTCCTTATTCAAAAAAAACGTATCTAGATGATGTAATGCGTGTATGGCGTATCGTTTATCTTTGGTAATGACGTAAGCTGCCACCAAGGTAGAAACCCAATGATTAAGATCGCGCATAGCTTTACGATGCTCTATAAAATTGTTAGGATTAGATTGTCCATCTTTTCTAATATAAGGACCTGTAGGATCACTAGGATTCTCCCACCAATAATCTCCTTCTGAATAAAAATCATGTTTGCCACCTGAACTTCTTCTACAGATAAAATTAGTTATTGGTACAGGAACCTGATGTAAAAATGTATTCGCCTGTGAGATAATCTCTTCATTTTGTTGGAGAAATAAATCTTCATTTTCATTCCGAAACTGACACCAAATATCCACGCTGTTGTTAGCAGGATTTTCTACACTAGTAGAAGGCTTACATCCTGTAATAAATAATAACAGTATAAAAAACAAGGTATTATTCATTACAAAAGTTTATTGCGTAAAGTAATATATTAACACTACGCTCTACCTTGCCCTTTCTTATAGGTGGTAGCTTTTCCCACAAGTCTTTATATTTTCTATCCTTATATGCCCAATAAGTCAATATTAAAAAGTTATCGCTCATAGGTTTTATCTCTGTTTCTAGTTCTGTAGCATGCTCCCATAAGCTAGCATCTTGATAGTAGGTGACAGCATACTCTATCGCCTTACTTATATCTCCATACTTAGCTTTATACTTCCATAAGTTTTCCTCTGGAGTGGATGCAATATGGGCAAAGCGAGTCCAGGCATTCAGATTATAGTTCATATAATGGAAAGGTCTAGTACGAGATAGTTCTCGTGGAAAACTACCGTCCTGTGACATTTGTATATCCAATTGTTTTTTGAACTCGGCTTGACTTATTTCTGTATATTCTTGTCTTTCTGCCACGCTTGCATAAGCAGCTAGCTGAGCTCCCCACCAGGTAGAATGATTGTTGTTATTGTTTTTCTCCTTTATTCCATAAGGATGCGTCGTAAGCCACTCCGCAAAGGCACCAAACCAATTTCTTACCCCAGTCAAGGTATCACCTTTTAGAATCTGACGGTCTATTAAGTATTCTATACTCAATGCAACATCTATAAGCTTTACAGCATCAATAATACCAATCCCTCTTCCACTACAAATCCCTTTGATCGCCTGCGCATATAAAAGGCTAGGATTCATTTTAGTATCTTCTGATATAAACCAAGCATCAAGGTGCTCTACAGCGCGACGGGCATAGGTCTCATTACTTGTGAGATGATAGGCTGCTGTCAATATAGAAACAGAATTAGAAAAATTTCTTATTGCTATTTTGTGAGCTTTAAAATTGTTGGGATTTCGATGTCCATCTTTTCGAATATACTTACACGACATGCATTGGGGATCTGGCCACCAATAGGAACCCTCTGAATAATAATCGTGTAATCCTCCCTGACTACGTTCTGCTCTATAGCTTGTTATTGTTACAGGTTTAATAACCCATATGGAATCAGCTGCTTGTACTAGAGTTTCTATTTCTTCCTTGTCTAAAAGCATATTCAAAGAATCTACTTGAGTATTAAGCTTTTCTATACCTACAAAAAAAGTGCAACCAATTAGGAATACTAGATATAAAAATGATATTACTATATTTTTCTTTTTCATTTTATTACTCAGCTGTAGCATTAAAATTTTTGAGCATATTTTTTTATAAATTCAAATGCAATAAAAAATACTCATGAGGGGTAGTGAAAATCACTTCTTCCTTTTTAAGATATAATATAATTTTTTTAAAATTCTCAAATCTTTCTTCATCTTCCGTCCAGCTTCTTGGATGTCCCTGAATAATTAGAATGGGTTCTTGTTTGTATTTTTGATATCCTTTCTTAAATTTTTTAAAATCAGGTACATGCACTGGGTACTCAATATTGACTTCAGGAATTCTATCCAATAAAAACTTATTAGTTTCTATATCCGTCTCTTTGTACATCCATATTTTTAATTCTGAATTTTGTTCTATTGCGTCAATCGTAATCGAATCTGTAGAATTATATGGCGCACCAAATGTATGCATTGTTATTCCTAATTTTTCTTTAGCTAACTCCTGAGTCTTAAAAATACTTTCTAATTGTTCCTCTTTATTTTTTCCTCTAAACTCTCTGATTTCTACTCCATTCTCATTCATTCGACAATGACAAAATCCATGATTCCAAATCTCATATCCTTCTTGGTCTCTTTTTCTTATCCATTCAAAATAATCAAGATTATCTTTTTCTAAAGAACTACCAATTAATCCTATCGTTCCTCTTACATACTCTGTATTTAAAAACTCAATAACCTTCTCCCACCCTGGGTGAATAATTTCATTTTTACACCACAGGTCGTCAAGTTTTAGTATAACATATGGTTTCGGTTTATCTATAGAAATTTCTTTTATAGAACTACAGTTAGTAGCTAAAAAGATCGTTACTATTAATGCATATATCTTGACCATCCGAACCTATGTTAAAATACACTAACTACTTGGCGGAACGCTCCACTAAACTCTTAAATCCTACAGCATCCTTTACAGCATTATTATCCGTTTCCCATGCTGACAAAAATCGATACCTCACTTCCTCATTACCTTGCTTAAAAGCATATGCGTGGCTTAATTCATCTAACACATGTGTTGCTTGATATTTCTTATTTGCTAGAATAGCCATTCCCATATATTGATTATGATAAGATTGCTCTCCCCAGTTCATAGCATAGAAATAATCATCTGTTTCTCCTTGAATAATTTCTGAAAGATGTTTTACAATACCTGTTGCAAAATACATATCATCAGGAAGTTTTCCATTTATAACTTCTAAATGAATTTCTGACCAAGGCTTGCCTGCCTCGATACTCCAATCCTGTATAAGGTCTATTGAATTTCCATCTATCAAGAGATTTGTAAAAGTCGTTCTGATTGCTGATCTTAGATTTCCATCTTGTAGAACTTCAATTGTTTTTTCTTTATATTCTGAAAATGTCCATAGACTATCTTTATACCATATTGCAGGACTTCCTATGCCAAGCGAATTACCTACTTTTAGTATATCAGATCCCCAGTCCATAATGTCATGGTAATCCCAGCTTACAGTATCCATTACTAGATCAGTAACTGTCTTTCCATAGATGTCAAATCGATGCCGACTATCTGCATAATATCTATAAGCAACTAGATCGTTTTCTAAGACAGGTCCTTCGAACATGATCCACTTATTTTGCGCAGCTAAATTATTAGGAACCGTAATTTTGTTTCTTTGGATATAATCTCCCGTAACTTTATTCTTATCTGTAACATCAAAATCAAATGGCTGCGTAAGCAAAAGCGCTTGAGTTTTTGCACCTTCCTCTACAGTATCGAAACGGTTAGATGTCGTAGATTCCTTACATCCGCATAGTAATATTGACAAACTGAATAATGGGAAAATGATCCAATATGCCATTTGCCTATAAATTATTTGATTTAATTTTGTTATTATCATTTTCCTGTTTCTACTCTTGCAAACTATGCTTATCTTTTTCAAAATCTATTACTAAATAAGAGCCTTTGAAATCTTGGTTACGAGCCTCTATAATCGCTTTACCTTTCTTTTCTGGTTTCAATTCTATTGCTGCATATCCATTAGCCATTTCTATAACCTGACTTCTTGTGGGCGTTCCATAATCTTTTAACAATTTTCCTTTACCATCTTTGGCAAAATATAGATGCTTCTCGTAATCTAAAACCTTTTGTCCCTTCTTATCTAACATAACAGCTTCTATAAGATAATTTCCATTTTCCAAAACCTTGTAAGATAGATCTATATGGTCTGCCTTATCAGCCTGTTCATATCTATAATTTACAACCATAGAATCTATTGCTACTTGTTCTCCCTCTTTATAACCATATGCTACTAAACGATTGGCTCCTTCAGAAAATTTAACATCCCAGTTCAGACCACTAGCCGGAAATTCC
Source organism: uncultured Saprospiraceae bacterium (assembly GCA_964475415.1). Classification (GTDB taxonomy): domain Bacteria; phylum Bacteroidota; class Bacteroidia; order Chitinophagales; family Saprospiraceae; genus CALCMJ01. Next base: position 16,109 of record CAYYWZ010000054.1, on the reverse strand, counting down.
CCGAGTACTCTTTGTTTTTTTCCTAGGCTCTTGCCCTGCTGATAAAGTTCTACCCATTCGCAATTACTGAATATAGAAATATTTCTAGGCTTATCTCTCGGTCCTCTTCTTTCTGTCCAGCTGTGAGATTCTATATACGTAAATGGGTCTTGTGCCCAATAACTTTTGAATACATAGTAGGCATCTTTAGGATTACCTGCTCTATCGACAAGTCCTTTTTGGTTTAGGTAAGGGATTGCATTCTCTGGTCTGAGTGGTGTCCCAAAATCCTTAAAAGCCCACTGAGCATTTCCTGACAAATTATCTTGTGTCTCCGTTATACTTAGATACCAATCAAATAGGTCAACAATATAGTTCTCTGTCCAATCTCCACTTTTTGCTATGTTTTTAATATTGACTTGATTAGCCACTTCCGCCCAGTCATCGTCACTCATAGACCCTTCTCCAGTAATCGGTGTTTCTGTATGTCTACCTACGTGGCTAGATCCACCATACTCCATATGAAGAAATCTCGGGTATTTTTTTTGATTCTCTGTCAATGTCTTTTTATAATTCGTATATACACCTGCATACCATCCTGACCATATAGAGGGAGAAAACACATCTACTAAATCAGCTCCAGCATAATATTTACGGATCGCTGTCAATCTATTATTATCTAAATTATGTACTAGATTATTTAATTTAGTGACGTACTTATTAAGTCTTAGCTCATTATCACCATCTTCAAAATCAGGTAACCAGAATATTTCATTTCCTAGAGACCAAAAGAAAATAGAAGGGTGATTATAATTCTGCTGAATCTGCTCTGTAAGTAATCGCTCTGTATTAGCTTGCCATTTCTCCGCACCCATACCTCCTCTACACCATGGTAATTCGTCCCATACTAGTATCCCTAATTTATCGCAGGTCTCATATACTACAGGATCTTGAGGGTAGTGTCCTAATCGTAGAAAATTAGCGCCCATTTCTTTGATTTGTTGGATATCTTTTCGATGCAGTTCGTTAGGCATAGCAGCACCATATCCTGCATGTTCTTCGTGTCGATGCGTTCCTCTTAGCAATAACCTCTCACCGTTAAGAAAAAAAGCACCATATTCTTCAAATCTAAACCAGCGATAACCTATAATTTCTACTTTCTCATCCAAAATATGATTTCCATCTAACAACTGAGTTTTGACCTGGTATAGATTAGGATGATCGGGAGACCACAGTTTAGGATTGATAATATCTGGTAGCGCTAGCATTTTACTATCTAACAATAAGCGAGCACTTACCATTTTCTCTCCGACTACTCTACCGGATTCGGGTTCTATTATTTGGCAGCTCACCTTATAATCCTCTTTTAGTAAAGCATCATTATGAAAAAGTATTTTTAGACTTGTAGATGCTTTCTTATGAGAAACTTCTGGCGTACTTATTAAGATCTTTTGAAAATTAATTTCTGGTAAAATTTTCAACCATACATCTCTAGTAATACCTCCATAAATAAAAAAATCAGCTTTCTGAGAAGGTATTACATTGGGGTTGTAAGAATTATCAACACGTACTACTATGGTGTTCTCTTCGCCTTTTTGCACATGGTCCGTAATATCAATATCGAAACCCACATATCCTCCTATATGACTTCCAGCCTGTACTCCATTGACATAAATAGTAGAACTTATATTAACACCTTCAAAATATAGTATGTACTGATTGTTAGATTGTTTCTGTATAAAAATTTCTTTTTTGTACCAACTTGCATCTCTTCTGTATCCAGGTGAATTATCTACTGCATCCCACTGATTCCATGTGTGAGGTAGGTCGACGTTTTCCCAATTATTTTCAGAATCTAACGCTTTTATATTTGTAAGATTATTTTCTACATATTGCCAGCCCGCATTGATATTGATTATAGATCTCACCCCATCATTATCTAGATCTGGCATTACATCTATAGAAGACATAGCAACACCCCAAACTAAAAATGCGGTCAATAGAAAATATTTATTCTTCATGGTATTATTTACTTTAGAGGAAGAATAGAAGTTATATTTTTAGTTCTCGTTTTCTGAGCAGTGCCTCTACATAATAGTAATCTGCATAAATGATAGGGGCATCTACCTCAAAAGATCCTGGTATACTTCCTACACTATGTTTTAAGAAAAATGGAGGAACAGTGCATTCATATTTTTCCGTTGCCAGATTAGCAAGTATTTCTGTAGCCCACTTTTGATATTTGTTTTTGTTAATTATATCATGTGTGCTAAGCTCTAATAATCCAGAGGCAGTTATCGCGGCTGCAGATACATCTCGCGGTTCGTCAGGAATGTTAGGTGCGTTATAATCCCAATATGGAATTTTATCTTTTGGTAAATGGGGATGCATAAAAATATATTCTGCAATCTTCTGAGCCTGTTGTAAGTATTTTTTCTCTCCTGTGTAGCGATAAGCTACTGTGTATCCATACAATCCCCAGGCTTGCCCCCTACTCCATGCAGATTCATGATTGTACCCTTGGTGTGTATTTTTCTTAACTACTTTTCCAGTAGATACATCATAGTCTACTACATGGTAAGAGCTATTATCTGGTCGAAAATGGTTTTCTAAGGTGGTTGTTGCGTGCCTATTTGCAATTTTGTAATAGGTAGAATCTCCAGTGATTTTAGAAGCTTCGAATAGCATCTCAAGATTCATCATATTATCAATAATCACTGGAAATCCCCATAAATGTTCATGGTGATCCCAAGATCTTAGTGCTCCTATCTTAGAATTATATCTTGTAGATAATGTTTTTGCAGCTGTTATAAAAACATCTTTATATTTTTCATTTTTTGTTATTTTATACGCCTTGCCAAAGGGACAATATATCTTGAAACCTAAGTCATGGGTGCCACCATCCCATTTTTCTTTTTCTACTATTGTAGACCACTTAATAGCTGCTTTCTTTAGACTTTCATCCTTACTATAATCATATAGTTGCCATAATACACCTGGGTAGAAACCGCTAGTCCAACTCTTAGATTTAGTACCTTCAAGTGTTCCGTCCTCTGAAATAGTTCTCGGAATAGATAGAGAATCAAATCGAATTACTTCTATATCCTTTACAGCTCTATCCGATAGAATATTTAATCTTTCAGAACTAGAGCGTTCTACTAGTAGGGTAGATGTATCGTTTTCTGAAGCTTTTAAATTGCAACCTATAATTCCAACAAGAAGAAAGAAATACTTAATCGATTTCATATAATAATGTAAATAGTAAGAAAATCAATTTAAAAAATTAAAAACATGAGCAAGAGTAATTTTAATAACTACCCTCGACTCAAGTTTGATTAATACTAGATCTATTAATTATTTAAAAATGATTTTCTGAACACTGACACCTTGTTCTGTTTGAATAGATAATAAAAACATTCCACTAGCTAATTGGCCAGTAAGATCAAAAGAATATTGGTGCTGTCCTGCACTTAATTTTTGGCTTCTATTCTGACGTATAAGACTTCCATTCATATCCATAATCTGAATACTTACATCACTAGATTCTAACAAATCAAAAGAAACATTTAGCTCACCTTGAGTAGGATTAGGAAAAACTTGTAAAGCTTCTATTTCCTTTATACTAGAAGTACTCGTTAGATCAAAGCAAAAAGAAACAGCACCTACTGCCCCTCCATTTGTTCCTGCAGTTGCTGATTGGCTTGAACTAGGATAACATGGATCAAATGTAGAAAATTCAAATAAATTTCCAGAATCAAAATCTGTACCAGCTAACGCTACATCCTCTACGATGAAATCAAACATATCATCAGCTGCAGGATTAGCATAAAGATCACTTACATATTCAAGTATTGTTCCTGGAACACTATTAAGAACGAGCGTTTCTTCAAAAGCTGCTTCTGCTGATGCAGCACCTAAATTATCCATCACTAATGATGAAAGCAGACCTGGTGCAGAAACTGAGTCATTAGATGCCCAGTAATCTACCACGTCTTGATTCCAAAAAATATTATTGTTAGAAATCGTAAGACTTGTATTATCGTATAATGTATCTAAAGTTATTACCTTATGCAAATCATTGTCAGGTTGTGTCTGCTCATCAGTATACACTGGACTAGAACCTAACATGATAGGATCGATAAAAAGATTATTCGTAATCTTAGCAGTATTAACTCTACCTAACTGTATAAATCCATGTCTACCTGCGGTATTAAAAGAAGTACAATTATCTATCTCTATATAATTGTGAGGCTCTGTTGCTCCCTGGCTTCTGAAAAATCTATCTTGAATATTATGAACAATTGTATTTCGCATAATTAAAGTATCAAGAGAAGTGTTTCTAGCGTCTACTCCTCTACCGTTACCTTGTAATATTCTACGATTTCCTCCATTTCTAAGAATACAATTTGTAACATATAGTTTAATGTTATTTCCACGAAGTTGGAAAAATCCTCCTCTATCTTTTTCAAAAATACAATGGTCTGCTATGACTCTCGTATTGTCTCCCATATATCTTATTTTACCCCAGTCATGCTGCTCTAAAGCTCCCCTCTCTCCTACCACAAACCAAATATTACGCAGTGTTACATTTCCTTCTGGTCTCATAATATCAGGATAAGTACCACTAGCATTAGGAATACGTGCTATAACGGGTTTACTACCTGTGTCATTGAGATCTTCAGCTTCTAAGTTCAGTCCCCACTCAGGCTTATTTACGATACGTCCTGTTGTAATATATACTGCACCATTTTGCAATTTGTATATAGTATTGTTATCATTTCTCTCTCCTGTAGCTGTTGTATCCCCCATAATGATTGGGAAAATATCAGTCGGCATTGTAGGGTCAGTACTTGCAGGAATCGACACTATAGTTTGTGCCATACCTGCCGAAGCTATAAAGAAAAAAGCTAGTAAATTAAAAATGTAAAGTTTTTTCATGTCTATGTATTTAGTTTAAAATAGTAATGTGTTCTCTTTATTTATAAATTATTTAATTCTATATTCTATACCTATGGTGCCTGTCATACCATACGTTTCTACTGTGTTTCTAAATTCCTCAGATCTTGTAAAACTTACGTCTTGCTGATTCGTGAAATTATTGATATTCAAAAACGCACTAAAGTTTTTTGCAAATCTTTGTTTTACCGATGCATCCCATCTCCAAAAACTCTTTACGAACTGATCAAAATCTTTGTTAGAATCATATCTGCTAGCTTGTGTCCCCTGATATGTTCCAGATATTCTAGAGGAGAATCTTTTGTAATCATAACCTATAGAAGCATTAAAAATATGTGGAGCTTGAGTAGGTAATCTTACTTCTCTTACATTATTTGTAAAGCTAGTAATGAATACCGGAGGCACAGGACTGACCAAAATTGTTTCTGAAGTAAGAAAAAATGATTCTGTTTGTGAATATAATCTAGCATAATTCACATTTAACACAAACCCATGAAATAGATCAGGCAAAAAACGGAAATTGGTCTGGAAATCTATTTCATATCCTTTTACATTAGATTCTCCAGAATTAATAAATGATCGTAGTTCATATCCCTTATTATTAGGCCAACCGAACTGATCTGCTGTCTCTTGGTCAAATAGATTTGTCCTCCATGGATAGGATATATTCTCTATAGTTTTATAGAAAACTCCTGCAGAGAATAAGCCCCAGTTACCTTTAAAAGCTGTCAAAAATAGATCATAGTTTCTTGCTTTAGCATGTCTTAATTCTGGATTACCAGATATAATAAACAAGCTATTATCATTTATTTGACTCCTAGGTGTTATGTGGTTGAAGTCAGGTCTTGATAGAGTTGTTGCATAAGAAGCTCGTATGTCTAACCAGTCAAGTATTTTATACTTAATGTGTAAATGGGGTAATAATTCCCCGTACGTTTGTGTGGTCGTAGTATCTGTAAAAAATCCATTTACCCCATACCGACCATTTACACTCGATATACCAGATCTATATTCATTATCTGAATATTCATATCTGACACCTGGAATGATTGATAATTTTTTCCCTATAGAAAATTTCATCATTGCATACCCTGCCGAAAGTGTTTCGTTTACCTCATATCTATCTACAATTACCTCTCTATTAGGATTCAATAAGTCTCTTTGATCCTGATACCATTGGCGCATTCTATCTGTATCAAGTTTTACCTTGATCCCTACATTTTCATTAGATTCGTTTAGAAATTCTAAATTATTATTTGATTGAGCGAAACTATTAATACTTATAAGATCATCATTTTCTGGTAAGAATATCAGATCCTGAGTAGAAGCCTCCACTGCATCTCTTACAATTTCGCCACCCAAATAATAAAAGTCTTCAGACAATAGATCTACATTTCTAGATCTAGAAATAGTAATATATTTTCCTCCGGTTTTGAAATAACCTTTTATTTTTTCTGATATAGAAAAAGGTATTTTATAATTTAATACGAATGTATTTGTACGTTCTCTAGTTTCTGTATTGCTAAAGTTTGCAGACCGCAAATAGGTTGTAGCTAGATCTGGTGTGGCTGATCCATAGTAATTTCTGGGATTACTATCTGTATTAAGTTCTGGGTCAAATACTTGTCGAGTATTCTCAAAAAGCATTTCAAAATCATATGGTGTCTGTCCTCTAGACAAACTGGTAGAAGCCGCCCAATCTACAGTAGATTTTCCTATAAGATGCTCCGCTTGAAACGTATAAGAACTAAGATCTAATTGGTTCTCTATATCTCTTCCAACAAAAGTTATTGCAGGCTCATTAGGTAAATAATTTTCTTGCATAGAAGACCTATCTCGAGATGTTCTGCTATATAACCCAAAAAATGAAAATTTACTTTTTCCTAATTCATAATCCAAGGCTAGGCTGGCATTCTGTCTTTTTCTTATTTCTAATCGATCTTCTAAGCGGAGTCTATTTCCAAAAATCTCTGTAACCCCAGTAGAATCTGTAGCACCCTGTCTCCAACCATTGTTTAGAAAGTCACCACCTCTGTTAAATCTTTCTACACTGGCTTGTGCTACAAAACCTATCTTATCATCTATTATTCTTTTGCTTACCTGAAAGACACCTTTGTAATCTTGGTAGTCATTATTCAAATCATTGAATCCTCCTAGAATTTTTGTCATAAGTTTAAAATCTTTGGGAGCTTTCTTTAGCTTAAGATTTACAGTTCCTCCTACAGCTTCTGCATCCATGTCTGGCAGTGGGGACTTAAACACTTCTATTCCATCAAGTAATTCCGGAGAGATAAGTGATAGATCTACTGATCTGTCCGTACCAGAATTAGAAGGCATTCTTATACCATTGATGGTGATAGCTGCAAACTTAGGTGACATTCCTCTTATCACCACTTTCTGCCCTTCTCCACCACTTCGATTTATTGCAATGCCGGGAAGTCTAGATATAGCTTCTGCTGCATTTACATCTGGAAGCTCCTGAATTCTTGCTGCTGATACTATATTAGCAATAGATTCTGAATTTACTTGTTGTCTTATAGCACGATTTTGCCCTAGGGCCTGAGCCGTTACAATGACTTCTACACCCGTTATACTCTGAGTAGAAAGCGAGACATCGATAATCTCTGTTTTGCCCTCTTGTATAATAACATCTCTTTCTTGTGAAGCGAAACCTGTGTATGAATACACTATTACATGTGTACCTACGGGAATATTATCTAACAAATAGGTGCCGTCTATATCAGAAATTGTTCCTTGAGAAGGGTTTTCTTTTAGAAAGACGTTTGCTCCGATCAAGGTTATCGTTCCCCCTTCTTCATATAAAGTCCCTCGTACTGATCCTGACTGCGCTGAAATTGTGTTATTAGGCAATTGCACTGCAACTGTAAAAATCAATACTAACAATTTTACCAATTTTGTTCTCATGTAGGTATTTATATCAATAGAGTATTCTGTTAAAAAAATAGTATGAAAAATAAGATTTTGTATTTACACTATTTCTCTTGCTCAAATCTAATATAGAGAAGAGAGAGAAAAATCCAAAATAGGGGGGAAAATAGTCTAATAACAGCCATTTTTACTTTATTTGGATAATAATTCATTTCATCTAGATGTTAATGCGAAACAGATGCATTTTTTTTGAAATCTGAGGGTGTCATCTTAAATTGGTCTTTAAAACACTTTCTAAAATACTTGACATCTTTAAATCCTATCCTATAAGCTACCTCAGAAATGTTCAACTTTTGCGCCTTCAGTAATTGAGCTGCCCTTTTCATTCGGATAGATTTTATAAAATTATTAGGTGTCTGCCCTGTAAGCGCTTTTAACTTAGTAAATAGTAAAGGTCTACTTACAGCAAGCTCAAATGCAAACTGATTAACATTAAAATCATAGTTGCCAATCTGTTTTTCCACTATTAAAACCGCTTTTTCTAAAAAAACCTCATCTGCAGACGTTATAGTTATTTCCTCTGGGTCAAAAGTCATTACACGCTTAAACTTTGCCTTTACTTTTTTTCTCGCATTCAGTATATTTCTAACTCTGAGCCTTAGTTCTTCAGGGTTAAAGGGCTTAGTAACATAATCATCCGCTCCGATTTCCAAGCCCTCAATTTTAAATAAAGATGCTGCCCTGGCAGTTAATAACACCACAGGGATATGGCTAATTTCAAAATCGGATTTCAGCTCTTTACATAAGGATATTCCATCTTTCTCTGGCATCATTATATCGCTAATTACTAGATCTGGGAGTTTAGCTCTTATTTTTTCTAATCCTTCTCTGCCATTTTTAGCCGTAATTACCTCGTAATGTGGTATAAATATATTTTTGACATATTCTCTCACCTCATAATTATCTTCCACAACGAGTATTTTTGGGGCTTCTTTCACTATTTCTGAAAGCGGGGTTGATCCTACCTTTTCAGTACTCCCATTTTCAGTAATAACAGGATAATAGTCAGTAAGCTGATCGCCATTTCTTACTTTTTCATTTAGATCTTTATTATTAAAATGTTTTTTCCCTTTTGGTAATCGTATAATAAAAGTGGCGCCTCTAGAGAAAGGATTCTCCTTTTTATCAGCTAGATATATTTCTCCTTGATGCAATTCTACCATTTGTTTAGATATGGCAAGTCCTATACCTGATCCTTTGATTGTGGAACTCTGTTCATTTGACTTCTCATAGAATCTTTTGAAAATCTGATCTCTGTATTCTGGTTCTATCCCCAGACCAGAATCACTGACCTTTATTTCCACAACGCCTTTAGGTTCAGTTATCTTTATTTTTATATTTTCATTATTGGGTGTAAATTTAAAAGCATTAGAAAGCAGGTTGTAAAATACTTTTTCGAGTTTGTCTTGGTCAAACCATATGTCAATTATTTCATTCTCAGTCTCGAAAATATAGTTGATATTCTTTCTATTAGCGGAGTTCTGAAATAATAAAAAAATCTCTTGTAGAAAGAATACGATATTTCCTTTTACAATATTTAATTCAGAATGATCCGTAGCTAATTTTCTAAAGGTCAAAATCTGATTGACAAGGTTTAACATCCTCTGTGCATTTCTTTCCACAGTCTTCAATTGATTACTTATGTTGATTGACAGATTTTCTTTAGTCAGTACATCATTTAGCGGTGCAATTATGAGCGTAAGTGGCGTTCTAAATTCATGGGTGATATTTGTAAAAAACCTAAGTTTTACTTCATGTAGTTCGCCTTGTTGCTGATTTATTATTTTTTCTACTTGTAAATTATGTCTAAGCTTTACAAACCTGTAAGTGCCTATAATTATAGAAGCTAAGATTAAACTATAGATGAGGTAGGCCCACCATGTTTTCCAAGGTGGGGGTAATACTTTTATTTTTAATGCTCTTTCTTCTGAGTTCCATAGCCCCTCACTATTTCCCCCTTTTAGTCTAAAGGTATAATCTCCTGATCGCTGTATAGTATACGTTGCCGCCGTCTTACCTACGGAATACTTCCATTCCTTATCTATCCCCTCTAACATAAATGCATACTGATTACTCCCTGGACTAAAATAATCAAGCGCTGCAAAATCTATAGAAAAGTTAGCTTCGTTATAATTAAATTTTATAAGCTCTGTTTCGTTAATACTTTTTTCTAGTAATCCACTCTCGTCACCCACATTGACAATCAAATTATTTTTTCTCAAATCTGTAAAAACAACCGGCGGTATAAATTCATTAGGCTTTATCGCTCTAGGATTAAAGTACGTAAATCCATTAAGTCCTCCAAAAAGTAGATCTCCTTCGCTATCCTTATAATAGGCATTGAAATTATACTCCGTATTCTCTAGTCCGTTAGAGTAATCATAATTTGTAAAACTTTTCTCTACCGGATCGAATTTAGATAATCCATTATTTGTACTGATCCACAATTCATCGCTTGACACCTCAATAATTCCGAAGACAGTATTTCCTGGCAAACCTTCGCTAGTGGTAAAATGCTTCAACACATTTTTTGTAGGGTCCATCTGGTAAAACCCATTACTGAATGTTCCTATCCAGATATGACCTTGACTATCTTCTGTAAGAGCATATATTTTTTCATTAGAAAGAAAAGTGTCAAAAGAAGCTGGGAAATTTTCTTCATTTCTGGCTACTTTATTCAGACCATTATCTGTACCTATCCATAATTGTCCACTCTTAGTTTTCAGAATTACTCTGGTAAGATCTGAACTAAGACTTTTACTATCATCTATTATGTGAGCATAATTATAAAAACGATCAGTTGCAAGATCCAATATATCCAACCCGCCACCATAGGTTAATATCCATAATAGATTGTCTTCTCTTAATAGGTTATAGACATTATTAGCTGATAAGGAATTGCTATTATTTACATCCTTTTTATAAACTTTAAATACTTTGTTCTTCAGATCATATACATTAAGGCCTGCCTGAAAAGTCCCTATCCACAAACGGTCTCCGTCTAAGAGCAATTCCTTTACATTATTTCCACTCAGAGAATTTTGTATGGTAGAACTATATTTAAAGTTTTGTAGTCGATTATTTTTCTTATCATAAAAATTTAGTCCATCTCCCTCCGTGCCTATCCATAAGTTTTTGTCTTTGTCTTCTGTAAAAGAGCTTACTACATTACCCTTAAGTCCATTACCTATCAATGAATGTTTGCGGTTTCTAAATCGATTATAGTTTTCGTCCAGATGATTGATGCCACCGTAATAGGTTCCCACCCACAAACTTCCTCGTTTATCTGCATATAAAGAGCGTATAGATTTATCAGAAAGTCCAGGTCTATTGGCCGAAGATTTTGTAAACCTCTTAAAACTTGTAGCGTCTTTTTCTAAATAATTCAATCCATCGAAAGTCCCTATCCATAGGTTTTCATCTTTATCAAAACATAAAGATCTGATGTTATTATGACTGAGTGAATTTGGATTATTTTTTTCGTTTACATAAGATTTAATGGTGCCTTCTTTTTTATTCCAATAATTCAGTCCTCCCTCAAAAGTTCCTATCCAAAAGTTGCCCGATACATCTTCTAGTATATTTTTAATATGATTATTACTTAAGTAATTTCCTTTCCCAAATTCATTTTTCTTGAAAAAGAAAGAACCATTCTCATCTGTATTCAACTTATATAAACCGTTACTCGTACCAAACCAAAGGACACCATCCTTATCTTCTAATATTGCTTTGACATCATTGTACTCGTTTGATAAAGCTCTAGAATTATCTAAATAATATCTTGTGAACGTATTTGATTCTTCATCTAAAATATTCAGTCCAATAGAGGTACCTATCCATAATCTACCTTTACTATCTTTTAGTACCTTTCTGATCACGTTATTGGAAATACTATTAGGATCATCAGGATCATTTGAATAATTAATAAAGTCATCTGTACTAGACTGATACTTACTTAATCCCCCTAAAGTTCCTATCCAAAGTTCCCCATCCTTTTTATTATAATATAAGCTCCTGATATCGTTAGAAACTATACTATTATCTTGACTATTGTCTTTGTAAATTTTGAATTGATAACCGTCAAATTTATTTAATCCTTCTCTGGTACCAAACCACATGAAGCCTGAATTATCTTGGGTAATAGAAAAAACGGATGCTTGAGAGAGGCCATCTTTTTTCGTTAGATTTTGGAATACGTAGTTGGTCTGTCCTTCAGTTATAGAACATATAAGCATTATTAGAACTATTATTTTCCACTTATCTAATATTATCATTATTAGTTTACTGCTTAAATATCTTTATCTCTAAATAATGGTAGTTATTTCAAATGTTAACGAAATTAGATCAACAGACAAATCATAATCAAATTAAGCAAAATTTTCAAGCAACTCAAACCTGCTTAATAATTAGAAAAGATATAACTTATATCGAATCAGATAATTTCTTAAAGTAAAATTATTATTCCTCTTAATCTATGACCTGTTTTCCTTTTTCGATTATTTATACATTGGATGGATTGATGGGAAATTCTACTAATGATTTCTTTCTCTTCAGTTCTCTAAAAGATTTAACGCTTTAGAAATAAAAAAACCTAACTTCTAATTTAATAAAAGTCAGGTCTTATATACTTTTTATAGATAAGAATCTAGAGCCTACTTTGTCGCACCTTTTTCGTCGACTTCTTTCATTCCTTCTTTGAGCTCTGATTCTATATTTGCTCTCGCGCTGTTAAATTCTTTGATACCTTTTCCAAGGCCCTTCATCAGTTCTGGTATTTTCTTTCCACCAAATAACAATAATATCGCGAAGAATACGACGAACATTTCTGGTCCTAGAAAATTAATCAATACAAATAATTCCATGATCTTTTTTTTATGTTTTCAGATGTAATTAAAAATTACATCTGGATTGATTTTCAACAATATAGCTCAAAAATACAATTAATGAACGTTTAAGTCAAATATACTATGTTTTACTTCTTTAATCCTATTTCTCTTAGTCTCTGATCTAAATAGCCTCCAGCAGTTATGGGCTCATAATTTAAAGGTCTTTCCTCTGTTACACAAGAGTCTAAACAGGTCAAATCCATTTCAGCTCTAGGGTGTAAGAAAAAAGGTATAGATAATCGCGGTACATGCCATTGTTCTTTCGGCGGATTGATAACCCTATGTGTCGTGGACTTCAGATAATTGTTTGTAAGTCGCTGTAACATATCTCCTACATTGATTACGATCTCATCTTCTTCTGGTACGATATCTAGCCACTCGCCATCTGTAGTCAGCAATTGCAAGCCACCAGCTGAAGCTCCTACGAGTAGGGTTATCAGATTTATATCCTCATGTTGTTCTGCTCTTATAGCTGTTCTAGGCTCTTCCGTTATCGGAGGATAATGAATAGATCTAAGTATACTGCTTCCGTTCTTTATTTTTTCTTGAAAATAATTCTCGCCCAGATCTAAGTAATTAGCTATAGCACGTAATAGATGTGCCCCTGATTGCTCAAATGCTTTATATAAATCTTTACCATATTTAGAAAATTCTGGCACTTCATCTACAGTTAAGTTATCAGGATATTGTTCTTTTATAACATCCTCACCTTCTACAAACTGACCCGTCTGAAAAAATTCTTTTAGATCGGCAACATCTGACTGCTTAGCATGCTCTTTTCCGAAAGAAGTGTATCCCCTCTGACCTGCAAGGCCAGCAACTTCATATTTCTTTTTTGTTGATCTAGGTAGAGAGAAAAAATCTTTAGATGACGAATAGTACGCATCAACTAACTCTTTAGAAATTCCGTGATTGACAACCCCTACAAATCCTATGCTATGGAATGCATTTCCTAGAGCTTCGACAAATTCTTTCTTATCTGTTTCGTTTCCATGTACAAATTTGGAAAGATCTACAACTGGAATGGCTCTTTCTGACATAATATTAGCTTGTTTTTTACTTATTTATAGCAATTATTATTCCTAAATATACTCATATCAGTTACTTAGGAGGTTTATAATTAGATTTTTTGAGAAACTCCGTCCCGTCTTCCAGGCTCAACATATCGATTATATTATCATCTGGATTATTCTTTATATAAGCATCAACAATTTTTCTCCCCAAAAAGTTACCCGTTCGGCCAGGAGAATCTGCAGGCAAATTTCTAGAAGTCGGAGCTGGTCTCGTATATCTGTTGACCAGTTGTGGATCCGAGCTATACAACATCTTTTTATCTAGAAAATAAGCCCATACATTGATTTCGTTTTTTTCACACCACCTAAGTTGCTTAGCACTAAACTCATGTATTATAGAATCATGTTTTGCTGGCATAAACAGATCTAGCAGGTATAATTTCTTTCCATTATGTACCATATGATCTATAAACTTATTTCCTTTGACAGCACCCATCTTATCATCTAAGACCTGCTCCATAACACGCTTAGTTATATGTTCTTTTGTAAAGCTTCTTGTCAGGTAATCAGAAAAAGCTGCGTTGGTTGGATCTAAAGCTTTATAGTCAAACTCTGGTCCTAAAAAAAGATCTAAACCTATACCGACACCGTCCTTACCACGGTCATCGAACATAAAAGCCTGGTAGCCAAAATCAGATATAAAAGTATATACATTAGGAGCTTCCCACTGAGGGAAATAATACTGATAATAACGGAATGACTGATCTAACTCTTTAGAAATATCTGAAAAATCTCCATACTTATCATTGATCTTTTTGACAACAGATTGTACATATTTGTTTCTTATAAAATCTCTTATCCCTGTGTAAAAAGTTTCTTGTGAATCTACATCTTTTAGAGGTAGAACCTGCATAAAAAATATTTCACCAAAAGCAGGATATTGTAGCTCTATCCGTTCTAACTCTTCAATAATCTTAGTAGTATCCAAGGTCATCAATAATTGCTCGAATCTAGCAATCTCATAATCTAGCTGTACACCCGAAACATCAGGTGCTTGGACTTTCTGGTCCGTATTACAAGCAGTGACAAATAAAAACAGGCCTAAGAATATCCAAATATTGACTTTTCCTCTCATCTATTAATATCGATTTTTTATAGCTTTTTAGTATGGATAAACAAAAGTAAGGACTAAAGGATTAATAATCTATTGAAATTTACAAGAGAATAGGCAAAAGACGATGAACAAAGGATAATAATTAGGTTTTTTGAATATTTTTTTTTGATATTGTGGCGCAATTGACTTTCTCTAACTGTTACAAACACTTAACTATGAAAGGTGTAGACTCCAAAGTATTAGACCAGTTTATTGACGCCGCTTTATTCGAGGATATACAAGACGGTGATCATACCTCTAATGCTTGTATAGATCCTAATGCTACAAGCAAGGCTAAACTCTACGTAAAGGATAATGGTGTTATATCAGGAATAGCATTTGCTCAGCGCGTTTTTGCCAAGGTTGATCCAGAAAGCAAGATGGAAATCCTTATAGAAGACGGTAAAGATGTCAAATTCGGTGATATCGCTTTCTATGTAGAATGTAATAGCCAAGCACTGCTTAAGGCAGAAAGGCTTATCCTAAATACTATGCAAAGGCTTAGTGGCGTCTCCACCCTCAGCAGCAGGTTTATGGTAGAAACAGAAGGAACGGGTGTTAAAATTCTAGATACTAGAAAAACTACCCCTCTTATGCGGTTCTTAGAAAAATGGGCAGTAAGAATAGGTGGTTGTACGAACTACAGAGATGGCTTGTATGACTGGATAATGATTAAAGATAATCATATAGATGCAAGCGGAGGAATAACTCCGGCGATACAAAAAGTCAACGAATACTTAGAAAAGAAAAATCTAAATCTAGGCATAACTGTAGAAGTAAGGAACTTAGTAGAACTTTATGAGGTTATGGAAGTCGGTAAAATCAATAGAATCATGCTCGACAATTTTGAGATTCCTATACTCAAAGAAGCTATAGCTATCATCGGAGATAAATACGAGACAGAAGCTTCAGGAGGTGTTACCCTAAAAACTGTAAGAAAAATTGCAGAAACAGGGGTTAACTTTATTTCTGTGGGTGCACTTACACATTCTGCTGGATCTCTGGATCTAAGTCTCAAGGTGATAAAATAGTACCAGTCAAAAAAGTACTCTTTTACCTCAAGTAGCAAGATTTCTCGACTACGCTCGAAATAAATCTAAGATGAAACCAATTAGATTCCTCAGCTCGCTACGCTCATTCGGAATGACAATAGTACATAAGATTTTTAATTGC
>CAYYWZ010000053.1:0-27982 GCA_964475415.1 uncultured Saprospiraceae bacterium | reverse complement strand
ATTATTCCCCGCTGTTTTATAGCCTTACAACTTCAGATGAATCATCTATTTACTATAGGCTGGCAGCTTGTCAAGGAGAGATCGGTCTCTACCAAAAGGCAGAAAAATCCTTTAAGAGAGGATTGGCTCTCTATGATGGTGTTGACAGTATTCAAAATAAAATATTTGATTTTGAAAAGTTGAAAGATATCGCAGTAAAAACAGAAGATTTTAAAAAAGCTTATAAATTACTTGCAGAATCCTTAGGGTTAAGTCATTCGGTGGAACTTAAACAAAATACACGATTCTCAGATTCGATTAAAATTGTAAACGAAACAAAAATTAAAGAGCGGGAGTTATTTTCGCTTAGTCAAAAAAATGATGATAATCTTGAAAAAATCACCTCGCAAAGAAATTACTTATTGATAGGTAGCTTAACGGCTGGGCTTTTTGCTCTCCTTGGAGTGAGAATTTGGTATCAAAGAAATAAATTCAAAAAACTAAACAGAATAATAAAATTGAGTTTCTCCATAAGGAACTAAGCCATCGTGTTAAAAACAATCTTTCTTTTATGGCTTCTTTACTACAAATGCAGAGACGACGTACTGACTCAGCTGTAGCCCGAGAGATTATACAAGATAGTGAGGGTCGACTAAGGGCATTGTCTTTAGTACATTCTAATCTTTACGTAAATGTAAATTCTAGAATTATAAATTTAAAATCCTATTTAATAGATATTTCAAAGAATCTTGAAAAAATTTTTAATAGACCTGATTGTGAATTGAAGATAAAAAATAAGATTGAGGAACTAGATATTGATGCAGAGTTAGCTATGCGTATAGGGCTTGTATTTAGTGAGTTAGTAACTAATACTGTTAAACATGCTTTCAATAATTGCTCTAACACAACTGTTAGCATAGAATCTTATATGTCTAATGATGGTGGGAATTTTAAGTTAACAAAGAAAAACATTTCTTCATCAAATAAAATGGGAGTTAAACTTATAAAGTTAATTGAGGATCAGCTAAAAGAATTGGTTGTAATTGATGTTAAAGGGTATGATTTTTAGTGATGATCTTAATATTTGAAACTATTCTATGAAAACTATTTTTATGAAAATCTATTTTCTTTTTATGTTAATGCTAAGCATAAGTTTTATTTGTTGTAAAATGGATAAAGTAAGTATGCAAGAAGATGAACAAATTGAAAGAGATAGTATATTCTATGAGATGACGGAGAATGTTTTAGTGGAGCTTGATACTAGAGATTTGCAAGAAAATATAAATATAATTGAAACATTAGAGAATCTAATTCCTCTTTATAAGAATAACTGGAATTACGGAAATGCCATTCATGTAATTAATATTGCAAAGGGTAGAATGGCATTAGATTCAAGAAAAATAAATGAAGCGAAGTTTTACCTAATACAAGCTGCTGAAACAAATGGATCACCAACATTGAATTCTTTTGGACCTGACCTGTTTTTGGCTAAAAAACTACTGGAAGAAAATGAAAAGCTTGTAGTCGTAAAATATTTAAATCTATGTAAAAAATTTTGGAGAAGCGGTCAAGGTAGAATAGAGAAATGGAAAAAGGATATCAGGAATAATCAAACTCCGAATTTTGATGAACATTTATTATATCATTAAATTTTGAGTCAATATCATATTCAAAGGAGTGTTTTAATAAAAGTAGTTACAAGGATACATCTAATAATAAAATAACAAGTAGGAAATTCATTTTCAGATTTTTTCACACTGTAAAATCATATTTCCACAAGGTAAAAACTAGTGTTAAAAAAGAAATGATTTAAAATTCTAGGGGTTAAGTTAGTTTTAAGTAAAACTAAAACTAACGATAATGTCTAGATTAATTTTCTTCGTCCTAATACTTTGTAACATTGCATATTCGGGTAATTCCCAGATAGACTATGCAACGGATAATCTTTCAGATATTCAAAAAATCATAAACGTTAATGATTCGTTTACGATTGGATTAGATTCTAAAAATTATTCATTTGATAAGAAAGAAGAGTATGCCTACTCCAATGGTACAATATCCTATGTTCTAGAATCTGCAACTGAATATGCAATAATTTCTTTCTATAAAAATGCAGCTTCTCTTTGGCTTTATAAGCCAGATTCCACTCATGGGTTTAATCGAGAAGGCATTGCTTTTTTCTTGGAGCCAATTGATAGCAAGATAGATTTCTTGCCATGTTCCATACAGGATATTAATTTAAAAAATAATTCGAGTAGCAAGTTTACAATGATGGAAGATCTTTGTGAAGTGAACAATTCATGTGCAGGATCTTCAGCAGAAATTGGTGTTCTAGTCGCCTATGAAGATGAAGTTAACGCATCATCTCTTAATACTAACGTAGCTAATGAAATAACTTTTGCAAACTTGACTAATTCTAATAGCGGTTTATCACATACATTTGATTTAAGAGCTGTGATTTTGGCAGATCATGAGTTTGAAAATAGAAACGCTGAGGAAATTTGGGATGATTTAAAGTATAATAATGGAATTCTTGATTTTTTATGGATCGAGAAAGTGAATTATGATGCTGATCTTTTAGCATATGTTGTTGATGGATTTGATAATGGGTTTTGCGGTTATGGGTCTATTGGCTGGCAAGGGGCTTATGAAGGTGATTTTGATGGATTTACACAAGGTGTTTCTGTAACTGACCAAGCCTGTATATCATCTTTTAATCATACCTTACTTCATGAACTCGGTCACAATCTGGGACTAAGGCATAACGTAGAGGACAATATAAGTGGTCCGGCATTATGTGGTTTAGGATATGGCTATTACAGTAGTGCAGAAGAATGGCGGACAATTATGTCATATCCATCTCAGTGCTCGAATGGGTGTCCTGAAATACCTCATTGGTCTAATCCAGATATTAATTACAATGGAGATCCTACAGGGACGTCCACTGATAATAATGCCTTTATAGTTGATAGATCTGCTTGTTCTGTGTCTGAATGGGCCAGTTTGCAAGATCCGCTTTTTATCCATTCTAACGGAGTTGTTTTAACCCAATGTGAAACTAATCAAATCAATTGGTACGCAAGTGATGATATAGTTGGAAGCCTTGTCGCAATTGAATACAGGGAGTCAGGAAGTTCGACTTGGAACTGGCTAGATACTAAGTTAGCTTTTCAGTCTAATATATTAAACCAGGACTTTGCAAGAATTAATACAAGTAGTTTTGATCTGAGATTTATTACAGTTTCTAATGGCACCTTTACTGCAAGTTTTAACTTGAACTTAATGGATCCTTATGAGCCCAATGACCTTTCTACTCAGAGTTCTGTATTGCCAGCTGATGATGAAATAGTTATTTCTGCTTTTGATGATGATTGGTTTAGTTTTAATTATAATGCTGACACTTATTATGTTAAGGCTTATGGATTCAATGCTATTGCGGGGAGATGTATAGGTATATCAAGTAGTTTGGATGTAAATGTAATAACCGTAACAACGTATCAAACTGATTTAATTTTCGATAGTTATTTAGAATTATATGATAATAACTTAAATCTTCTTGCGGAGAATGATGATGCTAATGGAACGCCATTCGCAGAGATAATTTACGAACTAGAACCACTATCTACAGATCTAATTGTAAACACCAGCAATAATACAGATGATGCTGATCCTGGGGATGGACAATGCTTAGATGCCAATGGTGAATGTTCTCTAAGAGCGGCAATCCAGGAAGCTAATGCTGATCCAAATGAGAACATTATTCTATTTGAATCATTCATTTCAGAGGTAGAAATAACACAAGAAATCACAATTACTAATCCAGTTATAATTGATGGAGGATCTACGGGAAATATCATGATAGATGGAAATGGAGCTCAATCTAATATTAATAATATTTCTGATAATGTAGGTATATACGGTATTTGGTTCAGAAATTATGAAGCTGAATGTGTGCACATGACTGATGTAGAAAATATAAACATTGGTATGCCAGGAAAAGGATGTGTTTTTACAGAAAGCCTAAGAGGAATAGAAATTAATGGGAATAGTTCTAATATTGATATAAAATCAAATTACTTTGGTACAGATCCATCTTTCAATTTAGATCTAGGTAATTCAGCAGGAGGTGTATTTGCTTCAAGTGCTTCATCCTTGATCAACTTAACCATTGGAGGTAATTTTAATTCAGATGAGTCCAATTATTTTGGTGATAACGATGTTGGGATCAATCTGAATGGGAACAATCAAGGACAGATTATTGGTAATTATTTTGGAACTAATCAAAGTCAAAATGTTAATGTAGGTAATAATCAATCTATAGTTCTTAGTCAAGGCGATATTTTAATTGGAGGATCAGAACAGAATAGAAATGTATTCTACTATGGATTCAATGCTCAAATAGAACTAAATAATAGTAATACTTCCGAAGTAAGTTTTAATGAATTTTATTTCAATACACAGGCCATCACATCTTTTGGAAGTCCAAGGTATTTGTATCGTAATTCATTTATTTGTAATGTAGTTTCTCTTGAAGATGGTCCAGGTGACCCAAAACCTATAATTGAATCTGCCAGCACAACAACCATAGAAGGAACCTGCGTAAACAATGCTATAGTTGAAGTCCATCAATATATCATTGATGATTGTCCTTCTAATACAAATTGTGAAGGAGGCGAATTTTTAGGTTTTGCAAATGTAACTGGAACAAATTGGACCTTTAGCGGGAGTTTTAATCCAGGTGACGAATTTACAGTAATCCAGCATAATCCCTCTCAAGAAACTTCTGGCTTTTCTGCGTGTATGACCGCAGAGTCCCCCTGTGATTTGACAGGAAATATCCAAGTGACAAGTACAACCTGTGGAGAAAATAATGGGGAGATTGTAGTTAGCGCAATAGGCGGTACAGCTCCATATCAATACATCTTAAATGATGCAATTACGAATTCTATAGGTGTATTTTCTGATCTATCTGCAGGCATCTATGATGTAGATATAGTAGACGCGGATGATTGTGTTTATCAAGAGCAAGTGGAAGTAGGCGAGAGTGATGTAATGAGTTTTTCTGCTACAACTACTGAGACAATCTGTGGAGAAGATGATGGAACATTAGAAATATTTGATATTGTTGGACAAGCACCATTTTCATTCACCATTGAAGAACTTAATATTACATTAGACGATAATATATTAGATGCTTTTTTTGAGGGATTACCTTCAGGTGACTATACACTTATTGGTGTAGATGCTGATGGTTGTTCTAGTATATTATTGTTTACAGTAGAAATGAGTATGGCCTTACTTGTAGACATCATATCTTCAGAGGCTACCTGCGGTCAAGATAGTGGTGCCTTTGACATAGAAATCATATCGGGGACAGAACCTATTATGGTTTCTGTAAATGGAGGACCTTTTACGGATCAGTTAAACTATAATAATTTATCTACAGGAACATATGAGGTAGACATAGTAGATGCAGAAGGATGTAATTTTGTAGAAATCATAGAAATAGAAGGTGATAATATGGGGCTGGAAGCAGTTGCATCTTTTCTTCCTACGACCTGTGGAGAAGATAATGGAGAGATTGCAGTTGAAATCTTAAATGGAGCAGATCCTATTGATTATTTTTTAAATGGAGTTTTTGTTGGAACATCAGGACAATTTGTAAATCTTTCTTCTGGTAGTTATGATATTCTAGCAGTTGATGTCAATAATTGTGAATATGTAGAAACAGTTTCCATTATGTCTAGTATTGCTGTTGAGGCACTAGTAGAAGTGGATAATGCTAGTTGTGGTGAGAATAATGGACAGATATCTATTTTTGTAACTTCTGGGACGCCTCCTTATAATTATAGTATCGATGGAGGATCGTCTTTTAGTTCTGAGTTTGTTTATAATAATCTTCCATCCATGTCTTATCCAATTCAGGTTTTAGATAATGAAGATTGTTTATTTGAGATTAATACCGAGGTTGAAGAAGACAGTGAAGGCCTTTCTTTTAATTCTCTTGTAGAACACACCACTTGTGGAAACGATAATGGTGTTATTACCCTGAACCTTGTTTCAGGATTGGAACCTATAGATTATTTCTTAAATGGCGCTTTTGTTGGAAGCTTTAATGTTTTTGAAGATCTCCCTTTTGGAACTTATAATATTCTTGCAATAGATCAGAACGAATGTGAGTTTACAACTTCTCTAGATGTAGAGCCGAGTATTCCGCTAGATTACTTTTTAGAGTATGATAATACAACTTGCGGCGAAACCAATGGTGTAATTTCTTTTGATGTAGATCTTACATCTGGTACTAGTCCTTTCCAGTACAGTATAGATGGAGGGCAGAATTTTAGTAATAATTCAGTATGGGGAAACTTAATGAGTGATACATATCTTACCGTAGTAATAGATGCTAATGGATGTGGAGCAGAAATTGAAGTTGAATTGTTTGATAGTGCTCCACTTGCTTTTGAAGCTAATGTGATGCAACCAACTTGCGGTGAAGAAAATGGTATTATTGAAATTATTGTAACTTCAGGTACCCCACCTTACTTATACGATTTTGGCTCTGGATTACAATCAGAGTCTATTATGTCAAACCTACAATACGGAAATTACTCTATTATCGTTCAGGATAATGCAATGTGTGTGTCTACTCAGGATATTGGATTAGATTTCACAGAAGCTCCTACACTTTCGATAAACCAAATTGAAGACGCTTCTTGCGGTCAGGATGATGGTGCTCTAATAGTTTATAATTCTGCAGAAGCATATACAGGTGTGACCTATGAGCTTATCAATCAATCTACTGGTATAAGCACAACACAAAATAATGGAGCATTTGATTTCCTTGGAGCAAGTACTTATGATTTAATTTCAGTAGATAATGATGGATGTATAGTTTCGATAGAAGTAAGTATCGATAACATTGGAGGACCTGTCTTAATTGTAGAACATCAAGATGCAAGTTGTGTTGAAGAAGATGGAACTATTTCTATTGATATTTCTGGAGGTACTGGATCTTATGAGATTTATTTAAATGGAGAACTTGTAAATGAAACTATGTTCGATAATCTTCCAGCAGGAACATATCTTATTGAAGTAGGAGATGGAAACCAATGTTCCACTTCCGAAACAGTGGAAATAGAACAGGGTACTTTAGATTATACAATTGTAACTAACAATTCTGCTCCTTGCATTGAGTCAGGAGTCATTACGATAACAGTGGAAGATGGTACTGAGGTTGAGTTCGTATTGAATGGTACACAGTCTAATGTAACGGGTATATTTATAGATCTAGAACCTGGGCCGCATACTTTAGAAATTATATCAGAAAATTGTACTTATTCAGAGATTATAGAAATTTTAGCAGATCCAGATATAAGCTATGATTTAATACTTTCACATCCAAGTTGTAATGTTGACAATGGAATAATAGAGTTTGAAAATC
Source organism: uncultured Saprospiraceae bacterium (assembly GCA_964475415.1). Taxonomy (GTDB): domain Bacteria; phylum Bacteroidota; class Bacteroidia; order Chitinophagales; family Saprospiraceae; genus CALCMJ01. Next base: position 20,562 of record CAYYWZ010000053.1, on the reverse strand, counting down.
TTAGCGGAATAGCTCCCATTAGCTTTCTTCTAAATGGAGAAACAGAATCCTCATCTGGTATATTTAATATGTTATCCTCTGGCGTATATTATATCTCAATAATAGATGGCAATAACTGCATAACCCCATTAGAAATAGAGTTAGTTGCGCCAGAGGTTTTTGGACTCGAAGCAATTACTACAAATGAAAATTGTGGAATGAATGATGGGACAATACAAATCAATATTGTAGATAGTACACCAGGGATGTATGAATACACCCTAGAAGGAATTATAACTAATGAAACGGGATATTTTGAAAATTTATCAGAGGGAGAATTTACTGTAGAAGTTGTAAATGAGGATGATTGTATTTCTACAATAGAAGTTAACATTAATAATATTACGAACCTTGAGGTAGAAATAACATTAGAAAATGAAACATGTAGTAATCAGAATGGAACTATATTGATAGACGTTTCTGGTGGTACTATGCCATATCAGTATTTTGTTAATTCAGAAGAAATAATGAGTAATAGTATATCAGGATTACAGGCTATGGACTATCTGTTAGAAATTGTAGACGCTATCGGCTGTACTCATTCTGAAATTGTGGATGTTGAAAATGAAAATACAGTAAACTTAGTAATAATAAATACAACAAATCCTTCAGGAGGGGAGGATGGGGTCATTCAGGTTGAAGGGATAGGAGGTGTTGAGCCTTATGCTTATTCAATAGAATCTGAAGAAAATAATACAGGTGTTTTTGAAAGTCTGAATGCTGGTGAATATGAAGTAATAGTAACCGATGCAGAAGGTTGTTCTATGTCAATAGAAATTGAACTAATAGATAATCCTTCTTCCTTAAATGTAGAATTTATTATATCTAATTCTACTTGTAATAACTCTAATGGTGCCATCGAATGTATAGTTGAAGGTGGAACAGGAAGTTATATGTATCAAATAAATGGTGGCATGTTTCAAAGTGATAATTTATTTTCTTCATTAGGAGCTGACGATTATGAGATTACAATTATGGATGATAATGGAAGTGCGATCTCGGAACAGGTGACTCTAGAAAATGAAGGGAATATTGAATTAGAATATGATTTTGTACATGCTTCATGTGGAATGAATAATGGTAGTATAAATATTACAATAATCGAAGGAATAGAGCCTCTTATTTACATTTTGAATGGGGCAGAAATTGGAGAAAATGATTTACAAAATCTAACTGTAGGTGCTTATGTTTTACAAATATCAAATTCAAGTATGTGTTTCCAAGTCATTGAGTTTGAGATTATGGAAATTGGTGATTTTACTGTAGTGCCAATTGAAAGTCATACAAGCTGTGGTTACGGTAATGGAAGTATTCAACTTATTAATGTAGATGATTTAAATCTGATTTATTCTCTAAATGGAGTAACATATCAAGAAGAAAATATTTTTACAGATTTAGTAGCTGGAGACTATACTGTTTATGTCCAGAATACAGAAGACGAATGTATGATCACACTAGAAATAATGATAGAAGATTCAGAATCTTTATCCTATACCTATGATTGTGTAAAGCCTAGTTGTTCTAATCCACTAGGTTCAATCTTCTTTGATCCAAGTCTCAATAGTGAAATAACATCGATTAGTTTAGATGGAATATTTTTCAATGTAGGTGATCTTATAACAATTGAGCAGGGACTACATTTATTAATTGTTGAATCAGAGAATTGTATAGCAACAGAAACTATAGAAATAACTCAAGAAATGAGTGAGGTACTAAGCTTAGATGAATCTATTCAGTTGTCTATCTGTGGTGATGAGTGTAATGGCGAAGTGCAGTTGGAATTAGATGCATCTGTGGGTGAAGATTTTATTGTTTTTTGGCCAGATGGACCGTCTAAAGAATTATACAGAAACAATCTATGTGCTGATTCTTATAATATCATAGTAGAATATAATAATGGTAATTGTACAGATCAAATTGATTTTATAATAGAAGCTTCTGATATTTATGACTTAGCGGTGCAAGTAATTGATGCTAACTGTGGTCAGGATAATGGAGCCATCCTTCTACCAAATGGTGCTCCATATAATATAGAATGGAGCGATGGTTCTGACGGTATATTTATTAATAACCTAGGTGCTGAAGAGTATTCTTTTAAAATTGTTGATGCATTTGGATGTGTTAGAGAAGAATCAATTGTGATAGAACAGTTAGGATCAATTGACCTCAATCCAACGATAATAAATGTTAGTTGTTTTAGTTATGATGATGGGGGTATAGAATTGCAATTGACTGGAAGCTTAGCTCCGTATATTGTCCTATGGGAAGATGGTAGTACAGGGTTGTTTAGAAATAACCTGAGTAAAGGCACTTATTCAGTAGAAGTTAGAGACAGCACTCAAACGTGTACTCGAAATCAAACTTTTGAGATTTTTGAACCTCAGTCTCTGGATGGTGAGTTCGAAATAAATTCTACAACAGTAACTGCAGAAATAGAAGGAGGAGTCCCTCCATATAACTATATGTGGAGCACAGGAGATACAACTTCTGTGATAAGTTATGATGAAGGAGATACATTGTCAGTTATTGTAACAGATGCAAACAATTGCACGCTGGAATGGAGTAATATATCAACAAACAATATCAATATTGAGGAAACGCCTATTAAGATTTATCCAAATCCTTTTTCTGATAATTTTATAATTGAGCACTCGGGAATCAATATTGAAAATGTTCTTCTGTTCTCAGTGACAGGACAACTTGTCAAAATGGACTCAGAATTGATTAACGATAAGATAGAGGTAAAAACAACAGGCTTGGCATCTGGAATTTATCTTCTAAAAATGCAATCAGAAAAAAATGTATACACAAAGCAACTAATACTTGTTAGATAATTATATGAGGAGTAGAGTTTTGCCAGTTATTATGATTTGGGTATTTTCTTGCATTTGTATAAATGCACAAAATGTACAAATATCTATCAGTAAGTTAAATGATCTTAGCTGTTTTAATGCAATACCTTGTGATGGATCAGCTGTAGTAACTATAGATTGGAATGGTCCAGAACCGAGTGGAGGATTTACTATGGAATGGGATTCTGGAGAAAATTCAAAAACTGCTCACTTTTTATGTGGTGGTTGGCAGAAGATGGAAATTACTTATGATAATAATACACTTGTAGATAGTGTATATATAAACCGTCCTGATCCTATTTCCGCCAATTATGAAGTTAGTTCAGAAGCATGTTTAAATGATCAAAACGGAAGTATCAAATTGCAAGAAATTAATGGCGGTACTCCTCCTTTTCAGTTTGTATGGAATAATGGGTTGAATGAATCATCTATATTTAACTTATCCGCCGGAGAATATAACTTAGAAATCAAGGATAATAATAATTGCAAATCATTTTATAGTTTTCAAATTAACCAAGGTTTAGATCTTGGTCTAATTGTTGATTCGCTGAACTCTAATCTTATAGTTTGTCCTAATGATTCTACGGGGTCGATTTTTGTTGAGAAAAATCCCTTTGTAGACATCATAAGTTATAAATGGTTACCTGATGTTTCTCTAGAAGAAGCAGGGATTCAACTTGGCAGTGATGAGTATCTTGTTATTGCAGAAGAAAAAGATGGATGTATAGATACGCTTGAGATAGAAATAATGGAATCTGCAAAAATCGATATTAACTTTGAATATGATTCTATCGTATGTCACTTAGATTCTAGTTTATTGACGTTCCATAGTATTGAGGAAGATTATTTGGTTTTTATAGATGATCAACTTTTGATGGACTCCATATTTTTAATAGAAGGCGACTACGATGTATTTGTAGAAGACGCGATAGGATGTTCATTGGATTCTTCGTTAAGTGTGATTTCCTTTCCAGAGACAGTATTGCTTATAGAAGATGAATTAGAAATTCTTAAAGATTCTTCAAGACAATTATTTATAGATTACAAATCTGATGTAGGAATAGATTGTATCACCTGGTCAGATACTTCAGGGCTTTCGTGTCTTACTTGTTTGGATCCGTTTATCCAAGGAGATATTCCTAGAGAATATTATCTAACAATTAAGGATTTAAATAATTGTATCGTAGAAGGCTCCTTTGCTACAGTATTAGACAGAGGAGGAGATTATTTTATCCCCAATATCTTTTCTCCGAATGGAGACAACGCAAATGATGATTTCATTATTTTTTATGAATATCCTATAATTGGGGTCAATAGTTTTAATGTATTTGATCAGTATGGAAATATTATAGATTCTAAAGAATGTAAAGATTGCGTTGATAGGTTTGTTTGGAATCCTGAAGCGTCTAATATCTATTTAAACCCGGATTCTTATACAATCCTAGTGGAGTTAAATCATAAGACTGGTAAACACATAAGGGTCGCTAGATCTGTAGTGGTTATGAAATAATAATATGTATTTGGATTAATAAAATATTGTTATTTTATCTTAATTGTTCAATGTTATTTCAAAATGATACAATACACCTCCGTCCAAATCGTAAAAAAAACAGATACTTTTTACGAGTACGTAAGAGAAAGAGGAATACCTAATGCTACGTTCACTTATCATTTAGATAAAATCGTATATTCTTTAGATAATCTCCGTCTATCTTCAGAAGAGGAAATAGATCTTTCTTTCTTTAGGGATTTTTTTGATGATAGAACTAAAAATATAACTAGAGCATATAGCCCCGAGTTGGTTATGAAAACGATGGATCAAATAAATATTATTCTCAAGAATAATCCATTCTTAACACCGCATAGATATAAAGGGATTTGTAGAAAGATGGACGTGGATATAAACGATGCAACCCTGCAGGAAAAATCTAGGAATCGCATTTGTTCTGCTTTTGTAGAAGCTGAGGTAGATTTAGGAGACGGGTTTTCAACCGTAGAATATTGTTTAGGTCATATTACAGCAGCGCGTCATTCCTTGTTTGTAAAATACAAAGTAGGAGATTCTGAAAAGAAGGATCTTCTAACCATGTTGAAGAATTATAAGAAGCTAGATCTAAGATCTGGGACGATAGAACTCTACGAAGTTGTTCCCTGGTAACCATGAACATTCATAATCAATATAGAAAAGGTGATAGAATAGATTATGTGATCGATTATGATGATATAGCTGAATGCATCCAAGTGGAAATTAAATCTATAGAAAGGCAAGCAGAATATGCCGTACAGAATAACTGTAAGTTGGTGTATTGCAAGTCGATTTCTTGATAAGATTTGGGATGATGAATTTATAGATTATTCCTCTTCCATTTTTATTCCAGAAAAAATTATCTCTAATTTTGTTTTATAAATTTTAAAGTTAAGAAAGTATAATTATGAGCACTGGGGTGGTAACGAAACAATACTATTAGTAAATGTAATATCCTTATCATATATTATATATACAGTAACATTTCTGTAACTAAATACCATTTTCTAGCTATTTAGGGTGATTTTTCTTTTTTAAAATTTAGAAAAATTGAGAAAAAATTCCATTTTCTAAGTATGTATTTAGGATTTACCTTCTTACCCCGCGTAAGTTGCCTGGAAAGTGAGGACGGAGTCCGAAGTCCGTGATATGCCTAAGAGCTATGCGGAGGACCAAGCCGAATGGCGCGCTTGTAAGGGAACGACTCTTCCCTGTATATTTCTATCCCTTCTACAAATTATACAGGGAAGAGATACGCCCAATTAGATATAATCAGCATTGTAGGTCATGAATTTGTGAATTACTTGAGAGAATACTTACTTATTAAACAAAACTGTAATATTTTCGCAAAAAATAAAACTAATGCAAGCATATAATTTTTTCGCTGGACCTGCTGTACTGCCTCAAGAGGTAATCGCAGAAGCTGCTGAGGCAGTAAAATCATTTACGAAAAGTGGCCTCTCTATTCTGGAGATATCCCACAGATCTAAGGATTTCGTTTCTGTAATGGATGAAGCGGAATCTCTCGTTAGAAATTTATTAGGCTTATCTGATGATTACGCCGTACTATTTCTCACAGGAGGGGCAAGTTCTCAGTTTTTCGTTACAGCGATGAACTTACTCAATAAGAAGGCTGGCTATCTAGATACAGGAACATGGTCAACTAAGGCCATAAAAGAGGCTAAGTTATTTGGTGAAATAGATGTGGTAGCTTCTTCAAAGGATAAGAACTTTAATTATATTCCGAAGGGTTATGATATCCCCTCTGATCTAGAATATTTACACCTGACTTCTAATAATACAATCTTCGGAACTCAGATACACGAGTGGCCAGAAACTGAAGTACCATTTGTATGTGATATGTCATCAGATATAATGAGCAGACCATTGCCTGTAGAAAAATTCGATCTTATCTATGCAGGTGCACAGAAAAACATTGGGCCAGCGGGTACAACCCTTGTGATAGTCAAAAAAGATATCCTAGGCAAAGTAGAAAGAACACTTCCTACGATGTTAGATTATAGAACACATATTAATAAAGGTTCTATGTTTAACACGCCTCCAGCATATCCTGTCTACGTAAGTATGCTTGTCCTTAGATGGGTGAAAAAACTAGGCGGGTTAGAGGCTATGGAAAAGAGAAATAAAGAAAAAGCGGCTGTCATCTATGATGCAGTAGATGCTTCTCCTTTGTTCTACGGAAGTACAGCTAAGGAAGATAGATCCTTGATGAATATTTGTTTCAACATACATGACAAAGAAAAAGAAGCGGCATTTGTAAGTCTATGCGAGACGGAAGGTTGTGTAGGAATCAAAGGCCACAGATCGGTAGGAGGATTCAGAGCTTCTACCTATAATGCGATGTCTATGGAAGGTGTCCATAAGTTAGCTTCACTTATAAATTCTTACGCGTAATAAGTTATGGAAAATTCTGATGTATTCATACATGATGATCAGCGATTTCCTATTAAAGTATATAAGGAATGGAGGGATAATATCAGATACTCTCTAGGTAGCAAATATCTTATTATAAGATTACCAAAGCATACGCCAGGCTTTCTTATAAACTATCATATTTCTGAGGCTAAGTCCTGGGCACAGGCCAAGGCGAAAAAGCGAAAACCTTCTCATGCTAAAATAGCTCGTCCTTACAATAATGGTGATGAGTTTGTGATGAGGGATAAGGTTTTTCAAATTGTTCTTACCGAAGAAAATCGTAAGACTTTCTCAGGGAGAGTTTCTGGCAAGTATATATTTATCAAAGCTCCTCATGGAAACGTAAATGATCGCGAAACCAAGGCCAAGCTTATGAGTCGTATAATGGGCGCACACTTTCATAATGACATCATCGATAAGGTCAATCATTATAATCAGAATTTCTTCCACGAGTATATCAAAAAGGTAAGACTCAAGAATAATAAAAGCAACTGGGGAAGCTGCTCGAGCGATTCTAATCTCAACTTCTCTACTCGACTATTGTTTGCTCCAGATGATGTAATCGACTACGTTGTTGTACACGAACTTTCTCATCTTAAGGAGATGAATCACAGCAAGCGATTTTGGAAAATCGTCAGCGATGTTATGCCTGGATATGATAAGCAGGAAAAGTGGCTTAAGGAGAATAGTCATTTGTGTGATTACTGATCCTATCTGCTACACAGATTATACTAAAAATAATATTCTAAAGTAAACTGCCTACTAGGATCTATGTCGTTTATAAAACCACTTGAGGTTTCTTTGGTATCGTCGTTCAATTTATCCGTAGACCTATAATACCCCAGTCCCGCTCCGCTTTCTATACCTATCGAAAAATGCTTGCTCACATGATACTTGAAACCAATAAACCCGATAACAGAGCTCAGGAAGAAGGAACCTCTCTGGATATTAGAACCCGATAATCCAGAGGTGATGGCCTGAGGAGCAAATATAGCATTAACGCCTGGTTCAGCATGACGACCCGCTACTGAGTAATAGACAAAGCCTAACTCATAACCGAAACTCAAACTAAAGTTTTGCTTTTTTCTGAGTTTTTCTATCCCAATATTCATACTATAACTATAAGAGCCATCCTCTTCTCCATTTCTAAAACTCCCAAAAAATTCGGTTCCTAGTCTTAGATATTTGAGTTTATCTTCAGTTTGTAGTATTCGTCTTTTGTAAAAAATTGTATTTCCATTGCCGTCAAAAAAAATATTTGTTGGAGCAATTGATATAGAATTTTTTGGGAATTCTAAATAATTTATTTTGTCTTGCCCTACAGCCATTAAGGGTAAAAGAAAGAGAATAAATACGAATTGTACTTTTGTTATTTTCATGGGTATATACTTTTACTAATTACTATTGCTTGTAACATCAATTCTAAAGATATCAAATTTGAAATATTTAATAAGATGCTTCAGATATTCTGCCTTACTATAACATTACTTCAACTCAAAAAAAAATGGCCGAGAAAAAATCTCAGCCATTTAAAGTTTATCGTTTTATCTAGATTGTGATTATTCTTTAATCAGCTCTAGATTTACAACTGTTTCTATTTCTTTGTAGAACTTGATGGTAGCCTCATAAGTACCTAGTTCTTTGATATCATTAGGCATAATGATTTTCTTTCTTTCTATATCTAGTTCCATTTGCTCTTTAAGAGCGTTAGCAACTTGGATATTCGTTACACTACCGAAGATCTTACCGCTCGTACCAGACTTAACACCTATCTTCAGTGTTTCGCCAGAAAGCTTTTCTGCAAGTGCTTTGTAGTCATCTACTTTAGCTGCTTCTTTAGCATCTTGTTCAGCAAGGATCTTATCTAATTTCTCTTGGTTAGCTGCATTAGCAACAACAGCTACACCCTGAGGAATAAGATAGTTTCTTCCGTATCCTGGCTTTACTGTTACAACATCATGTTTGTAACCTAGATTATCTATATCTTTTAATAATATTACATTCATTGCTCAGGATTTTATTATTTAAGTAAATCTGTAACATATGGAAGGATCGCAAGATGTCTCGCTCTCTTGATTGCTACAGCAACTTCCTTCTGCCATTTCAGTGAATTTCCAGTTATTCTTCTAGGAAGAATTTTCCCTTGAGGGTTTAAGAACTGAAGTAGAAAATCAGGATCTTTGAAATCTACGTGTCTGATTCCAAATTTCTTAAATCTACAGTATTTTTTATGTTGAGATCCTATATTAGGATTATTCAAAAATTTTATATCATCTCTAGATGCCATTTTTCTTTTTTTATAAGTTTTCTAATAATTACTCCTCCTCAGAACTACTTACCACCTTACCACCATCAAGCTCATCTTGAAGTGTTTTTAGCTCATCCCATTTTCCAGCTGCTGCCAGATCGGATTGCTGTGGCCATGTTGTAGGATCATGAGAAGCGAAAGTAGAACCTCCTTTGGTTAGAATATCTTTTAAGGTATCTGCAGAAGATTTTGCTAAGTCTGTATACGTAGCCACACCAGCTTTCACTAGTAACTCCCCTATCTTAGGACCGATACCTTCTATTTTAGTAAGATCATCAGCTTTGACTTCCGCTTTTTTCTCAGCTTCTTTCTTTTCCTTATCAGCTTTTTCTTTTTTACCACCGATCTTACCATTTCTCTTATCATCGTTAAACTTAACACCGTATTTGTCTAGTTTAACCGTGAGGAAACGCATGATACGCTCGTCTCTTCTAAGAGCAAGTTCCAACTTAGGAATCACAGCACCTGTTGGTGTCTGAAATTCGTGGGTAAAATATATTCCAGAGTTTCGCTTATTGATTGTATAAGCTAGAGGCTTAAGACCATGTTCATCTTTTGCTACGATAGAGCATTTCTCATTTGTGAGAAGATCTTCATAAGTCTTAGCTGTCGATTTTATTTCATCGCCCGACAGAACTGGATCTACGATGAAAGTGACTTCATATTGTCGCATTCTTAAAATTAATTATGTAAAAAAATATAAATTAGAACCTTAGCTTTTCCCAAATTCTTCTACCTGGGCGGCTGAGGCTAGTTTTCCCATTTTCTTAAATGGAGCGCAAATATATACTTTTTTAGTGAAATATGCAGTATTCTCATAGTTTTTAGGGCGTATCCCTTCATGCCTCGTTCCTCGTTATTTCGGGGCGGAGTATTGCAGACTCGCTAGTCAGCTCGGTCCTACGGACTATATCTGCCTGCTTTCCTGCTAATGCTGTGCTCAGCCAGATCTATCTTCCATGTTCCTTACGCAAGGTGTATTTGCTTCTAGGCTATCCATAAATTCAACATATATATTATAATAATCCTTTCTCAGCATTTCCCTTTACCTTATAGATCAATTTCTTATTGCGACATTTAATGGACTAACTAAGGATAATAAATAGTTAGTAGAGTACAGCGTAAATTTTATTAAAATACATGCATCCATTGATACATACTATTTTGGAATTATTAATTTTACATATATTATTATTGATCAAAAAAAATCTAGATTATGAAAAATACCTTTTTATACATATTTGTCTCGATTCTCTTTTTAGCTTCCTGTAAAAATGCACCAGCTCCAGTAGAACAAGATGATTTTATGGTTTATGGAGAAAACTTTGATCATGACAAAGCTATATCCTACGAAAAAACCTTGTTGCAGCTTGCTACTCAAGATTCAGTTGTTGCTACTCTAAGTGCAAACGTAGAATCTGTCTGTCAGGCAAAAGGCTGCTGGATGAATGTATATTCTGATAAGAACCCGGAAGCTGAGCAGATGTTTGTAAAGTTTAAAGACTACGGATTTTTTATGCCTTTGGATCTGAAGGGAGAGGTTATCATGACAGGAAAGGCTTACAGAGAAATAACTTCTGTAGATGAGCTAAGGCACTATGCGGAAGACGAAGGGAAAAGTGCAGAAGAAATTGCTGCTATTACAGAACCTACAGAAGAGCTTAAGTTTATGGCTTCAGGTGTAAAAATCAAAAAGAAAGCATAAGAAGAATTACATACTTATCGATTTTTGTATCGATCGTTTCCGAGGAACGAGGATATGATCTGATTACATAATGTTATGGACTTTTTTCATTTTGGGTTTAATAGTGAAACTTACAAGATAAGATCTCAATTCTTTGTCCTTCTTTTGCTTTTCCAACAATTCTATAAACTATTCTATGTTCTTTATTAATCCTTCTAGACCAAAAACCCTTTAAATTTTGACGTAATGGTTCAGGCTTTCCTATACCTTTAAATGGTTCTCTTTGTATTGCTTTTATTAAATCATTTATTCGACTTAATGTCTTTTTATCCTCTGTTTGCCAATATTGATATTGACCCCACGCAGTATTCGAAAACAATACTTTCATTAATCTTCCAATTTAAGTTCAGTAACTTTCTTATCATCTAATTCCAACAGTGATTTTTCAAGTATCTTTCTATTTGCTTCAGTTGATAGTAAATAATCAGTTTCAACTATACTATTATATTCAGTTAACGTCATAATTACTATTGCATCTTTGTCACCATTTCTTGGAACGATTAAAATCTCTTTATTATCATCTACAGAATCAAAGTAACTTTTAAGGTTGGCTCTTAATTTCCTGATTGTCGTTGTTGTCATTTATTTCTATTTATACAAATATACACAATTGTGTACACACCTGCAAGGGCTTAACTTATTAGAATTTTAAATTTATACTATAGTTACTATAATTAGTTTTTACTCAGATAGTAATTTTTTTAAAGGTCCGAAATGACTCTAAAACACTTTATTGTCCATAACTTAGAAAATAAGTTCAAGGTCAGTAGTTTCCAGCTACTGACCTTTTTATTTTTTATGAACGGAGGTTAATATTGGTTTGTAGTTGGGGGACTACAAACAGCTCAGCCAAAGCACAATGTTTTAAAAACTACTAATAGTACAAAAACAACAAACAATACTTTTGTTCCAAAACTTTCACCCATATGGGTGTACAAGGCCTTGTGAATAGACATTATTTTTAATGAACTAATCATCAAAAAAAGTAATCAGATAGAAAATAAGTATTTCACATACATTATTTGCTTTATTATAATTACATGTACGGGAATTCAGCAAGGCTATGCAAGTCAGTTGTACTGGGTAGGTGGATCTGGATTGTGGGACGACCCATCTCATTGGTCGTCGTCTTCTGGAGGTGCTGGGGGAACCATCATTCCTGACGCAGCTACAGATATTCTATTTGATACCAACTCTGGACTAACAAATGCAAGTAATGTAGATATTCCGGTAGGTGTTTTTCATGCAAGAGATTTTGTAGTGACAGGCACACCAGCTGCGTTCAAAATTCGCTTTTTAGCCTATGACAATGATGAAACATCTATGAATATCTATGGTGATTTAAAATTTATATCAACCCACAGTGTAATATATGGCGATGGTACAAACAAATGGATCTTTCATGGTAAATCTCCAGGGAGCCAAAATATTCAAACTGCAGGTCAAAATATGTATCGTATAGAACTAGTAAATGAAAATGTCAATTATCATCTAACAGGAGCTATACTATGTTCTCAGGGTTTTTATATGGATGGTGGCCATTTAGCTACAAATAATTTTGCTATTACTGCAAGTACTTTTTTTGCCACTACGACTTTGGACAAAACAATTGATGCAGGAGTATCTTTGATCAATTGCAATTTATATAATACAGGATTTACCTATGGATCATTGGAGATTACAGGTGACTATATTATAAAAGCTGGACGGTTTCTTGGAGCTTCACAACAAATTAATGGTTATACTGCACACCATCCCACCGTTATACTTAAAGATTTTGATAGTATGGGATCAATTCTAGAGCCCAACTTTCAATGCACAGGATGTACAATAGACAAACTAATCATAGAAAACACGTTTAATACTACTCTTGCAGGGAATTTTACTGTGGAAGAGGACTTTGAAATCCAACCATCAGGTACTACATTGACTTTTTTTAATAACAGTTTTCACGGAAATGTGATTACACTTAATGGCACATTAACTACCCCTTCTTCTTCAGGCTGTGACAATCGTACACGTTTTGAAAATGATGGCTCTCAACCCATCACTTTATTCCGTAGAGATTCTGGCACATTAAATATCACCAACGCACGCTTAAGGAATATTCACACTGATGGTGCAGGAACCTTCATAGCTTCGAATTGTCTATTGATGGGTAACTCATCGGGCTGGACTGAAACGAATATCCCTCCTACGCTTACCTATCATTGGCTGGGCAGTAGTGGTGTAGATACGTACTGGGATAATCCGGATAACTGGGAACTAAGCTCTGGAAATTCTAACGGGTGTATTCCCACAATATATGATCATGTCGTCATTGACAATGGATCACAAAACCAAATTACTATACGTGATGGAGTAAACGCCGGCTGTAATGATTTTACATGGACAAAATCTACTCCGTATGAACTTCATACAGAAGGTTTTCCTAACGAATCTGAACTACACATAACAGGAAATTTTGAAATAACTGCTACAGCTTCTATTACTGCTCCTGGCTCCCCTAGTTTAAGATTTACATCAAATAAAAATAATAATATAATCACGAATTCCCTTTCTCTACCTTACATAATCTTTGACGGTGGAGGAGAATGGAAATTGAATGATGATCTATACTGTACCACTTTAGGTTTACTTGAAGGAACAATGAATACATCTAACAGGGATGTAGAAACCAACATTTTGTTTGCAGATGGTTTAGGTGAAAAGACTTTTACCCTAGGATCTTCTCATATAAAGGTTAACGGTAGGTTAGAATTGGGATTATATGTGGAAGACAATGTAGATGTAAATGCTGGTACAAGTCTAATAGAATGCGAAGAACTTATATTTACCCCTGTTACATTATATGATCTAATTCTTACTAACCCAGATGCTCTAGAATTAAGTAATCACCCTATAAGCTTAAATAGCTTAACTATGAGAGGGGCAGAACCTGTTACAGTTCAGGATGATATCACCATGAATTCTTTAACTTTTGAAGCTGATGATGCAGAACTGATTTTACATAAGACAAATGCTTTTGTCAACGGCGGTAGACTTATCGTAAACGAATCTATTGTAAGCGAAACAACAGTTGCAAATCCTGCAAGTATCAATTCAGAAGAGATTGGTTATGTAAGAGAAATTGTCAAGCCGGAAGGGAATCTCTGCGTTGTAGGTCCAGTGTCATTTCAGGATATCCATGCTCAACTCGATGGAGTAATGCATGCACCAGATGGCATAGATGCTGGAAATAACAACGGAATAAATTTTGCAAGTTCTTCTGTACTTACGCCCTTATACTGGATCGGAAATACTGGCGTGTGGAATCACAAACCTAACTGGTCCAATTTTTCTGGAGGATGCCCTGTAGATAAAAATCCGAATACAGCTCTAAAGCTGGTTTTTGATGAAAACAGTTTTCTTTCAGATAACGAACTAGTTACTGTTCCATTCCTAACAAATTGTAAGACCATGGAATTCTTAAATCATAATCATCCCGCAAATTTTGACATCCAAACACGCTTGAATCCCTTACAGATATTTGTCAATGAGGGTATAGCACATTTTGAAGGATATAGAATGTATGTTCAATCAAAAACAGTTGTGAATGATGGAGGAACCTTAAGTTTAGATATTCTACCAGGAGAAAAATTTGATACACCTACACTCGAGATGAATGGAAACAGCTCCGTTATTGTTAAATCTGAGACGCTGTTAAAGGTAAGGAATTAGATTATAAGAAAATTTATATTGGTTTGTAGTCGGGGGACTACAAAGTGAGTTGTATAGAGTTCTGGGAATCATGGTGGATATCGATATATATAGGTTTGTAGTCAGGAGACTACAAACAGCCTAGTCAGGGGACTACAAACAACACAAATACATTTTACAAGTAATATAGATCTGAGTTATTAACCAATTAGGATAACACATAATAAACTGAAAAGTGGAATGGTAGTTTGGGGAATAAAAGTTATTTAGTGAGTAGTAGGCAAAAAAAAACTAGCGCAGGGTCAGTGACCCTGCTGCTAGCCAATCATTATAGAACAACTTCCATTAGCAATACAAACATAAGTATTTTTATTTTAACTTCAAAAAGAATTTATTGTAATATTTTCATCAAATAATTCAATAGCTCTCTGGACCTTCCATGGTGTAGATCTATTTATTTTTACTTCGATGTTACTTATTTTTATTACTGAACCATAAGTATCTAATTCTGTGCGAATTAGAGGAATCTGATGATTCCGAATATAAGATTTACAATCTCTGCTTACATTACCATCACCCGTCAATACGATGCCAGAAAGAGGTGATTCTTCCATTTTTTCTTGTAAGGATATAGACTCTATTTTCTTTAAAGCCTTTGTTAATCCTCTAGTACTAACTATAAGACAAAGTCTTTTTGAGTCTTTTAAGTCATGCAGATCTACAAGGGATCCTGCTATGGTTCCCTCTACCCTATTGAAAACTTTTTCTGGAAAAAACTCAATCTTACCGTTGATGGATTTCGCTATAGTGTGGATAAGTGGAAAGACCAATGATTTTTCATAAGGTATCACCCCTAACAAAGGTAAGTTGTGTTGCTTGAGCCATTTCCCTACAAATTCTCGGATCAGATCCATACGCTCTTTCTTCACCTTATTTATTATAACTCCAAGAACAGGGACTTTTTCTTCACGGAATAAAGCGAGGCATAAGTTAAGCATATCTATTGTACTTCCGATTCCTCCTTCTACAATCATAATAACACCAGCATCTAAAATCTTAGCTACACGAGCGTTAGATAATCCAGCTACAGATCCTACACCAGGGTGGCCAGTTCCTTCATAAACTATTCTATCATATCGCTCATCCAAAACAGATCTTGCATCGAGTATATATTTTTTAAGATCGTACTTTCCTGGATCTTCTAAAAACTCTTTAGTCGCTCCTTTCCAGAAAATTACTGGACTATGTACGCTTGGCTCTATATTAAACCCTATCAGATCAGAGAACAATAGCGTATCCTTATCTACACGTTCTCCCATAACATCTACATGCTTTTGCCCCACAGGTTTACAATACCCTACAGAGTCCCCTCGATTTTGCAAATAAGAAACTAAGCCAAGTGTTGTTGTTGTTTTCCCTACATGCTGACTCGTAGCAGCTACATATATATTCTTCATCAATCAAAAATTTTATCCTAAAGTAATAAAGTTTAGCTTTCTTGTTTTATTTTACGGCGGTGTAGTCATAAATATATGCATATTACACTCAAGTGAATACGTTCTATAAAAGCAGTAAAAAATGGGATGATTTATGTCAATGATTTTATGCTAATAGATTGTACAACTAAACAGATTTACCAAAAGACTTTAGCCAATTAGTATGTTAAAAAATAAGCAGATAGAAATATTTACAACAGTAGAAACCTTACAAGTTAGACTAAACGAGCTGAGGAACGAAGGTAATACCATAGGCTTCACGCCTACACTTGGTGCGCTGCATGAGGGCCATGCTTCGCTTTTCAAAAAATCTATCGAAGAAAACGACATCAGTGTATGTTCAATATTCGTAAACCCTACACAGTTCAATGTAAAATCAGATCTAGACAAATATCCTAGAACTATAAAATCTGATACTAAGCTGCTACAAAAAGTAGCTTGCAATATTCTTTTTCTCCCTTCAACAAAAGAAATCTACCCTAAGGGTACAAGCAAATCGGTCAAAGTAAATCTAGATGGTTTAGACAAGTTACTAGAAGGTGCTTTCAGACCTGGCCATTTCGATGGTGTAGTACAAGTCGTACATCGCTTACTAGAGATCGTACATCCAGATCATCTCTATATGGGGCAAAAAGATTTTCAGCAGTTTACCATCATTCAAAAAATGATCGATGAACTGAAGCTTAAAACAAAATTAGTCGTATGCCCTATCAAAAGAGAAAAAGATGGTCTTGCCATGAGCTCACGTAATGTAAGGCTGACTAAGATCAACAGAAAAAGAGCTACTATCCTTCATGACACTTTACAATTTGCCAAGGCTAAGTATAAAGAATTCAGTCCTACAGAATTATCTAACTACGCAAAAAACAAACTGAATATCGAAGATTTCAAAATGGAATACTTTAAGTTTATAGATGGACATACGCTACAGGAGCTAAAAACCTTCAAAGGGAAAAAATATATTGTTGCGGTTACAGCCGTATGGTCGGGAGAAATTCGACTGATAGACAACATGATTTTATATAAGGCTTAAAACTTTAACTTTATATAATAGTAATAGTAGATTATTATCTACACCTTTGTATATAGAGCTAGCATCTTTGCCAGCCTCAAGCAATTAGCCAATTCCGCAAAATTATTTTACATGAAAACCATTCAGGCTACACTGCTTATTTTCTTATCAACCTACCTTGTTGCTCAGACATGGAAGCCTTTAGAAATGCATGGTGGAGGAAAGGTTACGGGTATTATATTTCACCCTACAGATCCTCAGATCATCTACAACAGAACAGATGTTGCAGGACTTAATATTTCTATTGATGCGGGAAATAGCTGGAAAAGTTTAACCCTAAATGTACCTAAGGATAATCCACATAACTTTACAACAAGAAATCTTGCGATAGATCCAGTTACACCAACGACTATGTATTATTGTTCAGGTAACGCGCCTAATACAGGATCCTCTAGCATATTTAAATCTATGGATGGCGGAATTAACTGGGATAGAATTTCTAATCCGACCAACTTTAGCGGTAACGGATTACTTAGGTGGGGAGACGAAACTTTCATTATTCATCCTACTAATACAAGTACTTTATTTGTAGGAGGTCAACCCACTTTTTCTGGTGGCTCATGGGATGGAACAAGTGGCTTGCATAGGAGTACAGATAGCGGAACTAACTGGACATCTATCCATCCTACTGTTTTCGAAAATGCGTGGATCACAGCAGTAAAATTCGATCCTGGCAATCAAGATATAATCTATATATCCTCCATAATTGAAACCAGAAATGGCATCTCTACAACAGAAAAGGGATTGTGGAAATATGATACTACTGATGATAGCTTAGAGAAAATTCACGACGAAGAAGTTGTAGACTTCGAGTTTGACGCTATCACCAATAAGATCATCGTCAGTCGGGAAGCAGGCATCAATATATATGATCCTGTCAATGATAGTTGGTCAGCTATAGAAAAACCTTTCGGAGCAGATTATGATTACTACATTACCGCTCACCCTACCATAAGTGGTCGATGGTATTTTGGTGGATCTGATGGATTTAATAATAGTGGTCTGGTGGAAACACTAGATGGAGGAGAAAATTATTATTTTTCCAAATACACAGGAGGAGATAATATACAGAAACTAAGTTTTCCAGATTTTGCTGATACAAATTTCAAGGCGGGTCATGGCAACTCATTAGCAGGGCTCTACTTCAGCCCACATGACACTAACCTAGCTCTGATGGATGGTGTATGGAGAACAGAAGATGCACTGATGCCACTGGTCGATCAGAACAATCCTACAGAGGAGGAGAACAATGGCAACTGGAATTGGAAATGGACAGCTGACGGAATCCATATTATGGTGACGCTGAGAGTTAGTCCACATCCGACAGACACTGTTAGATTTACCGTTAATGTTGCGGATGTAGGAGAATACAAAACGGTAGACGGTGGTCAGGATATGTTATACCCTGGGCTACTCTTACATTACAGTGCATCTACAAGATATGCTCCTTCAGATCCTAACATTGGTTATACCGTAGGTGAAAGATTCGATGATACAGGACAGCTGAGGAAAACGACTAATGGAGGACAAAGTTGGTTTACACCTATGACTACAAATTTTTTCGAAGATGCCATCGTGATTCAAGATGTCAAAATTATGAATGATAATCCAGAACAGCTTGTCGTAGGTATCCATCAAGATGGTCTACCTAGTCAGATCTATAGATCAAGTGATGGCGGCGTGACATGGACAGCATGGGACCAAGGCATCTCGGAACCAGATATATTTAGAGAGTGGGAGTCTATCGATCGATTACATAGAGATGATAACAACACCTTCTATGTATATAAGAATGATAAAATGTATTATCGTAATTGGAACGATACCAGCTGGACACTGATCCCACATCCAACTGGCGACAAGAATCTAGATCACATGATTCTAGATCCTATAACATCTGGTGTTCTGTATATGACTATTTCTGATGATAAAATATACAAGTGGGATAATGGAAATTGGTCTACTATAGATTCTGGAACTAACATTAGTGATTTTGTCGCCGTAGCTCCAGATGGAACAATTGTCGTTATGGAAAAATTATGGGTCAGCGGTCAGCGTACTCAAAAATTATTTATCCTAACACCAGGCGGTAATTGGCAGCCACTAACATTCGAGGGATTCGGTGGAACCATGAAGAACATGTTATTCCTAGACAAGGACAGATTAGTAGGTATCAGTAATGGACAAGGAGCTAACTTACTCAACTTAAGCGAGAATCCGAATTGCCTTAATGCATCAAATTTTTATGCCGCATCTATTATGGATGAGAGTGCAAAAATCTACTGGACTCATTCTGGAGCTAATGACTACATCCTAGAATATTCTGAAGCGGGTCAAAACAACTGGACCACTATTAATAACGCAGCAACAGGAATGACTATCAGTAATCTAATCCCTTGCACAGAATATGATATAAGAGTCAAAGCTGACTGTGGTGCAGAAGAAAGTAATTATGTCAATGCATTTTTCAGTACAACATCTTCTAGTAGTTACTGCGCTTCTTATGCTCAGTCGACATGGAGATACTGGATAGAGGATGTGGATATAAATAATGACAACTATTACTCTCAGTGGAATGGCGGATACTACGACTGGGCCTGCGAGCAGCAATCTAGTATTTCGGCTGGGGATGATATCAACTTTTCTTTTACCCCTGGATATCTTGATAATATTGACAATGTCGTATGGTATGTATGGATCGATTTTGATAGAAATGGAATCTGGGAAGATTCAGAACGTGTAGTCTCCAGTACAGCTAGCGACCAGCAACAAGACTTCACTATCGCGACCGATATAAATTTGACTTCAGGTCCGTTAAGAACTAGAGTTATTATGCACAGGTTCTGGACCAATATAGATCTTTCAGCCTGTGACGCATATTCTACAGGAGAGACGGAAGATTTTGTCATCGATGTAATAGAGGATAATTGTTTGCTTGTAAAAAACACAGCTGATGACGGACCAGGATCTTTGAGAGCTGCCATAGCCTGTGCAGATTTTGGCGATACCATCACCTTCCATCCGGACTTACATAACGACACCATCACTATAACTTCTCTTGTCATGGTGATCAACAAAGATCTGAATATCATCGCTGATCCTGCTGATAATATTTTTATCGAAGGCACAAGTGTAGGTAAGGTTTTTCTTGTCAATGTTTTTAAAAATGTATTGCTAGAAGGTCTGCATATTATAGCAGGTAGTTCCGATCAGGGAAGGGCAATCTATAATCGTGGCAACTGTACATTAGATAAGGTAAGCATCTACGAAAATCCTACTAAGGATGGAGAGGGACATAAGCTATGGAATGAGAATGCTAATCTGATCATCCGGAATGAGTTGGAGATGAAGGGGAATTAGCGGAGTGTGTTATGATAAATTTGTCATAATT
>CAYYWZ010000052.1:0-28180 GCA_964475415.1 uncultured Saprospiraceae bacterium | reverse complement strand
GTACATTAAGGTAGGAGAACGGTCGCTTTCTTACAAGTTCCTCATGCGGGAAGATTTATCCTCCATTGTTATTCATCTTGTATAATTAAGTATATGTGGTAAGTATTAATATTTATATACATATATAATAATCTCATATATAATAAATTAATTATAAAAAATACCATAAATGGATTACGTAGTATATAATAAATATTTATACATTTAATTATATCATTCATTTATTATAGAATTTAAAATTTTCATTATGAGCAGCAGAAGTTTCTCCAATTTCTTCTATACATTATTTTTATTAGTGTTTTCATTTTCATTTGTGTATTCTCAATGCGCAACAAGTCTAAATGAAGTATTTGTCAATGAAATATATTTTGGGACAGATGATAACGCCTTTATAGAACTTGGTGTCAATGGTTCTGGGAATAATGCTAGCACCGTAAATTTAGAAGGATATATAATAGATGATAATAATAATTTTTCATCGAGTTGTTCTACTCGTGGACATATTAAATTAGGTAGTTTTTTCCAGAATATAAGAAGTGGTTCTATCATTGTTATTTATGATGATTCTGCTGAAGTAATTAGTGGGAGGTCTAATGAGATAAGAGTTGTAGATAATAAGAATATCCGCAGGTATCTAGTACCTTTTAGTAATGATTATATCATAAAGAATAGTATTTGTCCTTCTGTAGATTCTCGCTCCTATCGATGTTCTGCTAACAGGATAGAAGAAGCGAGTTGGAATCAATATATTTCGCTTAATTCATCCAGTGATGCCCTTATTGTCAAGGATCCTTCAGAGCTTACAATATCCTCTCTAAGCTGGGGAAGCTGTACTTACAATGATGATGTAAATCCATCTTATATTAATTTATCGGGTAGTAGTATAGATTTTAATTCTATTGAAAATAAAAGTGTTGTATTCGCTAAAGGAATCAATTGGTTATCAAGCGTTAATTATACAATGTCTGTTAATCCTTCCTTAGGTCTGACGAATGGAAATCTAAATCAGAACATATTTTATGCCATACAGCAAAATGCGGCAGCATTAAACGGATTTGACCTGGCATGTACTGTTATACAAAACGCAACTAATGGTTCAGGAGGAATAATAGAAGTTGCCGTAACAGAAGAAGCATTATTCCCACTGAGTATATCAATAAATGGACTATCTCAAACCTATTATACATCACCTGTTACTTTTAGCGACCTGAGTCCAGGAGACTATACAATACGAGTTGTAGATGGAGTTGGCTGTTCTGGAAAATGTCAAACTTCTATTTCTAACTCTATAATTGAGACAGTAACAATATGTCCCTACACTGAATTTACTTTTTTCCCATTACAAGAAGATGATTGCGAGTCGTGGGGTCCTTCTGATCTTTTTCCAGATGGTGCTGCGGATCCCAATACTCCGATTCTTATTACAGAGAATACTACAATAATAACCACTATATCTGATGATCAAGGTAATATTATAGAACAGATAACTACACAATATATAGTAGAAGATGATGGAACCTGTGATACAGATGATGATGGTATATTAGATAGTGTAGATAACTGTCCCAATTCATATAATCCTGATCAACTAAACGATAGTGATCACGATGGCGTATGTGACCACCTAGATAATTGTCCTAATAATGCGAACAGTGATCAAGCAGATACAGACGGTGATGGTATAGGTGATATTTGTGATGACGGAGATGCGGATGATGATGGATTGCCAGATGAGTACGATGACTGCCCACATTCTGCTAATAATGTAGATAGTGATGCAGATGGTATCTGTGATAGTGTAGATAACTGTCCCTACGTTGTTAATCCTAATCAAGATGATGCAGATGGAGATGGCATAGGGGACGTTTGTGATGATCCCGATGGGGATACGGATGATGATGGCATTCCCGATGATGTAGATCCTTGCCCCACAGCTCATGTAGATTTTGATTTAGATGGAGATTGTATTCCAGATAATCTTGATAATTGTAATGATCAATTTAATCCTGAGCAGGCAGATGTAGATGGTGATGGAATAGGTGATATTTGTGATCCTTTTAATAATATGGGTGATATAGACGGGGATGGTATACCTGATTGTAAAGAGAATGATGAAGACGATGATGGAGATGGGATCCCTAATAATGAAGACGGAGATAATGATGATCCATGTAATGCTAATCCGATAGTATTTCTTCCAAGTGCCCCTGTTCTATGCGGGGCTCAGATGGTATTGCAAGTAGAAGGAGAATATGCAAGTTATTTATGGGATACTGGACAAACAGGAGAGAGTATAACTGTTCAGTCAGTTGGAAATTATAAAGTTACAGTAACTGAAGAGAATGGATGTACTTATGAATCATCAGTTGAGGTGAAGCCTTATAATCCCGAGTCAATAGAAGAGATTTTATTAGAAAATGGATACTTAGCAATACCTGGAACTTTATCCGAATTACCTGAAATAAAAGAGAATGAGGAAGAGGATGATACAAAGCTAATTTCTCTAGGTGTTACAGTAGATAATACAGATGGAGGACTCTTCTCTTATAAAGGTGGAGAAAGTTATACCATATTAGATCTTGTAGAAACGTCCAGTGATTTGATGTCAGATGAAGTTGTAGCTGTAAACTTTATTACTCACCAAGTATGTGGAGAAAGTGGTTTAAGCATTGAAGAATTTCTGAACTACTCTAATTCTGGATCAAATATTTCAGTATTTGCATTAGATAAAGAAGAGGAAAATGTTGATGATATATTATATGTAAAAGTAAGATCAAATAATGAAAATTATGGAATCAATATTGCAGAAATAAAGAGAGTATCAGAGATATATAATGACTTAGGTGACCCTGAAATCACTTTTGAAAATTTAGCAAATTGCTTTAAAAACTTTGTAGATCAATACTTACCAGGAGTAGGAGGTCAATGGAAAAGTATTGTGTTTTCTGGAGTTGTTATATCTAAAATGGATTACATAATCCAAAAACTTGGGATTGATGAAGTAGTTGCATTCGACGACCTAAAGACTATGATAACTCTCATGGAGGATAAGTTTGAAGATTTACAGGTAGATTTAACGAAAGGAATTATACCTAAATCAGCTTGGGAAAACTCTCAAAATATTTTAATCCCCTTTGGTAGTGGATTGATTGATGGAGCATGGGAGGAATTGTATGGTTTACTTCTTTTAGAAGATATAGGATATTCATTATTTACTCCTTGGGGGTACTGTGATCATCATAATTTTATCTTTTTCCGAGATGTTGAAAAATGTGAGCAATATGGCAACATGCGAAAACAGATTGTCGCTACTGTTCACCTAATAGCAAAATATGTTCTAGAGGATTTAGTCTCTGATATAACCACTGGGATAGCTAGTTGGAATGAATATTTTTCTAACACAGAATGGAATGAGATTTCTATGCTGTTATTAGACCCTGATGCACCATTTGATACTATTGTAAGAAATAAGCTTAGGTGTATTTTTTGGCCTAATAATAATATAACAAATTATCCAGGATTTGTTCCTGAAATATTTGGACCGCCTGTTCCATTGACTTATCAAGAATGTTTATACGATAAGGGAAAGATAGTTTTTTTTATAGCCCAGTTTTTTATTCCTAGTAATAAAATAAAAACAGGAACTAAAACTGGAAAAGCTGCTGATGTAAATGAAGGACTACTTGTTACCAAGAATACGATTAGTAATATTTTTAACAATCAAAAAGACAAATTAAATGCATTAGAACCAGATCCTGATAAATTAGTAAAACTTAGACGAGATTTTGATATTGATTTTGCAGCTGATAATCAAGATATATTAAAGAAATTTGATAGTGAGGAGATATCGGTTAATGTGTGGAAGGTGCTTGATGATGTACCTGGAGCCAATACTGCATTTAGATCAAAGATTAATAATTTAGAAGCGATCGATGGATTTTTTGCTAAATATCCGTCTCGAATTGACGAGTTCAAATCTGTTTTAAACGATGTTGATTTACATCCTTCTTTACTTGACAAAGAGGCATTCCTTACATCTATTAAGATATTCGATGATATTCCTTCAATAACAAATACATCACAATTAATTGATGTTTTAACGAATGTTCGAAGTGTTCACAGGGTTTCTGATTTAGAGGCGAAAGGACTAAATAAATTCTTTAGAGGAACTAATGTAGATGCAAACGGTGTACCTTATCCTGGAAATCCTAATACAATCGCTAATGGTACATCAACATCATCTGATCCAATTGTAGCTACAATTTTTGGGATAGAGGCAAGAACAGAATTTGGTGGATCTGGGAAGTTACTATTATACCAGCCTGCAAATTTAGGGTCAACGAAATTGAAACCGCCAAACTACAGAGTTGAGTTAGAGCGGGAAATCATTATGGATGTTACTCCTACAAATATTTATGGAATGAAAGACTTTGAAATTGATGTTGATGATGCACGGAGTATAATTCAACAAATAACATGGCACAATTTAGATTCAAGTATACCAAGTAGCTTCTCTACCCAAGCCTTGCAAGATGCACCGAGGATGACCCCTGCACAAGTTGATCAATTTTATCAAATGGCATCAGAACTATGATGTATGTTATCAATAAAAAGCCTGTATTAGAACTATATATCCAAGAGATTAGTTTGGAAAAAAGTTTGAAGTTAAGAGCAGGGTCACTTTATCAAGACGTTTCTATTGGAGATGTGTTTGATTGTGTAATTGATTTAGATACAGGTTCTATATTGAAGGAAATAGATATAAAAGTGACTTCGATTTTATTTAAAGGCGAATCTGAATCGCAGTTACCAAAAGGAAGGTCAGGTGAGTTAGGATTAGGTCTATGTGATAAAAAGATTGAATGGTTAAAGGAAATTTTAAAGACTAAGAAAGTCCTATTATCTAAGAAGGATAATATTGAACTTGATATTTATTCAAGAGATGTTATTTCACTTGAGCAGACAAAAAACAATGCTCAGGTTCAAAGGATGCTCCCACGATTAGGATTAGAGCTGTCAAATGATAGATTACTATTTATTGCAAAGGCTATAAGAGATGACGTATCTCTGAATGATCAGTTTAATTTGATTTGGAATATGGACAGCATTGAAATCACCGAAAATAATCCTGTAAGATTAGAGGCTATTTATTCCAAAAGCTTACAGCCTGAAAAAATATTATATAGAGGCGTACCTACTTTAGTTTTACTGTCAAAGTCAAATGATGATATTCAAACTGAAGAAAATTCGAGCTTGTTAAATAGTTTATCCAATCATTTAATGATTGGCAAAAGAGTTACGCTACCAGACTTTATTGAAGATGTAGAAGATTTACCCAGCTAACTGTTGAATTTTCTTTTTAGTGATAAAAGCATCGATAAGCTACTTAAAAATGCTTTTACAGATAGGTAAATATTTAATACTCAGAAAACAATAATTATAACAAAAGTAATTTTAGTTTAAATTAACATAATATGAAACTTTCAAAGCACATTCTAACAACATTACTACTACTTTTCGTAACTCTTTTCTCACAAGCCAATATTGCTGTAAGAGTAGTGGCAGATAATGACATGACTACAGGTGATTGCATGGGGTATATAGAGGTTATAGCAGAAGGAGATGCAGGGCCTTTTGAAATTACATTAATAGATAATGATTTTCCTAATGTAATATGGGATCAGTCAACTGTAAACGCTGGAAGTCACACTTTTTATAATCTATATTATGGACAATATACAATCCTGGTAACTAATGCCTATGGATGTGAAACCTCATTTACTGAGTGGATCTCTTGCGATTGTAATATGTATATAGAATTTGCAAATTTCCATCTCAATAATGCGACATCGTGCAGCAGTACAGATGGAAGTGTATATGTCCAAGGTATCAATCCCATAAACAACGGTCAATATCCATTTGATTACTTATGGAGTACTGGAGATACAGAATTATCCATAAGTAATCTTTCTGTGGGAAGTTATACATTGACAGTACAAGATGATAATGGATGTACCGCTCAAGAAACCATTATCATAGAAGCTGATGAGCAGCCTGATGTGGAGGCTACAATCATGAGACCTTGCAAAGATCAGACAAATGGTTTTATAGAAGTATTTATCTTTGTAATGGATACTGATACAGAAGTTGTATTTACTTGGACAGGCCCTACACAATTACAGCCTATTCAAGATGGTCCTTCTAGTAGGATTGAGAATTTAGGTCCAGGTATATACTTTCTTACTATTGAAGATCCAGAATCAGGTTGCACCATTGAGAGGCAATATGTTCTAGAAGAATTAGAACTTTGTGATGACGAAGAATTAGCGATCAATGAGAATAATATAGGATATATTACTTCATGTCCAGACCAGCCTACAGGAGGATTATCGGTATATGCAACGGGAGGTAATCCTAGTTTTAATCCCGCACTTGAATGTGATTATTCACAATATAATTACGTGTGGTATAATTCTGATAATGAAGAAGTATCACAATCTAAAGTACACCTTACAAGTCAGTTTGCTGGTTCATACCGAGTAGAAATTACGGATGCATGTGGAAGAATGGTAACTGGACAATATATTATTCCGGAATATGATCGTATGGTGCTGAGGTTAGAATCTGATTTGGCATGTCCAGGAATGGCAGTTGCAGAATTAACGGTTCAAGGTACTACAGCTCCTTATATTTATCAATGGAGCAATGGCGGGCAATCTGAAACTATTGAGGGATTAGATGAAGGAATATATTCAGTTACAGTTACTGATAAACATGGGTGTAAGCAATCCGATTCCATATTTGTTGAAACATACCCTGAAATGGAATTAGATTTTGATTTTGTTAATCCTTGTTTTGTGAAAGAGCTAGATGATGGGGTTCCTGGCCACAATGTTTTCAATAATCCCTCAATAAATTTGTCAGTATTGATAGATGGAATTCCTGTAGAAAACTTAACATACCAATGGGATGATGATAATCAGAGTAATACTGAAGACCTAAATGACATATCTATAAATGAGTTTCCCCCTGTTCTTTCTGAATTAGGACTTGGGACAACTAGAACATTTAGCGTGACTGTGACGGATGATCATGGATGTATAAAAGAAGGATCAATAAATCTCTATAATACAGCTGAAATAGAAAAAGGGAGTAATGAAGAATGTGCATGCGATATATTAGTTTATTGTGGACCCCAAGATGAACATGTTATTGACTTAGCAATAAATTATAAACAATGTGATGTCTGGGAAGAAGATTGTAGAACTTATTCTTGTAAATGTATATATCCTGACGACCCTTTATATGATAACCCTAAATATAGATCACAAGGGGCACAGTGGCCTCATCCTTTAAAAGCTGATTTTGCAGATATGTTAGGAGGTTTTCCAAATGATATAGTTTGTCCAGAAGCAGTAACGAAGGAGTATGATGAGATAATAAGTAATAATTGTGAAATTGAACTATATTGTCCTTCATTTAATGACATCGGTGTTGTTTCGGATGATGCTGGAAAATTATATGAAACAATAAATAATGTAGATTGTGTATGGGAAATAGAAACTGATATATCATTATTCCGACTTTGTGAAGTACATGCTTCAAGTTGTGATACAATTGATGAAATATTGTTAACAGTAACTTTACCTGAACAGGGAGGCAAAATTGAACTTAAATCTTATAAACATGATAATGAAACTGAAGTTTTTAAAGAAGAGATAATTCTTCAAGATCTCTCTACGGGTATGTTTAATTTTATAATAGATGAAAGCTGGTTTTCAAAATCATGTGACATATATGATGATTTTGAAATTAAATTTGAAGTCTTAGTTGGTGAGAGTAAAAAAGAATTTGAGATTGATGTATTGCCCCTATGCCCATCTCCAGAGGCAAGAATTCCTTTAAAAGATAGACTTTCGAATAGATCTACAACTTACGAATTAAAAGAAATTAAGGTGTATCCTAATCCAGTGACTGATGTATGTATAATTGAGAGTTATATAAATCAAAAAATTGAAGTTAAACTTTTAAATCAAGATGGTAAATTAATCTCTCAATTTAAGTTGGCAAAAAATGAAATAAGTGAGCTAGATTGCTCTAATTTGAATAATGGTGTTTATTTTCTTAATTTCAGAAGCAATGAATATAATTCAACTCAAAAAATTATAATAATCCATGATTAAATATATTATTTATATATGCATATTATTGTTAATTTTTTCTTCATGTGGAAAGGAAGAAACCATTGCAGAAAACTTAATTGGAAAATGGAATGTCGACATTAATGTAAAACATTATGAAGACGAAGAGCGGTCAATTTTCATAGATGAAATTAATCGATTATATGAAGTAGAATTTTTGGAATCAGGATATGGTGAGAGAAAGA
The DNA here is from genome assembly GCA_964475415.1 of uncultured Saprospiraceae bacterium. Taxonomy (GTDB): domain Bacteria; phylum Bacteroidota; class Bacteroidia; order Chitinophagales; family Saprospiraceae; genus CALCMJ01. Next base: position 19,794 of record CAYYWZ010000052.1, on the reverse strand, counting down.
GATGTAGTCTTTCGCAAATTTCATGCAATATTGATAGCTTTCTCTATGATTATAATAATCGACTTTCAATAAACACAAGATTTTATTATTTTAGTAATAAATATAGAAAAGACGAATTCGGTAATCTAGATACTCTAAATTCATCCTGGGATTTTGATACCTTGATGTTAGACCGATTTACTATTGAAAATATTTCAACGTCAATACAAGGAGAAACTGTTTTATCATATAATAATAATAGAGAAGTCTGGACTAAGCAAGAATAATTAATGGGTATTTGTTTGAATCACGGATATTAAAATTTATGATTCCGACAATTAAGCATTACAGATAACTATTGAGCAAGATTTCTCCACGTTGGTCGAAATTACATTTTGACGCTATGATAGTGATCCCTCCACTCATTTCATTCGGTCGGGATGACAATCATTTGCTATTAAAAAATCCAGAAAATCCTATAATCTATAAAAATCATACATTCAGATGAAGTCTCAAATTATACTTTAGATCTACAACTTAACAATCCTATCCTCCACCCTTTCCTTCAAAATTCCTATATTGAAACCATTCTGATCAAGAACTTAAAACCCATGAAAATAACTGGCTTCACCATCGCTAGAAATGTCGTAAAATACGATTACCCCATCCTGGAATCTATACAATCTGTTCTTCCCATCTGTGACGAATTTCTTATTCTAGTAGGAGATTCAGAAGATAACACAAGAGAGTATTTAGCGTCCATAGATAGTCCCAAAATAAAGATTCACGATTCCGTATGGGAAGAAACCCTCAATGATGGTGGTAAGGTATTAGCAGTAGAAACTGATAAAGCATTGGCACTGATAGACAAGGATGCAGACTGGTGTTTTTATTTGCAGGCAGATGAAGTCATACACGAAAAAGATCTGCTAACTATTCAGAAAGGAATGCAAGATAATCTAGAAGACAAAAACTGCGAAGGCTTTCTATTCAACTATATTCATTTCTATCATTCTTATGATTACATTTCTACTTCTTCTAGGTTTTACAAATTTGAAGTTCGTATTTTTAGAAGGAATATAGATATCTATGCTTATCATGATGCACAAGGATTCAGAAGAGGAAATAATGAGAAAATAAAAGTTAAGTTATTAGATGCCCATGTCTATCATTATGGCTGGGCAAGACGGCCGCTTTCTATGAAGGTAAAACAAGAGGCCATCATGAAATATTTCCATGACGAGAACTATATAAAAGAAGCAATAGGAGACCGAGAAGAATACGATTATACACTTTTGAATACTTATATGAAACGCTTCACTGGAATCCATCCTAAGCTAATGCAAGCAAAGGTCACATCTATGGACTGGGAAGTGGATCTTAATTTGTATAGATCCAAACCACTACTCAAGGATACCGTTAAAAATTTCCTCAGAAAATATCTCAATATAAATCTCGATTACGCTAATTATAAGCTTATCAAATAGTAGTATTAGAAAATATTTTATTGAAATTAGTCAGTGTGTAAAATTAAGTAATACGCTATCTGATAAAATGGGAAAAATTGTAATTATTCATGATTAAGAGCTTATTGTTATTGTGTACTTTTCTTTTAATTGTTTCTTCTTGCTGCAAGGAAGCAACAATCGCTGACAATTTTTATAGGAAAATGGAATGTAGATAAAACCCAAAAGCGATAGGAAGATTCTGAGAAAACTATATTTATTGGAGGTTTGGGTTTAAACCAGAGTTTAAAAATATTCTTTTCATGAAATTACGGTTTTGAAATTCTTTGGTAATATTAAATATGGAGAGTGTTTTCCGTTCTGTTTTAGCAACTCCTGTTCTCAAAAGTATTTTGCCTATAGAGACAGCTGTTAAACAAGTGTTGAAGTGGAAATATAATTTTTCTTTACTTCTTGCTTGACAATGTTGAAGCCCACAAAATTGCTTACTATCACGAAACAAAAATTCCATTTGAAAACGAGAGGAGTATTTTTCAAATATTTCAATTCCTGCCATTTCCAAATCAGTAGAGAAAAAGAATTTTTTTGTGAAAACTTGACATCTGTCATCAAGAAATTCAACGTAGGACAGTTTTATATTTCTCTTCAAGCTTTTACTAAAAACTACTCCTTGATAGATTCTGCGATTTGTATCAGAATGACAAAGTTTAATTCTTCGCTTATCTACTTTTTTAGTGATTACTTTCCCGTCATGTTTCTTTGGTCGACCTCGACCTTTACTTTTTGGGCCTAAATACAAACAAAGCTAGGATCAAAACCGATAATTAAGTTATCACTACAATGATCCTTTACTAATTCCATATTGAACTTAAGAAAGTCAAAATCCTTATGGAAATTGTTTCGATAGGTTTGCTCACTGTAATTACCTTCTCTTTCCATCTGAAGAAAATTGAATCGTCCCTTCATACTAAGACACAAAATAAAAATATGAGTTATAAAACCTTACTGCCATTTATCAATGTTAGGCAATTTATTTAATATTGTACTTATGAGGTTTTTACCTCTGGTAAATACATCAGTAGTTGTCATTTTTGGTTGAGCTTAAATGTTACTACTGTTCTTGGTGTATTTTCTATATCAAGATATGCATTTACCTTTTTATTTTATAATTGATCTTTTTTCCTTACCGAACTATTGTACAATTGTATTACTAAATAATGGACTTAAATACCTTCCTAATTATAACATCTATTTTAAGTCTTGTAGGCTCCTTTATTCCGATGTCTAATCATAAGATCTGGTGGATTCGAGGGCAGGCCTTTTTGAGGCAGTGGTATTTTTTTATCAATTTATCATTATTTATAGCCTGTATTTTTATGTTGCCGCAAAATACTTTTTCCGTTATTATTCTCGTCCTTTTGTTTGGAGGGATGATCTTATGCTTTATTGACATCATTCCATATACAAGTGTTTATCGACAAGAGATTTTTTCCGTGGATGATTCTGATTCTTTAGAAACCGTAGATATACTCGTATATAATGTGCTTGAAAAAAATGATCGCTATGAGGCTCTTTTAGAATTAGTAGACATGCTTGACCCTATGGTTGTATTATTAATGGAGACCAACGAATCATGGGAAAAGAAGATGATGCCACTAGAAAAAAAATACAATCACGTCGTCAAAGAGATCCGAGAAGATACATACGGTATGATGCTATTCAGCAAGATAGCATTTATTAATAAAAGGATTGATTACCTTACAACCGAACCTATCCCTTCCATAGATGTTACTCTCCAAATAAACAAAAAGTATATCCAAATACTGGCACTCCATCCTAAACCACCGATACCAGGTGAAGCATTAACTTCCCAACAAAAGGACCTAGAATTTAAGCGGGCAGCACAAAAGCTAGCTTCGCAATCCAATGAAATATTACAAATAGTCATAGGAGATCTCAATGATGTGGTTTGGAGTAAGGCATCTAAGAAATTTAAAAAACAAACTGGCCTCAAAGATCCGAGAGTAGGCAGAGGCACATTTAGTACTTTCCCTACCTATGCTCCGATACGATTTCCTTTAGATCAGATATACTGTTCTCGATCCTTTAAATTGGTAGACCTAAAAAGAATGCCTGATATAGGATCTGATCATTATCCCATATATGTAAAATTTGCTTTGCCTAACATTATATCTTGATAATAAAATCAGAAAGCTTAAAACTAAAAATGCTGAGCATGTAGCTAAGGCAATAGTGAGAGCACTAAAGCCAATAGTACATCTTTGTAAATCAATCACCTCAGATAACGGAAAAGAATTTGCAGGACATGAATATGTAAGTAAAGAACTAGGTGTGGATTTTTATTTTACAGATCCCTACGCTAGCTAGCAAAGGGGTGCCAATGAGAATTATAATGGACTAATCAGGCAATATTTTCCTAAAAAATCTAGCTTTGAAAACATAACAACAAAAGAAATAAAACGTGTGGAGAAATTATTGAACGATAGACCAAGAAAAAGACTTGGATACATTTCTCCCTTACAGAAAATTAATTCATTAACAAAAGTTGCATTTGTGGCTTGAATTCAGGCAAATTATTTTTTATGCAATTATTATTACTCCTTCTATTTGCAATTTATGGTGCTTTTAGTCTTTTGGTAATAGATTTTGAGACAAAAAATATTTGGCCTAAAATTTTAAAAATACCTGCATGTTATATAGTTTTCATATTATTTCTTTTGACTTTTATGAGCCATGTATTTCAGAACTACTTTGGAGGATTATGGCACTATGCATTTTTAGCTATCCCATTTTTGTTAGCTCTTAGTGGTACAGTATCTGAGTTGTCTGGAAAAGTAGTATGTCCACGTTCAGCTGGAGGAATACCAATGTGTTATATAAGTTTTGGAATATGTATAACACTAGTAGTTTTAAAAGTTGCAGAGATCAAGATAAAGTAGTTATGTAAAGCAATAATTTGAATTACAATAAATTATAAAACATGAAACTTAGCAACAGGCTATTATTACTCATCGGCATTGTCGCAAGCATCGTAGTAGGTTTTGGAGAATATTTGCTTCACTATCTACCAACGGGCCCAAGCGGAGAGATCTCAATGTTGCTAGAAGTACCACTTGGAAGAGCTTCAGTAGGTCATTATTTTGTGGTGTTCGGTGCTCCACTATACTTTGTTGGATATTACGGCTTGAAGAATATACTTAAAACAACAAGTCCTTTACTATCTCGGTTGCTGTTTGTTTGTGGTGTCTTATCATTTACGATTGGTGGTGTTTGGGTATCTTCTCGGTACTTTGCTGCAGAAGTCTTGCAAAGAAGTATAGGTACATCGGACTATGCATTCTATTTCCAGTCTTATAAAGAACATTATCAAGTGCTCGTATGGGTATTAAGGATTCTTGTAGCTGCAGTTTCATTACTATATGTAATTCTTATTTTAAAAAACAAACTAGGCTTACCTAAGTGGTTAGCCATATTTAATCCCATTATTCTATTAATATTAGTTATTTCATCACTATTTTGGTGTAAAGCATTAGGCAATCATATTGCACCCATAGCGATGAACGTCGCACATTTTATATTTTTTGGATTACTCTTATCACAACTTAATAAATCTACATTGACATGAAAAAAATACTCTTAGGTCTACTAGCAATTATTTTAATTGCAGTAATAGCAATTCTCTTTTTCTTTAAAAAAGATACTAAAAACCCTTACACAGAAACAACATGGGGTAAATTCAATGGTAAATGTGAGACGGCTGAGGTTCCTGACGCAGACTATGGTAAAGATTTTCATGGATGTGATTATTCTGTTCCTGAAGAAGAAATTCCTGTATTTGATAAAGCAAAGTTAAATTGGAAAAATACTTTTGATGGCAAAAAATCACTCCCTATTATGGGTTCAGCTATGATAGATGTTGACAATGACGGTGTGGATGAAGTTTTTTTAGCAGGTGGAATCACAGAGCAGGATGTAATATTGGCATTTAAAGAAGGAGGCTTTGTATCATCATCTTTTTCTCTTCCGAATAAGCCAGCGAATACTACAACATTTGGGGCGGTTTCTTTTGATCTTGATGCTGATGGCAATAACGATTTAATTCTTACAGGAGACTATGGGGTGCTTTGGTATAGAAATACGAGAAAAGGATTTGAGGTAAAAAAAATCGATGTGCCACTTAATGAGAAGTCTGAAGCTGCAGCAGTTACTTTTGGTGATATAGATCAGGATGGAGACGCTGATATGTTCGTCAGTGCTTATATTAAATTAGACAAAATGGAAGGCCAGAATATATTCAAAGATTTTGATTATGGTGGTAGTAGTTTATTAATGATCAACAATGGAGATAATACATTCACTGATAAGACAGCGGAATATGGTTTGACATATGTGCATAATACTTTTTGTGCTGTGTTTGTTGACGTGGATAATGATGGCTTCTTGGATCTTGTTGTAGCACACGATACAGGAGAAGTGAGGACATATAAAAACGAAGGGGGAAAAGCTTTTACAAAAAAATCAAACCCTACAACTGGTCAATATGCCTACCCTATGGGTATTGCAGTTGGTGACTATAATAATGACGGAAATGTTGATTTCTTCTTCTCAAATACAGGTACTTCTGCTCCGAAGTTTATGGCGAAAGGAGATTTAGCAGATGATGACATATTTAATAGTGATTGGATTTTATTCAAAAACAATGGTGGCTTCAATTTTACCGACGCAGCAAAGGCTACTAAGATTGCAGATTTTGAGTTTTCCTGGGGAGCCATCTTTGAAGATTTTAATCTAGACGGTAGACAAGATCTTGCAGTAGCAGAAAACTATGTGGCATTTCCACCACACAAATTATTTAAGTTGCCTGGGAGGTTCTTATTGCAGAGACCTGATGGCACTTTTGCCGCCGTAGAAGATCAAGCAAAAGTTGTAAATAAAAATTATGCGATCACACCACTAACAAGTGACTTTAATGAAGATGGATATCCTGATCTTATATTTGCAAATATCTCTGGGAATTCTCAAGCACATATAAATAAAGGAGGAGATGCTAACTTTATAGCATTCCGAATGCCTGAGACAGCAGCATACGCAGGTACTAAAGTTACTATTACTAAAAATGATGGAAGTATTCTGTCAGATGTCTATGTCATAGGAGAAGGATTGGTAAGTGACCAAACTGCTACTTTGACTTTTGGATTAGATACTGATTCTTCTATAAAAGCAGTTGATTTGAAATTACCAAATGGAACAAGTAAATCTATTTCGGACTTTAAAGTCAATCAATTAAATCTTATAAATTAATGATTGAATTATTTGAAGCTTGTGGTCTATTAGCAACTTTTGTTGGAACGCTGTTAGAAGGTGAAGTGTCTTTTATCACTGCAATAGTTAGTTCTAAGTTAGGTTATTTTAGTACTACTGTTATTTTTGTTATAGCTTTTTTTTGGATCATACTTACAAGGTTGGTTTAAATATTCTCAATTCTTTGGGGTCAAATCAAAAGAAGATATTGAAGCCAGTTTCATGGAGGGATGGCTCGACTTACTAGGTAACAAATTATTAATCAAAAATTAAATATTTAGTTATGAATGATACACAAAAATGGATAAATAAGACTTACAACAGAACTGCAAAGCTCAGTATGGATGCCAGGGGAATGTCATAAAGTAAACTTGAGGCTGAGATTAGTACGCTTAAGGCGATGGTCACAAACATCATGGATAGCCATGCCTATCGAAATGGAAACGTAAATCAATCAAGTCATACAATAAATGCCACAATAGAGAATCTTGAAGCCTTGCAAATTATTCTTGAAAAGAAAGGAAGTAGTTTTTCATTGAAATACATTCTTTTGGGCATAATTGATGTCCTTAGTACCATATTCGGATCTGGGCCTTTAGGCACCAAATTGCTTGTAAGTGGTGTAAATTCTTAATCAGACTGCAGAGTAAAACTTGGATAAGTAGTTACAATTATTAGCAATTTGTATAGTAATATGCCAGCAATTGTTTTCCTTTGCATTGATATCGAGGACTGGTGGAATTCTGACACCTTTTCTGACACCATAAGAGAGAGAGTATAGCTCAGTTGGTTTAGAGCATTACCTTGACAGGGTAGGGGTCGGGGGTTCGAATCCCTCTACTCTCACTAGAATAATAAAATCAAGTATAAAAGATATACACATGAAAGTATGAGTCTTTTTTAATAGAGTAACAGTATTCAGTCCACCCATCCGATTCTGATGAATCGGATCCTTCGCTCAGGCTTCAGCCTCATCTGCCGATTGCAGCGAGTAATAATCGTACTAATCCATTCATCTTAAAAATCCTAATTCTGACAATAAGTTCTGCTCATCAAATAAGCTATATTTCTCCATTCCAGTCGAAATTGAAGTAGAGCCTAGTATTGTAGATTTCTCCATTCTCTCCGCTCACTCGGAATGACAATTGTTCCGATGAGAGCTAAGTTTAGTATTTGCGTAGAAAAATAATTTTGTCAATCTAAAAATCCTAATTCTGACATTGAGCTATTTTATCTGAACCTTGATTCCCTTGATGCTCAGCTAGCCCTATAACTAATCTGCTTTTAAACAATACCGAGTTTTATGGGATATTTTATTATTTTAATACATCAAACTCAATACATGAAACATCATTTTTCTCTTTTTCTTCTTTTACTAATATCCTCACTCTTATCTGCCCAAGTAAAACCTGCGCCTGAAAGAGTGCGTGGAGATGGTCCTTATGAGCAACTTATCATACGAGGTGTAACCTTAATTAATGGGAACGGTGCGCCTCCTAGAGGACCTATAGATATTGTTGTAGAAAATAATGTAATTACCCAAGTAAAGGTAGTCGGTAATCCAGGAGTAATGATAGAAAGTGCTAAAAGACCTAAACTAAAGAATGGAGGGAAAGAACTAGATTGTGAAGGCATGTATCTATTGCCAGGATTTGTGGATATGCATGGACATATAGGAGGAAAGAATCAGGGTGCAGATGCTGAATACGTTTTTAAATTATGGATAGCACATGGTATTACCACCGTTCGGGATCCTGCAGCATCTAATGGATTAGATTGGGTTCTAGATCAAAAAATAAAATCACAACAGAATGCAATTACAGCTCCTCGTATAAAAGCTTATACTGTCTTCGGTCAGGGTGAGGAAGATGGAATTAACTCAGAACAAGAAGCTAGAAACTGGGTGCAAGCTAATGCAAGAAAAGGATCGGATGGAATTAAATTTTTTGGAGCTCCACCTGAAATTATGGCTGCAGCATTAGATGAGAATAAAAAATTGAACCTGCGGTCAGCCTGTCATCATGCCCAGATGGATGTAGCACGATGGAATGTCTTGCACTCTGCTAGAGCTGGTCTAACCACAATGGAGCACTGGTATGGTTTACCAGAAGCGCTCTTTGAAGATCGTACAGTTCAGGATTATCCCGTAGACTATAATTACCAGAATGAGCAACATAGATTTGCAGAAGCAGGAAGATTATGGACTCAGGCTGCAGAACCTTATTCTGAACATTGGAATAAAGTTATGGGTGAACTTCTTGAATTGGATTTTACGATAGATCCTACTTTTAATATATATGAAGCGAGTAGAGATTTACACAGAACGCGTCGCCTGGAATGGCATGAAGAATATACAATGCCTTCTTTATGGCGTTTCTTTATGCCATCTAAAATTTCACATGGTTCATACTGGCATTTTTGGGGTACGGAAGAGGAGGTAGATTGGAGAAAGAATTATCAATTATGGATGACCTTTATCAATGAGTATAAGAACAGAGGAGGTAGAGTTACGGCAGGTTCTGACTCTGGATTTATATTCCAGGTATATGGCTTTGCCTTTATTCGTGAATTAGAGCTATTACGAGAAGCTGGATTTCATCCTTTAGAAGTAATAAGATCGGCTACCTTAAATGGAGCAGAGGCACTAGGGATGCAAGATCAGATAGGTGTGGTTGAAGTAGGTAAATTGGCAGATATGGTCATCGTAGAGGAGAATCCTCTTGCTAATTTAAAAGTCCTATATGGCACAGGAGCAATCAAACTCACTGAAGAAAATGAGATCATAAGAACTGGAGGTATAAAATACACAATCAAGGATGGAATAATATATGATTGTGATGAACTGCTTTCTGATGTAAGAAAAATGGTTAAGGCCTCAAAGGAAGGAGAGGAGTACAAAATATTACAACCCGGAATTAAAAATTAAAACCTTATCTATTTCATATTTTAATTGTTATGTAAAAGTAATTACTGAAAGTCCATACCTGTGTCAAAACCATCTATACTTTTAGTGTTTTTCTCTCGCCAGTAATCTCTAATACCTTCTTTTGATTTATGATCAGCCCATTTCGTAAGAATATCTCTTTCTTCTTTTAGATCCATAAGAGGAACTGCATATCCACAAGATGTTTGGACTCTTTCTACCTTCACAGAGATGATCTGTCTTGCACCTTTTGAGGGCGGAAATTTATCTAAGTGTTCTTTGTAGAAATCATCTTGTTCGTGATATACTTTAGCGGTGCCGTACAATCTTAGGATCAGTGGTTTTCCTTCGAAAGCACAAAACATGATTGTAATTCTATCATTCTCTAGAAGATGTGCAGCTGTCTCATTTCCGCTTCCCGTTAAGTTCAGCCAGACAACCGTATTCTGATCTAATATCCTTAAAGTATCTAGTCCTTTAGGAGAAAGATTTATAGAACCTTCTGCTCTCGCCGTTGCAACAAAAAAGATCGGTTGCTTTTCTATAAATGTTTGAATCTTATCGTCAATATGATCATAGAATTTTGCCATACCCTATTTTTATAAACCTTTAAATGCTGCTTTTCTCTTTTCTAAAAATGCATTGGCTCCCTCTTTGAAGTCAGCTGTTTCTGCTAGCTTTCCGAAAGCTTTTACTTCTTCCAGAAATCCATCCTTGGTCTCATCATAGGCAGCATTGGCTACAGCTATAATTTCTTTGACAGGTAGGGGGGCTTTCTTAGCAATTATTTCAATGATACTTTTTGCTAGCGCAACACCTTCTCCTGATGGTGTAATATGATTAGCTACACCTAATTGTCCAGCTTCTTCAGATCCCATCATATTACCTGTAAGCATCAGCTCTATAGCTCTGCCTTTGCCGATGAGTTGGGTAATTCTCTGAGTCCCTCCGTAGCCGGGCAAGATGCCTAGATTGATTTCTGGAAAACCAAATTTGGCCTGTGTTTCTGCTATTCTCATATGGCAGGCTAGGGCCAATTCACAACCTCCACCTAGAGCATAGCCATTGACAACAGCGATAACCGGCTTGGCAAAATATTCTATACTTTTAAAGATGTCCTGACCTCGCTGAGAGAGAGCCATCATTTCTTCTCCTCCCGCACTTGTAAATTCTGAGATATCTGCTCCTGCAACAAAGGCTTTCTCTCCTGATCCTGTTATGATGACACCTTTTATGTCTGCAGGTTTTATATCTTCTTCGAATACTTGTTTCAGTTCTGTAAATACTTGTCGGTTCAGTGCGTTCAGTGCCTTAGGTCTATTAATTGTAATTTTAATAATACCATCTGTTTCTTCTAGTAGTAAACTTTCGTAATTTTTCATATTTGTCTATTTTTCATCCGAGTACAAAATTAACAATATCTATGTATATAGATAATCGTATTTTTCTGCTTATTTATTTTAACTTAACTTATGTATTAGAACTTCGTAATGAGAGTTGAAAGAGCAATAAAATATAAGATTTTCCTGACTGAGTTATAGTACCGCTACCGCGTATCGCGGCACGAGTTATGGTGAGGAAAGAAAATCAAGCGTTGCATTATATTTTGCAGCTCTTAGAGCGCAATAGATTTTCTATTGCATAATTCGTGTTTAATCCTTCATCACAAAGTGAAATTGTGTATTGGGTAGAATTTGATTGAATCTATCGAGTTCCTTTCTACTAATTATACCTATCCTAGGATACCCTCCAGTAGTCTGTCCATCTTGTAGGATTACTATGGGATCACCAGCATGAGGTATCTGAATGATGCCAGGAAAAACAGGAACGGAACTCATCTCTTTTCCTTCCATAATCTCAATAGGATTATCTAGCAATCTTGCGCCCATCCTGTTACTTGCCGCAGATAGTGTAAATGCTTTGGTGTTAAAATTTTCTTGACCTCTATCTGTCAATAAATTCCACTCTGGTCCTTTATCAAAATATATTTTCTTGATAGCAGAATAATGATCCGCTATCGAAAGCTGAATTATGGGAGGCGGAGGATCAGTTCTACTTACTTGTAAATTATCTCCTTTTACAAATGTTCTTCCTTCTAGACCTCCGATCTTAGCATTGACATAAGTAGCACAAGAACCGTAGTGTTCTTGGATATGGAATTTTCCATGGATAGCGATGTAAGCTCGGCAACCATTTCTACTAGCTTTTCCTGATAGGATATCACCAGCATTAATTTTTATTGTTTTGTAACGATCTACGGATGAGCCATTGATCTTCCAGTCCATATCCGCACCAGTAAGTGCCATATAACTTGCTTTGTGAAAAAGTAGGGAAGGAGCTAATAAGGTACATTCTATAACTGGATGTGTAAGTGGGTTGTCTACTAGTAGATTGCCTTTTTCTGCTGCCACCATATCCATGGCGCCACTTTGCGGTAATGCAAAATGAGCAGTATTTTTTCTCCCATGATCTTGGATCGTAGTGAACAGGCCAGCCTTAAGTATCTCAATATCTTGCATTGTATTGTTCTACATCTAAGTTCAATTTTTCTAATTTTCCGAAGGTGTCTAAATCTATAGCCTTGAAAACGATCTTGTCGGATACCTTTAATTTTGTTGGTGGATTTTTATCCAGATTTACAAGTTGTAATGGTGTCTTTCCGATAACGTTCCATCCTCCCGGACTCGGTAGACTATAGATGCCTATATAATCCGCTGCGATAGCAACAGATCCTGCTTCCACTCGCGTTGCTGGTTTATTTTTTCTCGGAACCTGCAATCGATTATCTAGCTTTTTGCAATAAAAAAAGCCTACAAGAAAACCGAGCATATCTATGGTATAGTTCTGTTGTAATAGTAATTTTAGATACGCCTCTTTTGACAGATTTGTATGAGCAAGAATACGTTCCCAATCTGTATGATCTGAGAAATATATGGGTAGCTCATAAGTTTTAGTTTGCTGATGAACGTGGTCAAAATCTAGTTGCTTTATCTGAGTTAAGACAGATAAAATGTCCTTCGTTTGTATAGCGATCTCATCCTTAGTGGAGATTATATTTTGGATCGTTTTTATTTTTTCTTCTTGGATAATGTTTCCTATAGTCGTTAGATCTAGAGCAGTTTCCGCAGACAGCTTTTTGGCAGCATAGATTCTATACCATTCATCACCAAAACTTGTGATCGTATAAGATTGATTATGCAATAGTAGAGACTGTGACACCTTTTTCTTTTATGTATGTAAATATTTTTTTGGCTATGGCTAAAGCATTAGGGCTGTCACTGTGTATACATATACTTTGTACCTCTATATCGCATATCTCTTTGTCATAAGATAGTACCTTATTATTCATAAAATAATTTATTTGCTGCTCCACTTCTTCTAGGTCATGGATAATAGCTGCATCTAGTTTTCTACTTCTTAATCGTAGGTTAGACTCGTATCGTCTATCGGCAAATGCTTCTGATACAAATTCCATATCATGCATTTTACAAATGTTTTCTAGAGGAGACATAGCAAGGCCATATATCTTCCAGGTGGGATTTATTTTTTGTACAGTTTGGACAAATATCTCTGCCTTATTTCTGTCATAGGCGATATCATTATATAAGGCTCCGTGTGCTTTGACATGATAGATAGTTCCTCCCTGAGCACTTACCATTCCTATAAGACCAAAGAGCTGATGTTCTAGGTGTGCTACCAGTTCGTTAGAAGGTAGATTAAGCGATTTTCTACCAGCGTATTTACGATCGGGATAGGAGGGATGCGCTCCGATAGAAACCTGATTACGTATTGCCGATTGTATAGTTTTCTTCATAATGACAGGGTCTCCACTATGTGCGCCACAGGATATATTGCAAGAAGAAATATAGGGCATAAACTGCTCATCTATATTCTCTGTAGTCGTAGGCATTAACTCGCCCATATCACAATTTATATCTACGCTTTCTATCATACAAAAAACAGGGTATATAAGGTTCTAAAAGAAAGTGCTAGCGTTATCAAGATGACGATAATTCCGGTAATATTTTGGAAAGTATTATTAGTATAATTTTTAAGCAATGATTTTTTATTGACTAAATATAAAATATAACCAGCAATGACTGGTAGAAGTATTCCATTAGTAACCTGAGCAAACTTGATGATTAGGATAGGTTTAATACCCAGGGATGCAAAACTTACTCCTATCCCTAAAATTATTATCCATACTGCTCTGAACTTAATGTCTTTATTATTTTTGTCCCAGCCAAACAAACCTCTGGCGGCATAAGCAGCTGCCAGGGGAGCCGTAATAGCAGAGGTGATACCTGCTGCGAATAGTCCCATAGCCATGAAAAATTTAGCATAATTCCCTAGAAGAGGTTCTAGTTGTATCGCCATATCTGCCGCAGAACTGATTTCTATCTGCCGTTCATGCATACCCGCTGCTACGATAATGATGAGTATAGATATGATGCCACCTAACAAGATAGCAACCCTGTTTTCTATTCTTACCTTGGATAAGTCTTCAGGAGATTTCCATTTTTCTGAAACGATAGAAGCATGTAAAAATAAATTATAAGGAACAACCGTAGTCCCTATGAGTCCGATAATCAATAGTATTTCCTTAGGCTCAACGGATCGAGGAACAAAGCCTGATAGGATTTCTGATAAGGAAGGCTGAATAAGGATTGCTGTTATAATAAAGCATAGACTTATAATGATGACTAAGCTGATAAGTAGTTTTTCGATAAGCTTATACTTGCCCCAGAATAAAAGGACAAAACAAAAGAGACCTAAAATAAGAGGCCATAATCTCATCGGAAAAAATAATTCTAGTCCTAGTATCCCTCCTGATATATTTCCTGCCTCATAGGCAGCGTTGCCGATCAAAATACCTGATATAACTAAAAAAAATAAGATATACTTTTTGATGCCGCTACCTGCTTCAGTCCTGATGGCATGACCTAGTCCTTTCTGCGTAATCAGACCTATTCTAGCAGACATCTCTTGTAATACTATCGTTGCACATATAGAGAAAACCATAGCCCATAATAAACTATAACCATTAGTGGCACCAGCTAGGGTACACATAGTAACAGTCCCAGGTCCTATAAAGGCCGCTGTGACCAGAGTAGAAGGACCTAATAAATCCTTCCACTTCATTCAGTATATTCTTTTTTCGTCTTGAGAGCATATAGAGCGAAAGAGGCTAGCCAATGTTCTCCACTGTAGTCTCCATCTACAATATTGGGTATAGAAAAGGCAAGATGCTTATCCGCTATTCTTCTAAAACTAGGATCAAAATTAGCGATAGGATATAGACACCAAGCTCTAGAAAAATTTAGTCCGTCGAGGTGAACAAGTTTACCATCCGTTCTGTCTTTTATTTTTCCAGGAGAAATATTCATGTTGGAATAATTTTTTCCTAGAAATTGCTTTAGCCACATAGGGAATTCTGTAGGGGATAAGACTCTTCTCATAATGTTAATCTCTTCCAGACACGGGGAGAGAAAATCATATCCTGATGGCTCCCAAGATAGAGGACAATCGCTGTCCGTTTGGTAGAAATCTCTAGCTCTATTTTCTATCATTTCTTCTAGGGCCTTATCTTTTTCTGTAAGTGCATAGTCATAAGCGAAGCCCATTCCAAAGGCAGTATTAGAATGTTCTCCTACTCTTATCGGGTATACTAACTTCGGTAGATATACTTGATATTGTTCTGAGATGTATTGGGTAAGTGGGTTCAGATTTTTATGCCATTTCCTTGCATCTGGATCGTCCCAGGTGTATAGCTCCTCACTTAGTTTTAGTAGCCATGCCCAGCCATAGGTCCGCTCGAAGGACGCAGTGTATTTATTTAGGGAAAAGTATTTTAGTTCTTCTTGGATATTTTCTGCACTTAGATTTTCATTCAGCATTTTTCTGATCTTATCAGCATCTCGTATATCAGGAAAAGATTTGAGTAAGTATACAAGTGACCAATGCCCATGTACTGAGGAGTGCCAGTCAAAACATCCATAGAATGCTGGGTGATGTTCCTGTGGCATAGCGAGATCTTCTTTCTTTGCTATGACCAGTCCTGCTTTATAAGGTAAGGGGTTCTGTATACACTTGATAGGAAGTTTTGCTAGATTTTCTGCTTGTTCCTTGTTTAGCGATATATCTGCGCCATTGTCATCTATAGTAGTTTTTCTAGGATGACTAGCGGGTTCGCTAGTGCTAGATTTGCTATCTGAGCAAGATATTATGCATGTAGCAAAGATGACTGCAGCAATATAGTTAAGGTAATAATTCGTTTTCATAGCTAAAAGTTATAAATTATACTTTACATTATCACTATGAGATTATACCACATATTTTTATTTCTAATTATTGCCTTGTTTTTAGGCGCATGTAAAACGACTAAGAAGACCGAGGAAGCTAGTTATAAACCAATTTCTTCTGTTTACCAGAAACAAATAGATAGTTGGCGAGCTGAACGATATAATGGACTAAAGCGTGCACAAGGATGGTTGACCTTAGTAGGTTTATACTGGCTTGAGGAAGGAGATAATACCTTGGGGTCAGAAAAAGCGGACATTAGTTTTCCTGGTATAGTTCCAGTAAATTTGGGTACTATTTCTAAAACAGGTGACGAACTAATCTTTACAAACAATAGTAATACTTCTGTAGCAGTAAATGGAGAAAGGGTGAAGCAGGCAGCAATTATTACGGATGCCAATTCCGCACCGACAAAGATGAGCTATAAGGATTATATCTGGAATATTATACAAAGAGGAGATAGACAGGGACTACGATTGCGAGATACAAATAATATTGCCAGAAAAGAGTTTACAGATGTTCCTTATTTTCCGCTTAGGTCTGAGTGGAGAAAGGTTGCGGCTTTTTCTGATCCGGTAGAAAACGAATCCATAGTAATTGCTGATATAACAGGAAAACAAACGGAGACAAAAGTAGAGGGCTACCTAACATTTATCCATGAAGAGCAACAGTATAAACTATTAACTTTAGATGGTGGTCCTAAATATCTTTTTGTTATTATAGCAGATGAGTCAACAAGTGATGATACTTATGGAGGCGGTAGATTTATATATGTCAAACGACCTGATATAAATGGAAGAACTTATATAGATTTTAATAAGGCTATTAACCCACCGTGTGTCTTTACAGATTTTGCTACCTGCCCTTTACCGCCTAGGCAAAATGAGCTTCCCTTCAGAGTAGAAGCAGGGGAGTTATTCGATAGAGAACATTAGTTTATTGCAACATATTCTGCTATTATTAAGTGATTACAATTATTTATGTCTATTATTTTGCTTACTGAACGACAGATCTTTAGATAAGTAGTTTTTTGCTATTTCGAAATATTAAAGTGCATAGATAATTTGTATGTTTATAGTTCGATTTGTCTTTTATATAAAGACAAAGGACAATCAAACAATCAAATAACCCAATCTCATGAGAATTCATTTCTTGTCTGTCTTTTTTTTCTTGTTAGTCTGTACACTTATTACTAATCCGTTAGCTGCTCAGCATACCACCTGTGGTTTTGACAAAAAATATGAAACAAGATATGCAGAAGACGCTGATTTTAGATCTGAGGTTAAGCGATTTAATAAATTAGTTGCTGAGAAAAAATCTAATCAACTGATTTCTTCAGGTATAGTATACACTATACCCGTTGTAGTGCATGTGCTACATACGGGAGAAGCTGTCGGTACAGGTGCTAATATAAGTGATGCTCAGATTATGAGTGCTATAGATAATATGAATGATGCTTTTGCAGGTGTCAATTATCCAAATTCGCCAAACGCTGAAATAGAGTTTTGTTTAGCTTCATTAGCTCCAGACTGTACTGCAACAACTGGAATTATCAGACTAGATGCCACAGGTGTAGGGGATTATGAAAATATAGGTATTACAGCTGGATCTGATCCTATGCTTACAGATAATGAGGTGGATATTAAAAACCTGAGTAGATGGCCTACTGATCAGTATTATAATGTGTGGGTTGTTACAGAAATTGATGATAATGATGGGGAGCTTAATATTCAGGGATATTCTTATGTTCCTTCGGAAGAAAATAATGCTGTAGATGGAACCGTGATGTTATATAATGCATTCGGGTATGATCCAGATGGAACACAAGGTTACGAGCTTAAGTTTTTTACGCCAGAAAATGAAACTTTCAAACATGAGACTGGACATTATTTAAATTTACAACATACCTTCTTAGGAGATAACGGTGGAGCAGATTGTCCTCCAGCTTCTACAGATCTAAATGGAGACTTTTGTGCAGATACGGAAGCACATAAGAGAACGGGTCATAATTGTCCTTCCGGTCCTATATCTCTTACTGATCCTTGTTTATGTCCTGTAGGTGAGATCAACGAATGTACAGGAGATGTTTTTGGTCCTGTGATTCATAATTTTATGGATTATTCGGTATTCACTTGTATGGATAGGTTTAGTAATGATCAGATTGCTCGTATGAGAACCGTTATGGAAACTAGTCGAGCATCTCTAGCCAACTCCTATGGATGTACGGATCCGGCAAGTCAGTTAGGAGCACTGATAGCAGCAAGTTGTACTGGAATTACAACAACTCCTACTGTCGATACAGATATGGGAATCTGGAATGTAAGTCTTAATACGATAGACTATAGTTCAGGGTCCTCATATGCAGATAATATAAGTTATACTGCACTACCTGATGGTAATGGAGGAGGAGGAGATGGTTATGTCAATAGCTGTGCTTTTACAACACTAAGTAATGGAGAAACTTATACAATAAATGTAACGACAGGAGAACTAAATCCTGAAATTGTAACCTATTATATAGATTATAATAACGATGGCGATTTTGATGATGATGAGGAGTATTTAGGTTTTATTGCTGATGCAGCAAATGGTAATGCAGATTATCCAGAACACCTAATGGAATTTACAGTACCTAATACAGCGGTTACAGATACTCCTCTAAGAGTAAGAGTGATTTCAGATTTCGTAAATAATTTTAGCGCTCACCTAGGCGATCCATGTTATAGTCCGCAGTATGGCCAAGTGGAAGATTATACAGTGCAATTGTCAGGATGTGATCTTACCTTAGCAGGGATATCTATCTTGCCTTCTATTGCAGAGGGACAAACAGATATGGCCTGGACGATCAAAGTACAAGAACTTAAAAATGTATCAACCACAGGAACTATAACAGTGGTGCTTAACAAAGATTCAAAAATCAGTTTTGTATGGGACGAATCAGCAACAAGCATAGGACCTACCACTGTAAATAATAGTATCTGGAATTTTGATAACTCTAACCCTAGCTTTTTTATTTGGACGACGGATGCAGTTATCTCTGCAAGCAGTTCTACAAGCTTTGGAATGATAGTTAATTATGAGCCGGGGAATACATCGGGGTCAGCTAGTTATACGGCTTCTATTCTTACGGGTAGCGGAAATGAGACGAATTTCTTAAATAATGTAGATGCTGAAACAGTATCTTTCTTTAATAACTAGCTATTACTGATAGAGCTTGTAGAGGTTTCTAGCTTAATAAAAATAAGCTAACGAGCTCTTATAGTTATATTAGTTATACTTTTAGAGATGACTCAAGGAGAACAACTATTACAAGAATTAGAATTAGAAGCTGAAGTTACCAGAAGATATCTTGCCCTAGTGCCTTTCGATCGGGCAGCATTTCGACCAGCTGAAAAATCTGAAAAACTTGGAGGCCTAGCTATTCATCTAGCAGAAATTATAGCCTGGTGGACTGCTTGCATAGAAGAAGATAAATTAGACTTCATCGATTTTGCGCCTAGAGATATAAGTACGACCGAGGATCTATTGGTTTATTTTGACACTTTACTAGAAAAGGCAAAAGAGTCATTGCGACAGCTGCAAGATCAGGACTTATCAAAAGAGTGGTCTATGACCTATGGTGATGAGATCTTATTTACCTTACCTAAGAAGCAAGTACTTCGCTTATTTTGTATGCATCATCTTATTCATCATCGCGCACAGTTAGGAGTTTATCTTAGAATATTAGATATCCCATTACCTGCAGTTTATGGACCGTCTGCTGATAACGATGAGGTAATCCTTATTCGTCCTTACAGTTAAATG
>CAYYWZ010000051.1:0-29425 GCA_964475415.1 uncultured Saprospiraceae bacterium | reverse complement strand
CATTTTTATTTAATTTTCAATTCACTAAATTTCACAACATCTTCAGTTAGTTTGTAACCTATTGCTTTTTTGTATTCTCGAGCATCTAAGCCATGGTTAGGCCTGAGATAGACTAAGTCATTTTCAGTAATTACTTCTCCTTTCTTCATATCGCGATTTAAATAAACTGCTCTTCTGAAAGTAGGTCTATGATGGGCTTCTACTTGTCTGCAAGTTTTATTGCCATCGCCTTTAAGAGTTATTATATCTTTTATTTTATTCTGCAAGATTCTAACCTCCTCCTTAGTTAGGGATACCTTATGATCTCTAAAGACCTTCTCCTTTCTAGAGTCGGTAAAATGAAATTCTAAGATATCAGAACCTAGGGCAACGGCGATCTCTAATGCATAGGAACCTTCGGTATGATCTGAATAGCCTATCGGGAAATCAAACTCAGACTTAAACGTTGATATGACATTTAGATTTGCATCGGAGTAGGGGATAGGATACATAGAAGTGCATTGTAATAGAGCTAAATATTCTGGGTCCTTATATAAAATATCTATTGACTGGGTGAATTTTATAACGTCTATTACTTCTTCCATATTACTCAGACCACTTGATAGCAATAAGGGTTTCTTATAAGTTGTAAATTTTTCTATAACTGGATATGCAGTAAAATCACCTGAACCTATTTTATATATAGTTGAATACTCATCTATCCAGGGAGCGAAATCAGGATTCCAAACAGACGCCATATAACCTATACCTGCGGATTTACATTTTTCAGCTAATTCTATATGTTGCTTTTCACTAAGTTCGAATTTCTTGAAATGTTTGTTACGATCTGGATTCTGGAGAGGGTTGACCAAAGTGTCACCAGTATAAATTTGGAACTTGATATAGTCTACATCAGATGCTATAGCTAGATCTGTGAGTCGCTTTGCGTAGTCAAAATCACCTTCATGGTTACCTCCAATTTCGGCAATTAGCAATGGGCCATATTTTCCTTTCCAATTACTCATTTATCTTATTTATTACTTCTACAATTTCTTTCAGGTCATAGCTAGATAGTCCGCTATCCAAATTACACACTATTTTCTCAGCTCTCAAAAAATCTTCTTCTGTGTCTATAGCTAATTTCAGCCCAGAGGCTTCTTTTAGTTCGTGGTTATAAAAATATTTAACATTAAATTTAGACTCATTTTCATAAAGGTAGATTGTGACATGTTCTTTATAATAAGGTGTGATAAATTTTTCTATTATGTTAGAATAAAAATCAACATTTACAATCTCTATGCTCATGCCATAAGGGAAAGTTCTATTCTTGACATTGCTGATAAAATCATATTCCCCTTTAGTTGCTAATTCCATCATTTCTGTCAATACAGCAGTATCAATAAAAAGATTATCACCATTTATTCGTATAAAATAGTCTAGATCATACTCCTTAGCCGCACTTAATATTCGACCTGAAACATTATCAAGTGAGCCTCTATAATAGGGTTGATTATTTATTGCACAGTAATTGGAAATGGGATCATCAGTTGATTCTTCAGAAGTTGCTACAATTATATCCAATTCCTGAATTTGTGATAGTCTATTTATAATATGTTGTAGTATCGGGATACCTCCTATTTCTTTCAGTATTTTTCCGGGTAAACGAGACGAGTTGTAACGGCATAAAATAATCGCTCCTATTTTCATACCCTCTTACTTATTTCTTTTGCTGGAATACCTCCTACTATAGAATAGGGTAATACATCATCTTTTACTACTGCCCCTGCAGCAATTATTGCACCTTTGTTTATAGTTACACCTTTTAATATTTTTGCACCTGTACCTATCCAAACATCATCGTCTATTTTTATTGGAGCAGTTAAATTTCCTTGTTCGTTTATTCTTTTGGATTTTCTAATCTGATGATCACTATCTACTATGTAAACAAAAGGCGCAATAAGACAATTAGCACCAATATCTACACCTTCTGATGCGAAGATGAAAGTATGATGACCTACAGTTGTGCTTTCTCCTATATGAATAAGAGAGCTTTCATTACAACTGCAAATCCTTGCACCAGATTTCAAAACTACATTATCTGAAATACTTATATTTTTTGGGTATCGTAAAAGCTCAACATCCTTATCTATGTATACATTTTTACCTAATGATTTTATACGGTTTCGCTCTATAAAAGATCTCAAACGAACTCTAAAAGTGCGTTTCAAATGTTTTCTTAATTGAGCATTATTTGACATAAATAGAAACTTAAAGGAAATTTATATTTATATGTAACATATAACTATATTTCTTAATGTAACAAATATATGATAAAGCTTAATATATTTGGTCTTACAAACAAGCTTTTACCTTGGGCATAATCATAAAAGAAAGTCTAAAACAGTCTGTTGTCTCAGTAGGGCTTTCAGTGGTTGGTGCTATAGCAACTCTGTTTATATACCCTCTAGATAGAGAATTGCTAGGGCTTTTAGGCACTATAGTAGATGTTGGGGCACTATTGATACCCATAGTAATTGTAGGACTTGGTTCCGCGTCTATCAGGTATTTTCCCTACTTTTCTCATGCCTCTTTTACCCGAAATAAGTATTTATTTTTTCTTCTTAAATTATTGATTATCAATTGTTTAGTATTGATTTTGCTGTTCCCATTATTTAAGAATCTAAGTCTTAAGTATAGCTCTAATGATGCGCCCGAGTATGCCCAATATTTTATTTATATATTGCCTGCTGCGCTTCTTTTTGGGATAGGGCAGTTTTTCACCCATTACCTTTCTAATTTTAAGGTAGTCACCTTACCATTATTTCTTAAAAATCTATACAAAATAGGAATGCCCTTGTCATTCCTTCTAATATACCTTCATCTGTTAAATGTTGAAAATGGTATCTATTTATTACTGGGAATCATGCTATTTAGTGTTGTTATCCTTGGAGGAATGATCTTTGTTAGAGCCAGAAAAGAGGTAATCTCTTCAAAAACAGATCTAACTTATAAGAGACCAAAGGATTTCTACAACTACTATTTCTGGGCATTTGCAAGTAGTGTAGGGAGTATGATGGCATTCAAGGTAGATGGTTATATGGTACCTAACATGACCAATCTTACGATGGCTGGGGATTACCGAATGTCTGTTTTTATCGCTTCAGTAATTACAATTCCTATCACATCAGTCGTAGCTATTGCTAATCCTATCATAGCTCAAGCATGGAAAAATAATGACCTTACAGAGATTAAGAAGGTTTATCTTAAAGGGGCAAAAAATCTCCTTTTTCTTGGAGCAGTTATGTTATTTGGTATTTACTTACTATTAGATTTCTTACCGCTAGTAATAGAAGCGTGGACTAAACTCTCCCATCTTAAGATTATAGTAATTGTAATAGGTGTAGCGCGCTTGTTCGATATGGTTTCTAGTGTAAATGGTGTAATTATCCAGCATTCAGTTTGGTTTAGATACAATTCTATTTTTGTTATCATCCTAACGGTTCTGAATATTGTGCTTAACATTATCTTAATAAAGAGTCACGGGATATTAGGGGCAGGTATCGCAACTGGTATTTCGCTAATAGTTTTTAATGTTTTGAAATCAGGTTTCTTGTATAAGAAAATAGGGGTGCAACCATTAGACCTAATGACAAGTATATTTTTCGTAAGCTTTTTAGTTTGTACATGGTTTATGTATATGATCGCTAATAGCTTTCCATCTTTTACTGGAATTGTTATTAATGCATTCTTGTCTCTCAGTTTTCTGCTCTTCTTTCTTTTCAAAACGAACTTGGTAGAAGATACAAGAACTCTAATATTCAACTTCATTTCGACACTAAAAAAATAGGAAACGTATATACATAAATTGGCAGCTCATTTGATACTATAAAAAAGTTCTGCTGACAACAGGTATTCTAAATTATAGAGCTCACTCTATAGTTTTTATTATGAACTGATTGTTAAATATTTGTTTTTTTAAAATTATATTTTATATATTGAGTTAATGATTAACTGATATTTATCAGTAGAGAGAAACCAACGAATTAACCCCATTAATTTTATTGTCACCTGGATTATGCCAGTTAGATCTTCGTCTGTATTCATTAATGTTTACTACGATACCGACTAACACATTGTATTGTATTTAACGATGCCCTGTATGGGTTGAATATTAATAACTAAACACCATGTGATGAATAAAAATGAAATTCTGAATACTTCTTAATCTAGAAGTATATCTACAACATCTTAACTGAGTCAAATTGTTTTAACTGCAGCTACTTCTAGTGCGTTGTTCCTACATATTAATTTGATGCGTATTAATGTAAGACTGAGTCTACATAGTTATAGCATGATTTGCCATGCTTATAGGAACTGATTTTTATACTATTTTTTAACTAACTGATGATTACAAATGAAAAAAATAAGACAGATTTTTTCAAGTGCATAAATTAAAATTCTTCTCTCATTTGGCCTGAGAGTACTATCCGTAATTTTCATTCAAAACATTTGTGCTTTACTCTTCAAAAATTGAGCGGTATGTATTCGGCTTGCCAAATAACTAATGCACTTGCTTTTTTTAACTAATTCTAAAGATTACTTAATTATGAAAAATTTTATACTTACAGGAGTAAGTTTTCTACTACTCTTTTTGTCGATATCCGTATCGGCTCAATCTACATTATACTTTACAAACACCGGTGGTAGTTTTACAAGTGAAAAATGGATATCCATTACAACAGGTCCTGATAATACTGGAACAGTAATATGGGCACAAGGAGATGGAACAATTGGAAATGCTTCCGGATTACTTACTGACCAAGCTTTTACTGTTACAGATGGGGTAGACTTTTATGTAAACTGTTACGACCAATATGATGATAGTTGGGATGGTACAACTTATGAAGTTAGAGACGCTCCAAGTGGTGGAGGAATCCTGGTGATAAACAATGGAGGAGCAAGTCCATCCGATGGAGCAGATACAGACGCCACCAGTTCATGGGATGGAACAGAAGAGGAAAGAGAAACCTCTGAAGTAGGTAACTATACACCTCCAGCTTGCACAACTCCTACATTTGCTTCTGCAGTTGTTGTTCCATCATGCCCTGGTGGTTTTGGTATTGACGTGGATGTTACAGACCTAGGAGACGGTACACCTGTGATAACTGATGGTGCAAGTTCTTGGCCTGCTTCTTTAGGTGTAAATAGCGTAGGGCCTTTTGCAGATGGAGCTTCAGTAACTTTAACTTTAGAACATGGTTCGGATCCAATTTGTGATGTAGCAATAGGAACTTTTACCTATGCATGTCCTATACCTGGGCAATTATGTGATGATCCTTTACCTGTAGGAAGTTTACCATTTAGTACAACTGACGATACGGCTTTATATTTTGATGATTATAGTTCTGCTGATGAAGCATGTAGTGGCTCTTCATATTTAAATGGAGATGATGTAGTTTATAGTTACACGCCTAGTGCTAATGAAACTGTGGATATAGTGCTTTCTGGCACAGGAACCTGGACTGGGGTTTTTGTTTACAGTGATTGTCCATTTGCAACCTGTGAGGGGTCTGATACGCAGTCTTCGGGAAACCCAAGTATTACAGGGTTAGACTTAACAGCAGGTACAACATATTATATTGTAATAAGCACATTTCCAGCGCCGCAAAGTACAGCTTATACTTTAGATATTTTTGTGCCTTCCTGCACACCTCCAGTTGCAACTATTGCTGCAGACGTAAGCACTTGTCCTAATCTAGGTGTTACTGTAGACATAACTGATATAGGCACTGCAGTATCTATTGATATTACGGATGATCAGGGTACGTCGGCATTGACAGTTACAGCAACTGGAATGTATAACTTTGGTTCATATGCTCCAGGAACCTCTGTAGTTGTATCACTTATATTTTCCGATGGAAACGCTGCAAATCCAATTTGTGATCTAGTTCTTCCAACAGTAGATTTAGCATGTCCACCTCCTAATGATGATTGTGATGATGCTATTATGCTAACAGTGAATCCAGATTTCAGTTGTGCTGCGGTAACACCATCAACAATTGAAGGAGCAACAGCAAGTGGTGATGATGAGACCACTTGTTTCGGTACGGAAGATGATGATGTTTGGTTTTCTTTTGTAGCTACGGATGTTAGTCATACTGTAGATTTACTAAATATTACAGGAGGAACAACAGATTTATATCATTCTGTTTGGTCAGGTACCTGTGGTGCATTGGTGAATGTAAACTGTAGTGACCCTAATTCAAGCACACTTACTGGGTTAACAATTGGTGACACTTACTATCTCAGAGTTTATAGTTGGACTTCCACTCCTGGACAAACAAGTGCGTTTGATGTATGTATAGGTACACCACCACCACCACCACCAGCGCCTGCTTGTGACGGAATGTTCGTTGATTCCGGAGGATCGGGTAATTATAGCGCTAATGAAGATATTACATGGACAATTTGCCCTGACGTTGTTGGAGATGTTGTTACTACTAGTTTTACTAGCTTTTTAGTTGAAGGTAGAGGTGTTGATCTATGTTGGGATTTTCTTTTTATTTATGATGGAAATAGTACGGCTGCAACACCTATAACTCCTGCTTCTCTTGGCTTAGGAGCTGGAACTTCAGGTTTTTGTTACCAATCTGCTACAGATGGAACAGCTGATCTTACAGGCGTTGCAATAACTTCTACTAGTGCAGATGGTTGTTTGACGTTTAATTTTACTTCTGATGGATCTGGACAATTTGCAGGTTGGGAGGCTGACGTTACTTGTGCACCACCTCCTGGATGTGACGCTTCTAATAACTTAGAATTGCCTGCAGCGGGTACTCCAGCTACTATAGTGGCAGTTGCCGGGACAGCTTGTGATGATGTTAATGGTTGGACCTATTACGAAGATCCAAATACAGGTGAATATATGTTCGCTATAGACTGGGGAACTAATGGAAATAACGATGCGGCAAAAGCAGCAGCGATGGTTACTTTGGAAATCCAAGCTATGCCAGGAATGGCGGAAGGGGGTACACCAGGTGTTTCGGGCGCTGCAAGTTGGTCAATGGCTAGATTCTGGGATGTAGACTTAGGTGGAGCAGCAGTAGTAGATCCAGTGAGTGTAAGATTTTACTATGACCCTATGGAGAAGGTAGCAATAGAGACGGCTGCTATGAATGATGGTAGAGCTGTAGAACCTTTTAGATGGTTTAAGACAACTACGGGTGCTTATCCTGGTATGCCGACACCGACAGGTCCAGTTAACGAAATAGATTTAACTCCTAACTTAGTGAGTGATACAGGAGTGGAAGATGGATTTACTTATGCAGAATTTTCTGGGATCACTAGTTTTTCTGGTGGAACATTTGTGACTGCTGTCAATGGTAGTGTTGTTCCTGTGGAATTACATAGTCTTAAGGGACAAGCACATGATAAGTTTAATACGATAACTTGGTCTACAGCTTCTGAAATTAATAATGATTATCAGATGGTACAAACTTCTGCTGATGGAAGAACGAATTGGCAAGAGGTAGGTAAAGTGCAAGCTAGTAATACAAGTGCTGTTAGTAATTATGTAATTAGAGATTATACACCTAGAATGCAGAGTTACTATAGAGTGAAATCTGTAGACTATGATGGCTATACAGCTTACTCCAATATCGTTATGGTGGAAAGATCTGATTTTTCTGTAAAGGGAATAAGTTCTATTGTATCTCCTAATCCGTTCTCGGACAAATTTGAAGTATCTATACAATCTGACGCTGAGAGAACAGTAAGACTAAGCTTGCTAGATATTCAGGGTAGAGTAATTATTAACCAGAATATGACACTTGTTAATGGTATTAATAAAAATATAATAACCATGGACCAATATGAGACAGGAATCTATCTGCTCAGAATTGCTACGAACGATAATGAAGAGGTAATCAAATTAGTTAAGAACTAAGCAAATTGTTCTTATACTTTACAATTAGGCCACTTTAGGAATAGAGTGGCCTTTTTTTATTGAGTATTCTATTATATGCTAATAATGTTATACTAGATCTTACAGAGATACGATATAAAGAAAGTGCGATCTTTATATATGTCAATTTAGAGATAGTTATTGAAAAGGAAGTTGAAAGTAGAGAAATATAAAGTACGTTATATGAGAGTACCTAGGATCTTGGTCGCTCTATTATGATTTAAATGTAAAAGGAGGAATTAAATATTAGATAAGAAGGCGTTTAGCTTATCCTCCACATTCTTTACGCAAGTTTTCTATCTGACTTGTCCAAAGATCACTTTGCTCATCACCCTCTCCTTTATCACAGAAGTCCGTTATCTCTAGAACAGTTTCATTAGTTACATCAGATTTGTACATTCTGAATTCCAAATATTCCTTTTCATCAGCGTCATGCCACTTGAATCTAATGCGCTCCTCTTCTATATCATCTACCATTTCAGCAACTTCATCAAAACCATCCCATGTAAATGTGTATACATCTCCTGTAATATCTACGCCATCACAAAACCACCTTACAAGACAGTCTGGCGCAGTAATAAATTTGTATAGTATAGCAGGCGAGGCTCTGAATATAAACTCTAGATCAATTGAAATTCTCTTCATTGTTTGTTTCTAATTCCTTATTAAAGGCAATAATCGCGGAATATAATTTTAATCGGTAGATATAAAAAATATTTATTTCATTTTTTTTAAAATAAACTTTTATATTTCGATTATAATGTTATTTTTCTTGTAATTGTTACGTGCAATTTTAACGTTAAGTCTCATTTTAAATGAACTTTTTACTTGATTCAGAGCTTTATAAGTAGTACTTTCGCAAACTTGTTTAATTAACTAAGAAGATAAAGGATATATATATATGAGGCAGCTTAAGATAACCAAGTCCATTACAAACAGAGAAAGTCAATCTTTAGAAAAGTATCTCCAAGAGATAGGTAAAGTAGATTTGCTGACTCCAGAAGAGGAGGTTACCTTAGCCAAGCAGATAAAAGAAGGTGACCAAGAAGCTCTAGAAAGATTAACTAAGGCCAACTTGCGTTTCGTTGTTTCTGTTGCAAAGCAATATCAGAACCAAGGTCTCTCATTAAGTGATTTGATTAACGAAGGAAATCTTGGATTGATCAAAGCAGCTCAACGTTTTGATGAAACAAGAGGATTTAAATTTATCTCATATGCCGTATGGTGGATAAGACAATCTATCTTACAAGCTCTTGCAGAACAATCTAGAATTGTAAGACTTCCGCTTAATAAGGTAGGATCTCTAAATAAGATTAATAGAGCATTCTCTGAATTAGAACAAGAATTTGAGAGAGAACCATCACCAGAAGAATTAGCTGAACTACTAGATATCGCTACTGAAGAAGTAGAGACTACCTTAGGAGTCGCTTCTCGTCATGTGTCTATGGACGCACCATTTGTAGATGGAGAGGATAACAGCTTATTAGATGTATTAGAAAATATGAATACACCTACTACAGATTCTGGTCTAGAATATGTAGAATCCTTAAGAAGAGAGATAGAACGTTCGCTCAATACACTTACAGAAAGACAGTGTGATGTTATTAAGTTATACTTCGGTATAGGTGTAGAGCATCCTATGTCATTAGAGGATATAGGCGAGAAGTTTGGCCTTACAAGAGAAAGAGTAAGACAGATAAAAGATAAGGCAATTAATAAGTTGCGTTCTGCCAGTAGAAGTAAGTTACTAAAACACTATCTAGGGACATAAGAAGCACCCGCTACTTATGTTTAAACAAACCAAATATCGTGTTATAGAACCTTTGTTGCTTTCAGCAATGGTAGTCATAGGTATGATGGTAGGTAAGAACTTTTCTGATAATAATTCTGGAAATTCCCTATTAGATATTCACGAACTTAATGAGGAGATTGCTACAACAGGGAGGGTAGAGGAAATTATACGATTTATAGAATCTAGATATGTAGATGAAGTGGAATCTGATGAACTGGTAGAAGAAGCTATCTATTCTATTTTCGGAACTCTAGATCCTCATTCTAATTATATTCCCCAGCGCACACTCAATGAAATTAATGAAGACATGAGTGGTGAATATCTAGGCGTAGGCATAGAAACATTATATTATAACGATACAGTTTTTGTAGAAGGGGTTTTGCCTGACTCTCCTGGAGAAAACTGTGGACTTAAGCGAGGTGATAAAATATTAGCTATAGACAAAGTATCTGTAGCTGGAACAGACCTTAGCTATGCAGAAATCAGTGCTCACTTTGACAAAGAAAAAGGTGCTGAGGTAGAAGTTGTTATAGAAAGAGATGATAAAGAGCTGAAGCTAGATTGTGAGATTAATGTAATTCCTAGAAAAGCGGTACCGCTAGCTTATGAGATTTCTCCTAATGTAGTATATGTCAAAATTCAGAGGTTCAGCGGTAAGGTCTACAAAGAGTTTATGGATGCCATAGAGCCTTTTGCAGATGGGAAAGATGATGTGAGTTTAATTCTAGATCTGAGAGACAATCCAGGGGGATACCTTCCGGAAACTATAAAAATGCTCAATCAAATTTTTAAAGAAAAAGGAAGATTACTTGTTTATACTAAGGATAGATCTGATAAGAGAATAGAGTACAAGACAAATGGAAAAAGATTTTATAATATAGGGCAAGTAGCTGTACTGATTAATGGTAACTCAGCATCTGCAAGCGAAATTATGGCAGGTGCCGTGCAAGATTGGGACAGAGGAGTTGTTATAGGTCAGCCAAGTTATGGCAAAGGACTGGTCCAAGAACAATATCCACTTAATAATGGAGGCGCTATACGTCTTACTGTTTCCAAGTATTACACACCTAGTGGTAGACTTATACAAACGCCTTATGAAAACAAAAACGGAAATACTTTTATAGATACAAGTGTTTACAAAACAATGGTTCTAGAGAGAGAGGTAAAAGCTTCAGGCGGTATTTTTCCCGATAGGATGGTTAATGATACTCCTTTGACAAATTCTGAAACATGTAAATTTGCTTTGGATTATGTCCATCTTTTTTCCTTGCTCAACTATGATAGTAACTTTGACAATCCTGATCAGAAAGAACTTGATCAGCAATTTGCTTCATTTTTACAAAAACAGGATAGTTTAAAAATAGACGAAAGCTTATTATGTAAATCTGAAATTTTCGAAGCCATCAAAGCAGATTATATAAGACATAAATCAGGTATCAAGGAAATGTACGAATACTTAAACTCTGATGATCCTTATATTGAAGAGGCCCTAGACTATATAGTGAATAAAAATACGCTAGTCGATCTACTTCCTGAGAAATAATAACTCACCTTTATTATCGAAAGTTGCTACCACTGAAGGTTTTCCGTTAGCGGCATGATGATGAGCATCAAATAATACATGATCTACTTGATCTCGAATTTTATCTTCTATCTCTTCGTAGCTATTAGGGAAAACTGAGCCAGAAATATTTGCGCTTGTAGATGTGATCGGTCTTCCCAAATGTTCTATAAGATCTTTACAAACCTCATCTTGAACTACCCTTATACCTATTGTTCCTTTTTCAGTAAGCAGGAACTCAGGTACTCGCTCATTTGCCTTGTATATAATCGTTAGTGGCTGCTTATGAAGTGTAAGCAAGGTTTCTATTCTTGGGTGGATATCTACGATGTATTTCTTAAGCATTTCTATCGAAGAGGCTAATAAAAGCAAAGGTTGTTTCCTATCCTTTTCTTTAATTTCATATATTCGCTCAACCCCAGTTTTACTCAGTATATCACAACCTAGACCCCAAATAGTATCACTAGGATATAGTATTACACCATCATTTTCTAAAATTTGTACTGATTTCTTTATAATGTCGGCATCAATCATAACAAAACATATATCTAAGAAGCAACGTTTAATAATTTTGTACTATCTTATAAGTTAAAGAAACGTATGTAATGGGGAATAAATTTTCGAACTCCAATATTTATAAAAATTGAAACACATAAGCATATTGAAAAATAGAATAGTAAGTATAATCGCTCCCTTCCTTATCTTCATTAGTTTAGCGTATAATGCTCATGCTGCGCATATCGTGGGAGGAGATGTGGAATATACCTGTGTAGGTATAGATGTGGCTGCAAACGAAGTTACATTTCTTATAGAATTTACAATGTATCGAGATGCAGGAGGTAATGGAGCTGGATTCGATGATGCAACTCAAACTAAGTTTGGTATCTACAGAGGAGATGGAGATGTATGGTCTTATTATGACCAAGTTCGTAACATAAGTCCTACTGACATGGCTCCTGTTGTATTTGAGCCAGATAACCCTTGTATAGAAGTGCCAGACGTGTTGGTAGAAAAAGCAGTGTATAGATTTACAGTTACCTTACCGATTATAGACCAAAGTTATATGATTTCTTATCAGAGATGTTGTCGTAATAATACGATAGATAACATTCTGAATTCTGGAGATACGGGCGCTGCCTTTGTTACAGTAATAAGTCCTATAGCTCAGCAAACATGTAATAATTCTCCCAAGTTTAATAATTTTCCTCCTATCATTATTTGTGCAGATAACCCACTTAATTTTGATCACAGTGCAACGGATCAAGAAGGAGATCAGCTGGTATATGAGTTTTGTGCGCCACTAGCTTCTGGAGGAACAGATGGTTCTACCGGTGGAACTGGACCTGGTAATGATCCTAACTCTTGTACTGGAGTAAGACCAGATCCGGATAGATGTCCTCCGCCATATGATCAGGTTATATATAGATTACCGACTTATAGTGCTAACCAACCCTTAACAGGTGATCCAGATGTTATTATAGATCCCGTAACAGGACTTATCACAGGAACACCTAATCTTAATGGGCAATATGTAGTTGGTGTGTGTGTCAAAGAATTCAGAAACGGTGTTCAGATCAGTGAGATAAGAAGAGATTTTCAGTTTAACGTTACCACCTGTGACCCTTTATTGAGCGCACAAATTCAAGCAGATTCTACTATTGCTGGAAGGGAATTTTTTATTAATTCATGCGGAAAGACAAATATATTTTTCGAAAACGAAAGTACTAAAGCAGAAAATATAGATGCTTATCAATGGATCTTTAATATAAATGGGACTTTCGATGAATATACTACTGAGGATGTTACCGTGGAGTTCCCAGGGGTAGGACAATATACAGGTCTTATGATACTCAACCCAGGACAGGCAGAGTGTAGTGATACTGCTAGTTTAGTTGTAAATATTTTTCCATCTATAGAGGCTGATTTCGAATTTGTTTATGATACCTGTATAGCGGGACCTGTGGCCTTTGAAGATCTTAGTACAACAGGAGCACTAGATATAGTTGGGTGGGATTGGGATTTCCAGTCTGGTCAAGAGTTTATAGAAAATCCTACATTTCAATTTCCTGATCCGGGAGTCAAACCAGTGACGCTAATATCTAGAGATAATAATAATTGTAGAGATACTATTACTCAAAATGTAGAATGGTTTCCTGCACCGCCTATTATTGTTGTCGAACCCTCTAATTTTGTAGGTTGTGCACCAGCAGATATATTTTTCAATAACCTATCGGTGCCTATAGATTCCACCTATGATATACTTTGGGATTTTGGTGATGGTTCTGATATTCTGGATGAGGTAAGTCCTACTCATACTTATGAAGAAACAGGTGTATATTCTGTAAATTTGGATATAACCTCTCCTATAGGTTGTACGATATCCAAATTTTTCCCTAACCTGATCAGGATAGAAGACAAGCCTACTGCAGATTTTGTTTTCACGCCAGATGAGCCCAATGCTTTTAATAAAGATATTAGCTTTTTTGATCAGTCCGAAGGAGCTATCTCTTACCAATGGGATTTCGGAGGTATAGGTACCTCTTTTGAGATGGATCCTACTTTTTCTTTCCCTGATACAGGTATTTACGAGGTTTTGCTTACAGTGTTACATCCTAGTGGTTGTCCAGATACAATCTCTAGAATTATAGATATTTCGCCTGAAGTTAGACTGTTTTTCCCTAATGCATTTACGCCTAATAATGATGCTAAAAACGATGTTTTCAGCGGTATAGGTATACTTTCAGGCTTAAGAAATTATAGATTATCTGTCTGGAATAGGTGGGGAGAAAGAGTATTCGAAACCGAAGATCCTTTCGATGCATGGAACGGACAAATAAATAATGTAGGAGAACTAGCTATTAATGGTGTATATGTCTACCAGGCCGAATATGAAGGACCTCGTGGAGAAATGGAAACCATC
The DNA here is from genome assembly GCA_964475415.1 of uncultured Saprospiraceae bacterium. Classification (GTDB taxonomy): domain Bacteria; phylum Bacteroidota; class Bacteroidia; order Chitinophagales; family Saprospiraceae; genus CALCMJ01. The sequence continues at coordinate 15,210 of CAYYWZ010000051.1, read as the reverse complement.
AAAGGTCATATAACCTTACTACGGTAGAAATTTATATATATTAATAGTATGTATTTAATGAAGAAAAGTATATCTTTGCCCTCCGTTAAATAAATGTAGTATGGATCAGATTAATTATGTACACGAGAACTTAACAGCTAAAAATTCACTTCCGGACTTTAGACCTGGAGATAACATAGCTGTAAATTATAAAATTGTAGAGGGAGCAAAGGAAAGAATTCAAATCTTCAAAGGCGATGTAATCCAGATTAAAGGTACAGGTAGTACTAAGACCTTTACAGTAAGAAAGATATCAAATGGAGTAGGCGTGGAAAGAATATTCCCATTATTTTCACCGAACGTTACCAAAATAGATATCCTCAAAAGAGGTAAAGTAAGAAGAGCTAAACTATTCTATCTAAGAGAACTTGTAGGTAAGAAAGCTAAGATTAAAGAAAGAAAATACGTTAAGAAATAATATTAAAGCCTCTTTTTAGAGGCTTTTTTTTTGGCTAGAGTTGAAGCCTTGTTTTTAATTTACTTATGTAATCACACGTATTACAGAGTTATCCACAAATAAGATGGAACTTGAAAAATTCGTATTAAATTTGTATATTTGTACGTATAAATAAAAAATAATATGGATTCGAAACTCACATTAAAACTAAATTCAAAAGTAATAGAACAAGCAAAGCTTTACGCCAAAGAAACAAATACAAGTTTATCAAAGCTTATAGAAAATTATCTTTCAGCGGTCACGACTAATAAATCTAAAAAGAGAAAAGTAAATCCAATAATTAAAAGTTTAACAGGAGTTATAACATTGGATGAAAAAAAGGATTACAAAAAATCTTATGCCAAATATCTAACTGAAAAGTATAAATAATGAAAAAAGTATTTGTAGATACGAACATTATAATAGACATACTTGGGCAAAGAATTAATTTTTATGAGAATAGTCAAGATTTTTTTACTTATGCATTAGATAATAAAATTGAGCTGTATGTTTCTACATTGTCATTTGCCAATACTCATTACATATTGTCTGAACAAATGAAATTTTCTAAAGTCAGAAACACACTAAGAAAGTTTAAAACGTTGGTGAAAGTAGCGTCATTCAATGATAAAATATTGGAACTTTCTCTTGGTGATGAGTTTAAGGATTTTGAAGATGGAATCCAATATTTTATAGCTTTAGAAAATTCTTGTGAAGTTATTGTTACAAGAAATAAGAAGGATTTTAAAAAGTCTCAAATTCCTGTATTAAGTCCAAAGGAATTCCTAAGTATTATATAAAGTAAAATCAGTGTATAACATTAGATCATCAGATCATATCCTTGTACCTCGGAGACGATCGATACAAAAACCGTTATATTTCACTAAAATCGCTTTAACGTACTAATTCATGACCAATTCTATTATCTGTCATAGAAAACAACCTCTTTAATGAAGTCAATCAATTTGCTATCAATGATCCCGTATTGACAAAAGCTCCAGAATTGGTAAAGAGGGAACCAGTCATCATCTCAAGAGTTCTATGATTAATGACAATACCTTCATTAGTGAATGGTGCATCAAACGTAAGAGTTACTTGAGGACGGACGACAAGAGTATGCTTCTGGGTACCTAAAAATGTAGTGGTAGACACAATAGTGTTATCTCTTTCTACATAGATGAAATCATGATCATCCGCTCCAACTAATGCCTCCATTAAAGTAGGTTACCCTATCAGATCTCTGACAAAATTGCCGCACGAACCTTCTAAGTAGGATCTCCTCTTCTGTAGGGTTTATGATATTTCCACTGTTCGTAATTCCAACATCATTGTTGTCCAAGATCACAGTACGTAGTCCACAGTAAAAACGTAACTGACTATTCTTTGTAACCTCAATGCTACCTGGTACTAATCCAGACAGACCATCCAAATGTTTCAAAGATGGATTGGCATCAATAATCAAGATGCCAGCACTAGACGATTCTCCAAGCACTAGATCTACAAGTGCAGTATGGTCTTCTATTGTCAATGCAGAAACAGCTAGGTTAAGAAGATTTATGGAACCAACACTTGGGTTGTTAATAACCTCAAAAGAGGGTACAATTCCAAGTAAGGTAAAACTGATAGCTTCCAATAAAGGATTGTCCCTAATCATAAAGTCAGTGATCGGCAATCCCTCGAGATTGGAGCTAGTACCTGCGAGTGTGTAGCAATGCCACTCATATCCGTCAGTACTGGATTATCAATAATAGTAAGGCTCCAAAAAGCAAGAAAAGATACGTCAAGATTGTCATTTAGAGCATCCAGATTAGTTGTATCTGAGCCGCTGATCATGACATGTCCTGATAGATCACCAACGAAAGTACCTACATCATGCTGACTGCAAATGGTACAGCTTTGGCCGTGCAAAATACTTGATGCTGATATAGAAAGACATAAGATCAGTGCTGTACTTGTCATTATGTTAATAAAGAATTGTATACATATGATCATGAATGAGGCATATTTCATTGAGTTTTCTATTCTTCATTATAAACGTTTTTTGGTTTTAGCACAAAATTAATTTCATAGCCTCTATTTTTGATTTCAATATTTAAAGATAAGATTAAGAATCCTCTTCAGAAACTTATGAAAGTTGGTGGATTAGCATTACTTAAACTTTGAAGTCAATCTAGAAATCTATAAAGTAAAGGCGAAAATATAAATAGCGAGCATGACGGAATACTCCTTCGTCGTACTGCACATCTCTCACAACCGATATATTTAAGCTTCCTATTTTCACATAATATAGTTTCCATATGTATGCTTATACTATAGCATAAACTACCGTCAAATTTCTAAGGTGATACCGAACTAAATATTACTTAATTCTTTCTACTCTAATCAAGTATTTTTTTAGATCGAATTCGAAATCATCGGATGTTGTATTTTTTAGAATAACATCATTATAATTATTGGATACAGGTTGTATATCTATCCTCTCCTCCAGCGAAAAAATGGATATAGGCATATCAAATCCATCTACACAATTATCCCATTTATAACTGACTAGTAGATCACTATTCATTTGTTTTAGCCTATAGCTTAGAGTAGGGATATCTGGGTTGAATAGGTATTGTTCGAAGAACTTATTATAATCTCTACCCGTAGCTTCATTGACATAGGTAAAGAATGCTTCAGATTTAATATTACTCATCTGGTACTTGTCATAGAATCCTCTTAATAGTTTAAACCATAAGTAATCATCTGCTATAGAATTTCTTAGCGTGTGTAATATCCAGGATCCTTTAAAATAATGATCAGAGTGCTCCCAGTCATTATGATTTACGCCTATAGGACCTATTATTGCCTCTTTGTTGCCATGGAACTTTTGAGATTGTAAGTACCTTTCTGCATCAGAATAACTCATTGTATATTCTACATACAGGGCCTCCATGTATGTTGTAAAAGATTCATGAATCCACATCTCAGCATGATCCTCACAGCTTATACTATTACCAAAATATTCATGACCCGTCTCATGTACAATAATATAATCCCAGTTCATATCAGATGGAATCATACCGCCCATATAACCTCTTAGATATTGGTTGCCATATGCTATAGCACTCTGATGTTCCATGCCTAAGTAACTACATTCTACCATTGCAAATCCATCCTCCCAGAAAGGATATTTACCAAAGTAATATTCATAAGCTTCTAGTACTTTGTTTGTCTGAGCAAAATGCTTTTTAGCTTTTTCTAGATTTTCTGGGAAAACATAATAATCCATAGCTAAGGTATCCCGATCAAAGGATATATATTTATCTTGAAAGTGCTCGTACTGACCTATATAGAAGGTAACATTATAGTTGTTGATAGGGTAGCTAACTTTCCAGTCTACACGTTTTCGTCCACTCCCGATATTTTTTTCTGAGATCATATTTCCGTTAGAAATACAGTCTAGGTTTTGGGGAATTGTAAAATGCAGATCCATACTATCGGGTTCATCTGATAGATGATCTTTGTTAGGCCACCACAGACTAGCACCAGTTCCTTCACAAGCTACAGCTATGTATTCATTTCCATTATTAGATCTAGCCCATACAAATCCACCATCCCATGGAGCCATTTTTGCCTGTATAGGGATACCCTGATAATAGATGCTTACCATGTTACTTGCCTCATTTTCTAGCCTCGATGCATCTATAAATACTGCATCATATAATCTATTATATGGTAATCTTTGGCCTTTATAGACTACAGAGTCTAACTGCATATTTCTAAATAGATCTATCTGTATAGAATCAGATTTTGTAAAGTCAAAAGTCATATCAACTTTTCCCTGAATAGCTCTTTTCTCTATGTCAAAGGCGATATCCAAATCATAATGTTTTACATCATAACAGGTCCTTTCTATCCTGAGGCTTCCTCTTATCTGATCAGCATCTAGTCCCTTTTTGCTAGAGGATTGTGCTTTAGTAAATGTGCAGATCACAATTGCTAAACCGCAAGTCAATAGTAGTTTATAGTAATTTCTCATCTATCTATATAATAATGCTGTAACATAAAAAGTTTCTTTTTTATAAACTTAGAATGATATTAGATCTATTCTATTATCTGAAAGCATTTGTCTCAATTTTAAGCGTTCTTTTTCAATCTCTTTCAAGCTTCGTTTAGAATTTATAATCCAAAGTCGGGTTTAATAGTGGCAATATAATTATATTTGACATCCTATGTTTAAGAAATGTATAATAATACCCTTGTCGGTTTTGTTGCTGCTACTTACGTCTTGTAAGGAAGAGCCAACGGCTTTTGCCAAAGAAGATATCTACGGATTATGGGAAGTGTCCACGGCTAAGAGGAACGGTAAGAAAACTAGTTTGTTGAGAGGAGGCTTTTTTGAGATTAATTCAGATGGATCTTTTATTACTAACATACAAGGGGATACAGTTAGGACGACATATGCCGTGGAAAACGGTGTGATAATTCAACATGTAGAACCTGTTATTCGTTATACTGTCTCCCACTTGGGAGGCGATACATTATTGCTGAAGACGAAAATCAGAAAAAACGAACTTGAATTATTAAGTCTTAAGTCGGATGAAAAATAAAAATCTGCTATTTTTCTTTTTATTTATGTGCATATCTACTGTGCAGTTAGGTGCAATAGAGGCTGATATTATTCTCAAGTCTTACTTGGCTGGAAATACTCCTTATATAGAAGTATATAGCTTTATTGTAAACGGTAGCTTGTCTCGAGATTCTATGTCCAATAAAGAGATAGAATCGCTCATTATTATAAGTAGTGAAGAGAAAGTCATTATTGCAGAGAAATACCACTTCTTACTAGCTGCGGATAATAATTCAGATATCATAGATCTGAAAAGATTCCAGTTAGATGACGGCAATTACACGGTCAGAGTAGAAATCATCGATTTAATTGATCGGACTAAGCTATTCGATTTTAGTAAGAATATCGATGTAGCATACCAGAACGAAAAATTCCATCAATCTGATATTTTTCTTGCAGTATTAGCACCTAAGGGGGACAGTAGCTTGGTAAAGCATAATGTTTGTCTTGAGCCCGTGGCTTTCAACTTTTCTAAAAATCAGAAACGTCTGATCTGCTATACGGAGTTATATAATGTAAATGAGTTGTCGAGTGAAGACCTATTCGCCTCCGTAAACCTGTATGAAGGAAAGATGGGCTCAGTAGGAAAGCTCATCAAACAAAGGTATAAAAGGATATCCCCTAATGCCTATGTACCGCTCATTCTTGATCTTGATATAGAGGATGTTAAGAGTAATGATTACTATATTTCTGTAGATATAGGAAATAAGAAAAAAGAAGTACTTTCCTCTAAGCAAGCGGAACTAACTATAAGTAATGCGTACGGCGATTTTACATCGGTTTCTACTTATAATAAAGATTTTGATAATTCATTTGTACATAAGAAAACAAGAGAAGAACTGCAATATATGCTTAAGGCTATTGCTCCTCAAGTAAGAAATGATAGGGTAGATATATTAAATGAGGTGATAAGTGGAAAAAAACTTAATCCTAAGAGATATTTTCTGTATCGCTACTGGACGGAGCAATCTAGCGTAGATCCAGAAGGTCTGTGCGAGCAGTATATGAAAGTTGCCGATGCTGTACATAATACCTATCAGAGTAACCTAAGAGGATTTGGTTTCGAGACAGATAGAGGAAGGATTTTCCTCAGATATGGAAAGCCGGATGATATCGTTACCGTGGAGGATGAACCTACAGCTCCTCCTTATGAGATATGGATATATAATTTTATGCCCGTAACTAATCAGACTGCTGTTAAATTTTTATTTTATAATCCTACCTTATCTACAAATGATTACGAGTTGCTTCATTCTACTTGTAGACTCGAGGTCAATAATCCTAGTTGGGAGGTCCAGTTGTATGGTAACGATCCTAATGCAGGAGTAGGCAATACAGTCGATGCAACACAGGCTAGAGATGGATTTAATAGAAATGCAAGAAGATTTTTTGAAGATTTTTAGTCTATTAGCGTTAGATCTATACTACCTAAGGTTAAATTTTATATTTCCGGTTAAGCGAGTATTCCTTTGATCTTGTAGCTTTTAAGACATATTATGCGCTTTTGACAAGATAATTTTCTATACATTTGCGGGCATAAGTTAAGATAGATGCATAAGTCAATATATAATTTTGGAATAGTATATCTTCTAATGTTTTTAGTTTCCGCTATATCCTATGGCCAGACGGGAACGATAAGGGGAAATATATATGATAATAATTCAGGTGAACCCATCATTTACGGTACAGTAATACTCGAAAACACAGATATAGGAACAACAACAGATATCAATGGATTTTTCACTTTTACAAATGTTCCGATAGGAGAATATAATATTGTAGCAACTTATATTGGTTTTGACCAATTATCCCAGCCTGTAATTGTGAAAAAGAATTCTATCTCTTATGAGAAACTATATTTACTAGAAGGAGGCGTAAATCTAGGTGTTGTAGATATATCGGCTAGTAGAGAAAAAGCTCGTTCTGAGGTTCAGATATCTGAACTTACGGTTTCGCAGAAAGATATAAAGTTACTACCTTCTACAGGTGGTGATGCGGATATAGTACAATACCTACAGGTACTTCCTGGAGTCATTTCCACGGGAGATCAGGGTGGGCAATTATACATTAGGGGAGGTTCGCCGGTACAAAATAAGATTTTACTTGATGGATTGACGATTTATAATCCTTTTCACTCCATAGGGTTTTACTCCATCTTCGAGACAGAGTTAATTAAAAATGTAGATGTACTTACAGGTGGATTTGGTGCGGAGCACGGAGGAAGAATATCAGCCATCATAGATATCACAACGAGAGAAGGCAATAAGAAAAATCTCTCAGGTCAGCTATCAGCATCTCCTTTTATGGTGAAGGCGCTAGTCGAAGGGCCGATTATAAAGCTTAAAGAAAATGGTGGAGCGGCTTCTTTTGTACTGACAACTAAACGATCTATTATAGATGAAACTTCGCAGAGCTTATATGATTATGCAAGTGTGAATGATAGCTTAGGACTTCCTTTTCAGTTTCAGGATACTTATGGCAAATTATCTTTCGTAACAGAAAATGGATCTAGATTCAATCTATTTGGATTTAATTTTACAGATAGATATAACAATCCTAGTATCGCAGATATTGATTGGAAGAATACTGGTGGGGGATTAGATTTTACACTCTTGCCTACTGGTAGTAGTATGGTGATGAATGGTCTTATTGGTTTTACTAGCTATGAGACAGCCTTACAAGAAGCTGATGAAGATCCACGAACAAGTAAGATACGAGAGTATAATCTTGGTCTAGACTTTACCTTTTTTGGAAATAACAATGAGGTAAAGTACGGTCTAGATGTCAAAAGTATCAGGACAGAATTTAACTTTACTAATCCATTCGATTTAGTATTAACGCAGTTTCAGAATACAACAGAGATTTCTGGTTTCCTTAAGTACAAGCAGATCTTAGGAAACCTTATCATTGAACCTTCTATAAGGTTGCAATATTATGCTTCGTTAAGTGAGTTGTCACTAGAACCTAGATTAGGTTTTAAGTATAATGTAACAGATGCCTTAAGGATTAAGGGAGCTGGAGGTGTATATACGCAGAACTTAATAAGTACTTCTAACGAGAGAGATGTGGTGAATTTATTTACTGGTTTTCTCTCTGGTCCAGAAGAAGCAATTACCTCTCACAATGGAGGTTTTACGGAGTCCAAATTACAGAAATCTCAGCATGCTATATTAGGATTTGAGTATGATGTAAGCCGAGCACTACAAATCAATGTGGAAGGATATTACAAGAATTTTCCTCAGCTAGTAATTGTAAACAGAAATAAGATCTCTGCAGAAGATACGGACTATTCATCAGAAGAAGGTGAGGCATATGGAGTTGATTTCTCTGTCAAATATAATATCCCTAGATGGTACTTGTGGGCGACCTATTCTCATGGATATGTTAATAGATTCGATGGCGAGCAGACTTATCCTACGGTATTCGACAGAAGGCATAATGTAAATGCACTTCTTTCTTATGATCTAAAAGAAAGTGGAGATTGGAAAGTTAGTTTGAGATGGAATATGGGTTCAGGTTTTCCGTTTACTAAGACTCAAGGATTCTATAATTTTCTTCCTTTTCTGGAGGGTGTAGGGACAGATTATTTGACGGATAACCCTGACAATATAGGAATCTTATTTTCCGAAGATAGAAACTCTGGTAGATTGCCTTATTATCATAGATTAGATCTTTCTACGACTTACATTCATAGACTATCCAAAAGAGCTAATATAGAAGTTGTAGCCAGTGTAACGAATGCTTATGATAGAGAGAATATCTTCTTTTTTGATAGACTGAGATATGAAAGAGTAAACCAATTACCTATTATTCCAAGTGCATCTATTAAGTTAAATTTCTAGTAGCAGAAGTAGACCTATTTATTGTTAATCTAGCCGTTTTGGGTATTCTGCGGTAGGTGGATTCTCTAGTATGTCAAATAAATATCATGTGTGCTTAGAGATTTTGTTAACGCATAAGCAAGTAAGTAATTTACAAAATCAAGAGTCTATTATCTAGCAAGCTAGTACTTAAGCTTTCCATCCAGTATATAAATTCATAGCTTTCTCTAGCAGTTATATGATTTTAAAAGTTTAAAAATTATATTTGCGATCTAATTTGAATTACAACAATGGAAAATCATTTTACTGCACTTACAGACACAGAATACCAACAATTAAAGGATGCTATAGCTGATATTACCATTCTCATAGCTGGTGCTGACGGAGAGATAGATAAAGAAGAAACAACATGGGCTAAGAAATTGACACATATAAGATCCTATGCTAATTCTAAAGTATTACATAGTTTCTATGAGGATGTAGGTGCTGAATTTTCTGAGAAATTGGACAAAAAGATCGATTCTATGTCCACAAATAAGGAAGAAAGAACGGCCCTAATATCCAGCAATTTAAATAAACTAAATCCTATTCTAGCAAAATTACACCCTATGATTGCTGCAGAGATGTATCAGTCTTATACAAGTTTTGCTAAGCATGTAGCTAAGGCCTCAGGTGGTATATTAGGTTTCTTCAGTATAAGTTCCGAAGAACAACAGTTACTCGATCTGGACATGTTAGACGAGATTATCTACTCAGAAGAGGAATAATACTTACTTTTTTGTAATTTCTAGTCCTAATAATAGACTGCATTATGAGGATTTCATTTTTTATCATATGCTTACTAACTCTGAATTCTGTCTTATTACAAGCACAGCAATTGTCAGGGAAGGTCTTAGATGGAGAAACAGGTGAATCTCTTATAGCGGCCACAATTGGAATACTTGATTCTGACAGAAATCAATATAAGTCAATCGAACTAACAGACGTAGAAGGGAAGTTTGTAATAAATCTTCAGGGTGACAAAATGGTAAGGGTACAGTATGTTGGGTTCGAGGAACTTGATATTTCCATAGACTCTATAGATGTTACTAAAGAATTAGTTATAGCATTACAAGCTGAGCTTACCCTACTAGATGTGGCTACTATATCTTCTTCTAGATATGAAAAAAGACTTGCAGAAGCTACCGTGTCTATAGATGTTATTACACCAGAACTTATTACTAACTCGAACGGCCAGTCCCTAGATGAGACAATAGATAAGATTCCTGGAGTCCAGATGATAGAAGGACAGGTAAATATAAGAGGAGGTTCTGGTTATTCTTATGGAGCGGGAAGTAGAGTTTTACTCTTAGTGGATGACATGCCAGCCTTACAAGGAGATGCAGGAAGACCTAACTGGAATGATCTACCTGTAGAAAATATATCTCAAGTGGAAGTTATAAAAGGATCAGCTTCTGTTCTCTATGGATCTGCAGCTCTTAATGGGGTAATCAATGTAAGAACAGGCTATGCTGTATCAGAACCTATTACTAAAGTAAGTGTAGCATATAGACATTTTATGTCTCCTCAGGATGAGCGGAAGCAATGGTGGACAGAAAGTCCGTATACCGTGTCGACAAATATTCTACACAAAAGAAAGGTAAAGAAGCTGGATGTAGTATTCAGTTCTATGCTTAGTAGTACGAACAGTATCTATGAGAACTCTTTTACAGATAGAGGAAGACTTAGCGCAAATTTGAGATATAGATTTACTGATAGAACTAATCTCACCTTGAATACCATGTATAATAAGTCTAACAGTGCCGACTTTTTTATCTGGAATAATGGTGGAGTAGGCGCTTATCAAGCCTTTCCAGGATCTGAGTCAGAACGTGATTCACGTAGGTACTATATAGATCCAGTGCTTACTCACTTTGACAAACGAGGGAATAAACACAAGCTACTAAGTAGGTATTATTACATCGAGAACAATAACAATAATAACCAATCTAACAGTTCAGATAACTATTATTTAGAATATCAGTTTTCTAAGAACTTCCAAGAAAAGAAATTAAGTATTACAGCCGGTGCAACATATTATCATATCGTTTCTGATTCAGAACTTTTCGGAGACACGCTTATTAGTTCGACAAACTACAGTGCTTATCTGCAATTAGAAAAAAAGTTTATGGATAAGTTGACCGTCAGTGTAGGAGCTCGAACAGAGAACAATAAACTTAGATCTCCAGAAGAATTTCTTGGTATAACTGTCCCAGGAGGATTGAGCAAAGAAAGCAATACGGTAGCGAGAGCAGGCTTAAATTTAGAATTGGCTAAACTTAGTTTTCTGAGAGCTTCTTTTGGCCAAGGTTATAGATTTCCTACGATCACCGAAAAATTTATAACGACTAACTTTAGTGGTCTTATTATATTTCCGAATCCAGAATTGAGATCGGAGAGAGGGTGGACTGCTGAGATTGGTCTCAAAAAGGGTGTGAAGATTTCTAGCTTTGAGGGCTTTGTGGATCTATCTATATTTTGGTCCCAGTATCAGGATATGACCGAATTTACACTTGCAAATATTGATGGTATATCTGGATTCCAATCCATCAATGTAGGAGATACAGATATAAAAGGATTCGAAATAGATATAGGGACTAGATCACAAATCCGAAATGTTCCCATAAATATTACAGGTGGATATACCTTTATAGATCCCAAGTATAGAGATTTTACGGAGCAGATAAGGCAGAGCTCTTCTGAAGATATTAATATCCTAAAATATAGAACCAGACATAATTTCAAGATAGATATCGAAGCATTTATAGATAACTTTTCTGTAGGTCTTGCTTATAATTATACTTCGCGAATTGTTGCTATAGATGGCTTGCTGAATAATATTGGTTTTATAGATCTGTACAGGAGAAATAATAATGATGGGTTCCAGAAGATAGATGCAAGAATAGGATATAAATATAAGTTTGCTAAGTTTTCGATCTTGCTTAACAATGTGTTAAATGAGGAGTATACCTTGCGTCCGGGTTTGTTAGCGGCGCCTAGAAATCTTTCTTTGAGATTGGATTTTGATCTGTAGAGAAGAAGAAATATTATTTCTAATAGTATCAGTAGAGATTTTTTATTGATTGATGTAGACTCACATTTATTAGTCGTAAATTGTCCTTGATAAAACATAAGGAATCTATTTACATTTGTTTTGCACCTATTACCTTTAATAGTGCGTTGTCATAAAAAAACTATAACATGTTAAGATACATTATTTTTACAAGCTTAATATTCAGTATTGCCTGTAACAGCGCTGCAAAGCAACAAAAAAAATCAGTCAATAATAATACAGAACTTGCTGATCAAAAAAGTAAAGAGCTTGTAGATCGCAATTCGAAAAAAACTAATCCAGCAGAAACAAAAGAACCTGAAACATCCGAAGCTAATCCTAAGGAACAAATTAAAACAGAAACAGCAGATGTGATGGCGGATAATAAGGATGAAGTTATGTCAGGGAAAGAAGAAGTAGCTGCTGCAAAATCGAGATGGCAAGTCGAAGTAGATAAGCAGAAATCTAAAATCGAAGAAAGCACTAGTAACAAGACCAATGAAGCCAAAGCGGTCGTTAGTGAATCGAATTCTGTTTTACAAGACAAGAAGAAAGAAGTAAAAGATCAGGTAAAAGATGCTAAAGAAAATGTGGTATCCACTGTTCCTAGTAAACAAACAGTAGAGACTACTACTATTCCAGCCACCAGTACAAAAGTTCCAGCTAAGGATGAGGTTGTATCTCAGCCGCGTCCAGAAATAGGACGAGTTGCTAAGCCAGAGAAGGATAGAATCTTAGATAGACCTGATCATTCACTATGGGATAATCTCCTTAAGAAATATGTAGATGATACAGGAGGTGTAGACTATGCTGGTATGGCTAGAGCTCAGAATATTATGGATATGTATGTAGCTCAGTTAGCTCAGGTAGCACCAGGGGGCGACTGGTCAAAAGAAGAACAACTAGCTTATTGGATAAATGCTTACAATGTATTTACAGTAAAATTAATTGTAGAAAATAGTCCTCTGAAAAGTATTAAGGATCTATATGGTGGTAAACCATGGGATCAAAAATGGATAGACCTAGGAGGCAAAACGTATAGTCTTAATGATATAGAGAACGGTATTATTCGTCCTCAGTTTAATGATGCTAGAATTCACTTTGCAGTCAATTGCGCTGCGAAGTCTTGTCCACCACTTGGGAATAAGGCTTATACAGCAAAGAACCTAAATAGTCTATTAGATAGCAGCACTAAAGCGTTTATAAATAATCCTAAATACAACCAGCTATCTAATAGGTCCGCTGTAATTTCTAAGATCTTCGAATGGTACGCTAAAGATTTTGGTGACTTGCCTAGCTATTTTAATAAATATGCAACTAGCCCTATTGACAAAAATGCGAGTATAACTTATAACGAATATGACTGGAGCCTCAATTCAAAATAAAATAGAACATTACTTTTTTAATGGTGCTTTTTATAATCAGGAAGATAAAACGCTGACGCCTTATGACCTAGGTATGCTTAGAGGTTATGGGATTTTTGATTTCATGAAAATAGTAGATGGTGTTCCTGTTTTTAAAGAAGATCATATAGATCGTTTTTTTAATTCTGCTAAAGCAATGGATCTAGCGGTACCTTATAACAAAGAAGAAATATTTAGCTTTATTGACCAGCTTATAGCAAAAAATAGAGTAGGTTATTCTGGTGTTAGATTAGTACTAACGGGTGGGTTTTCAGAAAGTGGATTCCAGTCTACTAACCCTAATTTTTTTATTTTACAACATGTCCTTCAAGAAAATAATCCAAAATTATTTACAGATGGTGTTAAGCTTATTACAGCAGATTATGTTCGCGATGTGCCGAAAATAAAAACACTGAATTATTCTTATGTACTCAAAGACCAAAAGCGTATACATGATGAAGGTGCATTCGATCTGTTATTTGTAAAAGAAGATATGATTTCGGAATCTTCTAGATCTAACTTTTTTGTAATAAAGAACAAAACATTGATCACTAGTTCTACAGGAGTGTTACATGGAATAACAAGAAAGAAAATACTAAGCTTAGCAGAAGGAGTTATGAATGTTGAGATAAGGCCTATAAGTCACAAAGAAGTACTTAGTTCAGAAGGTGCTTTTCTTTGTGGTACAACTAAGCCTCTCGTTCCTGTAACTCAGTTAGATGATGACAAGATTAACAAAGGTAGAGTCTTACCGTTGATAAGTAAGCTCAGAGCATTATATCTTGCAGAACAAGATAGATATATTAAGTCCTCTGTTTTAACAACATAAGTTGCCTGAAATGAAAATAGTATTTTTAGATAGCTATACCTTGAATCCTGGTGATCTGTCATGGTCTACCTTAGACGAACTAGGAGATATACAATATTATCCGAGAAGTAAGCCTTCTGAAATTTTGGATCGCTGCACAGATGCTGAAGTAATTATTAGTAATAAAGCGATACTCACTAGAGAGCTTATCAGTCAGCTGCCTAAGTTAAAGTTAATCTGTGTTGCAGCAACAGGATATAATAACGTGGATCTAGTAGCAGCAAAAAAGTATAATATAGTTGTAACTAATGTCAGTGCCTATAGTACAGCCTCTGTAACACAACATGTTTTTGCTATGTTACTTTCTTACCTTAATAAGGTAGCTGCTTATAATGCGGATGTACGAGAGGGTAGATGGAGTAAGGCAGAAGATTTTTGTTTTACCGATCATACGATACCAGCCCTAGAGAACTTAGTGTTAGGTGTTATGGGGTATGGAAATATAGGACGAAGTGTAGCTCTAGTAGGTAAAGCTATGGGAATGGAAGTTATCGCGTTGAACAAGTATCCAGAGAGATTTCCAAATGACGAAGTAGAATATGTAAGTCAAGATGTGCTCTTACAGCGATCTGATGTGCTAAGCTTACATGTGCCACTGTCAGATAGAACGAAAAAAATAATAAACAAAGAATTACTATCTAAGCTAAAAGAAAATTGCATTCTGATCAATACTAGCAGGGGACCACTTATTAATGAGCAAGACTTGTATGAAGCGCTAGAAAATAGAATTATAGCTGCAGCACTTTTGGATGTGCTGAGTGAGGAGCCACCAGTAAATGAGAATGTATTATGCTCATCAAAATATTGCTATATAACGCCGCATCAAGCATGGGCTAATGTACAATCTAGACAAAATCTATTAGATGGACTAGTACGAAATATCAAAGCATTCTACGATGGACAAACAATAAACGTTGTGAATTAGGGATATTCAGAAGTA
>CAYYWZ010000050.1:11431-30235 GCA_964475415.1 uncultured Saprospiraceae bacterium | reverse complement strand
AATAAAAGTCCAATTTTAATAACTAATTTCAAATCATTCATAATATAATTAAATATTAGCCTTAGTAAAAGACTTCTGCCATCATACATCTTACACTACCGCCTCCATATTTTTCTATAGTTGTTATGTCAATAGGCAGCAACTTGTTAAATGATTCTAGTTTTTCTATTTGACTGGATTTAAGACTGTTATAAGCAGCTTGTGAAAGCACAAGAATAGCTTCTCCCTTAGTGGTTTTTACTTGCATCATATTACCAGCAAACTGATTCATTTGCTGTGTCGTAATATCTAGAATATACTTATTAGTGGAAGCAAACTTTGCTTCTACAATTTTTCTTTCTTCTGGGTCTGCAATTGAATCTAGACAGATCACCACATAGTCTAATCCCATGGCCATCATCACGTTTGTATGATAGATTTGTTCTCCTTCATCATCTAGTGAATGAAAGATAACTTTCTGATAATTCATCAACACACAAAACTTATCTAGAACCTTGATATTAGTTCGAGGACTTATGCACGCATACACTATCTTATTAGCTCTATCCAGCACCATGCTACCAGTACCTTCTAAGAAGCTATCTTCAGATTCATAAAAGTCAAATGTAAAACGCCTATCATAACCATAATTCTCCTCTAGCATAGAAACAATATCTTCTCGCTTTTCTATTCGCCTATTCGCAGCAAACATAGGATAAGTAATAATAGACTTATTAGCATGAAGGCTTATCCAATTATTGGGAAATAAGGCATCAGGTTTTACAGGATCTACTGTATCCTCTACTACAATTACTTTGACATGAGCAGCTTCTAATACTTTTACCATATTATCAAACTCTACTACAGCTTGCTTACTTATATCAGACTCATTCTCTGTACTGACCTCCGTCTGAAAACTATTATTTACAGCAGTTTCTTGGTTGTATCCAAAATTTGCTGGTCTTATCATTAGGATCGTATCGGTAATTTGATTCTTCATGGTGTAATTGCTTCTTCTTTTAGTTTTGTTGCTAGTGGCTCCCCTAAATAGTTATCTATAATATAATGGACAAGATAAATAACTGGAGTCAAAATTATAGCCATCCCAAATTTATAAAAATAATTAACTGTACCGATAGCTATAACTCGGACAAGATCCCAATCAGAACCAATATAAAAAGCAATAATCAATACAACATAGCTATCGATAAACTGTGAAACAAGCGTAGAGCCTGTAGCCCTAAGCCATATTTTTTTTTCTCCTGTCCATTTCTTGATCCTATGAAAAACTACCACATCCACTATCTGTCCTACTAAGAAGGCAACCATGGAACCTATTATTATCCATAAGCCTTGTCCAAATACAGCATTATAAGCTGCATCCATACTATCCACCTTATTCGTTTGCAACAAACCACTCTCTAGGTCCCACCAAGCATTGGGACTCACTGCCATCGAAAGGTAGATCATAATAAAAGCATATAATACTAGGATCACAGCAAAATACGATAGACGCTTTACACCCCTAGTACCGAAATACTCATTTATAATATCTGTCATAACAAAAACAATAGGCCATAAGATGACACCAGCAGTAAGGTTAAAACCTAATCCGTCAACACCAAACAGTGTCCAGTCTAGAGAATCAAAACCTAGAGTTTGCTCTAGCGAAAATATCTTTATACCAACAAATTCCGCTATTAAGGTGTTTGCAATAAAGAAACCGGCTAAGACGAAATAGAGAATATTTTTTTTGTCTTCAAACATTTATACATTGTGCTTAGAATGAATAGTGTGTGGGATTTTATGACACACATTCTATTTGCACCTAAAAATATCATTAAAGCTGCATTTATTATGGCTAAAATACCGATAGATCTCAAAGAAGGAAAGATAAAAACTCAAAAACAGGTCATTATAGGCATAGACCTAGGAACTACTAATAGTCTAGTGGCTTATATGAATGATGGAAAACCTACTGTTGTAGGAGATACCAAAGGGCAGAATCTACTAGTACCTTCTATCATCAACTTCGGACAAGATCATAAGATATTAGTAGGTGATCATGCTAAGAACCAATTGATGGTTTCTCCTGAAAGAACCATCTATTCTGTCAAACGACTTATGGGTAAATCCCATAACGATCTGGAAGAAAAAGATGCTAACTTCTCTTATGACATTATAGAGACGGACGATGAGTCACTTGTGAAAATTAAAATTGATGACAAATTCTATTCCCCTATAGATCTTTCTGCTGAGATTTTGAAATTTCTAAAGCAGAGAGTAGAACAACATCTAGGCCACGAGGTCCACCAAGCCGTCATTACTGTTCCAGCATATTTTAATGATACACAAAGACAGGCTACTAAGGATGCAGGTAAACTTGCGGGTCTTAATGTCCTCAGGATAATAAACGAACCTACGGCGGCAAGCCTTGCTTATGGTATTCAAACTAAGGAAAATGGAATAATAGCCGTATACGATCTCGGTGGAGGAACATTTGACATAAGTATTCTAGAATTGACAGATGGAGTATTCGAGGTATTGTCTACAAATGGGGACACCTTCCTAGGAGGTGATGATTTTGACAAAGCCATTATAGATAGATGGATACAATTGCATAATATTTCTGATGATCTTATTAGCAGCAATATTTCCTTGTATCAGGCATTAAGAATATCAGCAGAAGAAGCGAAAAAACATCTCAGCACAAATGATCATTACAAATCTAACGTAGGAGGATTAGAACTCAATCTAACTAAAAAAGAGTTTGAAGTTATTATCCAAGATCTTGTAGAAAAAACTAT
Organism: uncultured Saprospiraceae bacterium; assembly: GCA_964475415.1. Lineage (GTDB taxonomy): Bacteria > Bacteroidota > Bacteroidia > Chitinophagales > Saprospiraceae > CALCMJ01. The sequence continues at coordinate 27,449 of CAYYWZ010000050.1, read as the reverse complement.
AGCCTGTACAAGCGCAGCACTAAAAGATGCTAAAAAGCAAAAGACAGATATAGACGAAATCGTATTAGTAGGAGGCTCTACAAAAGTACCTTATGTTAGAAAGGCTGTGGAAACATACTTTGACAAAAAAATAGGAACAGAAGTAGAAGTAAATCCCGATGAGGTAGTGGCTCTAGGGGCTGCTATACAAGCTGATATTTTAGCTGGAAATAACAAAGACTTGCTCTTGCTAGATATAACGCCCTTGTCTATGGGTATAGAAACAATCGGCGGACTTATGGATGTGATTGTTCCTCGTAATAGTACTATCCCGCTTTCCGTAGGTAGAAATTACACAACCTCTGTAGATGGCCAGAAAAACCTAAAAGTTGCTGTCTTCCAAGGCGAACGAGATCTAGTAAAGGACAATAGAAAACTAGGCGAATTTATTCTTAACGATATTCCTCCTATGGCTGCGGGCATTCCTAAGATAGCTATACATTTTGTTATCAATGCAGATGGAATCCTGAAAGTTAAAGCCATGGAAGAAAGATCTGGTGTAGAGAGCTCTGTACAAATCAAAAACCAATATGGGATCTCCGAAGAAGAGATGGGTAAAATGTTACTGGAATCTATACAGAAAGCTTCGGAAGACATGGCTGAACGTTCCATTTTGGAATCTATAAATGAGGCAAACAATGTAACTTTAGCAACGGATAAATTTATTTCACAGAATAAAGAAATTCTTACAAGTGAGGATCAGAAGGAACTTATGTACCTCAAGAACAAAGTAGAAGCAGCTATCAATGCACGAGATAAAAATAGTATCTTAGAAGCCGTAGAAAAGCTCAATGAATTCTCTAAGCCTCTTGCGCATATAGCCTTGGAGAATGCTATTGCATCTGCACTTAAGGGTAAGAAAGTATGAAGAAGCTATACCTAGCATATCTATTTTTTTTATGTCAATCAGCTACTCTAGCAGCTCAGGATTGTAATGCTTTAGGTGCTTGGCTGTGGCATCTAGAAATTACAGGTTACCAGACGCATGCTGACCTAGCTGACACCTTAAGCGATCTCGGAATTAAACGCGTTTATGTCAAAGTAGCTGATGGATCTATAGACTCTATCATATGGCCGGAGTTAGTAGACAATACACTCTTGCATGCTTACAAGAGTAATGGTATGGAAGTCTGGGCATGGTCCTATAATTATCCCGGCAATGAAGCTAAGCAAGCGGAGGCATTATATGTTGCAGCAAGGGAAGGCTATGATGGTTTTGTAGTAGATGTAGAAATGCAGTTTGATGGAGAAGTTGTAAAGGCTAACAATCTTTTTGCCAGATTTAAAGCAGAAAAAAACAGAGCTATTGCAGATGGACTTATAGACAGCAGTTTCCAACTATATTGTACAACCTGGGGCAACCCTATAGATCATAATTTCCCGATCTCCACAATAGATCCTTTTGTGGATGGATTCATGCCACAGACTTATGTAGAAAACTGGGGGCCATCATTTACAGAAAATCTCAGTTTCTGGGTAGATAGCGGTACTCAAGAATACAAAACGATAGGTGCAACGAAGGATATACATCATATAGTAAGCACAGAAAAAGGTATTATAACTACTGAAGAAGTAAACGAATTTATAGCTGTAGCTGGACCTGAAACATCCGTCTGGGTCATACCTGGTTCGAACACTTCCCTGTCATTATGGGACACTTGGCGTGAGATCGATTGGACCCATGATTTTTGCTTGTCTACTAGCACAATTGAATTGAATGACAATTCTTACACCAATGTATATCCTAACCCCTCCGATGACCATATAAGTATAGAAATAGCCCCTATGTATAGCTCATACGAGATAAGCATTCTAGATTTTTACGGAAGACTTATAGCAAAGTCATATGACAAGTACAACATTGACATAAGCTACTTAAAATCAGGTTTCTATACAATATCAATTCATCTAAACAATGAATATACTCATTATGTCAAATTTCAAAAAATCTGATGCTTAAAATAGGACTTACAGGCGGAATTGGCTCAGGAAAATCATTGGTTTGTAGAATCTTCGAAACCATGGGTATTCCAGTCTACTATGCAGATAAGGAAGCCAAAAAACTCATGTGGAGAAATAAGCAACTCAAAACCAGTGTAAAGCAATTACTTGGCGAGGAAGCCTACCTGAAAAATGGAAGACTTAACAGAAAGCATATCGCTGATCAAGTTTTTAGTAATAAAGACCTATTGCAACAACTCAACAAGCTTGTCCACCCTGCTGTTGCCTTAGATCTAGACAGGTGGATGTCAGAACAAAAAACAAAATATGCTATCGAAGAAGCTGCTCTCATATTCGAAGCTGGTAGCCAACACTATTTCGATAAAATTATAACAGTAGCAGCAGATGATGAATTAAGAATCTCTAGAGTAATCAGTAGAGATAGCACAGACAGAGCTGCTGTTATGGCTAGGATGAAAAACCAGCTAGACCAATCAGAAAAAATAAAGCGATCAGATTATGTGATCTACAATAATGGCAAACAAAGTCTTATCAATCAGATTATGAAAATCCATAGAGAGCTTATAAACCTTGAAGTAACCTAGAAGACTGAATTGATCTTATCTATTTAATTTATGGAGCTTAGTTGTAGAGATAAAGAAATCCTCTTACATTTGTACAAAATCAAGCCTTACAATGATACAGACAAAGCTTTCCTCCGAAGAACTCATAGCACTAGAAGACAAACATGGCGCACACAATTATCACCCCCTACCTGTAGTACTAAAGAAAGGTGAAGGAGTCTATGTATGGGACGTAGAAGGAAAGAGATATTTTGACTTCTTATCAGCATATTCTGCTGTGAATCAAGGTCATTGTCATCCTAAAATCATAGGAGCATTAGCGGATCAGGCTAAAGAATTAACCTTGACATCTAGAGCATTCCATAACGATGTATTAGGCGTCTATGAAAAATACATAACAGATTATTTCGGCTACGATAAGGTTCTTCCCATTAATTCTGGTGTAGAGGCCGTAGAAACAGCTCTGAAACTATGTAGGAAATGGGCTTACGAGAAGAAAGGAATAGAAGCTAACAAGGCTAAAATCATTTTTGCTTCTGGTAACTTCCACGGGCGTACGCTTGCTGTAATTTCCGCATCCGTCGATCCTACAGCCACTAAAAACTATGGGCCATATTTGCCAGGCTTAGTCGTTATTCCATACAATGACTTAGATGCACTGGACAAAATATTACAACAGGAAGAAAACGTAGCAGGTTTTATAGTAGAGCCTATACAAGGGGAAGCTGGTGTATTTGTTCCGGATGAAGGCTACCTGAAAAAAGCAAAAGATCTTTGCGCTGTAAACAAAGTATTGTTCATAGCAGATGAGGTACAAACGGGAATAGCTAGAACAGGAAGAATGCTTGCTACCTGTGGTAACTGCGACTGCACAAATCCATGCGAAAACAGACCAGAGATAAAACCTGACATACTTATACTAGGCAAAGCGCTTAGTGGTGGTGTTTTCCCTGTATCTGCAGTTCTTGCTAACAACGATATTATGATGTGCATTAAACCAGGAGAACACGGTTCTACCTTCGGTGGGAATCCACTTGCTTGTGCTGTTGCTATAGCTGCACTAGAAGTTGTCAAAGAGGAAAAATTATGTCAAAATGCGGATGCGCTTGGAAAGGTATTCAGAGCAAGGATGCAAAAACTTGTAGACAAGTCTGACCTTGTTACCCTAGTAAGAGGAAAAGGACTACTTAATGCTATAATCATAAACGATGATGAAGAAAGCGACACAGCATGGAGAATATGCTTATCTCTAAGAGATAATGGATTACTAGCAAAACCTACGCATGGTAATATCATTAGATTCGCCCCACCACTTGTTATGACGGAAGAAGAGATACATCAGTGCGCAGATATTATCGAGAAAACGATCTTAGAATTTGAGGTGTAGTTTGATGCAGAATCTAGCTTTTATTTATCTTTTACAAAGAGAAAATATTTCTCAATAATTTATTTTATCAAGCTTAGTGCTGAACTGTTACAACAAGCTAATTATTTAGTAACCAATTTTTCGCTTTGTATCATTTCCAATAAAGTGCGTTAATTGTTGCTCATAGATATCTATGATTGTTTTGTGTAAATAATCAAAAAACGGAATAAAATCCCTCTTCTTTTCGCCCGTTATCTTGAATTCTTCTTCTTGGTTTGCATACTTAAGATAGAAATTACCTTCTAAATCTTTACGCACGAGAATATGAATCAAAATTAACTCGTGAGACAATGATTCAGGAGCTTTACATAGATTTAACCCAATGCCAAACTGCCACATAGAATCTTGTCTAAGCGTGAGTGCGTTAATAACCGCAGGCTGTACAAGTTTAAAATCATTCTTCTCTCCAATCTTAAAGAGAGAGAATTGAGATTCAGGAATTTTGTAATATGCTTTTAGTTCATTTACCATCTCTAATGAAAAATTATAGCATTTCTCTTGAAATCCTTTAAAATCATCTTGAGCTTTTGCGTAAGCTTTACATAGTTCACTAAATTTTGTAGATTCCATTATTCTTTATATTTTAATTCTAAGTATTATTTTATTAACGTTATTAGATTCCTAAAATGGTGAGAGCTTATAGAAACAACTAACTCACCTCACTTTAAGTTAAAAATATTTTATATCATCTTATGGCCTATAAAAGAAAACTAGTTGAATCCGTCATTTCCTAGACCTAAATTTATATAGAACCAAAAATTTTTATGAGTAAAACTCAGCTATAATTAATTCTGAAATAGATCATTAAGAATAAAAGTAGTCGATATAATAGAAATCAAAAAACTAAAGTTATACTACTGAGAACAAGTTATTTATAATAGACTATTAATAAATAGCAGAATTAATAGCCATTGGTAACTGATATAGAAAAAAGAAGCGAAGGGCTTAGAAAAGGATCTTAATTACATCACATATAAGAAAAAAATCTGAGTATAAGTTAATTTAAACATATTAAACAATTTAATAATATATTTAGTAACTTTACGATACAATTTCTTTTGTATTAACTAGTTAGATATAAGAAATAGTTATAATATGTATATCAAGAAGACACTTATTTTAGGAATTACCTTTGCCACTTGCCTAGATGCATCAGCTCAGGAAACAAGTTTTTATACACAATCTACTGCTGATATCACCAGCGCACATCAGTTATATTCGCAAGGCTTGTACGGTTCATCTATACAGATGGCACGTGCTTATAAAGATGCTTATCCAGAATCCGAAACGATAATGGATGATCATTATATCCAAGCTGATTACCTGATAGCCTTAGATCATATCAAAATGGATGAGAGTATAGGTGAAGATTTGACCTTAGAAAATACGCGCAAATATAATGATGCCTATCTGAATACTTTGTCTTATGCCGCCCTAGGTGATTTCTATTACATTAGAAATGATTTCAAAAAAGCAGCTAGCCAATACGAGCTTGCATTAGATGAAAATTCTCACCTGGTGGATGATATCGATCTTAGTTTCAGACAAGCTTACAGCTACTTCGTGCAGAAAGATTTTAAAAAAGCGAGTAGAAGTTTTTCTAAGCTTAAGAGTAAGAAGAATGAATACTATTATGCAGCCAATTATTACTATGCAATGTCTAACTACTTCGAAGGAGATTATGACAGAGCTATTAAATCTCTAGAGATTGTAAAGGACTACCCTACTTATAGCAATTACACACCATACTACCTAGGTCAATTGTATTATGCACAAGACCAATACGATGCTAGCATAAGCTTCCTAGAGACTGCTCTAGATGCAGATAAGGAAGTATATAAGAAATATGAACTATACAAAATACTAGGACTATCGTATCTAGCGAAAGAGCAATATTTACAAGCACTATATAACTTAGAAATTTATGAAGAGAATACGGAGAAACTAAGTGTAGAGGAATTCTATCAACTTGCAATTATCTATTATAAACTAGACAGATATGATGACGCTATTCCTGTTTTAGAAAATATAGCGACTACAACAAATAAGTACCAAGTATCCTCTTTATATCACCTAGCAGACTGTTATCTCAAACAAGGTGATAAGACTTCTGCAAAATCTATATTCCAAAACCTAGCCGCCAATACAACAATAAGTCCTGCAGAAAAAGAAGAGGCTAAATGGAAATACGCACAGATCTCTGCTGAGTTAGAAAAGTATAGAGAAGCGATAAATACCTTACAAGAATTCAACAAGGACTCTAAGTACTATACGCCATCAAGGAAATTATTAGCACAGGTGTTATATGTGAGCAATGATTACGAAAATGCGCTAAAGATCCTAGACAAGATGGATAATCTAGATCCAGAACTACAAGAAGCCTATCAACTGATTTGCTACAATAAAGCCAGCACCTTATATAATGATGGACAGATAAACGAATCAAAATCGTATTTTGAAAAAGTAGAAAGGTACCCTCTCGATAAAGCTATTCTTGCGGACTCCTATTTCTGGATAGCACAGATCTATCAGCAAAATGGAGATGTCAACAAGAGTAATAGAACACTTGAGAAATATTTTGACTCTGGGGATACAGACCAAACATCTACTGCTAAAGCAAAATACATACTAGGTCACAACCAAATAAAAAGTAAAGCTTATCCCCAAGCTAAAAAATCATTTACCGATGCTATAAAAGCAATGGAATCTACGCCTAATCGAGATGTAGAAACTACACATATGCTTACAGATGCTTATGCTAGATTAGGAGATGCAGAATTTCATAATAGATCTTATAAGGCATCAGAAAAAGCTTATAAAAAATCTGCAAGTTCAGACAGCAAACAAAAAGATTATAGCTTATACCAGATTACAGTTCTTCAAGGTCTACAAGGCAAACATTATGATAGACTTGTCAATCTTGAAAACTTTATTGATGATAACAAAGATTCTGAATTCTTGGATGATGCTTACTTTGATATGGCAGAAACATATCTGAAACTAGGTAAGCAAAACGAGGCTATCAAACGGTATCAGAAATTAGTAAATACTTTTGATGATAGTTCTCCCTTTACAAAGAAAGCTTACCTACAACTTGGACTAGTAAGTTACAATCTAGGAGATACAAAGTCAGCTGTTACTTATTATGAAAAGGTTCTGGATATGAACCCATCAGCTATTCAGAAAAAAGAAGCGATGACTGCCTTACAAGAAATCTATATAGATGATCTAGGGCAAGCAGACAAGTACATAGACATTGCTTCAGAACAAGGAATCGAACTGTCTGAGTATGACAGAGATTCCCTGAGTTATACAAGTGGTTACAACTACTACAGAAACAGTAAGTACAAAGATGCAATAGCTAAACTAGAAAACTACATTCGCACAAATAGTAAGGGTAATTATATACTACAGGCACATTATTATACAGCTGAGTCTGCGGCAATTACTAAGGAATTCACTAAGGCTCTAGAACATTATGATGCCGTTATACAATTTGGTATGTCAGATCATTATGTTGCAGCTCTAAAAAAAGCTGGCTTGATAAGTTATAATCACGAAAGCGATTTCCATAAATCGTTCACCTATTATGACTTACTGAATCAACAAGAATTGTCTAAAGATGATAAGCTTGCAGCAACACTAGGTGCTCTAAGAAGTGCCTTCAGAACGAAGCAAAACGAAGCAGTAATACTTTATGGTAACAAACTCATAGAGCTACCCTATGCAACAGCAACAGATAAATCCACTGCTTATTTCTACATAGGTAAAGCTGCTTATAAAACTGAAAAAACAGATCAAGCAATAGCGGCGTTTAACAAAGTAGTTGCGTCTTCTAACAATAACCAGACAGCTGAAGCTAGCTTCTTATTGTCAAAAATATTTTATGATAAAGGTCAACTAGAAATTGCAGAGCTTCAGTGCTTAGAAACTACTAAACGTTCTGCCAATTATCCTTTCTGGGTTTCTAAGAGTCTATTACTAATTTCTGACATATACACCTCTAATATGGATTTCTTAAATGCCAAAGCAGCTCTAGAGGCTCTTATAGAAAATTATAAGGAAGACGCTGATATAATACTCGAAGCACAAAAGAAATTAGATGATGTCAATCAGCTTATAGAAGAGAAAAACAGAATACGTGTGCATGAGAGAACTGATCTTCTAGAAATGGATACTATCCCACAAAACGACTTGATTAGAAAATAAACTGCTAAAGCAAAACAAACTTAAAATGAAAAAAATAAATATATTATATCTCTTTTTGATCATGTTACTTAGCAGTATGCAAGTTGATGCACAGGCAACTTCTGATAGTATTCCTGATCTACCATCAGACGAAGTGCAAGTACTTAAAAAGTTTCAAGCTAAAACAAAAACCTACAAACCTGTAACAGGGAGTCCTACACCAATAGAAAAGGGAAGTAAAAAACTATCTTTTGATTACAAGGTAGATCCTCCTATTGTCGCTTTGGAAAAACCAAGTGCTGAACTAAGGCCATTAGCCTATACTAATCCTCTTATCAAAAATAATAAAGATGGATTTGTAGATATAAGTTTCGGAAATCCATCTAGTCCTAAATTAGACTATGGCTACCATTACAATATAGAAGACTGGTATGAGGTTGGACTTATAGGTAGCTATTTTTCCGCTGATGACAATGTTATAGAGTTGAGAGATTTCATGTCTACAAATCATAAATTATATGGAGGTTACAATCTCAATAAATCAATCAAAGTAAATGCTGATGTAGCCTATATGAGAGATAAGAGATTTTTCTTTAACACCATGTTTAGCGAATTACCCTCCAATGAAGATATTTTAAAAAATACATACAACAATCTAAACTTTGGTCTTAACTCTTCTCTTAATTACATGAAAGAAATAGGGCTTAACTTTAATTTGGGTGGTAATTATGATAGAATACTTTTCTCAGAAAAGGACATACAAGAACAACATATCAACGCTTTTGCAAGTGCAGAGAAATCAGTGGGTAAGCATTTCATAGAACTACGATCTAGCTTCAATAGATATAACCAAACTCACAATCAGGATTCCACATCTATTGCTGGAAACGTATGGAATGTAGCAGGAGCATTCAGGTATAAACCTTCAAAAAAATTAAACATCAGATTAGGAGCTAGCTATTACAAGCAGTCAGATCTAAATGTTATTATGCCAAAGTTAGATGCGTCTTATGCGCTAAACAAAATAATTACTCTAAAAGCAGGTATAGATAATAACTTCCAAACGCTAGATCTTAATAATCTATTTCAGATAAATAAATTTACAGAGTTCACAACAGTAGATACACTCGTATCAAATTATAGCATAACACCCTACTTAGCTGTAAAAGCAAATATTAAATCTCATAACTTACTATTAAGTGGAAGATATAATTTAGAAAAGAACAGATTCTTTTATGAACTATCAGGAACTGATAATTTTGGATTGGATCTACATTACTTTGATACGAACTATTTTACAGCAGCATTAGATTATAACTACCAGTGGAAAAATACTACTGTTGGATTTACTTCTTTATATAATTTCAATACTATAAATGAAGTGTATTTTCCTGACTGGGAACTAGGCCTTACTTTAGGACAAGCACTCTTTTCCAAAATTCATTTAGATGTAACGTATCTTATGAGAGACAATAGAGCTTTTACTATTAACAATACTTTCTTAAATGAAAATGAAATCTTGACAGATCTTAATATTTCAGGAACCTACCAAATAACAAAATTACTACAGATAAATACATCCGTTAACAATATACTAAATCAAGAATATCATCAATGGTTAGGCTATCCTAGCTATGGTCGAACCTATCGAGCAGGTGCATTTATAAAATTCTAAGAAAATTCCTACACTGCTAGCGGGCATCTATTTTGAAAAAGAAATAGATGCCTTTTTTTATATGTAAGCCAAAGAAAAATTGAAAATTTTCAGAGAAAATAAGCAAACGTTTCTAGTATAGATATAATTGATTATTTTAAGTGAAAATAAAATTACTAACCTTAAAACAATTTATTATGCCAACTAATTTTTACATGTATTTTGTAGCTGCAATAATTCCTATGCTCGTAGGAGCACTTTATTATTCGCCCATGATCACAGGAAAAGGATGGATGAAAGTAAATGGATTTACAGAAGAATCACTAAAAGAAGGAAATATGGTAGTCATATTTGGAGTTTCCTATTTATTCAGTGTATTACTAGCAGTTACTGTCGGAGGAATAGTAATTCACCAATCAGGAGCAGCTCAGATGATGATACCACAAATGTTGGAATCAGGTAGTACAGCACAACAAACTTTTAATGAATTAATGGTGACTTATGGTGACCAGCATAGAAATTTTGGACATGGAGTATTGCACGGTATTCTTGCAGGTCTTATGTTCGCGCTTCCTGTTATAGGTATCAATAGTTTATTCGAAAGAAGAGGATGGAAATATATAATGATTCACTTGGGCTATTGGCTTATTACACTTGCATTAATGGGAGGACTATTATGTAAAACTTTAGTCTATGCGCCATTATCATAATTTATAATCAGTAGGAGTGTATCTTAATAAAATAAAATCAAATTAAGGTACACTCATAATTTAAACTATTCATTCAATAATTTTTTTGACTTACTACCCTTTCTTGTTAATAATATTTCAGATATTGGAGCATGGGTAATTTAATCTTGGTAAGGCACGGACAAGCCTCCTATCTTTCTGACAATTATGATCAACTCTCTGACAAAGGAAGAGAACAAGCAGCATTACTAGGCAAATATTTCAAAACTCATAACTATCATTTTACTAAGTATTATACCGGTCCTCTAGAAAGGCAAAAAGATACACTCTCACTTCTTCTTCAGGCTTACAAGTCAACTAATGAAGTCCCGGCTAAGATGAATATTATTCAAGAACTAAGAGAACATAAAGCGCCACAATTATTGCGTGAAATATATGACAATCTGTTAATTAGCAATCAACAGATAAATACCTTAGATACAGAAATAAAGAGTGATCCAAGTTTAAAAAGAAAAAATTCAATTTTAATTTTCAATGAATTTATCAAACTATGGGTCAGTGGTAAAACCTCTGTATTACCAGGCTATGATACATGGAAAAACTACAAAGCAGAAGTAAAAACTATCATTCCAAAAATTTTCACAAGTAAGGAAAATACTTTAGTAGTTACTTCGGGAGGAACAAAAACAGCTATCATAAGTGATATTCTCGATCTAGAAAATAATCATGTTACCGCTGATATTAATATTCACATGAAAAACACATCTATTACAAAATTTAAGATTTCGGAAGACAATATTTCCATGATCAGCATGAATGAACTTCCCCATCTTAAACCTAATTTACACACCTACGTATAACACGACATGAATAAACAAATCAAACTTGCAAGAAGAGCTATAGGCTTACCAGATGCTGAAACATGGAGATTAGAACATAATACAATTCCAGAACCTGCTGATGGTGAGGTACTCATAAAACAACATTATATCTCTCTAGATCCAGCTATGAGAGGCTGGATTAATGATGTAAGATCATATATCAAGCCTGTTGCATTAGATGACGTTATGAGAGCAGGTTCTGTAGGAGAAATTATAGAATCTAATAAGCATCCTTTTCTAAAAAAGGGTATGTATGTTCAAGGCACAGGAGGTGTGCAACAGTATCTTACAACAGATGGTAAAGGATGGTTCCCTATCGATAATACAATAGCCCCCTTAACAAGATACCTGAGCACTTTAGGCATGCCAGGTATGACTGCTTATTTTGGGATATTAGAAGTAGGTAAAATAAATGAAGGTGATGTGGTGCTTGTATCAGGGGCCGCTGGCGCTGTAGGAAGTGTCGTAGGGCAAATTGCAAAAGTAAAAAAATGTAAAGTGATAGGCATAGCAGGTGGCAAAGAGAAGTGCGACTACCTACTTAATGATCTAGGATTTGATGGAGCAATAGATTATAAGAATGAGAATGTCAAAGAGAAAATAGCCTATCACTGTCCTAAAGGAATAGATGTCTATTTTGACAATGTAGGTGGTGAAATTTTAGATGCTGCACTGGTATACCTAAGAAGAAATGCTAGAATCGTAATATGCGGTGCCATATCACAATATAATGTAACAGAGAAAATAAAGGGTCCTAGTAACTATCTATCCTTACTCATAAATCGAGCAAGTATGACAGGTATGGTCGTGTTCGATTATGCTGATAGATATAAAGATGCTGCCTTAGAAATGAGTCAATGGATAGCTGATGGAAAACTCAAATCTAAAGAAGATATCTACGAAGGTATAGAATCATTCCATACGACCTTCTTAAGACTATTCTCTGGAGAAAAATTAGGTAAATTAGTCTTGAAAATATCTGACTAAAAAGAATATGACTAGCTATTGTTCTACTCTATATTATATTTCATATTTTAGGTCTAACTATTAAAATACTGACACCATGAAAACTACAAGATTATTTGACCTAATCTACCATCAGCAAACTCAACACCCTTTAGAAAAATCTTTAAACGGCAAAGATGAGAAGGGCCAATGGAGATCCTATAGCACTTCTGAAGTAATAAGAATGGCAGAATCAGCTGCTGCAGGACTTGTTCAATCTGGCCTGAAACGAGGAGACAAAGTTGCTATATCATCATATAAGAATAGACCAGAATGGTTAATTATGGACCTTGCCACCCAGATGGCTGGTCTAGTCAATATACCGCTATACCCTACTATAAGCGCACAAGATTATGTTTACATCCTGAATGAAGCAGAGGTAAAAATGGCTTTTTGTGGTGCGGAAGATCTAGCAGACAAGCTAGAAGAAGCGAAGAAAAATGTTTCCACCCTTAAGGAAATATATACTTTCGATAAACAGACCAATAGATTATTTTGGGAAGAAATATTTAGTTCTGAAACCCATATTATAGATGATATAAAATCTTCTATAAAGCCAGAAGATCTGGCAACAATTATATACACATCAGGTACCACAGGAAAACCAAAAGGCGTTATGTTATCACATCGTAACATCATGCATGTTATCCTAGAAACATCTCCTTACTTAGAAGCGAATAGAGGAGAAAAATCTTTAAGCTTTCTTCCTTTATGCCATATTTTTGAAAGAGCTGTATCGCTCTCTTATTTGTACAAGGGTGTCTCTATCTACTTTACAGGCACAGATAACTTAGGCGGCCCCGATGGAGATTTGCAAGCTGTAAAACCAGTTGTTTTTTCTACTGTACCTAGATTACTAGAAAAAATATATGAAGCTATATATAATAAAGGTCTTGCTCTAACTGGCGTCAAGAAAAAACTATTTTTCTGGGCATTGAGTCTAACTGACAATTATCAATTAGAACAGTCACCTTCATTCAAATGGAAAATTGCAGATAAACTTATTTTTAGCAAATGGAGAGAAGCACTTGGCGGGAATGTAAGATTAGTAGTAACTGGAGCAGCACCCTGTCCTGTGAAAATCATGCAGGTTTTTTGCGCAGCTGGAATACCTATAAGAGAAGGATATGGACTAACTGAAACCTCTCCTACACTTACAGTAAATACCTTAGAAAAAGGAGGTGCTATGCTAGGAACTGTAGGCCCACTTCTTAAAGGTGTAGAAATACTTATAGATACTGAGAGTGGTGACTACCGTCCTGAAGAAGGAGAAATATTAGCACATGGCCCGAATATCATGTTAGGTTATTACAAAAAGCCTGAAATAAATGCTCAAGTATTCACTGAAATAAACGGTAAGAAGTATTTTAGAACAGGTGACATAGGCAAACTTGTAAAAGGTGACTCAGGTATTGTTTACCTGAAGATAACAGATCGTAAAAAAGAACTTCTAAAAACTTCTGGAGGTAAATATGTTGCCCCTGCTCCTATAGAGAATAGAATGAAAGAAGATTTTCTAATAGAACAAATGATGGTTGTCGGCGACAAAATGAAATTCGTTTCTGCCCTTATTGTTCCTTCTGAACCTGCTCTAAAAAACTGGTGTAAAGAAAACAATATCTCATGGACCTCATTACAAGAAATTATAGCCAACCCTCAGGTTATCAGCCGATATCAGCAAATCATAGATAAATACAATCCGGAATTTAGCCATATAGAGCAGATAAAAAAATTCTGTCTTATTCCTAGTCCATGGGAGCCAAGTAAAACTGATGGTAGTGAGGCAGAGTTAACGCCAACCATGAAACTAAAGAGAAGAGTCATTACTGAGAAGTGTCAGAAAGACATAGAGTCTATCTATTCATAATTGATAATTTTAGTACAAACACAAACGATACTTAATGAAATATAATTCTATTTTACTCCTTATATTGGGATTGTTTACAAGCAGTTGTAGTACAACTAAGTTAGTTAAATCTTCTGGACCTATCCGCTCCCAATGTAGATCTGAGTCACTGGAAAGTGACTATACCAAAAGCTAGAGCAGACGGAAAACCTATGGAGATATCACCTCCTGAAATTCTTGATTATTCTAATATAGATGTTCTAAAACCATACATGTACCCTGACAGTACTGATGGTTCTATAGTATTCGAAGCATATCCTTCTTCATCAACTGCAAACTCAAAGTACTCTAGATCTGAGTTAAGAGAACAAATGGTTCCTGGTAAAAACGATGTCAATTGGACATTTCCTGATGGAGGTTATATGAAAGTTACCATGTCAGTACCTGAAGTCACTAAAGATGCTAAAGGCAGAGGTCATAAAATTATTGTAGCTCAGATACATGGTAGACTAACAAAAGAACAACAAGCCCTTATCGGTCAGAAAGATGCTAACGCTCCCCCAATTCTATTTAACTTCAGAGATGAAAACAATCAAGAAATAACTAGATCAGGAGAGTTGACCATAGTTTATTGAGAAACAAATTTATCAGTAAAGTTAAGGCTTTGGTAAAAATTCAAGCCTTAACTTCATAGAGTGTCTTAGGTAAATTACATTTCAATTACTAAGATAATATACACCAATATTAAAATGGAAATCCATCTCCATCTAAGAGGTCTCCTAGTCCACCTAGCACACTACCCTCACCTTTTCCTTTGCCGAAATAGCCTTTTGTATTTGACATTATACGATCAGCAAGTCTACTTATGGGAAGCGTTTGTATCCATACCTTTCCAGGACCTATCAGGGTAGCAAAAAACAAACCTTCTCCACCAAATATGGTATTCTTGATGCCTCCTACAAATTTTATATCATAATCAACATCCTTCGTAAATCCAACTAGACACCCCGTATCTACTCTAAGAAATTCACCCGGTCTAAGATCTCGTTCAACTATGTATCCACCAGCATGTAAAAATGCCATACCATCTCCTTCTATTTTCTGCATAATAAAACCCTCACCTCCAAAAAAACCTCTACCCATTTTTTTAGAAAATTCTATGCCTACTGTTGCACCTTTTGCGGCACACAGAAAAGCATCCTTTTGGCAGATAACTTTATTACCTAATGTTGATAAGTCTAGTGGTATTATTTTTCCAGGATAGGGACTAGCGAATGAAACTTTTGCTTTCTCGTCTCCTTCATGTGTAAATGCAGTCATGAATATTTTCTCGCCAGTAATCAATCTTTTACCAGCGCCAAATATTTTTCCCATGACACCTTTGTCTTGTTCTGATCCATCGCCAAAAATTGTTTGCATTTCTATATCTTCATCCATCATAAGGAAACTGCCAGGTTCAGCAATTACTGTTTCGTCAGGATCTAATTCTATTTCTACAAATTGCATTTCTTCTCCGAAAATTTCATAGTCTATTTCATGAGCATTCATAATAGTTGAGTTTTTGTCGATTGTTAATAATTAAGTTTTCTATAAGTAATACATATTGTAGGATGACTTAATTCATAAGTTTCTTGATTCTAGATAAAATAACAAAAACACAAGATCAAAGAATCTCTATCTTCTATTAATTAAGGATTTACAAAATAGATTCTCCATGAGTTTTATAATCCTTGAGAAATATTCCTAGGTAATTGTATAGATAATT